>NZ_JBVIVK010000002.1:134150-558400 GCF_055595715.1 Streptomyces sp. NPDC040410
GCTCGCCGTGGCGGGAGCGTCAGCTCGCCGTGGCCGGCGGTGCAGCCAGCCGTCACGCAGTAGTCAGCTCGCCGTCACGGGCGGCGTCAGCTCGCCGTGGCGGGCGGCGTCAGCTCGCCGTGGCGGGAGCGTCAGCTCGCCGTGGCGGGAGCGTCAGCTCGCCGTGGCCGGCGGTGCAGCCAGCCGTCACGCAGTAGTCAGCTCGCCGTCACGGGCGGCGTCAGCTCGCCGCCGCCGGAGCCGAGGTGGACGCCGCCTTGCAGCTTTCCTGCTTGGCCATGGCCTGGCCGACGTCGCCCTCTTCGAGGGTCTTCAGCGCGTCGTTCCCGCTCTGGCTCAGCTTGTCGAGCTCGGTCGCGATGTCCTTGAGGCCGTCCGCGAACTTCGCCTGGTCCTTGGTCTCGAGCTTGTCGACCTGCGCCTTCAGGGACGCGTACGACGAGGAGATCCCGTTGAGTTCCTTGACCGCGTCCTGCTGCTTCTTCGCGCCGTCCTCGACGTCCGGCGCCCCCGCCTTCTGCACGGCGGCACCGATCGCCTTGTAGGCGTCGGACATGTCCTGGAAGGCCTGCGCGTCGGTCTTCTGGACCTCTTCCGGCGTGCTGTTGTCCGAGGTCTCCTTCTGGATCGCGGCGTTGGCGGCCTCGATCTTCTTGGCCTGCGGCTGCACCGCGTCGCAGACCTGCTTGGCCCAGGAGTTCAGCTTGTCGCTGCTGTCGTCGCTGCCGCATCCCGACAGCGCCAACACCAGTACCGCACCGCCGGACAGTGCGGCCGCGAGCTTCTTGTTCACCGGATCGGTCCCTTCCATGGCTCTCGGCCCCGGAACATACACGCCAAGTGGGGGACAACCGCATATCGAACGTCCGTTATAACACGTATTGTAACTATTTACACCAAGCGAGAGAAGGCTCACGACGACGGCGCGCACCCGACACAGAGCGGGCGGGCGACGCGTCAACTCGCGCCACCCGCCCGCCCATTGAGCTGGGGTCCGGAAGACCGCCTACGAAACCACCGCGGGATCTGCCGACTTGGCCACCCGGTCGGCGTTGCCTTCGTCACCCACGGCGATCCCGCGCCGCTTGGAGACGTAGACCGCGCCTGCGATCACGAGGAACGCCAGGACCGCGATGACGATCCGAACGCCGATGCTCTTGTCCTCGCCGTAGCTGAACTTGATGACCGCGGGCGCGATCAGCAGCGCCACCAGGTTCATCACCTTCAGCAGAGGGTTGATCGCGGGACCGGCGGTGTCCTTGAACGGGTCGCCGACCGTATCGCCGATCACCGTCGCGGCGTGGGCCTCGCTGCCCTTGCCGCCGTGGTGGCCGTCCTCCACGAGCTTCTTCGCGTTGTCCCACGCTCCACCCGAGTTGGCCAGGAACACCGCCATCAGCGTGCCGGCGCCGATGGCGCCCGCCAGGAACGCGCCGAGTGCGCCGACCCCGAGCGTGAACCCGATGAAGATGGGCGCCAGCACGGCTAGCAGACCGGGCGTGGCGAGTTCGCGCAGGGCGTCCCTGGTACAGATGTCGACGACCTTGCCGTACTCCGGTGTCTCGCTGTAGTCCATGATCCCGGGCTTCTCACGGAACTGCCGCCGCACCTCGTACACCACGGAACCCGCCGACCGCGACACGGCGTTGATCGCGAGCCCCGAGAAGAGGAAGACGACCGCCGCGCCCGCGATGAGACCGACGAGGTTGTTGGGCTGGGAGATGTCCATGATCAGGCTCATCGGCGCACCGGGCCCGCTGAGCTTCTCACCGACGTCCTGCGCGCCGGTCGTGATCGCGTCACGGTACGACCCGAAGAGCGCCGATGCCGCGAGCACCGCGGTGGCGATGGCGATGCCCTTGGTGATGGCCTTGGTGGTGTTGCCGACCGCGTCCAGGTTGGTGAGCACCTGCGCGCCCGCGCCCTCGACGTCGCCGGACATCTCGGCGATGCCCTGCGCGTTGTCGGAGACCGGACCGAAAGTGTCCATCGCGACGATCACACCGACCGTGGTGAGCAGGCCGGTGCCGGCAAGGGCCACCGCGAACAGCGCCAGCATGATCGACGTACCGCCGAGCAGGAACGCACCGTACACACCGAGGCCGATCAACAACGCGGTGTAGACGGCCGATTCGAGGCCGACGGAGATACCGGCCAGGACAACGGTGGCCGGGCCGGTGAGCGAGGTCTTGCCGATGTCCCTGACCGGGCGGCGGCTGGTCTCGGTGAAGTAGCCGGTCAGCTGCTGGATGACGGCTGCCAGCAGGATGCCGATCGCCACCGCGACGAGCGCCAGGATCCGCGGGTCGCCGTCATGGGCCCTGATCGCCGCGTCGGTGACTCCGTCGAGGTCGGCGTACTTGCCGGGGAGATAGACGAAGACGGCCACGGCCACCAGCGCCAGCGAGATCACCGCGGAGATGAAGAACCCGCGGTTGATCGCGGACATGCCGCTGCGGTCGGAGCGCCTCGGCGCCACCGCGAAGATGCCGATCATCGCCGTGATCACGCCGATCGCGGGGACGAGCAGCGGGAAGGCGAGCCCGGAGTCGCCGAACGCCGCCTTGCCGAGGATCAGCGCGGCGACCAGCGTCACGGCATACGACTCGAACAGGTCGGCCGCCATGCCCGCGCAGTCGCCGACGTTGTCGCCCACGTTGTCGGCGATGGTCGCGGCATTACGCGGATCGTCCTCCGGAATGCCCTGCTCGACCTTGCCGACCAGGTCGGCGCCGACGTCGGCGGCCTTGGTGAAGATGCCGCCTCCGACACGCATGAACATGGCGATCAGCGCGGCCCCGAGGCCGAAGCCCTCGAGCACCTTCGGCGCGTCGGCCGCGTACACCAGCACCACGCAGGAGGCGCCCAGCAGACCGAGCCCCACCGTGAACATGCCGACGACGCCGCCCGTGCGGAAAGCGATCTTCATTGCTTTGTGCGATACGGCGGTGAGATCTTTTTCCGGCTCGCCTTCGGCCGGGGTCGCTTCCCGTGCCGCCGCGGCGACGCGCACATTGCTGCGCACGGCGAGCCACATGCCGATATAACCGGTGGCCGCCGAGAACCCGGCGCCGATCAAGAAGAAGATCGATCGGCCTGCGCGCTGATTCCAGTCGTCCGCGGGCAGCAGCATGAGCAGGAAGAACACGACGACGGCGAATACGCCGAGCGTGCGAAGCTGCCGGGCCAGATAGGCGTTCGCGCCTTCCTGGATCGCCGTCGCGATCTTCTTCATGCTGTCGGTGCCCTCGCCTGCCGCGAGCACCTGGCGCACCAGGATGCCTGCCACGACGAGCGCCGCCAGTGCGACGGCCGCGATGACCGTCACGATGAGACGGTTGCCGTCGGTGAGCACTGCGGCCGCGAGGGTTGTGGGGTGATCCAACTGATGAGGGGTAGGAAGCCCCGCCATTCGTCCTCCTTGACGCTTGGGCTGAGCTCAAGATGTGGACGGATTCTAGGTACCGGAACCTGATCAAAACAGTACGCGGTAAACGGAATTAGCCTTCACTTGCTCTTCAGCAAATGATCGAGGTCCCAGCATAGAACTCGAAAGCGGTAATGCCTCAAAAGCGTTGACGCTTGATCCAATTATCACGTGATTGATCGTGAATGAATTCACGAAAAGGCTTTCCTGAGATAACTGTACGGCCGTTGCCCGCGGCCGGACATGCCGAAGGGCCCTGGTGACCAGGGCCCTTCGGGTCAGATTTCGGAGCGAGGCGAAGCAGATCTCAGGTGAGCACCGCGGCCGGCGGCGTGGTCGGCCAGGTCATACGGATCAGTCCGCCGTGCTCCCCAGCGGTCACCTCCACGTCATCGACGAGTCCGCTGATGACCGCGAGGCCCATCTCGTCCTCCTCGGTCTCCACGGCGGCCTCGCCGCCCGCGGCGCCGGGCGCCGAGCGGGGTGCCTCGTCGCCGACCTCGATGGAGAACTGTTTCTCCTCCTCGATCAGCAGCACCTTCACCGGCGAGGTGATGCCGACGGTCTGGTGCAGTCCGACGGCACGGGAACACGCCTCACCGACGGCGAGCCTGAGCTCGTCGAGGACGGCCTCGTCCACTCCGGCCCTGCGCGCCACCGCTGCCGCCACCAGCCGGGCGGTCCTCACGTGCTCGGGCAGCGCGCTGAAGCGGAGCTCAACGGTGGCCATGCATCCCCCTCGGAACGGGCGTGCTGTCGGGGGACCGGGCCGCCGAAGCCCGGACACCCTTCGTTCACTGCGGCCGGCCCGGGTTCGGACTGCGTCCTCCCCGGGCCGGGATCAGTCGGTGGCCGCCACCGCTTCCTCGACCGAGGTGTGGATCGGGAACACCTTGGTGAGGCCGGTGATGCGGAAGATCTTGAGAATGCGTTCCTGGTTGCAGACCAGGCGCAGCGAGCCCTCATGGGCACGCACCCGCTTGAGCCCGCCCACCAGGACGCCGAGGCCGGTGGAGTCGAGGAAGTCCACGCCCTCCATGTCGACGACAAGGTGGAAACTGCCGTCATTCACCAGCTCGACCAACTGCTCGCGCAGCTTGGGCCCGGTATATACGTCGATTTCGCCACCGACCCTGACGATCGTGCGATCGCCGATGGTCTCGGTCGACAGGGACAGGTCCACGGATCCTCCAGCACCTTGCTATCGAGCGGTCGCCCTTCGGGACACCTCGGCAGAGCCCCCGGGACGGTTCGCCAGCCGCGATGGCATTCAATCACTTACCGGCAGGCGTGCACGACGCCTTGGTCCCATTGTCCGTCACGCCAGTGACACACTCGGTGCCGATGGCCAAGAATCACCGATCCGATCGACCCTCGACGGAGCCCATGTCCCGCCTCGCGCCGGGCACGGTCCTCGACCGGCTCGCCATGGGGCCGAGCCGGGCTTCGCGCATCACTCATACGGAGCACTTGCCCCCGCGCGAGGGTCGCCATGCCGTCTGGCCCGACCGGATCCGCCCGGAGGTCATCGCGGCCGTCCGGGCCTGCGGCATCGAGCACCCATGGGCCCACCAGGCACTAGCCGCCGAGCACGCCCTGGACGGCGACTCCGTCGTCGTCGCCACGGGCACGGCGTCCGGCAAGTCCCTGGCGTATCTCGTCCCGGTCCTCTCGAAGCTCCTGGACGGTTCCGAGGCCCCCAGCGGCCGGGCCGCCACCGCCCTCTACCTGGCCCCCACGAAGGCCCTCGCGGCGGATCAGTGCCGCTCTGTGAAGGAACTTTCACAACCCTTGGGCAATTCCGTTCGCCCAGCCGTGTACGACGGCGACACGCCGTTCGAAGAACGCGAATGGGTGCGCCAGTACGCCAACTACGTCCTCACCAACCCCGACATGCTGCACCGCGGCATACTTCCCTCCCACCCCCGCTGGTCCTCCTTCCTGAAGGCGCTGAAGTACGTCGTCATCGACGAGTGCCACACCTACCGCGGCGTCTTCGGCTCCCACGTCGCCCAGGTGCTGCGCCGGCTGCGGCGCCTGTGCGCCCGCTACGGCGCCTCACCCGTGTTCCTGCTTGCCTCCGCGACAGCCGCCGAACCCTCGGTGGCCGCCCGCCGGCTCACCGGCCTCCCGGTGGTGGAGGTCGCCGACGACGCCTCCCCGCGCGGCGAACTCGTGTTCGCCCTGTGGGAGCCCCCGCTCACCGAGCTGCCGGGCGAGAAGGGCGCGCCGGTCCGCCGCACCGCCACCGCCGAGACGGCCGACCTGCTGACCGACCTCGCCGTCCAGGGCGTCCGCACGGTCGCCTTCGTCCGCTCCCGCCGTGGCGCCGAGCTGATCTCGGTGATCGCCCAGGAGCGCCTGGCCGAAGTCGACCGGTCACTGGCGCGGCGCGTGGCGGCCTACCGGGGCGGCTACCTCCCCGAGGAGCGCCGTGCCCTGGAACAGGCTCTCCACTCCGGCGAGCTCCTCGGCCTCGCGGCGACAACCGCCCTGGAACTCGGCATCGACGTCTCCGGCCTGGACGCCGTACTGATCTCCGGCTACCCAGGCAGGCGCGCGTCGCTGTGGCAGCAGGCGGGCAGGGCGGGGCGGTCCGGCCAGGGGGCCCTGGCCATCCTGGTCGCCCGCGACGACCCGCTGGACACCTACCTCGTCCATCACCCCGAGGCCCTGTTCGACCAGCCCGTGGAGTCCACAGTCCTCGACCCCGACAACCCGTACGTCCTCGCCCCGCACCTGTGCGCGGCGGCCGCCGAGCTGCCCCTGGTGGACGAGGACCTGGAGCTCTTCGGCCCAGCTTGCGAGGAACTGCTTGCCCAGCTGGAGGCCGCGAAGCTGCTTCGCCGCCGGACGAAGGCCTGGCACTGGACACGCCGGGAACGGGCCGCCGACCTGACCGACATCCGCGGCGGCGGCGGGCAGGCCGTCCGGGTCGTCGAGTCCGGCACGGGCCGGCTGCTGGGCACGGTCGACGCGGGCGCCGCCCACACGACGGTCCACGAGGGCGCGGTGCACCTGCACCAGGGCCGTACGTACCTGGTGCGCTCCCTCGATCTGGAGGACTCGGTGGCCCTGGTCGAGGAGGCCGCCCCGTCATATTCGACGGTCGCCCGTGACACGACGTCGATCTCCGTCCTGGAGACGGACACCGAGATCCCTTGGGGCGACGGCCGCCTGTGCTACGGCTCCGTCGAGGTCACCAACCAAGTGGTCTCCTTCCTGCGCCGACGTGTCATCACCGGTGAAGTGCTGGGCGAGACGAAGCTCGACCTCCCTCCTCGCACGCTGCGCACGCGTGCCGTGTGGTGGACGGTCACCGATGACCAGCTGGACGAGGCCCGGATCGGCCCGGAGCTCCTCGGCGGCGCCCTGCACGCCGCCGAGCACGCGTCGATCGGCATGCTGCCCCTCTTCGCGACCTGCGACCGCTGGGACATCGGCGGCGTCTCGATCCCGCTGCACCCGGACACCCTCCTCCCGACGGTCTTCGTCTACGACGGCCATCCCGGCGGCGCGGGCTTCGCGGAGCGCGCCTTCCACACGGCCCGCGCCTGGCTGGCGGCCACCCGGGAGGCCATCGCCTCATGCGAGTGCGACGCGGGCTGCCCGTCCTGCATCCAGTCCCCCAAGTGCGGCAACGGCAACGACCCGCTGCACAAGAGGGGGGCGGTGCGGCTGCTCACGGTGCTGCTCAGGGGGGCACCGGAGGAGAAGCCGACGGAGGAGGCGGCTCCGCCGGATCAGTCGGCAGAGAAGTCGGCGGAAAGGCCAGTTTCCGCCGGATCCGCCGACGGCGGGGCAGCCGACGGGACCTGATCAGCAGGGCCCGCCCGTGCCCTGACCTCGGCCGCGAAGGGGCCCCGTCCCGACGCTGCGGTCACGTCCGAGATCTCGCCCACGACCGCGCACCGCACGAGCCGCGCACCCTGTGCCAGGGCCACCCGGTCGGCCCGGGCGCAGGCGGCCGTGCCGCCCTCAGCCCAGTGGTCCGCCGCCGCGAGCGCCGCGAGATCCGCTCCGCCGGCCGCCCGGTGCCGGGTCACGACGGCCTGGCCCATCGCGACCACGACCCCGAAGACCACGCAGAGGACGGCGATCGCCCCGATGCTCCAAACGGTGGCGGAACCACGGTCGGAACGCCGGGCGAAGGCGAGTCTGCGGCCGCTGGGCCAGAGGGCCGCAGACTCACGATCGCTGGACCGGATGGCCGCGATGCCACGGCTGTTGGACCGGACGGTCCCCCACCCACGGCCGTTGGGCCAGATGGCCGTAAGCCCACGACCGTTGGACCGGACGGCCCCACACCCACGACCGTTGGGCCAGATGGCCCCACACCCACGACCGTTGGACCGGACGGCCCCACACCCACGACCGTTGGACCGGACGCCCCCACACCCACGACGGTTGGGCCAGATGGCCGTAAGCCCACGACCGTTGCGCCAGATGGCCGTAAGCCCGCGACCGGTGGCGGACCCGTGGCGTGAGGAACGGTCTTTCATCTCTCTCATCACCCTGCCCCCACCGTCTCCTCCGCCGCCGCCACGGCCTCCTCCCGTACTTCGAAGGGCAGGCCGTGCAGCACAGGCGGTTTCGCCACTACCGCCACGCGGACCTGGTCCCCCTCCCGGCTGACCGTGACCTTCGCCCCGCGCGGTGCCGCCGCGCGGGTGACCTCCACGACCGCGTCGGCCGGGTCCTGGCGGGCCGCCGCACGGGCCCCCGTCCGGGCCGCGTCCACGCACTGGATCTGGGCGGCCACCACGAGCAGCCCCCACACCAGCGCCATCGCGAACATGACCAGGACGGGCAGCACCACGGCCGACTCGGCCGTCACGAACCCCCGGTCCGTCTTCCGCTCACATCCGCGCACTGAGCGCCCGCTTCACGATGCCCTGCAGCTCCGCGCTGACGGCCCCGCTCGTCACCACCTTGTAGAGGACGACGGCGAACGCCACCGCCGCGACGATCCCCATCGCGTACTCGGAGGTGACCATCCCCGCGTCCCTCCGCACCGCGCGCACCCTGCACACCAGGGCACGCAGCCCTGCCCGTACCGCCTTGCACATCTCAACCCCCGTATGGATCAGCGCTGTTGTCGCACCGTTGAAGGCATGTGCCTACAACGGGGCCTTTGCCTACAACTGGGTCTTGCCTGCTACTGGCCTTTGCCGGCTACTGGCCTTTGCTCACCGGCCGTTGGTCCGTGGCCGTCATCCACCTCCTCCTCCCAGCACGCCACCCGCGAGTCCGATCACCACCGGCAGTACACCCACCGCGATGAACGCGGGCAGGAAGCACAGCCCCACCGGAGCGGTGACCATCACGGCCGCCCGCCGTGCCCGTGCCGTCGCGGTGCGGGCCCAGTCGGCGCGGACGTCCGCGGCCAGCCGGGCTGCCGGTCCGGCGGCGGGAAGTCCGGACACGTCGGCCCGTTCCAGCAGCCGGGCCAGGGCTCCGGCGCCCGGTATCGAGGCCAGCACGCGCCAGGCCTCGGCCGGTTCGCCGCCGAGCCGCACCTCCGCCACGCCGCGTGCGAGCCCTTCCCCGACGGGGCCACCCAGGGCCTCCCCCACGGCATGTGCCGCGATCACCGGCCCGGCACCCGCAGCGATACAGGCCGCCAAAAGGTCAGCGGCCAGCGGGAGTTGACGGCGAGCCTCGCCCGCGTCGAATTCCTGCGCAGTTGCGGCAGCCGTCCGGCGCAGCCGCCACCGCCAGAGCCCCACCGCGACCGCCAGTCCCGCCCCGGCGCCAATGACACCGCCGAGCAGCACCCACCCGGCACACACCGCTGCCACGGCAGGCAGCCACCGCCGTCCGGCGTCCCGCAGGTCGCTTCGCGGCGCGCCGGCCGCCGTCTCCGCGGCGGCCAGCAGCTCGGCCAGCCGCCGCCGCACTCTGCGTTCGTGCCGTGCCGCCTCGATCCAGCGGATCAGCCACCCGAGGACCAGCAGAACACCCACGGCCACCCCCAGCCTGTGGAAAACTTCCGCGCTCACGCCGCCTCCGCTCCCCGTACGATCCGCATCGCCCACCACATCCCCAGGCCCTCCAGCAGACCGCCGGCCAGCAGACAGCCCAGCCCCGCCCCGGTGTGCAGCAGTACGTACAGCGGATCGGCACCGAGGGCCACGCCGAGCAGCAGGCCCAGGACGGGCAGCCCGGCGAGCATCAGCGCGGTGGAGCGGGCACCCGCCAACTGGGCTCTCAGGTCGGCTCGTTGGTCTCGTTCGGCGCGGAGCGCCCCTTCGAGCCGGTCGAGTCCGGCGGCGAGGCCGGCACCCTGGTCCACGGCCACCCGCCAGCACGCCGCGAGGCCCAGCAGCCCGTCGGCACCTGGCTGCCGCGCCGCCGCCGCGAGCGCGCCCGGCACGTCGCCGCCGAACCGCGCCGCCGCCAGCACGGCCGCCTGGCCGTCACCGAGCCCGCCGGAGTCCCGGGCGGCACGCAGCAGGGCGTCGCCCGGCTGCCGCCCGGCGCGCACCTCCCCGGCGAGAGCCCCGCACAGCGCGATCACCGCGTCACCCCGACGCTCCCGAGCGCGCCGGGCCTGAGCCGTCAGCCGCACCCGCCGCAGCAGCGGCACCCCGGCCGCCCCCGCGACGACCGGCAGCACTGAGGCACCCAGCAGCGCGAGCGCCAGCCCCGCGGCCAGTGACCACCACTCGGCGCGCAACCGCACGCGGACCCGGCGCAGACCACCTGCCAGCTGCCGCCATGCCGGCGGGCCGACCCCCACCGCTCCGCCGCCCGCGAGCAACAGCTGCGCCCGCCTGGCGGCCCCAAAGTGCCATCCGCCCAGCAACCAGGCCGCCGCTCCGGCGCACACCACGGCCACTCCCATCACCGTCTCAGCCATCCCGGTCACCGCATCCCTCCACCGTCAATCCGCCGTGCTCGCCGTACTCGCCGCTCAGTTCGCCGCCCGCCCTCCGCGATCCATGGCGCGCGGGCTCCAACTCGGCGCCTGCGCCAAGCAACCCACGGCCCTTGCCCGCCGGCTCACCGCCCCCGCACCCCACCTCGCTCTCCCCGCTCCGAAGCAGCCCCCGCAGCCGCTCCCATCCCCGCTCGTACGCGAACGCCTCCGCGCCCCACCGCAGCGCCGGTACCGTCCGGACCAGCCCGGACGGGTCCCGCTCCAGCACGTGCACCTCGGCGATCCGCCGCCGCCCGGCCCGGTCACGGACCAGGTGCAGGACCACCGACAGCGCGGCCGCCAACTGGCTGTGCAGTGCGGCCCGGTCGAGCCCGGCGGCGGTGCCCAGGGCTTCCAGCCGGGTCGGCACATCAGCCGCCGCGTTCGCGTGCACGGTTCCGCATCCGCCTTCGTGGCCGGTGTTCAACGCGGCCAGCAGATGCACCACTTCGGGCCCTCGCACCTCGCCCACGACCAGCCGGTCCGGCCGCATCCGCAGCGCCTGCCGCACCAGGTCCTGGAGCGTGACGAGTCCCGCGCCCTCCTGGTTGGCGGGTCTGCTCTCCAGCCGTACGACGTGTGGATGGTCCGGCCGCAGCTCCGCCGAGTCCTCGGCGAGCACGATCCGCTCGCCCGGGCCGACGAGTCCCAGCAACGCGCTCAGCAGGGTCGTCTTGCCGCTGCCGGTGCCTCCGCTGATGAGGAAGGACAGGCGCGCGTCGAGCAGCGCGCGCAGCACCCGGTCCCCGCCGGGCGGCACCGTGCCCGCGGCCACCAGTTCGTGGAGTGTGAACGCGCGCGGCCGTACGACGCGCAGCGACAGGCAGGTGCAGCCGACGGCGACCGGCGGCAGCACCGCGTGCAGCCGGGTCCCGTCGGGCAGCCGGGCGTCGGCCCAGGGCCGTGCATCGTCCAGGCGGCGTCCGGCCACCGTGGCCAGACGCTGAGCGAGGCGTCGTACGGCCGAGGCGTCCGGGAAGGAGACGCCGGTCAGCTCCAGTCCGCCGCCGCGGTCCACCCAGACCCGGTCCGGGGCCGAGACCAGCACGTCGGTCACCGACGGATCGGCGAGCAGCGGCTCCAGCGGGCCGGTGCCCACCAGCTCCGACCGCAACCGCTCGGCCGCGCCGAGGACTTCGGCGTCCCCGAGCACCCGTCCCTGTTCCCGCAACGCCTGCGCCACCCGCGCGGGTGTCGGCTCGGCCCCGCTCGCGGCCAGCCACTGGCGCACACCGTCCAGCAGACCCGAGGACATTCCCACGGCCCTGCCCGACGACACTGCCGACGGCGCGTCACGACCGGCCGCCGAGTCGTTTGCCGCGCCGCTCGAACGCCCCGCCCGCTCAAGCCCGGAGACCGTACTCATGCCGCGCCCGCCTCCAGCAGCGCCCGCTCCCAGAACTCCTTGCAGAAACTTGCGAGCGGGCTGCGGGCGGCCGCGGCGGGGGGTGCCTTGCCCCCGTCCGGGCGCAGCAGGGCGGACTCGACGGGTACCTCGCCGGCCAGAGGGAGTCCGAGCAGCCGGGCCACCTCGCGGTCGTCCAGGCCGGGTGCGTAGGGTCCGCGTACCGCCACCCGCAGGTCGCGCAGGACCATGCCGACCGCGGAGGCCACGCGGGCGGCCGCCGCGACGGAGCGCAGTTCGGCGGGGACCACCAGGAGCCCGACGTCGAGCTGGGCGAGAACCTCGGCGACCCCGTCGTCGACGCGGCGCGGCAGGTCGACGACCACCGTGCCGCCACGGCGGCGCGCGGCGGCGAGCACCGCCCGCACGGCCTGAGGCGGGACGGCCACGCAGTCCCCGCGGTCCCAGCTGAGGACCCGCAGCGAGTGCAGCCGCGGCAGCGACTCCTCCAGGGCGCCCCCGCCGACCCTCCCGCGCGAGGCGGCGAAGGCGGGCCAGCGCAGCCCTTCGGCCGTCTCCCCGCCGAGGAGCACGTCGAGTCCGCCGCCCAGCGGATCGGCGTCCACGAGCAGGGTGCGCAGTCCCTCGCGCGCGGAGGTGACGGCGAGCCCGCAGGCCAGCGTGGACGCTCCGGCCCCGCCCCGGCCCCCGATGACGCCGACGGTGAGGGCTGGCCGGCCGACTCCCTCGGCCACGTCGGCGATGCGGTCGACCAGCCACTGCTCGCCGTCGGGCAGCATCAGGACATGGTCGGCGCCGATCTCGACGGCCCGCCGCCAGACCCCGGAGTCGTCCTGGTCTCGGCCGACCAGCACCACTCCGCGTCTGCGCGCGGCCCCGCGCACGCGCCGCGCGGCGTCGTCGCCGACCAGGACGAGCGGTGCGGCCTCCCAGCTGCTGTCGTGCACGGTGGGACTGACCTCGGGTGTGGCGCCGGCTGCCGCGCACAGGCGCAGCAGGTCGTCGAGCAGTTCTGCGTCCTCGGTGATGATCAGTGGTGTGCCATGCCGCCCCGAGGCGGGCGGCGGGTCGTGTGTGACGGATCCGGCCACGGTTTCCATCCCCCTTCGCTGCATGTCTCGCACGGCCCTCTGCGGCCCCGCGATTCCCAAACGTGTGAAGAACCGGCAAGCGGCCTCCATATGAACGGCCGAAACGAACCGGCCAAACGCGCCCGGCTAACCGGAACCGGGCATGAAGTCGGCACCGGCGGAGCGCGCTGGAATCACGGTGCAGCGATCCGGGAAATCGTGTGGATCTTGGTCGATAACTGTGGACAACTCAGCAGCTGTGAATATCGCCGTCACCCAAACCGGTGACTCCTGTAGTGCTTCGTGTGGGACTCCCGCAGCGCAGCGCGGCAACTACCCAAAGTGACGGATCATGGGCGGGGAAAGTTGAGGGCTGCAGCTGCCCGGCGTCGGCCCGGTGGCCGCGCGGAGAAGGAGGAAAAGCCACCCGGACATGCGACGACCCCCGCCGGGGGGGAGAGCGGGGGTCGTCTCCACGGCCGACTCGGGGGGGGAGGAGTCGGACCGGGTTAGCACGGTCGCGAACGATCCGTGACTTCCATGGTGTACCCGAGAGGCCTCTCAGGCAAACCCACGCGCCCACCTTACGCCGAATGGGCTGCACCTATGCTCGGGGCGTGGAAAACCACTCCTTGCTCCGCACAGCGGCCTTCTTTGACCTGGACAAGACGGTCATTGCGAAGTCGAGCACGCTCACCTTCAGCAAGTCCTTCTACCAAGGCGGACTGATCAACCGCCGGGCCGCCTTGCGCACCGCGTATGCCCAGTTCGTCTTCCTCGCCGGCGACGCCGACCACGACCAGATCGAGCGCATGCGGAAGTACCTGTCCGCGTTGTGCCGCGGCTGGAACGTCCAGCAGGTCAAGGAGATCGTCGCCGAGACACTCCACGACATCATCGACCCGATCATCTATGACGAGGCGGCCTCCCTGATCGAGGAGCACCACACCGCCGGCCGTGACGTCGTGATCGTGTCCACGTCGGGCGCCGAGGTGGTCGAGCCGATCGGCGAACTCCTCGGCGCGGACCGCGTGGTGGCGACCCGCATGGTGGTGGGCGAGGACGGCTGCTTCACCGGAGAGGTGGAGTACTACGCCTACGGCCCGACAAAGGCGGAGGCGATCAGGGAACTGGCCGAGTCCGAGGGATACGACCTCGAGCGCTGTTACGCCTACAGCGACTCGGCGACCGACCTGCCGATGCTGGAGACGGTCGGCCACCCCCACGCCGTGAACCCGGACCGTGCGCTGCGCCGCGAGGCGGTCGCGCGCGGGTGGCCGATCCTCGACTTCCACCGCCCGGTGCGGCTCAAGAAGCGGTTCCCCGCCTTCTCCGTACCGCCCCGGCCGGCACTCGTCGCTGCCGCCGCCATAGGCGCCGCGGCGGCCACCGCGGGTCTCGTCTGGTACGCGAGCCGGCGCCGGGCGACCGCGGCCTGACCTGGCATTTCGCGACCTGTCAGGCCTCGTTCGGAATTCTGGCACCCGATTAGTACGCGTTTGAACTTAAAGGTAAAGAAGTACAGCCAGGGCTTCCGCTTGCTCTGGGCCTGGAGTACAAAGGGGTTAACGGCCCGCGAGACCAAGGCCATCCGAAAGGATCACCTTTAATACGCAGATTGGCCCCACGGACCGAGCATGAACACCGGGCACCCACGCGACGTCGACCCGTCGAATACGGGCCAGCCGCACCAGGGACGGGCGAAGTTCCCGGCCTGATGGGCAATATATCGAGGACGCTTGGTAACGCGGTGGACATGCCAGCGGCGGTACGAATTCTCGTACCGCCGCAACCCTGTAAGGCCCCTTCGAGGGGCCTTTTCCGCGTTATGCCGCCCCGCGCTGCAGCGCCTCGCACACCGCCGTGGACTCACGCGCGCCGAGCTCGACCGCCTTGCCGCAGTGGGCGATCCAGGCGGCCATCCCCTCCGGCGTGCCGGAGACGTAGCCGTCGAGGGCCGCACGATACGCCGCGCGGCCCAGCTCGGCGTGGCCGACCTCCGCCGGGCAGACGGACTTGGGGTCGAGGCCGCTGCCCACCAGGACGATGCGCTCGGCCGCGCGCGCGACCAGGCCGTTGTGGGAGGCGAAGGGGCGCAGCGCGAGAAGTTCGCCGTGCACGACGGCGGCCGTGACCAGGGCCGGGGCGGAACTGCCCGCGATGATCAGCTCGGAGAGCCCTTCCAGCCGGCCGGACACCTCGGCCGCGCTCGGCAGCGGCAGCCCGACCAGCGGCTCGTCGACCGGCTCGCCGTCCTGTCGCGGCCGCCCGACCTCGTCCCCCTTGCCCGCGGCCGAGACCATGTGGAGCCGGGCCAGCACCCGCAGGGGTGACTGCCGCCAGATGGACAGCAGCTGGCCCGCCTCCGCGCTCAGCCGGAGGGACGCGCCCACGACGCGCGCCTCGTCGTCACCGCTGAAGTCGGTGCGCCGACGCACCTCTTCGAGCGCCCAGTCCGCGCCGGACAGCGCCGCGGAACCTCGGGAGCCGCGCAGGGCGGCCTCGGCGGTGATCTCGTTGCTGCGCCGCCGCATGACCCGGTGCCCGTAGACCCGGTCCACGGCCTTGCGCACGGACTCCACGGACTCGGCCACACCGGGCAGGGAGCCCAGGGCCGCAAGCGGATCGGCGGTCGCGCCTGTCGTACTCATGAGTACGACACTACGCACCCCTGGAGGCAGACCCACGAAGGAGTGGTCTTCTTCACGCCCACCCACCACGTACAGCCATCACTTGACTACCCTTTGTGAACATGAAAATTGCTTTCGTCGGGAAGGGCGGCAGCGGCAAGACCACCCTGTCCTCCCTGTTCATCCGCCACCTCGCGCATGTCGGCGCCTCGGTCGTCGCCGTCGACGCCGACATCAACCAGCACTTGGGCCCCGCGCTCGGCATGGACGAGGCGGAGGCCGCCGCGCTGCCCGCGATGGGCGAGCGGCTGCCGCTGATCAAGGACTACCTGCGCGGAAGCAACCCGCGGATCACCTCCGCCGGGACGATGATCAAGACGACCCCGCCCGGTGAGGGCTCCCGGCTGCTGCGGGTGCGCGAGGACAATCCGGTGTACGACGCCTGCGCCCGGCCGGTGGAACTCGACGGCGGCGCCGTCCGTTTGTTGGTCACCGGCCCGTTCACCGAGGCCGATGTGGGGGTGGCCTGCTACCACTCCAAGACCGGTGCGGTGGAGCTCTGCCTGAACCATCTCGTGGACGGCCGGAGCGAGTACGTCGTCGTCGACATGACGGCGGGCTCGGACTCCTTCGCGTCCGGATTGTTCACCCGCTTCGACATCACGTTCCTCGTCGCCGAACCGACCCGGAAGGGGGTCTCCGTCTACCGCCAGTACAAGGAGCACGCTCGCGACTTCGGCGTCGTGCTGAAGGTCGTCGGCAACAAGGTGCAGGGCCAGGACGACCTCGACTTCCTTCGCGCCGAAGTCGGGGACGACCTGCTCGTGACGGTCGGGCACTCGGACTGGGTGCGCGCCCTGGAGAAGGGCCGGCCGCCCCGGTTCGAGCTCCTGGAGGCCGCCAACCGCCGCGCGCTGCGCCTGCTGCAGACGGCCGTCGACGCGACGTACGAGCTGCGCGACTGGGAGCGGTACACGCGGCAGATGGTGCACTTCCACCTGAAGAACGCGGCTTCGTGGGGCAACGCGCGCACCGGGGCCGACCTGGCGGCGCAGATCGACCCCGGGTTCGTGCTCGGCGAGGGCGTGGTGGCCAAGGTCTGACGGCTACGGCTTGACCGCCGGCGCCCCCGGCACGCCCTTCGGGGCCGGGGCGGGGCGGCCGGCCAGGAAGGACGCCCAGCCCTGCTTCGGGACCTCGCCGACCTTCAGGGTGCCCAGCTTCTTCAGTACCTGCGGGTCCTGGGCGTCCAGCCAGTCGGCGAGCTGCCGGAAGGAGACACATCGCACCTCGGACTTGGTGCACACCTGCTCGACGACCTCCTCGACGGCGCGCATGTAGGTGCCGCCGTTCCAGGATTCGAAGTGGTTGCCGATGATCAGGGGCGCGCGGTTGCCGTGATAGGCCCGGTCGAAGCCCTTGAGCAGGCTGTCGCGCATCTGGTCGCCCCAGAGGTCGTATTTACCGGGGTCGCCCTGGGTGGTCGTGCCCGACTGGTTGACCATGAAGTTGTAGTCCATGGTGAGCTGCTCGGAGGAGTGTCCGGGAAACGGCACGAGCTGCATCGACAGGTCCCACAGGCCGTTTTTCTTCCCGGGCCAGACCTGCTCGTTGACGCCGCTGGTGTCATAGCGGAAGCCCAGTTCGCGGGCGGCCTTGATGAAGTTCGTCTGCCCCTCGAGGCAGGGGGTGCGGGCGCCGACGAGCTCCTTGTCGTAGTCGAAGGGCAGCGGGGCCGCCGTCTTCATGCCGGTGTTGGTCTTCCAGGACTTCACGAACTGTTTGGCCTGGGAGATCTCGTCCTTCCAGTCGTCCACCGACCACTCGCCCACCCCGCCGCCCCTGCCGCAGAAGTGGCCGTTGAAGTGGGTACCGATCTCGTTGCCCTCCAGCCACGCCAGGCGCAGCTGCTTCACGGTGTCGGCGATGCCCTGCTCGTCGTTGAAGCCGATGTCCGAGCGGCCCGGGGAGTGCTGCGGCGGCCGGTACAGGTCGCGCTTGTCCTCCGGCAGCATGTACACGCCGCTCAGGAAGTACGTCATCGTCGCGTCGTTCGCCTTGGCGACCTTGCGGAAGTGGGAGAAGAGCTTCTGGCTGTCCTCGCCGGAGCCGTCCCAGGAGAAGACCACGAACTGCGGGGGCCGCCGGCCGGGCTTGAGGCGCTCGGGTCTGGGCAGGTGCGGCTGCGCCCCGGTGAACGCCGTGGAGCCGTCACCGATCAGGCGGACCATGCTCCTGGGCGGCGGCCCCGGGGCAGCCCTCTGCGGTCCGGGCGCCCCTGCCTTCGAACCGCTGACGCCGCTCGCGCAACCGGCGAGCGATGCCGCACAGGCCGCAGCGACCACGGCGCCCGCGGCGATCCTCCGGGTGGCGGCCATAATCCGCCCACCTACTTCCTTCTCTCAGGCCAACGCTGATGAGGGTGTTTCTGGTGATGCGCCGGGAAGGCCCGACAGCGCCGCCAAGGTCGCACGGGACCGAGAAGGAATTAGTACGACAAGCCGATCAAGTGGTTACTTCAGCCTTATGGGTGACTTGTTGCCCCATTTGCCAGGAATGCCTATGCCTGGCCTTTACTCTGCATTACGGTTCATTTACCGAGCGTTGATTCATCCCGCCGCTGCACGCCGTGACCCACGGCCGCGACCCGACCCCCCGCCATCGACGGGGGACCACCTGATCCGCGACCGCGCTGCCCCGGAGGAGACGGGAACAATGTCAGCCTGCGTCCCCACCCGCGCCGACGACCCGACTCGGTCGACGCGCGACCACCAGCCCCACAGCCCCCCGCCGACCCCGCCCCGCCGCTTCCGCGTCGCGGGCGCCGACATGTCCGCCTCGATCGCGGTCTTCCTGATCGCTCTCCCCCTGTCCCTGGGCATCGCCCTCGCCACCGGCGCGCCCCTCCAGGCCGGCCTCGTCGCCGCTGCCGTCGGAGGACTCGTCGCCGGGTGGCTCGGCGGCTCTCCGCTGCAGGTCAGCGGCCCCGCCGCCGGGCTCACGGTCGTCACCGCCGACCTCATCCACCGCTACGGGTGGCGTACGACCTGCGCCATCACCGTCCTCGCCGGCCTCGCCCAGATCGGCCTCGGCTGCCTGCGCGTGGCCCGCACCGCCCTCGCCGTCAGCCCCGCCATCGTGCACGGCATGCTCGCCGGCATCGGTGTCACCATCGCCGTCGCCCAGTTGCACATCGTCCTCGGCAGCACTCCGCAGAGCTCCGTCCTCGACAACCTGCGTGCCCTGCCTGCCCAGTTGGGGCACGTGAGCCTCGCCGCCGTATCGGTGAGCGCACTGACCCTGGCCCTGCTGCTGGTGTGGCCGCGGGTCCCCGGCCGGGTGGGAGACCTCCTGCGCAAGGTCCCGGCCCCGCTCGTCGCCGTCGCCGGAGCCACCGCGATCGCCTCGCTCGCCGGACTGACCCTGCCCGAGGTCGACCTCCCGTCCTGGAGCAGCCACGCCCTGGCCGGGCTGCCCGAGGGGCCGGTGCTCGGCCTCGTCGCCGCCGTCCTCACCATCACGCTGGTGTGCAGTGTGCAGTCGCTGCTCGGCGCGGTCGCCGTGGACAAGCTGGTGGCGGGGCGCCCTCCGCTGCCCGCCCGCGTCGGGCGCTCGGACCTGGACCGCGAACTGCTCGGCCAGGGCGCCGCCAACATCGTCTCCGGCACGCTCGGCGGACTACCGGTCGCCGGGGTCGCCGTACGGACGTCGGCGAATGTGCACGCGGGCGCCGTGAGCCGGAACTCCACGATGCTGCACGGCGTTCTCGTAGTAGTCGCCGCGTTGCTGATGGTCCCGGTCCTCGAACTCATCCCGCTCGCCTCGCTCGCCGCCCTGGTGATGGCCGTCGGCATCCAGATGGTGTCCCTGCACCACATCCGCACGGTGACCCGCCACCGAGAGGTGCTGGTGTACGCCGTCACCACCCTCGGCGTGGTCCTCCTCGGTGTCCTGGAGGGCGTGAGCCTGGGGATCGCCGTGGCCGTCTCCGTCGCCCTGAACCGCCTCGCCCACACTCGGATCACCCACGAGGAGAAGGAAGGAGTCCATCACGTACACGTACGAGGACAGTTGACGTTCCTCGCGGTGCCGCGGCTCAGCCGTGCCCTGCATCTCGTCCCACAAGGGGCCGACACCGTCGTCGAGTTGGACGGGTCGTTCATGGACCACGCGGCGTTCGAGACGCTGCACGACTGGCGCAGGACGCACACCGCCCAGGGCGGGACCGCCGAGCTGACCGGCCGTCGTGCCGGGGGCCGGACCGGCGAGCCCGCGAGCCCCACCGGCCGTCTTTCCGAGGCCGGCGCCACCGAGCCCGCGGACTCCGCCGGGTGCCGCTGCCGCCCCTGGACCCCCTGGCGCAACCACCAGTGCGATCGCTCGCAGTCCGCACCATCATCCGACGAGCGTCCGGGCGGGCCCGGCGGGCCCGGTCCATGGGATCCCGGCTCGGGCGGGGCGGGGCCCAGCGGACACGAACTGGCGCGTGGCATCAGCGCGTTCCAGCGCGACACCGCACCCCTGGTGCGGGGCGAGCTGGCGCGGCTGGCACGCGAAGGGCAGCGCCCGGCCCAGCTCTTCCTCACCTGCGCCGACTCGCGGCTCGTCACGTCGATGATCACCTCCAGTGGTCCCGGCGACCTCTTCGTGGTGCGCAACGTGGGCAACCTCGTGCCGCTGCCGGGCCAGGAGAGCGGGGACGACTCGGTGGCGGCCGCGATCGAGTACGCGGTGGACGTGCTGAAGGTGCGCTCCATCACGGTGTGCGGGCACTCCGGGTGCGGGGCCATGCAGGCGCTGCTCAACTCCGAGCCAGGAGGCGCCCGGACCCCGCTCAAGCGGTGGCTGCGGCACGGACTGCCCAGCCTGGAGCGCATGGCCGACGCCGCCCGGCCGTGGGCCAGGCTGGCCGGACGGGCACCCGCCGACGCGGTCGAGCAGCTCTGTCTGACCAATGTGGTCCAGCAGTTGGAGCACCTGCGCGCCCACGAGTCCGTGGCCCGGGCCCTGAAGCACGGGGAACTGGAACTGCACGGGATGTACTTCCACGTCGGCGAGGCCCAGGCGTACCTGCTCACCGGGCCGGACGAAGACGAGCTGTTCGATCATGTGCGGGCGGCGGACCTGTCCGCGTGAACCGCCACGGGGAGGGCCGGCCGCGTCTTCCGGGACCTGGCGGCCCGCCCCGCGTCCCTTCATCCGCCGCGCCCTCCCTGTGAATCGCGTTACAGCCGATGAACTCCCTCCGACCGGCGTCCGTGGGTACGGGTGACTTCAGCCGCCGGTACCATCCCACAAACAGGTCTAAACCAATTTACCCGTCGACCCTTGTCACCGGACCCCCCGGTCTGATGAGCTGTGGCCTGGGACACAACGGACACCCTGGGAAAGGCAGATGCCGTGAGCAACGAAAGCCTGGCCAACCTGCTCAAGGAAGAGCGCAGGTTCGCACCCCCCGCCGACCTGGCGGCGAGCGCCAACGTCACCGCGGAGGCGTATGAGCAGGCCAAGGCTGACAGGCTCGGTTTCTGGGCCGCGCAGGCCCGTCGGCTGACCTGGTCCAAGGAGCCGACCGAGATCCTGGACTGGTCGAACCCGCCGTTCGCCAAGTGGTTCAAGGACGGCGAGCTCAACGTCGCGTACAACTGCGTGGACCGGCATGTGGAGGCCGGGCACGGGGACCGGGTCGCCATCCATTTCGAGGGCGAGCCGGGCGACAGCCGCGCCATCACCTACGCCGAGCTCAAGGACGAGGTCTCCAAGGCCGCGAACGCCCTGCTGGAACTGGGAGTTCAGAAGGGTGACCGGGTCGCCGTCTACATGCCGATGATCCCCGAGACGGCGGTCGCGATGCTCGCCTGCGCCCGTATCGGCGCCGCGCACTCGGTCGTCTTCGGCGGTTTCTCGGCGGACGCGCTCGCCACCCGTATCGAGGACGCCGACGCCAAGGTCGTCATCACCTCCGACGGCGGCTGGCGGCGCGGCAAGCCGTCCGCGCTCAAGCCGGCCGTGGACGACGCCATCGCGCGCGTGGACAACGTCGAGCACGTGCTCGTGGTCCGCCGTACCGGCCAGGACGTCGCCTGGACCGACGGCCGCGACGTGTGGTGGCACGAGATCGTCGAACGGCAGTCCGCCGAGCACACCCCCGAGGCGTTCGAGGCGGAACACCCGCTGTTCATCCTCTACACGTCCGGTACGACGGGTAAGCCGAAAGGCATCCTGCACACCTCCGGCGGCTACCTCACCCAGACCGCGTACACCCACGACGCGGTATTCGACCTCAAGCCGGAGACCGACGTCTACTGGTGCACGGCCGACGTCGGCTGGGTCACCGGGCACTCGTACATCGTCTACGGGCCGCTGGCGAACGGCGCGAGTCAGGTCATGTACGAGGGCACCCCGGACACCCCGCACCAGGGCCGCTTCTGGGAGATCGTGCAGAAGTACGGGGTGACGATCCTGTACACGGCGCCCACCGCGATCCGTACGTTCATGAAGTGGGGCGACGACATCCCCGCGAAGTTCGACCTGAGCAGCCTGCGGGTCCTGGGCTCGGTCGGCGAGCCCATCAACCCCGAGGCCTGGATCTGGTACCGCAAGCACATCGGGGCCGACCGGACGCCCATCGTCGACACCTGGTGGCAGACCGAGACCGGCGCGATGATGATCTCGCCACTGCCGGGTGTCACCGAGACCAAGCCGGGTTCCGCGCAGACACCGCTGCCCGGCATCTGTGCGACCGTCGTCGACGACGAGGCGAACGAGGTGCCGAACGGCGGTGGCGGCTACCTGGTCCTCACCGAGCCGTGGCCGTCGATGCTGCGCACGATCTGGGGCGACGACCAGCGCTTCCTGGACACCTACTGGTCGCGCTTCGAGGGCAAGTACTTCGCCGGCGACGGTGCGAAGAAGGACGACGACGGCGACATCTGGCTGCTCGGGCGCGTCGACGACGTGATGCTCGTGTCGGGCCACAACATCTCCACCACCGAGGTCGAGTCGGCACTCGTGTCGCACCCGTCGGTCGCCGAGGCCGCCGTCGTCGGTGCCGCCGACGAGACCACGGGGCAGGCCATCGTCGCCTTCGTCATCCTGCGCGGCACGGCGAACGCCGAGGACGAGCAACTCGTCGCCGAGCTGCGGAGCCACGTCGGCGCCACCCTCGGCCCGATCGCCAAGCCGAAGCGGATCCTGCCGGTGGCCGAGCTGCCGAAGACCCGCTCCGGCAAGATCATGCGGCGTCTGCTGCGGGACGTGGCCGAGAACCGCCAGCTCGGTGACGTCACCACGCTGACGGACTCCACCGTCATGGACCTCATCCAGGCGAAGCTCCCGGCGGCGCCCAGCGAGGACTGAGCACGGCTCAGGACTGAGCAAGGCTTCCAGGGGCACCCGGCGACAAGCGCGCCGGGTGCCCTTTTCGGACCTAACGTAGGGATCGCCGGATTCCTTCTCGCGCACCTTAGGTAAACTAAACAAAAAAGCAACACCCAAGGTGCGCCGGGAAGTCTGGTCGGCATGTGCTCCGTCCTGCCCACCGACCGGAGGTCTCCCCCGTGGCCGCGCCCCGCACCACCACACCCCGCAAGGTTCTCGGACGCCTGTCGCTGCCCGAGCGGACCTTCGTCACGGATGCGCTGCGCACCGAGACCGTCGGCGGTGTGCTGCTGCTCCTCGCCGCGATCGCCGCGCTGATCTGGGCGAACATACCCGCGCTGCACGACAGCTACGAGAGCGTCAGCGACTTCCACCTCGGCCCCGAGGCCCTCGGCCTGAACCTGTCCGTCGCGCACTGGGCCGCCGACGGGCTCCTCGCGATCTTCTTCTTCGTCGCCGGGATCGAGCTCAAGCGGGAGCTGGTGGCCGGTGACCTGCGCGACCCGAGAGCAGCCGCACTGCCCGTGGTGGCGGCGCTGTGCGGGATGGCCGTACCGGCGCTCGTCTACACCCTCACCAGCCTCACCGGCGGCGGCTCCCTCGCGGGCTGGGCGGTGCCCACCGCCACCGACATCGCGTTCGCCCTGGCCGTGCTCGCCGTCATCGGCACGTCCCTGCCGAGCGCTCTGCGCGCCTTCCTGCTCACGCTCGCCGTCGTCGACGACCTCTTCGCGATCCTGATCATCGCGCTGTTCTTCACCGACAGCATCGACTTCGCCGCGCTCGGGGGCGCCGCGGCCGGTCTCTTCGTCTTCTGGCTGCTGCTGCGCAAGGGCGTGCACGGCTGGTACGTGTACGTCCCGCTCGCCCTCGTCGTCTGGGGGCTGATGTACAACAGCGGCGTCCACGCCACCATCGCGGGCGTCGCCATGGGCCTGATGCTGCGCTGTACCAGACGGGAGGGTGAGGACAAGTCCCCCGGCGAGCGCGTCGAACACCTCGTACGCCCCCTGTCGGCGGGCGTGGCCGTGCCGCTGTTCGCACTGTTCAGCGCCGGCGTGTCGGTCTCCGCAGACGCGCTCGGCGATGTGTTCGGCAAACCGGAGACGCTCGGCGTGGTCCTCGGGCTCGTCGTCGGCAAGGCGCTCGGCATCTCCGGCGGGACGTGGCTGACGGCCCGTTTCACCCGGGCCTCGCTCAGCGACGACCTCGAATGGTCGGACGTCTTCGCGCTGGCGGCCCTGGCGGGCATCGGTTTCACCGTCTCGCTGCTCATCGGCGAACTCGCCTTCGAGGGCGACACGGTGCTGACGGGCGAGGTCAAGGCCGCCGTCCTGACGGGGTCCCTCATCGCGGCAGTCGTCGCGAGTGTCCTGCTGAAGATCCGGAACACCAGGTACCGCAGGCTCTTCGAGGCGGAGGAGCGCGACGAGGACCTCGACGGCATCCCGGACATCTACGAGGAGGACGACCCGGCGTACCACCTGCGGATGGCCGACATCTACGAGCGCAAGGCCGCCGAACACCGCCGGATCGCCGAGCTCAAGGCCGCCGACCGGGAGGCCGCCGGACGCCACGGGCTTGCCGAAGTGGCGGGCGGGGCAGGCGAGGAGAACGACCGTCCGGCATGATCTGACGGGACGGTACAAAAAAGACCGTTCCCCGTCACACACGAGTCAGACAGACACAGGGAGACCGCGATGAGCGCACCCGACGGCAGCCCGGTCGGCGCCGAACGCAGCATCGGCCAGCTGTTCGCCTCGGCGACGACCGAATTGTCGGCGCTGGTGCACGACGAGATCGCGCTGGCCAAGGCGCAGCTCAGGCAGGACGTCAAGCGGGGGGCGACGAGCGGCGGCGCGTTCTCCATGGCCGGCGCGGTCCTGTTGTTCTCCCTGCCGATGCTCAACTTCGCGCTGGCGTACGGCATCCGGACCTGGAGCGACTGGAACCTCGCGATCTGCTTCCTGCTGTCCTTCGCGGCGAACGTTCTGGTCGCGGCGGTCCTCGCGTTGATCGGCGTGGTCTTCGCGAAGAAGGCCAAGAAGAGCCAGGGCCCGCAGAAGGTCGCCGCCTCGATGAAGGAGACGGCGGGTGTCCTGCAGAAGGCCAAGCCGCATCCGCGTCCGGAGCTCCCGCAGGACCGGGTCCCGGAGGCCATCGAAGCTGTGGCACGCTCGTCGTCATGACGGATCCCGCCGCTTCGGCGCAGCCTGCCGCACTCGTACGACCGGACCTCCCCGGCGGGCAAGAGGTGACCCACCGCAACGTCGCCGCCAACGGCGCCCGTTTCCACATCGCCGAGCTCGGCGACGGGCCGCTGGTGCTGCTGCTGCACGGCTTCCCGCAGTTCTGGTGGACCTGGCGGCACCAGCTCGTCGCGCTCGCCGACGCGGGTTTCCGGGCCGTCGCCATGGACCTGCGGGGCGTCGGCGGCAGCGACCGCACCCCGCGCGGCTACGACCCGGCCAACCTCGCCCTCGACGTGACCGGCGTGATCCGCTCCCTGGGCGAGCCGGACGCCGCCCTGGTCGGCCACGACCTGGGCGGATACCTGGCGTGGACGGCGGCCGCGATGCGCCCCAAGCTCGTACGGCGACTCGCGGTGGCGTCCATGCCGCACCCTCGGCGCTGGCGCTCGGCGATGCTCTCGGACCTCAAGCAGACAAGCGCGGGTTCCTACATCTGGGGGTTCCAGCGGCCCTGGATCCCGGAACGGCAGCTCACCGCCGACGACGGCGCCCTGGTGGGCCGGCTGATCCGGGACTGGTCCGGCCCGGGCCTGCCGGACGGCGAGGCGGTGGAGGCGTACCGGCGAGCGATGTGCATCCCCTCGACTGCGCACTGCTCGATCGAGCCGTACCGCTGGATGGTGCGGTCGATGGCCCGCCCCGACGGCATCCAGTTCAACCGCCGCATGAAGCGGCCGGTGCGCGTGCCGACGCTGCATCTGCACGGCTCACTCGACCCCGTGGTGCGTATCCGCAGCGCGGCCGGATCCGGGGAGTACGTCGAAGCGCCGTACCGCTGGCGGCTCTTCGACGGGCTCGGGCACTTCCCGCACGAAGAGGATCCGGTGGCATTCTCAACGGAGCTCGTCAACTGGCTCAAAGATCCCGAACCCGACCGGTGACCGCGCCGATGCGCCCGGTATCCGGGCCGGAACACCTGCCCTACGAACGGCCAATTGCCCGGCGCATAGGCCAATTGGGCGGCCCGGAGGCGATTATCGACCATGGGGCAGGGGCACACGTCGGGGTATGGGCTGGACGCACGACTACAGTGACGCGGCACGCAATCGACGCTCGGGCAGCGGTCTGAGCTCCCACCAACGAGGCGGTGCCCCGCAGCTGCCGGGCACAGACCTCCGGGTGGGCATCCCGCGCATTCTGCGCCGCCGGGCCCGCTGGGTCTCGGTACGCCTACGTCACCCGCGCGGCTGACACGGCCGCTGCCCAGGTCCTGTCGTCACATTCCCGTCGTCCGCCCCGCAGGGCGGGCCCCGCGGCCTCAGGTGCGTGCTCTCGGCGTGCCGGACGCCGCTCCGTGACGGGCAGGCCTTGGCCGGCGCGGCGCTAGAGCGCGCAGCTGTCGCTGTCCACCTGCTGGTCCGCGGTACGTCCCTCGGCGATGTCCTCCTGGATCTCGTCCGTGGTGAGCGCGTATCCGGTGTCGGCGTCGTCGAGCGACTTCGCGAAGACCACGCCGTACACCTTGCCTTCGGGCGTGAGCAGCGGGCCGCCGGAGTTGCCCTGGCGGACGGTCGCGTAGAGCGAGTAGACGTCGCGGTGGACGGTGCCGCGGTGGTAGATGTCCGGGCCGTTGGCCGTTATGCGCCCGCGCACGCGCGCGGCACGGACGTCGTACGACCCGTTCTCCGGGAAGCCGGCGACGATCGCGCTGTCGCCGCTGGCCGCGTCCTCGGACGTGAACTGCAGGGCGGGCGCGCTCAGGTCCGGTACGTCGAGGACGGCGATGTCGCGCTCCCAGTCGTAGAGGACGACCGTCGCGTCGTACTTCCTGCCCTCGCCGCCTATCTGGACGGTGGGCTCGTCGACGCCGCCCACGACGTGCGCGTTGGTCATGACGCGGCGCTCGCCGAAGACGAATCCGGTGCCTTCGAGGACCTTGCCGCAGCTCTGGGCGGTGCCCATCACCTTGACGATGGAGCGCTGGGCGCGGGTGGCCACGGGGCTGTGCGCGAGTGCCGGGTCGGGCGGCTTGACCTCCTTGATCGGCTCGTTGGAGAACGGGCTGAAGACCTGCGGGAAGCCGTTCTGCGCGAGGACCGAGGTGAAGTCGTTGAACCACGTGTCGGCCTGGTCGGGCAGCGCCTCCGACACGCCCAGCAGCACCTTGGAGCCGCGGACCTCCTTGCCCAGCGTCGGCAGCGTGGTCTGCGCGAGGGCGGAGCCGATCAGCCAGGCCACCAGCAACATCGCGACGACGTTCACCAGGGCGCCGCCGGTGGCGTCCAGGGCGCGGGCCGGCGACCAGGTGATGTAGCGGCGCAGTTTGTTGCCGAGGTGGGTGGTCAGGGCCTGGCCGACGGAGGCGCAGACGATGACGACGACCACGGCGACGACGGCGGCGGTCGTGCTGACCTCCGCGTTGTCGGTGACAGCGTCCCAGATGACCGGAAGCAAGTAGACGGCGACGAGCCCGCCACCCAGGAAACCGATCACCGACAGGATGCCGACGACGAAGCCCTGGCGGTAGCCGACGATCGCAAACCACACGGCGGCGACCAGCAACAGGATGTCCAGCACGTTCACCGGTTCGAGCCTCGCCTCATCACTTCGCGGTCACCTCAGGGGACACCCTGTCATGACAGCCAGTCGAGCGGGACCTGCTTCTCCCTGTCCCAGGGCCGCTCCCAGCCCGAATAGTGGAGCAGGCGGTCGATGATTCCGGCCGTGAAACCCCAGACCAGGGCCGATTCGACCAGGAATGCCGGACCTCGGTGGCCGCTGGGGTGGGCGGTGACGGCCCGATTGGCGGGGTCCGTGAGATCCGCCACGGGGACCGTGAAGACCCGGGCGGTCTCGGCCGGATCGACGACCCCGACCGGGCTGGGCTCACGCCACCAGCCGAGGACGGGCGTGACGACGAAGTGGCTGACCGGGATGTAGAGCTTGGGCAGCACGCCGAAGAGCTGGACTCCGGCCGGGTCGAGCCCGGTCTCCTCCTCGGCCTCGCGCAGGGCGGCCCGCAGCGGCCCGTCGGCCTTCGGGTCACCGTCCTCGGGGTCGAGGGCACCGCCGGGGAAGGACGGCTGGCCCGCATGGGAACGCAGGGATGTCGCCCGCTCCATGAGCAGCAGCTCGGGGCCGCGCTCGCCGTCGCCGAACAGGACGAGGACGGCGGACTGGCGCCCTGCGCCGTTCTCCGGCGGCAGGAAACGGCTCAGCTGCAGCGGCTCGACCGTCTCGACGGCGTGCACCACCGGGTCCAGCCAGCCGGGCAGGCCCTCCTTGCTGACTGTCACCGGGCCGCCCCGGGTATTGCTGGCTCGCGTCATCGCCACCCCCGTTCCGTCATGTCCAACGCCGTGCCCCCGCGAGATCGTTCCGTCATCCCGCCCCCAGCGGCGGTGCCGGCCTGCCGCCCGCGTCGAGGTACGCCTGCGGGGGCTTCAGACGCTGGCCCGGGAAGCCGCCCTTCTCGTACTTGAGCAGCTTCTGCGCCTTCTCGGGGTCCGTCTCTCCCTCGCCGTACGCCGGGCAGAGCGGGGCGATGGGGCAGGCGCCGCAGGCGGGCTTGCGGGCGTGGCAGATGCGGCGGCCGTGGAAGATCACGTGGTGCGAGAGCATCGTCCACTCGCTCTTCGGGAAGAGCGCGCCGACGGCGGCCTCGATCTTGTCGGGATCGGTCTCGTCGGTCCACTGCCAGCGCCGCACCAGCCGCTGGAAGTGGGTGTCCACGGTGATGCCGGGGCGGCCGAAGGCGTTGCCGAGCACGACGAAGGCGGTCTTGCGGCCGACGCCGGGCAGTTTGACGAGGTCCTCGAGCCGCCCGGGGACCTCGCCGTCGAACTCCTCCACCAAGGCCTTGGACAGTCCTATGACGGACTTGGTCTTGGCCCGGAAGAAACCGGTGGGCCGGAGGATCTCCTCGACCTCCTCCGGATCGGCCGCCGCAAGGTCCTCCGGCGCCGGGTACCTGGCGAAGAGCGCTGGCGTCGTCTGGTTGACCCTCAGATCGGTGGTCTGGGCGGACAGCACCGTGGCGATGACCAGCTGGAAGGGGTTCTCGAAGTCCAGCTCCGGGTGGGCGTACGGGTAGACCTCGGCGAGTTCGCGGTTGATCCGGCGGGCACGACGGACCAGGGCCGTGCGCGACTCGTTCTTCGGCGGCTTCGGTGCGATGGTCTTAGCGGGAGCGGCCTTCTTTACGGCGGCCGTGGCCTTCTTGGGGGCGACGGTCACCTTCTTTGTCGCTTTTGCCGTTTTCCTGCCACCACCGGGAGCTTGTTCGCCCACAGCGGAATTACGACGTGCAACCACCCGCGCAGCCCCCTCGGTCTGTGCTCTCACCGGCATTTTGGACACCCGGCCAGCCTAGAGCCCGGCACTGACATCCGCCCCGGACCCTGAAGATCGGCCCCCAATTGGACCCCTGCCGCTTACCCCGGGACACGTGTGCGGCATCCTTGTGACAGATCACACTGTTTGGACCGTCCGGCAAGATGGGGGAACACGGTCCCCTGGTACGCGGGGCGCAAGATCCCCTGAGCAGGTCGACAAGGAGAGAACTCGTGGACGACGTTCTGCGGCGCAACCCGCTCTTCGCGGCTCTCGACGACGAGCAGGCCGCGGAGCTCCGCGCCTCCATGAGTGAGGTGACCCTCGCACGCGGCGACTCGCTGTTCCACGAGGGCGACCCCGGTGACCGGCTCTACGTCGTCACCGAGGGCAAGGTCAAGCTCCACCGCACGTCCCCCGACGGCCGCGAGAACATGCTGGCCGTGGTGGGACCCGGCGAGCTCATCGGCGAACTGTCGCTTTTCGACCCGGGCCCGCGCACGGCGACCGCCACCGCGCTGACCGAGGTCAAGCTGCTCGGCCTCGGCCACGGCGACCTGCAGCCGTGGCTGAACGTCCGCCCCGAGGTGGCCGGCGCCCTGCTGCGCGCCGTCGCCCGCCGGCTGCGCAGGACCAACGACGCAATGTCCGACCTGGTCTTTTCGGACGTCCCCGGCCGCGTGGCCCGCGCGCTCCTCGACCTCTCCCGCCGCTTCGGCGTGCAGTCGGAGGAGGGCATCCACGTCGTCCACGACCTGACGCAGGAGGAGCTGGCCCAGCTGGTCGGCGCGTCCCGCGAGACCGTGAACAAGGCGCTGGCCGACTTCGCGCAGCGCGGGTGGCTCCGCCTGGAGGCGCGGGCCGTGATCCTGCTGGACGTGGAGCGGCTCGCCAAGCGGTCGCGCTGACGCCTGGTCCCGCCGTGCGTTGCAGGGCCCGTCTCTTTCGGAGGCGGGCCCCGTTCGTGTGGCCGTCCGCCTTGGGGCTGCGCCCCCTGCCCCCCGCCTCGGCCGGAACGGCCTCGTCCTCAGCGGCCGACGGGCTGACGACGTCCGGGCGGGCCACGTCCGCGAGCGCCCGACCGGCCGAAGGTGCCCGGCCGGAGACAGCCTGCTCAGACTCTCTTCGCACGGCACAGTAGGTCTATGGCCGGAACCGTTGTACCCAAAGGCCTCGACCCTCAGGGCTACATCGAGCGCGAGGGCTCCCTCGGGCGTATCCCCCACGCCTTCCGTCCCGTGGTCGCCGTGGCGCGGGATCGGGTGCTGGACGTGTTCGGGGCGCGGCTGCACAGCGCGTACCTCTACGGGTCGATTCCTCGCGGCACCGCGCGCGTGGGGCGCAGTGATCTCGATCTGCTGCTCGCGCTGAAGGCGGAACCGACCGACGCCGACCGGGCCGACGCCGGCACCCTCGGCGCGGCGCTCGACCAGGAGTTCCCGCAGGTCGACGGCGTCGGCACGCTGCTGTTCAGCCGGGCACGGCTGCTGAGCGAGCCGGAGACGTACGACCTGGGGTGGTTCGTCGCCTGTATGTGCACGCCGCTGCTCGGCGAGGACCTCGCCGAGTACCTGCCGCGCTACCGGCCCGACTCACTGCTCGCCCGGGAGACCAACGGGGACCTCGCCCAGCTCCTGCCGCACTGGCGGGAGCGGATCGCCGGCGCCGAGGCCGGCGACGACCCCGAGGAGGCCCGGCGGCAGCTCGTGCGCTTCATGTCGCGCCACCTCGTGCGTACGGGCTTCACGCTCGTCATGCCCCGCTGGAACGGCTGGACCAGCGACCTTGAGGAGATGGCCGCGGTCTTCGGCGCGTACTACCCCGAGCGGGCCGGGCAGATGCGGGCGGCCGCCGTCCTCGGACACGAGCCGACCGGTGACCGGGCCGTCCTCACTACGTATGTCGACGATCTCGGCCCCTGGCTCGCCGAGGAGTACACGCGCGTGCACGGCGTCAAAGCGCCACGTCCCGAATGAGCCAGTGCCGCGTCAGCCTCGGCTGACGCGGCCACTAGATGAGCCCGTGCTCCGACAGATAGTCCAGCTGCGCCCGTACCGACAGCTCCGCCGCCGGCCACAGGGAGCGGTCCACGTCCGCGTACACGTGGGCGACGACCTCGGCCGGCGTCCGGTAGCCGTCCTCCACCGCCGTCTCGACCTGGGCGAGCCGGTGGGCGCGGTGGGCGAGGTAGAACTCGACGGCGCCCTGGGCGTCCTCCAGGACCGGGCCGTGGCCCGGGAGCACCGTGTGCACGCCGTCGTCGACCGTGAGCGACCTGAGCCGCCGCAGGGAGTCCAGATAGTCGCCCAGGCGGCCGTCGGGGTGCGCCACGACCGTCGTACCGCGTCCCAGGACGGTGTCGCCGGTGAGGACCGCCCGGTCGGCCGGGAGGTGGAACGAGAGGGAGTCCGCGGTGTGCCCCGGCGTCGGTACGACTCTCAGTTCCAGGCCGCCGACGGTGACCACGTCTCCGGCGCCCAGACCTTCGTCGCCCAGCCGCAGCGCCGGGTCCAGCGCCCGCACCTTCGTGCCGGTCAGCCCGGCGAAGCGGACGGCGCCCTCCGCGTGGTCGGGGTGGCCGTGCGTCAGCAGGGTCAGGGCGATGCGCTTGCCCGCCTTCTCGGCCGTGTCGACGACATGGGTCAGGTGTCCTTCGTCGAGCGGCCCGGGGTCCACGACGACGGCGAGTGCGGAGCCGGGCTCGGAGAGGATCCAGGTGTTCGTCCCGTCCAGGGTCATCGCCGATGCGTTGGGCGCGAGCACGTTGACGGCACGCGGGGTGGCGGGGCCGGACAGGACCCCGCCCCTCGGCTGGCCGGGAAGGGCTGCTGCTTCCGTCATGCGAGGCGACCTTCCGGGACGTGACTCATGCGGGGGCTCCACCGGTCGGGATGTGCTTGGTGAACTCGTCGTGGCCCGGCCAGGACAGCACGATGTCGCCGTCCTCCAGACGGGCCTGCGCCAGGACGGGGGCCAGGTCGCGCCCGGGAGCCGCGGCGAGCGCCTCCGCGGCCGTGCTGTACGGGGCCAGCTGGCGCAGGGTCGCGATGGTGGGCGGCATCATCAGCAGCTCGCCCTTGTCGTAGGAGGCGGCGGCGTCCTCGGGCCGGGTCCACACCGTGCGGTCGGCCTCCGTGGAGGCGTTGCGGGTGCGCTGGCCCTCGGGGAGGGCGGCGACGAAGAACCAGGTGTCGTAGCGGCGGCGTTCGAACTCGGGGGTGATCCAGCGGGTCCAGGCGCCGAGGAGGTCCGAGCGCAGGACCAGTCCGCGACGGTCCAGGAACTCGGCGAAGGAGAGGTCGCGGGCCACCAGCGCCGCACGGTCCGCCTCCCAGTCCTCGCCCGTGGTGTCGCCGACCACGGAGTCGGAGGCGGGCCCGGCCAGCAGGACGCCTGCCTCCTCGTACGTCTCGCGGACGGCCGCGCAGACGATCGCCTGGGCCGCGGTCTCGTCGACGCCCAGCCTGTTCGCCCACCACGCGCGCGTGGGGCCCGCCCAGCGGACGTGGCGGTCGTCGTCCCGGGGATCGACGCCGCCGCCCGGGTATGCGTACGCGCCTCCGGCGAAGGCCATGGAGGCTCGTCGGCGCAGCATGTGAACGGCGGGGCCGGTGTCGGTGTCCCTGAGGAGCATGACGGTGGCCGCGCGCTTCGGGGAGACCGGGGTGAGGCTGCCGTCCGTCAGCGCGCGGATGAGGTCTGGCCACTCCTGGGGGTACCACTGACCGTTCGCCATGGTCGGAGGCTATCCCGAAGCGCGCTGATGTTCGAGAGGCGCCCATCGTCCCCTCCGGGGGATGCCGGTCATCTTCCCCCGGTGGTGCGGCTACGCCTCCGTCAGCTCCACCTGGATCTCGAGCTCCACCGGCGCGTCCAGCGGCAGCACCGTCACGCCCACCGCGCTGCGCGCGTGCACGCCCTTGTCGCCGAGGACCGCACCCAGCAGCTCGCTCGCGCCGTTCACCACGCCCGGCTGGCCCGTGAAGTCCGAGGCCGAGGCGACGAAGCCGACGACCTTCACGACGCGTGCGATGCGGTCCAGGTCGCCGGTCACCGACTTGACGGCGGCCAGTGCGTTCAGCGCGCAGGTACGCGCCAGGTCCTTGGCCTCCTCCGCCGTGACCTCCGCGCCCACCTTGCCGGTGACCGGGAGCTTGCCCTCCACCATCGGCAGCTGGCCGGACGTGTACACGTACGCCCCCGACCGTACGGCCGGCTGGTACGCGGCGAGCGGCGGCACGACCTCCGGAAGGGTCAGGCCCAGTTCGGCCAGCTTCGCCTCGACCGCGCTCATGCCTGCTTCTCCCGCTTCAGGTAGGCGACAAGCTGCTCGGGGTTGTTCGGCCCGGGCACGACCTGGACGAGCTCCCAGCCGTCCTCGCCCCAGGTGTCCAGAATCTGCTTCGTGGCGTGGACGAGCAGCGGCACGGTTGCGTATTCCCACTTGGTCATGTGGGCGACTCTAGCCGCTGCCCGGGACCGGTCCTGCGGCCGACCGCAGCCGCGTTGTCCACAGCCTCCCGCGTGGCCCGGACACGGACTGGTTAGGCTCGAAGACGTGAGCAGGCTCCACGTCGTCAGCGGCAAGGGCGGGACCGGGAAGACCACGGTCGCCGCAGCCCTCGCGCTGGCCCTGGCCACCGAGGGGAAGCGGACGCTTCTCGTCGAGGTCGAGGGTCGGCAGGGCATCGCGCAGCTCTTCGAAACACAAGCGCTGCCTTATGAGGAGCGGAAGATCGCCGTCGCTCCCGGGGGCGGGGAGGTGTACGCCCTCGCCATAGACCCCGAACTGGCCCTTCTGGACTACCTCCAGATGTTCTACAAACTGGGGAGCGCCGGACGGGCCCTGAAGAAGCTCGGCGCGATCGACTTCGCCACCACCATCGCGCCCGGGCTGAGAGACGTACTCCTGACGGGCAAGGCGTGCGAGGCGGTGCGGCGGAAGGACAAGTCGGGGCGGTTCGCCTACGACTACGTCGTCATGGACGCCCCGCCGACCGGGCGCATCACCCGGTTCCTCAACGTCAACGACGAGGTCGCCGGACTGGCGAAGATCGGGCCGATACACAATCAGGCGCAGGCCGTGATGCGGGTGCTGAAGTCGGCGGAGACGGCCGTGCACCTGGTGACGCTGCTGGAGGAGATGCCCGTCCAGGAGACCGCGGACGGGATCGCCGAGCTCCGGTCGGCGCGGCTGCCGGTCGGGCGGATCATCGTCAACATGGTGCGGCCCGAGGTGTTGGACGCCACCGACCTGGAACTCGTACGGAGCGTTCCGCGCACCGCCGTCGCCAAGTCGCTGTCCGCGGCGGGGCTGGGCGGGGCACGGCGCGGCGGAAACGCCGAGAAGCTGGTGGACCCGCTCCTGCAGCAGGCCGAGGAGTACGCCGAGCGGTACGAGCTGGAGCGCGAACAGCGGGCCGTCCTCGGCGAGCTGGGCCTGCCGCTGCACGAACTGCCGCTGCTCGCCGAGGGCATGGATCTGGCGGGCCTGTACGAACTGGCCCGGGAGCTGCGGAACCAGGACCTGTCATGAGGTCGTTGACAGGACTTGCCATGAAGTCGTTGACAGGACCTGCCATGAGGTCGTTGACAGGACCTGCCATGAGGTCGTCGAACAGTCGGAAGCAGGGGATGTCATGAGCCGTCAGGATCCGGCCCACGCGCACGACCACGCCGCCCGGCACCTGTCTCCCGCGCGCATGCTCGACCTCGATCCGCTGATCGACGACCCGAAGACCCGCATCGTGGTGTGCTGCGGCTCGGGCGGGGTCGGCAAGACCACGACCGCGGCGGCGCTGGGTCTGCGGGCCGCCGAGCGGGGCCGCAAGGTGGTGGTCCTGACCATCGACCCGGCCCGCCGGCTCGCCCAGTCGATGGGTATCGACTCGCTGGACAACATCCCCCGCCGGGTGAAGGGCATCGACGACTCCGCGACGGGCGAACTGCACGCCATGATGCTCGACATGAAACGCACCTTCGACGAGATCGTCGAGGCGCACGCGGACGGCGAGCGGGCGGCCGTGATCCTGAACAACCCGTTCTACCAGTCGCTCTCGGCGGGCTTCGCGGGCACGCAGGAGTACATGGCGATGGAGAAGCTGGGACAACTGCGCGCACGTGACGAGTGGGACCTGATCGTCGTCGACACACCGCCGTCCCGTTCGGCGCTCGACTTCCTGGACGCGCCCAAGCGGCTCGGGTCCTTCCTGGACGGGCGGCTGATCCGGCTGTTGACGGCCCCGGCGAAGCTGGGCGGGCGCGCCGGGATGAAGTTCCTGAACGTGGGGATGTCGATGATGACCGGCACCCTCGGCAAGCTGCTGGGCGGACAGCTCCTCAAGGACGTCCAGACGTTCGTGGCCGCGATGGACACCACCTTCGGCGGCTTCCGCACACGCGCGGACGCCACGTACAAGCTGCTCCAGGCGCCCGGGACGGCGTTCCTCGTGGTCGCGGCGCCGGAGCGGGACGCGCTGCGGGAGGCCGCGTACTTCGTGGAGCGGCTGGCCGCCGAGGACATGCCGCTCGCCGGACTGGTGCTCAACCGGGTCCACGGCAGCGGCGCCGCCCGGCTGTCGGCCGAGCGGGCGCTCGCGGCCGCGGAGAACCTCGACCTCGACGATCCCGCTGCCGACCTCGACGATCCCGCGACCGACACCGCCGCCGCGGAAAATCTTGAGGAGCCCCGCATTGTGGATCAGGACGGCGGGAAAGCTGGACTTCGTAACTCTCCCGAGACGTACGGAAGTTCAGAATCTCCCGCATCCGATCCGGTATCCGGGTCAGGCTCCCCCGCCGCGGACCGAACCGCAGACCGGAGCGTGGAACAACTCACCGCAGGCCTGCTGAGGCTGCATGCCGAGCGCATGCAGCTGCTCTCCCGCGAGCAGCGCACGCGCGACCGCTTCACCGCGCTCCACCCCGAGGTGGCGGTGGCCGAAGTGGCCGCGCTGCCCGGCGACGTACACGACCTCGCGGGGCTGCGGGACATCGGGAACCGGCTGGCGGCCGGGCGACCGGAGTTGCCCGCGGCCGCCGAGAGCTGAGCCGAGGGGAGCCCCTCAGCTCACCGCAGCGTAGTTCTCGTACACCTCGTCGTCGTCGAGGGGCAGAATGCCGGCCCCCCGCTCATACTCCGTCCGTGCGGTCTCGAGCAGCCGGCGCCACGAGGTGACGGTCGGCCGCCGACGCAGCAGTGCGCGGCGCTCCCGCTCCGTCATGCCTCCCCACACGCCGAACTCGACGCGGTTGTCGAGCGCGTCAGCCAAGCATTCGGTGCGTACCGGACATCCGGTGCACACCGCCTTGGCCCTGTTCTGCGCTGCTCCCTGAACGAACAGTTCATCCGGATCGGTAGTGCGGCAGGCCGCCTGCGCACTCCAGTCGGTTACCCAGCCCATACCGGCGCCGTCCTCTCCCGAATCGAGGCTCCCCCACGGCGGCAGCGGCATATTCACCGCCGCCAGTTGAGGACGTTACGGAAGGTGGGCACAGCGCAACACCCCCTTCGGGCCCAATCTTGAATGGCCCGAACGGACTATGCGTAAGCGGCAGATCACCCGGGGGAGTGAGCTGGCGACATACGTGACTTCCCCGGCAATCCGGGACAGTTCAGTTGAGTCACAACGGGCGCCAAGTGACACACAAGGCGGATTCGGACACGCCCCCACCAAAAAAGTTGGGGAACGACCAGAACGATTCGGGTTCGCCGGACGTATAGATTCGTGGCACTACCGCTGTGACAGTTGAGTGCAGCTTAGGCCAAGGCCTATACGCGTGTCCGGCAAATGAGAACGCGGACACCTCACACCGCCGTGCCGTCGCCGCCGCCCCGACCGCATCGAGATGCCCAAGATGCTCGAGATATCACGATCCGGCACTCGAACCTCCCGACAGGCAGCGGCTCCGTCGGAACCCTCAGCACTACGGATTAGGCTGCCCCTATGCCAAACAAGCGCTCGGGCGGCGGTCTGTCGACAACACAGCAGGCCGCCAAGTTCCTCGGTGTCAGTGTGCTCGCGGGAGCCGTGATGGCCGGCATCGCGCTGCCCGCGGCCGGTGCGCTCGGTCTCGCCGCCAAGGGCTCGGTCGAGGGCTTCGACGAGATCCCGGCCAATCTCAAGCGCCCGCCGCTGAGCCAGCGCACCACGATCCTGGACAACAAGGGCAACCAGATCGCCACGGTCTACTCGCGCGACCGCACGGTGGTCGAGCTCAAGGACATCTCGCCGTACATGCAGAAGGCGATCGTCGCGATCGAGGACTCGCGCTTCTACCAGCACGGCGCGATCGACCTGAAGGGCGTCCTGCGCGCGCTCAACAAGAACGCCCAGAGCGGCGGAGTGTCCCAGGGAGCCTCCACGCTCACCCAGCAGTACGTGAAGAACGTCTTCGTCGAGGAGGCCGGCGACGACCCGACGAAGGTCGCTGAGGCCACCCAGCAGACCCTCGGCCGCAAGATCAAGGAACTGAAGTACGCGATCCAGGTGGAAGAGGAACTCGGCAAGAAGAAGATCCTCGAGAACTACCTGAACATCACGTTCTTCGGTCAGCAGGCCTACGGCGTCGAGGCCGCCGCCCAGCGCTACTTCTCCAAGCACGCCGAGGACCTGAACGTCCAGGAGTCGGCGCTGCTCGCGGGCATCGTCCAGTCCCCGAGCCGCTACGACCCGGTCAACGACGAGACCGAGGCCACCAAGCGACGCAACACCGTGCTGCAGCGCATGGCCGAGGTCGGCGACATCTCCCAGGCGCAGGCCGACAAGGCCAAGAAGACACCACTGGGTCTCGAGGTCAGCCAGCCCAAGAACGGCTGCATCACCGCGGTCAAGGGCGCCAGCTTCTTCTGCAAGTACGTGGAGAAGGTCTTCCTCAGCGACCCGGTCTTCGGCAAGACCAGGAAAACCCGCGCGAAGATCTGGAACCAGGGCGGCCTGACCATCACGACGACCCTCGACCCACAGGCGCAGGAGTCGGTGCAGGCCTCGCTCAAGGACCACGTCAACAAGTCCGACAAGGTCGCCGCGGCGGCCACGCTGGTCGAGCCCGGCACCGGCAAGGTCGTCGCGATGGGCCAGTCGAAGCCGTACGGCTACGGCAAGAACGAGACCGAGTACAACTACTCGGTCGACGCGGCGATGGGTGGCTCCAACTTCGGCTGGCCGACCGGTTCGACGTTCAAGCCGTACGTGGCCGCGGCCGCGCTGGAGGAGGGCCGGCCGCCGACCCAGGAGTACGCGTCGCCGTACAAGATGGCGTATCCCAGCCCCGTCCAGACGTGCGGGAGCAGCCCGTGGACGAACCAGGGCGGGCAGACCGTCGAGAACGAGAGCGAATCGGAGGTCGGGCCGTACCAGCTGAAGGAGGCCATGGCCAAGTCGGTCAACACCTACTTCGTGCAGATGATCTCCGACATCGGCCTCTGCCCCGTCGTCAACATGACCGACAAGCTGCAGGTCAGGCAGGGCAACGGCGAAAAGCTGCCGGAGCGGCCGGCCATCGCCCTCGGCTCGGTGGGCCTGTCCCCGCTGACGATGGCGAGCGCGTACGCCGCCTTCGCGTCCCGCGGCATGTACTGCACGCCGATCGCCATCGAGTCGATCACGCAGAAGGTCGGCAACGACCAGAAGTCGCTCGAGGTGCCGAAGTCGACGTGCTCGCGGGCGATGAGCGAGACGACCGCGGACACCATCAACACCCTGCTGCGCGGTGTGGTCGACTCCGGTACGGGTCAGCAGGCCGGTCTCACCGACCGCGAGAGCGCCGGTAAGACGGGTACGACGGACGAGCGCAGGAACGCGTGGTTCGTCGGCTACACGCCGAACCTCTCCGGCGCCGTCTGGGTCGGCAGCGCCACCCAGAAGGTCAAGATGACCAACATCACGATCGGCGGCGTCTACCACGGCCTCGTCTACGGCGGCCAGGTCCCCGGCCCCATCTGGAAGGACGCCATGTCCGGCGCCCTGTCGGGCAAGAGCGTCGAGTCCTTCAACCTCATCGACATCCCGGATCCCGAGAAGCGCAGGGACGACGACGAGGGCGACGACGACAACGGAAACGGCGACGGCAACGGAAACGGCAACGGCGCCGGCGGCACGAACGGCGGAACCTTCCCGGAGCCCACCTTCTCCATCCCCGAGAACTTCATCGAGGGACAGACCAATGGGGGTAACAGGAACGGGAACGGGGGGCGTGGCTGAGGCCGACGGCTGACCGCCGGACGGCCTGCGGCCAGACGGCCAGCGGCTGGCGGCTGGCGGCTGGCGGCGCGGGCTGAGGACGGGAGCGGCCCCTTTCCCCTCGTACGCATCTGATGTCGTACGAGGGGAAAGGGGCCGATTGCCTTCTGCGGACCGGAGTCGGTGTCAGCCCGCCAGGAGCTTCTTGACCACGGCGGCGACTCGGCCGCCCTCGGCCAGGCCGGCCACCTTCGGATTCACGATCTTCATGACCGCACCCATGGCCCGCGGCCCCTCGGCACCGGCCGCCTTCGCCTCCTCGACGGCCTGGGCGACGATCTGGTTCAGCTCCTCGTCGCCGAGCTGCTTGGGCAGGTACGCGGCGAGCACCTCACCCTCCGCCTTCTCCCGCTCGGCCGACTCGGCACGACCACCCTGCGCGAAGGCGTCCGCGGCCTCGCGGCGCTTCTTCGCCTCCTTGGTGATCACCTTGAGGACCTCGTCGTCGGAGAGCTCGCGCTTCTCCTTTCCCGCGACCTCCTCCTTGGTGATCGCGGCGAGCGTCAGCCGGAGCGTCGAGGAGCGGAGCTCGTCGCGCTCCTTGATCGCGGCGTTGAGGTCTTCCTGCAGCTTCGACTTGAGCGTGGTCATGGGTTTGATTGTCGCAGGTGTTGGCGGCCCGACGCCCGTTCATTTAAAGGACGGTGGGGCACGGGCACCGACGGGTCTGACACGATGGACGCATGCGCGAGCGATACGGAGTACCCCTGTCCATCGCGGCGGCCGGCGCCGCCGGTCTGGTGTACGCGGCGGGATTTGAAGCCCGCTCCTTCCGGCTGCGACGGGTGACGGTCCCCGTCCTCCCCGCCGGAATGCGCCCCCTGCGCATGTTGCAGGTCTCCGACATCCACATGGTCGGCGGCCAGCGCAAGAAGCAGCGCTGGCTGCGCTCACTGGCCGGCCTGCGCCCCGACTTCGTGATCAACACGGGCGACAACCTCTCCGACCCGGAGGGCGTCCCGGAGGTCCTGGACGCGCTGGGTCCCCTGATGGAGTTCCCGGGCGCGTACGTCTTCGGGTCCAACGACTACTACGGCCCCAAGCTGCGCAACCCGGCCCGCTACCTGGTGGAGAAGGCCCGCGGCCGCCACGGCCTGAACGGCAATCCGCCCGCCGTCGGCGCGGTCCACAACCCCTGGGAGGACCTGCGCGACGGCTTCGACGGCGCGGGCTGGCTGAACCTGACCAACACGCGGGGCAGGCTGAAGATCGAGGGCATGTCCCTGGAGCTGACCGGCCTGGACGACCCCCACATCAAACGGGACCGCTACGAGCAGGTGGCCGGCGGCCCGTCGGACGACGCCGACTTCAGCATGGGCGTGGTGCACGCCCCGTACCTGCGCGCCCTCGACGCCTTCACCGCCGACGGCTACCCCCTGATCCTGGCCGGCCACACGCACGGCGGCCAGCTGTGCATCCCTTTCTACGGCGCCCTGATCACCAACTGCGACCTGGACACGGACCGCGTGAAGGGGCTGTCCACGCACACGGCGGAGGGCCGTAAGTCGTACCTGCACGTGTCGGCGGGCTGCGGGACGAACAAGTACACGCCGGTCCGGTTCGCATGCCCGCCGGAGGCGACGCTGCTGACGCTGGTGGGGCGCGAGTAGCCGACGGCACGGGACCTGGGCCGGCGTAACCCGCCCAGCCCTCCCACATCGCCCGTTTTGTCGCCCTTGCTTAGCGTGAGGGCATGACCGCCCCGACACCCCCGACACCCCCGATACCCAGGGACATCCCAGGCCTCCCCGCGGTCCCGGGCATGCCCGCGCTGCTCCCGTCACGCGTCCCCGCCGCGGCGGTGGTGGCGCCGGCACGCCGCCCCCTGGCCGCCGCCTACCGCCTTCTGGTCGCACTGGCGGCAGCCGCAGCCGTGACGATCGACCTGGTCAACGGCAGCCCGATCCGGGTCCTCAGCCACTTCACGATCCAGAGCAACATCATCCTGGCCCTGGTCCTCGCCGCCTCGGCCCGCCGGAACTGGACGGCCCGCCGCCCCCTGCCGTCGCTCGTGACAGGGGCCGCACTGCTCTACATCACCATCACCGGCCTGGTCTACCACCTGCTGTTGGCGGACACGGCGAGCCCCTTCTCACTGACGGGCGGCACCACGCCACCGACGGGCTGGCAGGCAGTCGCCAACCAGATCCTCCACACGGCAACGCCGATCGCGGCGGCGCTGGACTGGCTGCTCCTCACCTCCCCCGGCCGCCTGCACTTCCGCCAGGTCACGACGTGGCTGCTCTACCCCCTGGCCTACCTGGCGTTCTCCTTCATCCGCGGCGAGCTCATCGCGCCCGGTACGCCGGGCCGCTACCTCTACCCGTTCCTGGACGTCGACCACCACGGCTACCGGAGCGTCCTCGGCAACGCCCTCCTCCTCGGCCTCTCCTTCTACGCCCTCGCCGCCCTCCTCGTGGCCGCCGACCACATCCGCCCCAACCCGACCCGCCACCGCGCGAAAACCGGATTTCGTCTCCAGCCACCGGTGGGCTAAAGTAAACGACGTCGCCGCGACGAGCAGCGACGATCGGGGTGTGGCGCAGCTTGGCAGCGCGCTTCGTTCGGGACGAAGAGGTCGTGGGTTCAAATCCCGCCACCCCGACAGTGAAGTGCCAGTCAGGGGCCTGATCCGCTGAGCGGATCGGGCCCCTGACTGGTTTCAGTTGGCATGATCGCCGCCGTTTCAAGAGCGCTGTCGGTCCTCGGTGCCGAGTGTGTTCGACAGCCCGTACCGGACCTGCACGTTCCGGTACTCCATGCCGACGTCGACCGGGTCGGCCAGGTTCATCCTCGTGCTCTCCGTGGCCGAGCGGGTGCCGGGGCTCCCGCTGAGGCGGACGTGCGCCAGCGGCGCTTCGGGGAAACGGAGCCGGCCGGCCGCCACGGTGGAGGTGAACTCGATGTCCGCGTGCCGGTGTTCAGGCCTTCACGGAGGCCGGCCGTCGTCCTCCGGCTGCTGCTCCCGCACACGCTTCACCTTGCGACGCGGCGCATCAGTGCCCCGCCGCGCCCGCCCCTCGCCACCTTCGGCGGCCCGTCGCCTGCGCGCGGGTTCTTCGCGCGCGAGCTTCCGTTCTGCGCGGCCCGTCACGCCCCCGGCCTTCCCGGCACGTGTGGCGCCGCCACTCGCGGCCTCCGGGACGTCGGACACTTTCTCCGCGGTGTCCGGCAGCGTCTCGCCGACCCGCGCGGCGGCTCCCTCCACCGTGTCCCCGGTCCGTTCCGCGAGCCCCGCGACCGCGCTGCCCGTGTCGTCACCCAGGCGCTCGACCGCTGTCCCGGCCTCGCGCCCCACGTCCTCCACCGCCCTGCCGGCACCACGCCCGACCTCGTCGATCGTACGGCCCGCCCCAGTGCCCACCTCACCTACGGCGGTCCCGACGCCCGAGGCCACGTCCCTGAGGATGTCCGGGTTGCGGTCGATGGTCGTCAGAACCCTCCCGATGACCTCCACGACGTTGTCCAGACGCACCTTCAGCAGCGCCTGCGCCTCCACGCCCTTGATCTCCAGGTGGACGGCGCCCAGCTCCACGTACGCGCCCACGTTCAGCCGGAGCAGGTCGAGCACCTCCGCCTGGAGCGAGACCTTCGCGCGCAGATCCTCGACGTCCAGGGCGATCTCGTCCACCTTCAGCAGGGGGACGTCGAGGAGAACGTCCGGCTCCGCGAGCTCCCCACCGACGGGTTCCTCGTCGACGTAGTCATCGATGGCATCGATGGCATCGACGTCGGTTTCCGTCACATCCTTGGTGCCCTCGTCGTCCATGCCGCTCCTCGAGAACGTGTACGTAAAGGGATCTTTCCGATCCTTCCACCGCCCATGGGAGGCCGCCACCGGTCGGCGAGCCGCCCGGCGCCGCCCCAGAGGGTCCACGCTGCCGTAGACGATCACTCCCGCCCGGCCTCTGCCGAGATCCACGCCGATGAGAAGGCCGGCACCGGCGCCGGCCTCCTCACCCGCACGGCGACGCCTGGACCACCGCGAGAGCACGTCCTGCCGCCGGGCCGTGGCCGGCCTCGGCGCCGGGCAACGGTTCATCCGCCCTCACTGCCGGATCTCCTGCGGACCTTGCAGGGCACGCGGCCCCTCCGCCGTCCGCACCAGGGCCCGGGAGATGCCGTCGAGCGCCTCCACGGTCCGCTCCAGCCGCTCGGTTTCGTAGGAAGTCCCTGGTCATGGACGCCCCGGCACGGCTACCGTCAGCGTCCGCGCTCTCACAGTCCTTGGGGGGACATCCATGCACGTCCGCACGCTGCGGCTCATGTCGGCACTCGGTTCCGTGATGGCCGGGGCCCTGATGGCCTCCGGGTGCTCCGCGGGTCCAGATGCGCCACCAGACTCGGTGGGACCGCGGGCGACCGCATCGGCCAAGGCAGCCACAACCCCTCTGACGCGGGCACAGCTGCGGGCGCTCACCTTCAGGGAGGGCGAGGTTGCGGGGGCGCAGGAGGCCGACATTCCGGTGCATGACCCCCAGCCGAAGGAGGAACAGCGCACTTTCCCGCCGGTGTCCGACCCCACTTGTCAGACCATGCTGGACATCCGCAACGGGGAGCGCGCCTCCACCGTCGTCTTTCAGGTCTTCAACTGGAAGGGTGATATCTGGGGTGGCAGCTCGACTCTTGCCGCCTACGAAGACGGGAAGGCCCGGCAGGCCTTCGCACAGCTCAAGCGGGCACTCGGGTCCTGCCGCTCGTATGAGGGCACGGGCTGGGTGGGGAAGTTCAAGGCCACGCTGAAGACGGAACAGGCCCCGGGCGTCGGGGACGAAGCCGTGCGATTCCGGGAGACCATCCCCATGGGCCCTGAGCACCCGGGCGACAGCAACGAGCAGTTCACCGTGGTGCGGGCCGGGAACACGATCGTGATGTTCCGAAAGCAGAACGTCGGCGGCAGCGCGTCCTTCCCCGCCGACCTCGTCAGCCGACAGGTCGAGCGGTTGCAGAACGCACAACGCCCCTGACGGCAGCACGCGGAGGATGCCTCGGCGGCACACTGGCGTCGCCACCTGGAAGGGGGCCACGTCCAGAGGTACCCCGGCCGGATCTGTCTGCGGTAGACCGCCTCCGTGGCGCCTGACTGCTGTGACCGACCGACAAGGCACTGGTCTCCAGCGGGATGCCGTGGCCGGAGAGCGGGGACACGAAGCGGTGCCGGAGCTTTTGCGGGGTCCACTCCCCCTTGGTACCGATCGCCGGCAGGGGCTGGTGCTTCACCCTGGCGCCGCTTCGGCGAACTGGTTGGTGTCGAAGAGCTCGTTGATGTGGCCGCCGAGTTCGGACCAGTGCCGGCCGGAGAGTTCGGCGGCGGCGCGGGCATTGCCGCCGGCGCAGACGTCGACGAGCTGGTCATGGTGTTCGATGGTGTTGCGGCCGCCGAGCAGGGTGGAGAACTTGCGGTAGAGGATGCGGTGGATCTGCGGGTGCAACTGCTCGACGATCCGGCTGAGCACGGGGTTGTCCGCGGCTGTGATGGGGACGCCGTGGAAGCGGTCGTCGGCGGCGAGCGCGGCGGTGATGTCGTTGGCGGCGACGGCCCGTTCGAACTCGCGGTTGGCCTCGCGCATGCGCTGCAGGTCCTGCTCGGTCATGACCGGGACGGCTGTCTCGATGGCGAGCTGGTCGAGGGAGCGCAGGACGGCGAGGGTCTTGGCCACGTCGCGGCGGTTGAGGGTGGTGATGCGGGTGTAGACGCCGGGTTTGGCTTCGACCAGGCCGGTGTCGGAGAGCCGGGCGAGCGCCTCGCGCACCGGGGTGCGGCTGAGCCCGAGGCGCTCGGCGAGCTCGCTGTCCTTGACCTTCTCGCCGGGGACGAGTTCGCCGCGCACGATGGAGTCGCGCAGGCGGTGGAAGACCTCGTCACTGAGAAGGCGGCGGGAAACAGGGCTGTCGAGTGACATATTGCGTACAGTACATCGCTCTTGGTCTCCCTACCCGGCTACGCCGTCGGTCCGCCTGCCCGGCGGACCAAGGCCCGGGCGAGGATGAGAGCCGGGTCGATGAGGGGGACGTCGAGGGCATCGGCGGGAAGTCCGAGTGGGATTTCCGTGCAGCCGGCGATCACCGCCTGGGCGCCTTGTTCGGTCAGGCGCCGTGCGGCGCGGACCAGGAGCGCGGTCGTCGAGCCGTCGCGGGCGCCCGCTTTCACCCCGCGGATGGCGGCCATGACCTCGCGGTCCTGGGCGGCGGCAGCGGGCAGTACGAGGCGGATCCCGGCGCGGTCCAGCCACTCCTGGTACAGGCCGGCCCGGACCGTGCCGCTGGTGGCGAGCAGTCCGGCGGTGTGGACGCGTGGGTTCAGCGTGGTGAGATGCCGGGCGACCTCGCCGATCATGTGGACGATGGGCAGGCCGACGTGGTGGGCGATGCGCGGGACGAAGGCGTGCGCGGTGTTGCACGGGATGGCGATCACCGTGGCACCGGCCTCGCGCAGAACGCGGCTGCCCTCGAGAAGCCACGGGGTGGGGTCGGGGCCGTCGCCGAGCAGGGCATCGGTGCGGTCGGGAATGGTGGGGTCGGACCAGATGACCGTCCTGAGGTGGTCCTGGTCGCTGGTGCCCGGGGTCGTCGACACCAACTTGGCGTAGAAGTCGGCGGTGGCTGCCGGGCCCATGCCGCCCAGGATCCCGATGATCTCGTTCGTGGCGGTGGGGGTGCTCATTGCGCGGTGTCCTTCCGCAGTGCCATCACCTCGTGCTCGGCCGGGGCGTGGGGGGTTTCGCGATGGCCGCGTTTGGCTTCCCGCCGTTTCTCGGAACTGTCGACGACGGCAGCGGCCAGCGAGTTGCCGATGACGTTCACGCCGGTTCGGGCCATGTCGACGATGAAGTCCACGCCGAGGAGGAGTGCCACGCCTTCGGCGGGCAGACCGATGGAGTTGCCGGCGGCGATGAGGACGACGATGGAGGCGGAGGCGACGCCGGCCATGCCCTTGGAGAGGATCACCAGCACGCCGACCATGAGAAGAAGGGCGGGCAGTGAGGTGTCGGTGCCGTAGGCGTTGGCGAGGAAGACCAGGGCGGCGGCCTGGTAGAGGACGGAGCCGTCGGTGTTGAAGGAGTAGCCGAGGGGGACGACGAACGAGGTCGTCGACCGGCTGAGGCCGAACTCTTCGAGCTTGCCCATGAGCGGTGCGAGGACGGACTCGGAGCTGCGGGTGACGAAGGCGATCCCGGCCAGCCCGGCGATCGTCTTCAGCAGGTCGACGTAGCGGATGTGGTAGATCGCGGCGATGAGCGGGAAGAGCACGCCGACGATGATGGCCAGGCCGGCGTAGACGACGGCGATGAAGCCGATCAGGCTGCGCAGGTTGCCGAAACCGTAGTGGGCGACGTCGTAGGAGATGAAGCCGAGCACGCCCAGCGGCGCGATGCGGATGACGTAGCCGACGACCTTGAACATCACCGCGGCAACGGAATCCAGCAGCGAGGCGAAGGGTGCGGACTTCTCCCCGATCGCGGCCATCGCCACGCCCACGAGCAGGGCGAAGACGATCGCGCCGAGGAGGTTGCCCTCGCTGAACGCCGCGAAGATGTTCTTCGGCACGGCGTGCAGGAGCAGTTCGTGGAAGTCGATGCCCTGGTCCAGGCCCGCCACGTCCTTGGAGCCGCCGGTGTGGACGGGGGCGCCTGTGCCGATGTCCGTGAGCTTGGCCAGGCCCACCGCGATCAGCAGGATGACCGTGGTGACGAGCTCGAAGTAGAGGATGGCCTTGCCCGCGATCCGGCCGACCTTCTTGACCGACTCCATGCGGGCGATGCCCAGCACGATGAGGGGGAAGACCAGGGGCAGGACCACGACCTGCACCAGGTTCAGGAACACCTCCCCGAGGATCTTCATCTGCTCGCCCGCTGACGGGGCGAGGCTTCCGATGAGGGCTCCGAGCCCGACGGCGATGATCGACTGGACGCCGATGGGCATCCGGAGACATCGCCGCAGGAACCGGTGCGGCCGGACCGGTGGGGTGTCTGCGCTGGTGGTGGGGGTGAGCGAGGTGTTCATGCGACTCCTGCAACATGCAATATATTGCGCTCTGCGTATTGATCGGCCAGACTGGGCCCCAGGACGGGTGCCTGTCAAGGGGGCCCGCGCCGGAGGGCATCCCGGCCTACGTCCGCCGGCCACGACGAGGAGCATCAGAAGGCGCAGGCCGCGCCGCATGGAGCACGACCAAGGTGGTCCACCCCCTCGATCGACCACGTCGACCTCGGCCAGAGCGCCAACGATGTCCACCCGACCGCCGTCCGCCTGGCCCTGGCCACCTCACTGCGCCCGCTGGACGGTTCGCTGCTGGCACCGGACACTCCGCCGGGGCCCTCGGCGGCGGCCCCTCCGTGACACACGTGCCGCTCCGCCGTGGCGCCGCCCGGCCCACCCGGCATGGGCCGCCGCGGTGCGCCGTCAGCCCCGGGCTCAGGCCTGGCGCGGCTCGTCCGCCTCCGCGAAGGCTTCCTTGATCTTCCCCGCGGCGGAGACGACCCTGGCGCTGCCCACCACCGGTGCGATCGCCACGAGGACGCCCCGCACCGTCTCCATCGGCACGCCGGCCTCTTCGGCCGCGGCGATGTTCAGCAGGTACGAGGCGGGGGCCGCGTCAAGCGCCACCAGCGCGGCGATACGGGTCAGCAGGTACGTCCGCGGATCCAGGCCCGAGCGTTCGAAGGTGTCCAGCGTCATCTGGACGAGTTCCTCGAACACACGGTCGTCCGCCCCGGCGAGGGCCTCGAAGGCGCCGCCGGGCACGCCGTCGTCCGGCATCGTGTCCCTCCTCCGCAGGAGCGGCGGGCCGCTCAGCCGAGAAGTCTGCGCTTCTGCTCTTCGAACTCGGCCTCGGTGAGGATGCCTTGCGCCTTGAGTTCGCCGAGCTCCTTCAGTTGGTCGATCTTGCTGCTCATGTCGTCGGCCAGCGGGGCGGAGGGCGGCGGCGCGGCGGGCGCCGGCGCGGGTTCCTGGTACTGCGCGGGTTCCTGGTACTGGCCCTGCTGGGCGGCCCAGCGTCCCTGCTGGCGGCGCGACACACGGTTGGACACCGCGGTCGCCGTGCCGGCGACGACCGCCGTGCGGGCCACTCCGCGAAGGAGACCTGGCATGGCGATGTCCTTTCTCACCGAATTCTCAGCTTGAGTTGACGAGGTACGTCCGGAAAGACGCGTGCTGCTCGGCCCGCCGCACCTCAGGAAGCGGCCTCGGCCGCTTCGAGCGAGGCGAGGATCGCCTGTACGGGAATCCGTCCGGAGGCCACCAGTTGGGCTCCGCCACGGCGCAGCGCGGCAGCGAAGGGGGCGGCCCACGCGTTCTCGTAGATCAGCAGGCCGGCGGAGTTGCCCGGCTCGACGGCGGCGGCGGCTTCCTCGATGTCGTCGTGGCCGAGCAGGCCGGTCTGGACGCCCTCGAAGACGGCGAGGTCCAGGTTGCCGTCACCGGTGAGGTCGGCGATCTCCAGGGCGGTCACCGAGCCGTCCTCGTCCTTCCTGATGAACACCAGGTCGAGGATCCGGATGAGGCCTCGGTCCACCAGGTCGACCAGCAGGGGGAAGGCCTCCCCCGTCATTCGGTTGCCGGGAAACTCCACGACGATGTAGTCGATGGGCCCCATCTCGTCGCTCTGCTCGGTCACGGCTCACCTCTTGCGCTCGAAGCCCCCGAAGGCCATTCCATCACCGGACACCTACCGACGCACCCGGTGAGGACTCGCCCCAGGCCCGACCGTCAGGTGTTCCACGTCTCGTCGTAGGGGTCGTGCGGCGCGTGGACCGGGGCGGCTCCGGTGACCTTCAGATAGGGGATCGGGCCGTTGTTGACCGGGTCCTTCGTCCGGCGGGGGGTGTACGTGCCGGTGACTTCCAGCCAGGTGTCCGGCTGCAGGACCGGGGGGATCCGGCCGGTCAGGCCGATCTTCACCGGCTGGGCGTCCGCCGCGCAGCAGTTGAGGGCCATGCGGACCAGGTAGGGGGCGCCGGCGTGGTCCAGGGCGACGAAGCCGGTGATCCTGATCTGGCGGCCGCGCAGTGAGCGGCCGTGGTCGTAGACCGCGCGGCTCGCGTAGTCGGCCAGGCTCAGTCGGAGGGGCCCGTCGGCGCCGGGCAGGGCCGGGTAGCCGTACGACTGCTGCAGCGCCGTACCCGTGTGCATGGCGCTGTACGAGCCGAGGGCGGGCGGGGCGACCAGGATGAGGGCGAAGAGCGGGAGGACGAGGAGCCAGGAGACCCGGGGTTCGCGGTGAGCGTGGCCGTGGCCGTCGTCTCCATGACCGAGGCCGCCGCCTCCATGACCGAGGCCGCCGCCTCCATGACCGAGGCCGCCGCCTCCATGACCGAGGCCGCCGCCTCCATGACCGAGGCCGCCGCCTCCATTGCCGTGAATGTGATCACCGGAGTGCTCGGCGCCTGGGCCCCCTCTCCCCCGCCGCCACTCGTACCACGCCGTCGCCAGCGCCGCCGCGATCAGTACTGCGCCGGATGCCAGCAGCATCGGGCGCAGGCCGGCCTTGACGTAGCGCAGGTAGAGGTCGGTCAGGCCCGCGTGCAGCAGGGCCGCGCCGAGCAGGAACAGGACCGCCGCCTGTGCCTGCCGGTTCACAGGAGCACCGCCCCGGTCAGAACCGACACCAGGACGGCGAGGGCGAAGGTGGCGGGGGCGAAGCGCAGGGCGAAGCCGCGGCCGAACGTGCCCGCCTGCATCGCGAAGAGCTTCAGGTCGATCATCGGGCCGACGACCAGGAACGCCAGCCGCGCGGTGAGCGAGAACTGTGACAGCGACGCCGCCACGAACGCGTCCGCCTCCGAGCAGATCGACAGCAGCACGGCGAGGATCGCCAGGGCCAGCACCGACACGGCCGGACTGTCCGCCGCCGTGCGCAGCCAGTGCGAGGGGACCACGGCCTTCAGGGTCGCCGCGGCCATCGCCCCGACGACCAGGAAGCCGCCCGCGTGCATCACGTCGTGCCGGACCGAGCCCCAGAACGCCGCGCCCTTGCCCTGGCCCTCGTACGACGTCCGGGCCGGCGGGCGCAGCCAGTCGGCCCGGCCGACGCGCAGCCACAGCCAGCCCATCGCGCACGCCACCAGCAGGCTGGCCACCAGACGGGCGAGCACCATCTCCGGGTTGCGCGGGAACGCGACGGCCGTCGCCGTCAGCACGATCGGGTTGATCGCGGGAGCCGACAGCAGGAACGCCAGTGCCGCGGCCGGGGTGACGCCCCTGCGCACGAGCGCTCCAGCCACGGGTACGGACGCGCACTCGCAGCCGGGGAGCACCGCGCCCGCCGCCGAGGCGACCGGGACCGCCAAGACGGGGCGGCCGGGCAGGGCCCGGGCGAAGAACGACGGCGGCACGAACACCGCGATCGCCGCGGACAGCAGGACTCCCAGCACGAGGAACGGCAGGGCCTGGACGACCACCGCGACGAACACCGTCATCCAGCTCTGCATCACCGGCGCGCCGAGCGCCCGGCGGACCGGGCCCTGCAGGAGCACGGCCAGGACGAGCAGCAGGGTCAGGACGAGAGGGGATTTCGAGTCCGGCTGCCGGCCGCCGTTGTCCCCGTCACGGGCCGCGTCCCGGTTCGCAGCCCGCGTCGGAGCTGCCTTGGTGATGGCCACGGGCGAGGTACCTCCGGTGGTGCGGAAGGGCGCTGGTTTCCCTCCCCTTCGGTACGGCGGGCGGAGCGCCGGCGTTCACCGCGGGGCCCGTGCTCCTTGGAACCACCCGTCCCGTTGAGGCAGTCTCTTCCCTCGTGGGGAGCGTTCCGAATCAAATTCAGCCGGGTGACGTGTCCGCGCACATGGTGGTGTGCGGCGACGACGGACTCGCGCACCGGCTCGCGGCCGAACTGCGCGGTGTGTACGGCGAACAGGTCACGCTCGTCGTACCGCCCTCCGAACGCGGCGTACGGCCACCCGTGGTCGGCCGGGCCCGGGCCGCGTCCGCTGCGCTGCTCGACCGGGTGGTCAACGCGGCGGTCAGCCGGGCCACCGGCGCCAACGGCACGAACGCCACGAACGCCACGAGCACCGCGAACGGCACCAACGGCACGAGCGGCGGCAGCGGCTCCGGCGGCGAAACAGCCGGGAACGAGCGGGTGATGGAGGCCGCCGAGCCGACCGAGGCCGTGCTCGCCGAGGCGGGCGTCGCACGGGCCGCCGCGCTCGCGCTCGTGTACGACGACGACGAGACCAACATCCGCGCCGCCCTCACCGCCCGGCGGCTCAACCCCACGCTGCGGCTCGTACTCCGGCTCTACAACCGCCGGTTGGGGCAGCACATCGAGGGACTCCTCGACCAGGCGGCCGCGTTGGCCACCGGTGACGGGGAAGGCCAGGAGCCGGGCTCCGGGCTGGACACGTCCGACTCCTCGACGACCGTCCTGTCGGACGCCGACACCGCCGCGCCCGCGCTGGCCGCCACCGCGCTGGCCGGTACCAGCAAGGTCGTACAGACGGACGGCCTGCTGCTGCGGGCGGTGGAACGGCCGCCGCCGCGGCCCGGCCAGACCGCCGGTCCGGGGCTGGCCACCCTTGCCCTGCTGTCCACGACGGGCAACGACCCGGCAGGCGCGGACGGTTCCGACGGCAGCGGGGAGCAGGGACCGCTGCTGCTGCCCGACGCCGCGGCGGTGCGGGACGCCCGCGGGCGCGGGAGTGTCGTCCTGGAGCAGGTGTCGTACTCCGGGCCCTCGCTGCCCGCGGGGAGCGGGGTCGTCCCGGCGTTCGCGTCGCTGTTCTCGCGGCGGCTGCGGTGGTCGCTGGCGGGGCTCGTGGGGTGCGTGCTCGCGCTCGCCGTCGCGTTATGGCTGGTGACCGGCATCCATCCGCTGGGCGCCTTCTACCTCACGCTGCTCGATCTGTTCGCCATCGACGACCCCGCCCTCGGCCAGTCCCTCGGACGGCAGATCCTCCAACTGCTGTCCGGTCTCGTCGGGTTGCTGATGCTGCCGGTGCTGCTGGCGGCGGTGCTGGAGGCGCTGGGGACCTTCCGGAACGCGTCCGCGCTGCGCAAGCCGCCGCGCGGGCTCGGCGGGCACGTCGTGCTGCTCGGACTGGGCAAGATCGGCACGCGGGTACTGACACGGCTGCGGGAACTGCACATTCCGGTGGTGTGCGTCGAGTCCGACCCCGAGGCGCGCGGGCTGGCGACGGCGCGGCGGCTGCGGGTGCCGGTGGTGCTCGGGGACGTCACGCAGGAAGGGGTTCTGGAAGCCGCCAAGATCCATCGGGCGGACGCGCTGCTCGCGGTGACGAGCGCGGACACGACGAATCTGGAGGCCGTGCTGTACGCGCGATCCGTGCGGCCCGATCTTCGGGTGGTCCTGCGGCTGTACGACGACGACTTCGCGACCGCCGTGTACCGCACCCTCCGGGCCGCGCACCCGAACGCCTCCACGCGTAGTCGGAGCGTGTCCCATCTGGCGGCGCCCGCCTTCGCCGGGGCGATGATGGGCCGGCAGATCCTGGGGGCGATTCCGGTGGAGCGGCGGGTGCTGCTGTTCGCGGCCGTGGATGTGGGCGGGCATCCGCAGCTGGAGGGGAAGACCGTCGGGGAGGCGTTCCGGGCGGGGGCGTGGCGGGTGTTGGCCTTGGAACCGGGTGTCTCCTACGGCCGGCGGGGGGAGCCGGCGGTCGAGGAGGCGTACGAGGACGTGCGGGTGGGGGCGGACGGGGGTTCTTCGGGGCTGGTGTGGGATCTCCCCGAGACGCGGGTTCTGCGGGGGGAGGATCGGGTGGTGTTGGCGGCCACTCGGCGGGGGCTGGCGGAGCTGTTGGGGAGGCGGTCGCGGGAGCGGGCGGGGGCGTGAGCGGGCCGGGCGCCGGGGCCGGGCCCAGGGCCGGGCTGCGGTGGGTCGCGCGGGGCCGGCCCCGCCGGGGGTGCCGGCCGCGCCCGCCCCCCGCTCTCGGGTTCGCTGGAGCGGGGGACCCCGATCGCCCCGGCGGCACGACTGCCGGCAGCTACGCGACGCTCCCCAGATATCTCGCCGCGAAGTCCAGCTCCAGTCTGACCTGCTTGATCCGTTCGTCCACCACCAGCGAGCCGTGGCCCGCGTCGTAGCGGTACACCTCGTGGAGGGCGCCTCGGGCCTCCAGGCGTTTGACGTAATTGTCGATCTGGCGGATCGGGCAGCGTGGGTCGTTGACGCCCGCCGAGATGTAGACCGGGGCCTTGACCTGGTCGACGTACGTCAGGGGGGACGACGCCTCGAAGCGCTCCGGAACCTCTTCCGGGGTGCCGCCGAGGAGAGTGCGGTCCATGGCCTTCAGCGCCTCCATCTCGTCGTGGTACGCCGTGACGTAGTCGGCGACGGGGACCGCCGCGATGCCCAGGGTCCACGCGTCCGGCTGGGTGCCGAGGCCGAGGAGGGTGAGGTAGCCGCCCCAGGAGCCGCCGGTGAGGATCAGACGGGACGGGTCGGCGAGCCCCGAGCCGATCGCCCATTCCCGCACCGCCGCGATGTCCTCCAGTTCGATCAGGCCCACACGGTGCTTCAGCGCGTCCGTCCAGGCACGGCCGTAGCCCGTCGAGCCGCGGTAGTTGACGCGGACCACCGCGTACCCGTGGTCGACCCAGGCCGCCGGGCCCGCAGCGAACGAGTCGCTGTCGTGCCAGGTGGGGCCGCCGTGGATGTCGAAGACGGTGGGGAGTGGGCCCGTCGTGCCCGCCGGCTTCTGGATCAGGGCGTGGATGCGGCCGCCGGGGCCGTCCACCCACACGTCCTGCACGGGGACCGAGCCCGGTGACTTGAGTCCGGGCGGGTCCAGGAGGACTCCGCCGGTCGTCGAGCGGACCGTCGACGGCTCGGCGGCCGAGGACCAGAGGTATTCCACGCTGCCGTCCGGGCGTGCCGTCGCCCCGGAGACCGAGCCGGGCGGGGTGGGGACCTTTTCCAGCGTGCGACTGCCCAGGTCGTACCGGAACAGTTCGCTGCGGGCCTCGAAGCTGTGGGCGATCAGCAGGCCGGTTCCGTCCGGGTACCACTCGGCGCCGACGTCGCCGGGCAGGTCCAGGGCGAGCTCGGTCTCCTCGCCCGTGGCCACGTCCCACACCAGGGGCTCCCAGCGGCCCCGCCGCTGATGCCCGATCAGCAGCCTGGTGTCCCCGTCGACCGGCGCGAAGCCGAGCACGTCGAGGCCGAGCTCCGCCGTGCCGCCCCGGGTGTCGTCGAGCTCGGCGACCGGCGTGCCGTCGGCGCGCAGGACACGCAGGGCCGAGTGCATCGCGTCGCCGTGTTCGGTGTGCTCGATCGCGATCAGCGAGCCGTCGTGGGAGAGGTCGCCGACGCCCGCCGACTCGCGGTGGCGGTAGATCTCCGCCGGGTCCGCGCCCGTGCGGGCGAGGTGGATCGTCGTACCGTCCTCGTCGGTCGAGCGGCCCACGACCGCCGTCCGGCCGTCCCGGCCGAGGGCCAGGCCCGCGGGGTACGAAGGTTCGAGGCCCGGGGTGGCGGGCTCGTCGGCCCCGCCGCCGAAGGGCTGACGGCGCCAGACGCCGAACTCGTCGCCGTCCTTGTCGTCGAACCACCAGATCCAGGCGCCGTCCGGGGAGAGCACTCCGTCCGTCGTGCCGTTCGGCCGGTCGGTCACCTGGCGTTGTTCGCCCGTCGCACGGTCCCAGGCGTACAGCTCGTACGTTCCCGTCGCGTTCGACACGAACAGGGAGCGGTCCGGTGCGTCCTCCGCCCAGTCGGGCAGGGACACCCGGGGCGCCCGGAAGCGCTTCTCCCAGTCCGGCACCGCATCGCGCTGTTCCTGCTGGTCCTGCCGGTCCTGCTCGTCCGACCCGTTGCTCTCAGTCATGGCCCCATACTGCCCGTCCCGTCGGACAATGTGCAGGTCAGGTCCCCAGCCTGTGGAAAACTCCCACAGTGAGTACCCGCCGTGAAGCTCGGGGCGATCGTCAGTGGCCGGGTGCGGACTCGCCCGCATGACCTAACAGCGCAAAACCGTCGAGAGGTTCTGGGCCACCACCGAGGCCGGGACTTGACCGGGTTCGCCGACACCCTGGCAGACACCCTGGCCGACCACGTCGTCTGCACGCTGCCGCGGACGCGGTGGGGGACCCCCGCCACAGCGGAGCCGAGAGCGGGGAAGCCACCGTCACGGACTACTGGCCGGAGCCGTACGAACGGCCCGCGGGCCGGGAACACCTGGTCGGTCGGGACTGACCCCGCGGCCCGTGCCGCGGCCCGTGCCCCGTACCGTTGAAGGCGTGTACCGGTTTCTGCTGACACCCCGCTGGTGGGGGATCAACGTCTTCGTGCTGCTCGCCATCCCCTTCTGCGTCTTCATGGGGTCGTGGCAGCTGAGCCGCTTCGAGGCACGGATGCAGGACCATCGCGGCGCCGACGCGCAGGCGGCGTCCGGCCGGCTGGAGGCCGCCCGTCCGCTGCAGGAGCTGCTGCCGGTGGACAAGGCGACGTCCGGCAAGCCGGCCACCGCGACCGGGCGGTACGCCAAGCAGCTGCTAGTACCCGACCGGGAACTGGACGGCAAGCGCGGCTTCTACGTCCTGACGCTGCTGCGCACCGACGACGGCAAGGCGCTGCCGGTCGTGCGGGGCTGGCTGCCCGGAGACGCCGACGCGTCGAAGGCGCCGGCCGCGCCGCGCGGCGAGGTCACCGTCACGGGTGCGCTGCAGGCGTCCGAGACGCCGGGCGACAACGGCGTCAGTGCGCGGGGCGGGCTGCCGGCCGGGCAGACCGGCGCGATCAGCGCGGCGTCGCTGGTGAACCTCGTGCCGTACGACGTCCACGACGCCTGGGTCACCCTGGAGCGGGGTGACTCCGGGATGAAGGCCGTACCGGCGGCGGCACCCGCGGACACGGGGCTGGACCTGAAGGCGTTCCAGAACCTCGGGTACACCGGGGAGTGGTTCGTCTTCGCCGGGTTCGTGGTGTTCATGTGGTTCCGGCTGCTGCGGCGCGAGGTGGAGTTCGTGCGGGACGCCGCGCTGGGCTTGGTGCCGGACGAGGAGCCGGCGGCTGTGGACGCCGGGGCCAGGTGAATCGGGGCCGAGCCCGGGTGTGGGTGCCGACCGGCCCGCAGGCCGGATACCCGTCACGCCCCCGTCAGCACGCCCGTCCAGTACACCGTCCCCGCACACGCGTTGGACACCGTCGTCGAGACCACCGGTCCGCCGCCCTCCGCCGTGTTCGTGACCGTCACGCTGCCGTCGGCCGTGCCGTCCTCGGTGACGAGCTGGGCCGTGGTCCCGCTGTCGGTGCCGGTGGTGGCGCCGCCGGTCGTGCCGTCGTCCGGGCTGGTGGTCGGGTCGGGGGTCGAGCCCCCGGTCTCGCCGCCGGAGTTGCCGCTGCTGGTGGGGCAGGTATCGGAGGGGACCCAGGCGAACCTCACCTCGTAGGCGGAGCCGGGCTGAAGGAGGAGTGGGGAGACCTCGAGGGACGGGTCGGGCAGTCCCGCGGCCGCGTCCCCCGAGATGTGGCGGGCGGTACTGATCTTGGTGGCGTCCGCCGCGCCCTGGGGCGTGGTGTTCACGGTGCCAGGACCGGTGACCGTACACGCCGCGGTGGAGACGTTGACGATTCGGAAGGTGCCGTAGACCGTGCCCGCGGAGTCGGGGGCGTTGGCGGCGCCGGTGGCGGAGCCGAGCTGGCCCGGCATACACGCCGAGGCGTCCGCCGTGGTGGTGGCCGGGGCCTCGGAGCCGCTGCTCGTGCCGGTGCCCGTGCTGTAGCCCTTGGTCTCGTCGTCGTTCGTCTTGCCGCCGGTGCCCTGGTCCTCGGTCTTGCCGGAGGAGCCGCCGACGGCGCTCTCGCCGCCGTCGGGGCCCTTGCCCTGTCCGCCGCCGCCCTGCGTCTGCGAGGCGTTGCCGGCCATGGACGGGTTGGCGTCGGTGCCGGTGGAGTTGGAGACGTGCACGAGGGCCGGGACGGCGGTGCCGAGGAACAGAGCGGCGGCCGCCATGCCGACCATGGCCTGACGCTTGCGGGCCCGCCGTGCGGGGACCGCGCGCCGCAGATGGTCCAGTGTGCCGTCGCGGGGTGCGACCTCCTGGACCGCCCGGTGCAGCATCCGGCGCAGTGCCAGCTCGTCCGAGTCGAGCCCGTCAGAGCTCTGTTCGTCGAGGCCGTGGTTCACAGTTCCGTTCCCAGCGTGCGATTGCTTCGGCTGTTGCTTGTCCTGCGCCCCCGGCTCGCGCCTCCCCTTCGGCCCGAATGGCCCGGGGGGACCCCCAGGGGGCTCATGGGGGACGTGCGGGTGCCCCTGCCCGTCGTCGTGCTCGCTCATGCCGGCGCCTCCATGGCGACCCGGAGGGCGGCGATGCCGCGCGAGCCGTAGGCCTTGACCGAGCCGAGCGATATCCCGAGCGAGTCGGCGACCTGTGCCTCGGTCATGTCCGCGAAGTAGCGCAGGACGAGGACCTCGCGCTGACGGCGCTGCAGGCCCTTCATCGCGTTGATCAGGGAGTCCCGCTCCAGCTGGTCGTACGCACCCTCCTCGGCGCTCGCCATGTCGGGCATCGGCTTGGGGAGCAGCTTCAGGCCGAGGATGCGGCGGCGCAGGGCCGAGCGGGAGAGGTTGACGACCGTCTGACGCAGGTAGGCGAGCGTCTTCTCGGGGTCGCGGACGCGCTTGCGTGCCGAGTGGACGCGGATGAACGCCTCCTGGACGACGTCCTCGCAGGAGGCGGTGTCGTCGAGGAGGAGGGCGGCGAGACCCAGCAGCGAGCGGTAGTGCGCGCGGTAGGTCTCGGTGAGATGGTCGACGGTGGTACCGGCGGCCGCGATGTCGTCGGCGCCGTCGCGCTGATTCGGTATGCGGGTGGGCCGCGCTGCGGGCATGGGTGCGATCACCGGCATGCCGCCGGGCGTGCCGGGCATGCGGGGTCGGAGGGACGGGCGGGGCGGCCGTAGGGCCGTGCCGCGGGTCGCCGATGGGGGTCTCCCCGCTCGGGCGGGGCCGAGGGCGGGGGAGAAGTCGAGTACCTCTGCCACGCCAGTTGGACACGTTTCCCCCCGTCAGGGTTGTACGTGCCGGGCGTCACTTTTGTGTCGGACAGGTGTACGCCGGACGGTCCCGCACCAGACGCTCGTACGCCGGACGGATTCACAGGTCCCACGTCGGCCGAACCGGCCGACGGCCCTGCGTCAGGCAGCACAACTGACCGTGCGTCGAACGCCCTCATGCCTACCCGCTCTTCCCGTATATCCAGAATGTCCGAGGCGTCCCCACGCCCCGTGAAGCATCCCCGAACCACCGAAGGGCGTTCGCAAAGACGCTCCCCGCCCTCCGCGTGGTTGCGGAGGGCGGGGAGGGAAATTTTCGGGCACCCGGGTCGTCCGGATCAAGTGGTCCGGACCATTACTCCGGCCACACTGCTTGCATAGATCCTACAAATGAGCCCGCCCATGGCCAGGACTTCTTCCCAGAGCAAGCCCTCGCCCCGGGAAGCGTGGCGCGGGCCGCAGACGTCACACCAGCTCCGCCGCCACCAGCTCGGCGATCTGCGCCGTGTTGAGCGCGGCGCCCTTGCGCAGATTGTCTCCGCAAACGAAGAGTTCCAGCGCGGTGGGATCGTCGAGCGCCCGCCGCACCCGGCCCACCCAGGTCGGATCGGTCCCGACCACGTCGGCGGGCGTGGGGAACTCCCCGGCGGCCGGGTTGTCGAAGAGGACGACACCCGGGGCTGTGGCGAGGATCTCCCGCGCCTTGTCCACGGTGACCTCCCCCTCGAAGCGTGCGTGGACGGTGAGCGAATGCGTGGTGATCACCGGCACCCGCACACAGGTCACCGCGACCGGCAGCTGGGGCAGTCCGAGGATCTTGCGGGACTCGGCCCGTACCTTCATCTCCTCCGAGGACCAGCCGTCCTCGCGCAGCGACCCGGCCCACGGTACGACGTTGAGGGCGACCGGCTCCGGGAAGGGCCCGGTGTTGTCCCCCACGGCCCGCCGCACGTCACCGGGGCAGGTTCCGAGCTCGGTGCCGGCGACCAGGGTGAGCTGCTGCCGCAGCGTTTCGACGCCGGCCCGGCCCGCCCCGCTCACGGCCTGGTACGAGGAGACGACCAGCTCGCGCAGCCCGAACTCGGCGTGCAGCGCGCCCAGGGCCACGATCATGGAGAGGGTCGTGCAGTTCGGGTTGGCGATGATCCCGCGCGGCCGCCGCCGTGCCGCGTGCGCGTTGACCTCGGGGACGACGAGGGGCACGTCGGGGTCCATCCGGAAGGCGCCCGAGTTGTCCACCACGACCGCGCCCTTGGCCGCGGCGACCGGCGCCCACTGCGCGGAGACCTCGTCGGGGACGTCGAACATGGCGACGTCGACCCCGTCGAAGGCCTCCGCCGACAGGGCCACCACCTCGACCTGCTCACCGCGCACGGCCAGCTTGCGGCCGGCCGAGCGCGGCGAGGCGACCAGTCGGATCTCGCCCCAGATGTCCGCGTGCTGGGACAGGATCTGGAGCATGACCGTTCCGACGGCTCCGGTCGCCCCCACGACCGCGAGCCTCGGCCGCGCGGACCGCCTCATCAGCGGCCCGTGCCTCCGTAGACGACGGCCTCGGCACTGTCGGAGTCGAGCCCGAAGGCGGTGTGCACGGCACGGACGGCCTCGGGCACGTCGTCGGCGCGGGTGACGACCGAGATGCGGATCTCGGAGGTCGAGATCAGCTCGATGTTCACGCCGGCGTCGGAGAGCGCCTCGAAGAAGGAGGCGGTCACACCCGGGTTGGTCTTCATGCCGGCGCCGACGAGCGAGATCTTGCCGATCTGGTCGTCGTAGCGCAGCGAGTCGAAGCCGATCGCGGTCTTGTTCTTCTCCAGCGCGTCGATGGCCTTGCGGCCCTCGGTCTTCGGCAGCGTGAAGGAGATGTCCGTCAGACCCGTGGAGGCGGCCGACACGTTCTGCACGACCATGTCGATGTTGATCTCGGAATCGGCGATCGTACGGAAGATCAGGGCGGCCTCGCCCGGCTTGTCCGGCACACCGACGACCGTGATCTTGGCCTCGGAGGTGTCGTGCGCGACACCGGAGATGATGGCCTGCTCCACCGTCTTGTCCCCTTGCTGAATCGGCTCGTTGCTGACCCAGGTGCCCTGCAGCCCGGAGAAGGACGAGCGCACATGGATCGGGATGTTGTAGCGGCGCGCGTACTCCACACAGCGGTGGAGCAGCACCTTGGAGCCGGAAGCGGCGAGCTCCAGCATGTCCTCGAAGGCGATCCAGTCGATCTTCTTCGCCTTCTTCACCACCCGCGGGTCGGCGGTGAACACGCCGTCGACGTCGGTGTAGATCTCGCAGACCTCGGCGTCCAGAGCGGCGGCGAGTGCGACGGCCGTGGTGTCGGAACCACCGCGGCCTAGCGTGGTGATGTCCTTCTTGTCCTGGCTGACGCCCTGGAACCCGGCGACGATGGCGATGTTGCCCTCGTCCAGCGCCGTGCGGATCCGGCCCGGCGTGACGTCGATGATCCGGGCTTTGTTGTGGACCGAGTCGGTGATGACGCCTGCCTGGCTGCCGGTGAAGGACTGGGCCTCGTGGCCCAGGTTTTTGATCGCCATGGCCAGCAGGGCCATGGAGATACGCTCTCCGGCGGTCAGCAGCATGTCGAACTCACGCCCGGCAGGCATCGGCGATACCTGCTCGGCGAGATCGATCAGCTCGTCCGTCGTGTCGCCCATCGCGGAAACGACGACGACCACCTGGTGGCCGTTCTTCTTCGCTTCCACGATCCGCTTGGCGACGCGCTTGATGCCCTCGGCATCGGCTACGGAGGAGCCTCCGTACTTCTGCACGACAAGGCCCACGTGCGCTCCTCGCTCAGTCCGTGTGTGTCGGCTCAGTTTAACGAGCGTCCGATATTCCCCTCCGGAGTACCGCATGGTGAGATGTCCGGACGCCCGTTCCGGAACGCACATGCCCGGTGCGCGCCGACGGCACTCGGAAAGTGCCACGGGTCACAAGTGACGGCTGCGGATCACGTTATGGATTAAGTTTCAAGCACCATCGTTCGGGCGGTGCGCGTACTCCTGGCTGTGCGCGTACTTCTGATGGAAGACGATGAACCGGTGGCCCAGGCGCCGCGGCGCGGCCTGATCCGTCACTGCTTCGAGGTCGATTCGTTGGCCTTGAGCAACTCCCGGGTGCTGCGGATCAGCGCCTCGCGCACGGCTTCGGTGGAAAGCACCCGCAGGGGAGTACCCAGCCCGAGCAGGTAGGCCGCTAGCCGGTCCACGTCGTTGCCGCCGATCTCGACCACCGTGGCGTCGGGACCGTCAGGGCTGTGTGTGCCGATCGTTCGGGGGACCACGCTCAGGGCCTGGTCCAGGGGAAGCGGAAGGCGGACCGTCGCATACACCGGGTACACGACGCTTGCGATACCCCGGGAGACCAGCAACGCCGGGTCCGGTGGATCGACAAGTTCGGCCGGCTCGGCTGTGGGTCGCACCCGTGTCACACGGTCGGCCCGGAACGTACGCCACTCGCCCCGGCCGACATCGCGAGCGACGAAGTACCAGCGGCGGCCGGTGTGGACGAGCCGGTACGGTTCGACGTCGCGGACGCTCGTGCGCCCTGCGTGGTCCCGGTACGACAGCTCGGTGCGCAGTCCGCTGCGGCACGCGGTCGCCAGTTCCAGCAGCATGTGGGGGCTGATCTGTGGCTCCGTGGACCGAGGCGTGTGCGCGAGGGTGGCGTCGAGTTCGCCCAGCCGGTCGGCCAGCCGCTTCGGAAGTGCCTGGCGGAGCTTGAAAAGGGCTGACAGCGCGGCCTGGTCCGCGCCCAGTGCTCCACTGAGCGCGGCCTCACGCAGGCCGACGGCCACGGCGAGGGCCTCCTCGTCGTCCAGGCTCAGTGGCGGCAGCCGGGCGCCGCGACCGATCCGGTAGCCGCCCCACGGGCCCGGGTCGGACTCGATGCCGTAGCCCAGATCCCGCAGCCGGGCGATGTCGCGCCGGACCGTCCGGTCGGTGACCGACATGTGCTCGGCCAGCTCGCGACAAGTCCAGACCGGTCGCGTGGACAACAGCGACACCAGGCGGAGCAGGCGGGACGAGGTACCCATCACGGTTACTCAGTGTGGGACATGACCAGGACAGCCAGTGTCCGGGTCTGGTTCTACGCTCGCGCACCATGACCACAAGGGATTCTTCATCCGCACCGGCAATCCGTTTCCTTTCCGTCGACTTCGACTGCCCGGACCCGGCCGAGCTCGCCCGTTTCTACGGCGACGCCCTCGGCCTGCCGGTGCTGTTCGCCAGCGACGACTTCGTCCTGCTCGGCCGTGAGGGCGCCCCCGGACTGGGGTTCGTCCGGCAGGCCGACTACCGGCCCCCGACCTGGCCCGACCCCGCCCGGCAGAAGCAGGCCCACATCGAACTGGGCGTCGAGGACGTCGAGGACTTGGACGCCGCCCAGGACCGGATGCTGAGCCTGGGCGCCGTGGTGGCGTCGTTCCAGCCGCAGCCCGACAGGTGGCGGGTGCTGCTGGACCCGGCCGGCCACCCCTTCTGCCTTTCCGCCCACGGACTCTGAGCACGCGGCCATGACGCGAAAGCGGCAAGACCGTGTGGCCATGGCGGCGCGATTCGCCGCGCCGTACGTCGATCCGAAAGCGATCCCACAACTATGGGGCCAACTCCGCCTGAATCAAGGCGCGTTGCCCTATGCCGGGGGCGATGGACTGGAGGTGGCGCCCGAGCAGCGGAGCGACCGTCGGATCTGCTCCGCAGAGTGCTGTGGGTGGACGACCAGCCGGCGAACAACGCCTACGAGGTGGCCCAACTCCAGGCACTGGGCGTGGAAGTGGTGAACGCCACGTCCACGCAGGAAGGCGTCCGTGCCCTGCACAAGGCGCGGCCTGCCTTCGACGTCGTGGTCTCGGACATGGGCCGGATTGACCCCACCGGATTCGACCTACCGATGAGGCTCTTCGACCTGCTGCGCACCGCGGGCCGGTTCCCGGGAGCGGACCCGGCCTGAGCGCCCGCTCCCGACGGCTACCGCGCCGTCCGCATGCCCAGCGGGCCCGCGATCTCCTCCTGCATCACCTTTCCGGCCTCGAACTCCAGCGTCTCGTCCCCCACGCCCTGGTCCGTGTCCAGGCCGTCCAGCTCCTCCAGGGGCTGGTTCAGCCGCACATGGGCGAGCACCGAGTGCAGAGCCCTCAGCGTCGCCGAGGCCGTCGTACCCCAGTTGGAGAAGTACGAGAACTGCCACCACCACAGCGCCTCGGTCGTGCGCCCCGCGCGGTAGTGGACCATGCCGTGGCGGAGGTCCGTGATGACGTCCGTCAGGTCGTCGGAGATGCGGGCCGGTACGGGTGCCTTGCGGGGCTCGTACGGGTCGAAGACCTCCGAGTAGACGTCGATCGGCTCCAGGAGGCGGGCGAGGTTCTCGCGGAGTTCGTCCACGTCCAGTTCCGGGCCCGGGTCGGGCTCGTAACGCTCGTCGGGGACGATGTCCTCGTGGGCGCCCAGACGGCCGCCGGCCAGGAGCAGTTGGGAGACCTCCAGGAGCAGGAAGGGGACCGCCGAGTCAGGCTCGTCGCCCTTCGCTACCTCCGTGACGGCCACCAGGAAGCTCTCGACCTGATCCGCGATCTGGACCGCGAAGTCGTCGGGGTTCTGGCTGGTCGCGTGCAGCGTGGCGTCAGACATCTAGGAGTCGTCTCCCCTCGAAGGCGCGGCCGAGAGTCACCTCGTCCGCGTATTCCAGGTCTCCGCCCACCGGGAGGCCGCTGGCCAGGCGGGTGACCTTGAGGCCCATGGGCTTGATCATGCGGGCGAGGTACGTGGCCGTCGCCTCGCCTTCGAGATTCGGGTCCGTGGCCAGGATGAGCTCCGTGACCGTGCCGTCGGCCAGGCGGGCCAGCAGTTCCCTTATGCGCAGGTCGTCGGGGCCGACGCCCTCGATCGGGCTGATCGCTCCGCCGAGCACGTGGTAACGGCCGCGGAACTCACGGGTGCGCTCGATAGCGACCACGTCCTTCGGCTCCTCCACCACGCAGATGACGGAGAGGTCGCGGCGGCTGTCACGGCAGATGTTGCACAGCTCCTCCTGCGCGACATTGCCGCAGGTCGCGCAGAAGCGGACCTTCGCCTTCACCTCCAGGAGGGCCTGCGCCAGACGCCGTACATCCGTCGGCTCCGCCTGCAGGATGTGGAAGGCGATCCGCTGCGCGCTCTTGGGACCGACGCCGGGCAGCCGCCCCAGCTCGTCGATGAGGTCCTGGACCACGCCTTCGTACAACGGACTGCCCGTCCTTCCTGGTTCCTTCAGTACGTACCGTAGTTGGCCGACGGCCGTCTTAGAAAGGCAGGCCCGGGATGCCGCCGCCGAGGCCCTGTGCGAGGGGGCCCAGCTTCTGCTGCTGGAGGGTCTGCGCGTTCTCGTTGGCCGCCTGGACGGCCGCGACGATCAGGTCGGCGAGGGTCTCGGTGTCCTCCGGGTCCACCGCCTTCGGGTCGATCTTCAGGGCGCGGAGCTCGCCGGCCCCGGTGACGGTGGCCCTCACCAGGCCGCCGCCCGCCTGCCCGTCGACCTCGGTCCGCGCCAGTTCCTCCTGGGCGTCCGCCAGGTCCTGCTGCATCTTCTGGGCCTGCTGGAGCAGCTGCTGCATGTTGGGCTGGCCACCACCGGGGATCACGATCAGCTCCTGGTCTCGTATGGCTGTTACGGCTGTCCGGGCGGGTTTTTCCGCTTGGATCGAGCCTACGTGGTCCGGGCGGCCGTCGCCGCAGCACTCTTTCGAGTGAGTCGACGTCGATCCCTCTACCTGATCAAGGACCTCTTCCGGGCGGAAAAGAGGCCGAACCGACGCCTTCGCCACCCCTTGGGCGCTAGGAAAGAGGGCGGCGCACCAGCAGCGGACGTCACGCAACGTGATCGGTCGCGTGCGGTGTCGTGACCAGTGTCGTCCAGGATCAGTAGGGAGTGCCGGGTGGGTCAGCCGGAGATGCAGCCCGAGGGTCCGCCTCAGGACGGGCGGGGCGAGGGCGCGGCCGGGCTGCGGCCGGGCGACCTGACCGGGCGGACGCTGCCCCTCGGCGACTGGGGGGAACCGGCCGAGCGGCTGGACGAGCTGTACCGGTGGGTGGAGCGCGGGGCGCTGGAGACCGCGGCCTGGTATCTCGCCGAGCGGGTGTGGAAGCGGCGAGGGGCGCGGCTGCTGCGGGTGGGCGCGGCGGCGGGCGGTGTGGCCGGGGCCTCGCTGCCGCTCCTCGATCTGACCGGGGTGGTCGGCGCAGTCTCTCCGTGGGGGTATCTGGCGCTGCTGCTGGGGGCGGCGTGCCTGGCCGGGGACCGGTTCTTCGGCGTCACGTCAGGGTGGATGAGGGACGTGGCCACGGCTCAGGCCGTGCAGCGGAGGCTTCAGGTGCTGCAGTTCGACTGGGCGTCGGAGTGTGTACGGGAGGTGCTGGGGCCGGCGGAGGGGACGGCGAGCGAGGCCACCGAGCGGTGTCTCGCGGTGTTGCGGAGGTTCTCCGAGGACGTGACCGAGCTGGTGCGGATGGAGACGGCTGACTGGATGGCGGAGTTCCGCACCGGGGTGGCGCCGGTGGGGGTCCAGCCGACGGCGGCTTCCGGGGGCCGCGCGGACACGGGGGCGACGCAGGGGAGGTTCGCCATGCCGCCGAGTGCCAGCGCCCGCCCGAACATGCCCCGCCAGCGGCCGCCCGAGCCCAGATGAGCGGCGCGGGGCCGCCGTCGGAGGTGTTCGCCCTCTCCGGCCCCTTCGCGCCCCGTCCCCGGGGGCTGCCGCCCCCGGCCTCCCGCTTCGGCCTGCGGCCTCGTCCTCGAACGCCGGACCGTCCGGGCCGGCTGGCCGGCCGGAGTTCGCCGTACGTTCACTGCCGTGTGTACGTCAGCTTCTCCCCGGTGTCCCTGTTCACACGCTCCAGCCTGCCGTCCGGCAGAAGGGTGACCTCGCTGGCCGCGCCCGGGGTGCACGAGGAGCGCGGCTCGCCGGTCGTCACGGTGGACGGGCCGATCGCCAACGGGCCGTCCTCTGAGGGGGCTTCGGCCAGCGGCGCCTCGAACACACAGTGGTAGGTGCCGGCGTCCGTAGGCCCGTCGGCGACGAGGGAGAGCACCGTGTCGCCCACCTCGCCCTGCTGGATGGTCAGTTCGCGGGTGTTGTGCCCGGTGTCGTTGTCGATGGACGTTGTCCAGGTGCCCAGGTACGCGGCCGGGATCGTGCCGTCCGCCGCGGCCGAGGCGGTCGGCTGGGAGTCGGTCGGGGACGGCTCGGGCGTGCTCGGGCCGGGGGTCTTGGGTGCGCTGGTGGTCGGGGACGGGGTGGAGCCGCCGTGGTCGTCCTCGCCGCCGTTCATCAGGGCGTAGACCGAACCGCCGGCGCCCAGCGCGACGATCAGGGCGACCACGACGAGCGCCGCCGTGGAGCGGGCGCTCCTTCGCGGCGGTTGCTGCGGGGTTCCCGGCGGCGTCGTGAAGGGCGGGCCGTACGGCGGGGGCGAGCCGAGGCCGCCGTACGACTGGCCGCCGTGCGACTGGTACCGGCCGGGTGCGCCGGGCTGCTGCGGATAGCCGTACGCGGAGGGCTGCGGGTGCGACGGGTGCTGTTGCGGATGGCCGTACGCCGGGTGGGGCCGGGCCGGGGGCGGTACCTGCCCGGCGACCCGTGTGGGGAGGTGGTTCGCTGGTGTGCCCGCGCCCGGCTGTCCCGGCACCGGCGGTGCCGCGGGGGCCGGGGCCGGCTTCGTGGGCGGGTCGGTGGACGAGTAGCCGGCGGCCGGAGCGTGCTCGGGCGGGGCCGCGGGAGCCCACCCCTCGGCGGAAACGGAACCGGGACCGGATCCGGAATCCGGATCTTCCGTGTCCAGCAACCGCACCGCATGCCGCCCCAGTTGGGCCACGAGCGCGCTCGGCAGCCACGGCTCCCGGGAGCGGCCTCCGGAGACGGTGTCCTCCGCGCCGGTGCGCTCCAGGATCCGGGCGAGCGTCGGCCGGGCGGCCGGGTCCTTCTGCAGGCAGTCGCGGACGAGGTCGGCGATGCCCTCGGGCACGCCCGCGAGGTCGGGATCCTCCTGGGCGATGCGGAACATCACGGCGTGCACCCCGCTGTCGGCGGCGCCGAACGGGAGGCGGCCGGTCGCGGCGTACGCGAGGACGGAGCCGAGACAGAAGACGTCGCACGCGGGCGTGATCCGGTCGGCCCGCACCTGCTCGGGGGCCATGAAGCCGGGCGACCCGATCATCGCGCCGGTGCGGGTCAGTCCCGCGTCCCCTACGGTCTCCAGGGCCCGCGCGATGCCGAAGTCGATGACGCGGGGTCCCTCTATGGTGACCATCACGTTGGACGGCTTGAGGTCGCGGTGGACGATCCCGGCCGCATGGATGTTGGTGAGCGCGTGGGCGAGCCCGGCGCCGAGGATGCGTACCGACCGCTCGGGCAACGGGCCGTGGTCGTGGCTCACGACCTGCTGGAGGCTCGGCCCGGCGACATAGCCGGTGGCGACCCAGGGCACGGCGGCCTCGGTGTCGGCGTCGAGGACGGGCGCGGTCCAGAATCCCCCGACGCGCTGAGCGTTGCGTACCTCCTGCCGGAAGCGCGCCCGGAACTCCTCCCGCGCCGCCAGCTCCTGCCGGACCTGTTTCACGGCGACGGTGCGCCCCCGGTCCGAGCGGGCGAGATAGACCTGCCCCATCCCGCCGGCCCCCAGCCGCGCGAGCAGCCGGTATCCGCCGATTTGCTGCGGATCCTCCGGGCCCAGTTTCTCCATGGCCGCGCCGCCCTTCCCCCACATATGTGATCGAGCCGAGAATAAACCGGCCGTTCCGGGAGTCGAGCGGCGCGGTGTCTACGGTTCCGTAACAGGCGGTCCCAGCTCGTCCAGCACCTTCGACAGCCGTTCGAGTACGGCCACGCCCGCGGCGAGGTCCGCGTCCCCGAACGCCTCGGCGAGCCGGCCGGCGAAGGCGGCGTGGCCCGGGTCGATCCGGTCGACGGCCGCGCGGCCCTGCGCCGTGGGCGCGAGAAGCTTGGCGCGGCGGTGGGCGGGGTTGGAACGGTACTCGGCGAGGCCGCGCTGCACCAGCAGGTCGGCGATCCGCTGGACGCTCTGCCGGGTGATGCCCATGGCGCGGGCGATCCCGGAGACGGGCAGCGGCTCGGGGAGGACCGCGCCGAGCACCTGCCACCAGGCGGCGGTGAGCCCGGCGGGCCTGGCCAGTTCCTCCGCCACGGCGAGGAACTGGCCGTTGAGCCGGAAGACACCGAGCGCGCTGCGGCTGAGCAGGTCCTGACGCTCCCGGCTCACTGCGCGCCCGCCTTCTCGAGGACCGCGTACGCCTCCGCGTCGGAGTCGTGGAACAGCCGGTACCAGGCGTCGAGCACCTCGCCGTCGTACACCCCGAGGAGACGGAAGACCTCGCGGGCGAAGGCGACGGGCTCGGTGGGGCCGGCGGTGACGAGGCCGCGGTCGGTGACGGCGTCGGTGTCGACGTAGTGGCCGCCTCCCCGGTAGCCCGTCGCGGCCAGGTAGAAGGAGACCGCGCTGGTGTGGTCGCGGTCGTCGAGCAGGCCCGCCCGGGCGAGCCCCGCGGTGGCGCCGCAGATCGCGGCGACGGGCACGCCGGCGTCCAGGAAGTCGCGGGCCTTGCGGGCGAAGGGCGCGAGGTCGTCGGTGGTGTCCCAGAGGTCGGCGCCCGGGAGGATCAGCAGGGAGCTGTCCTCGGGTCGTACGTCGTCCAGGGCGGCGTCGGGCTGGACGCGCAGGCCGCCGATGCTCGTGACGGCGGCGGTGGAGGGGCCGACGGTCCGGATCTCGTACCCGGCGCGGGCGAGGTGGGCGGTCGTGTGGCCCGTCTCCCAGTCGGCGAGGGTGTCGTAGACGGCGAGACGGACGGGCTTGCGAGTGGTGCTGTTCATGACTCCTCCTCGACCCTCGACTGCATGACAGTAGGCTGTCATAAACGCAGCAGGCTGTCAATGCCGGTCCCGGGGCGCGCCCCGCGTCGACAACCTGTCGCGGAAAGCCCGGGACCGCAGACAGGACGCCGATGTCGCACCCCCGCCGCACACACCTACCCTCGGGCGCATGACCCCTCAGCCAAACCCCGAGGCCGGCGCCGCCGTGAAGGCCGCGGACCGTGCGCACGTCTTCCACTCCTGGTCCGCGCAGGAGCTCATCGACCCGCTCGCCGTCGCCGGCGCGGAGGGGTCGTACTTCTGGGACTACGACGGCAGGCGGTACCTCGACTTCACCAGCGGGCTCGTCTACACGAACATCGGCTACCAGCACCCCAAGGTCGTCGCCGCGATCCAGGAACAGGCCGCGACCCTGTCCACGTTCGCGCCCGCGTTCGCCGTCGAGGCACGGTCCGAGGCGGCCCGGCTCATCGCCGAGCGGACACCCGGCGACCTGGACAAGATCTTCTTCACCAACGGCGGGGCCGACGCGGTGGAGCACGCGGTGCGGATGGCGCGGCTGCACACCGGGCGGCCGAAGGTGCTGTCGGCGTACCGCTCGTACCACGGCGGCACGCAGCAGGCCGTGAACATCACCGGCGACCCGCGGCGCTGGCCGTCCGACAGCGGCACGGCGGGAGTCGTGCACTTCTGGGCGCCGTTCCTGTACCGCTCGCGCTTCTACGCGGAGACCGAGGAACAGGAGTGCGCGCGGGCCCTCGAGCACCTGGAGACGACGATCGCCTTCGAGGGGCCGTCGACCGTCGCCGCGATCGTCCTGGAGACGATCCCGGGGACCGCGGGGATCATGGTGCCGCCGGCCGGCTACCTGGCGGGCGTCCGTGAGATATGCGACAAGTACGGCATCGTCTTCGTCCTGGACGAGGTCATGGCCGGGTTCGGGCGGACCGGTGAATGGTTCGCCGCGGACCTGTTCGACGTCGTGCCGGACCTGATGACGTTCGCGAAGGGCGTGAACTCCGGATACGTGCCGCTGGGCGGTGTCGCCATCTCGGGGGCGATCGCGGAGACCTTCGGGAAGCGCGCGTACCCGGGCGGCCTGACGTACTCCGGGCATCCGCTGGCGTGTGCGGCGGCCGTCGCGACGATCAACGTCATGGCCGAGGAGGGCGTCGTCGAGAACGCGGCGCGGCTCGGGACGGAGGTCGTGGAACCGGCGCTGCAGGCGCTGGCGGAGCGGCACCCGTCGGTCGGCGACGTGCGGGGCGTGGGGATGTTCTGGGCGGTCGAACTCGTGAGGAACCGGGAGACACGGGAGCCACTCGTGCCGTACAACGCGGCGGGCGAGGCGAATGCCGCGATGGCCGCGTTCGGGGCGGCGGCGAAGAAGCAGGGCGTGTGGCCGTTCGTGAACATGAACCGGACCCATGTGGTGCCGCCGTGCAACGTGAGCGAGGCGGAGCTCAAGGAGGGGCTGGCGGCCCTCGACGTGGCGCTTTCCGTTGCGGACGAGTACACCGAGTAGACGCCCGCGGCAGCGCCGCTCACGCATTCGAACGCGTAAGGTGGCGTGCTCGTAGACATATATGTGCACGCCACCCGAACGCGATGAGGTGAACCCCCGACCATGCCCGCCACCAGCGGCAACGGCGCCGTGACGCGAAGCACCCTGCGGCAGCAGATCGCCGACGCGCTGCGCGACGAGGTGCTGGCCGGGCGGCTGCAGGCGGGGCAGGAATTCACGGTGAAGGAGATCGCCGAGCAGTACGGGGTGTCCGCGACCCCGGTGCGCGAGGCGCTCGTCGATCTCTCCGCCCAGGGGCTGCTGGACGCCGACCACCACCGCGGCTTCCACGTGCACGAGTACTCGGTCGACGACTTCCGCGGCATGATCGAGGCCCGCAGCCTGGTCACCGGCGGGATGTTCCACGCGCTGGCAGGCGGCCACGGCGGCTTCCAACGGCTCGACGACGCCCGTACCGCCGCAGCCGTGGCGGTTGTGCGGCGGCGCGGCGAGGAGGCGCAGCGCGCCGCCACCGCCGGTGACCTCACCGTCCTGATCGGCTACGACCTGCGCTTCTGGCGTGAACTGAGCAGCCTGTACGGCAATCCCCACCTGGTCGACTTCCTGCACCGCCTGCAAGTCCAGGGCTGGGTGTGCGCGGTGCAGCGCCTGCGCCGGCTCACCGACCTGCGCGGCGAGCTGTGGTCCGGCCACACCGAACTGGTGCACGCCCTGGCGCGCCGCGACCTCGGGGCCGCCCGCGCGATCCTCGCCGCGTACGACGCGCACTCCCTCGCCATGATCGAACGCCTCGCCGCCGGATGACCGGGGCGGGCCCGGGTATGGGACCCGCACGAGGGCAGCCGAGCCGCGCCGTACCGACTACCCTTCCTTGACCACTGTGCGACGACCGTTGTGCGACGACCGTCGTGCGACGCCGCTGGGCGCTACGAGTACCCGAGGAGCTCTCTTTGGCCTGTGACCTGTGGCTGGTGCCGCTCGTGGACGTGTTGTGCCACACCCCCGACAACCCCTTCGCCGAGGAACTCGCGCAGTACAACAAGGTGCTCGGCGAATCCGGCCTGCCGCCGGTGCCCGTGTACCAGTACATGCCGGGACTGTCCGGCGAGGTCGCCCCGGTGGCCGGCTTCGACTACGACGCGCTGCACTTCCTGCGCCGCGCCTACCTGCTCCAGGTGTGCGGGCTGGCGGTGACGCCGGTGGACGAACTCGGCGGCGACTACGAGCAGTTGCTGGAGATGTTCGAGGCGACGGCCCAGCAGTCGCATCTGGTCTGGCACTACGACCACGCGGGCGCGTACGTACCGGTCGACTTCCCGCACCCGCTGTCCAACGACGAACTCCTCGCCGGCGGCGGCCCGCTGGGCTCCTCCCAGACCCTGCTGCGGGAGCTGGAGTTCGTGGCCCCGGTCATCGGGATCGACCCGGCCAACCCCCCGGCCGCCCCCCAGCCGCCGATGGCCCCGACGGAGTTGGAGGAACCGGCCGTGCCCGCGCCGTACGATCCCAGCCCCTTCGCCCGTGAGCGCCACGTCTGGCTGGGTCTGCACGCGGCGGCGACGCGGAGCCTGGCACAGGGATCGATGATCATCTTCAGCTGACGGCCGGCCTGCCGACGGGTCACCTCAGCCGGGACAGTCCCTTCTGCAGGTCGTCGAGGTTCATGACCGGGGTGTAGTCCAGTTTGGCGCCCAGCTGAATGAAGAAGGGCTCGGCGATCGACGGCATGTCGGAGGGGTCCGTCATGTCGAAGACCAGGTACATGGTGCGCAGCCCCTGATCGACGGTGAAGTAGGAGGCCTCCGGCTTGAGGTGTTCCATGGTCTCCTGGACCAGCTGGGGCAGCTTGCCGCTCCGGATCAGGTCGTTCGTCCGCTCCGTGTCGAGAGAGGCCTTCAGCAGCATTCGCATCGCGGTCACCTTCTTCCGTCGGGTCACAGACACGTACGGCACCAGAATATTCGCATAAAGGGCATTTCTCCTGGGCTGCCCGGTCGGCGTTCCACGCCTCAGAACGTGCCCGCGCCGAGGGCAGGTTGGGCGTACGGAAAACGGAGGGCACCCCGGCAGGGGGCGCCCTCCGTTCCCGGTCGGCGCCGGTCGGGAACACCTGTGCCCCTGGCCGGAGTCGGCGGCCAGGGGCACAGGCACGCGCACGTGCGGAGGACTAGTGCGGCGGCAGGCAACGTTCGCCCCGTCGCGACGCCCGGCACGCCCTCTCGCCGCACCGGCCGAAAGCCCACGTACGTCCAGTACGAGGACTTCCGGCCGGCACGCCGAGAGCACGCACCGGACGCCGCTCCTTGACGGGCAAACGTTGCCTGCCGCGGCACTAGATGAACGAGTTGATCTCGATCGTCTCGTCCCGGCCCGGTCCCACGCCGATCGCGGAGATCGGGGCGCCGGACATCTCCTCCAGCGCCTTGACGTAGTTCTGGGCGTTCTTCGGGAGGTCGGAGAACGACTTCGCCTTCGTGATGTCCTCGGACCAGCCCGGGAGGGTCTCGTAGACCGGCTTCGCGTGGTGGAAGTCCGACTGCGAGTACGGGAGCTCCTCGACGCGCTTGCCGTCGATCTCGTAGGCCACGCAGACCGGGATCTGCTCCCAGCCGGTGAGGACGTCGAGCTTGGTGAGGAAGAAGTCGGTCAGACCGTTGACCCTTGTCGCGTACCGCGCGATCACCGCGTCGAACCAGCCGCAGCGGCGGTCACGGCCGGTGGTCACGCCCCGCTCGTGGCCGATGCGGCGCAGCGCCTCGCCGTCCTCGTCGAACAGCTCGGTCGGGAAGGGGCCGGAGCCGACACGGGTCGTGTACGCCTTCAGGATGCCGATGACCCGGCTGATCTTCGTCGGCCCGACACCGGCGCCGGTGCAGGCACCGCCCGCCGTCGGGTTCGACGAGGTCACGAAGGGGTACGTGCCGTGGTCGATGTCGAGCAGGGTGCCCTGCCCGCCCTCGAACAGCACCACCTTGTCGTCCTCCAGCGCCTGGTTGAGGACGAGAACCGTGTCGGCGACGTACGGCGCGAGCTTGTCCGCGTAGCCGGTCAGCTCCTCGACCACCTGGTCGACGGCGATGGCGCGCCGGTTGTACAGCTTGGTGAGGAGCTGGTTCTTGACGTCGAGGGCCGCCTCGACCTTCTGGGTGAGGATCGACTCGTCGTACAGGTCCTGCACGCGGATCCCGACGCGGTTGATCTTGTCCGCGTAGGTCGGCCCGATGCCGCGCCCGGTCGTGCCGATCTTCCGCTTCCCGAGGAAGCGTTCGGTCACCTTGTCGACGGTGACGTTGTACGGCGTGATGATGTGGGCGTTGCCACTGATCAGGAGCTTGGACGTGTCGACGCCGCGCTCGTTCAATCCGCTCAGCTCGGAGAGCAGGACCGACGGGTCGACGACGACACCGTTGCCGATGACCGGGGTGCACCCCGGGGACAGGATTCCGGAAGGGAGGAGGTGGAGGGCATACTTCTGGTCGCCCACGACTACCGTGTGGCCGGCGTTGTTACCGCCTTGGTAACGCACCACATAGTCCACCGACCCGCCGAGCAGATCGGTCGCCTTTCCCTTGCCTTCGTCACCCCACTGAGCACCGAGCAGCACAAGTGCGGGCACGCGCGTACACCCCTTCCGGGCGGGGCATGTCCAGGGTCAGGGGCGCACCCGGCACGAAACCCGTACCTGGTACCCCGGCGACCTTCGTTGGCCGCGACCCGTCGGACCGGATGCCCCGGAATAGACGAAGCCCCTGGCGCAATAGCGCAAGGGGCTCTTGCACAAAGATGCTACCCGAGGAAGCGAGGCATGACCGAGGTGGCGACTTCCGACCAGCTCCTTGTGGTCATCGACCCGGTCGCCGTCCGGGCGGACGGCGAGTCCGTTCGGATCGCGAAAGACGTGCTCAGCGGGGGTGCGCCCATGAAGGTGTGCCTCCCGGAAGGGCCCGAGGAATTCGCCCGCGCACTGCGGCGAAGGGGTTCGCGAAGGCCGGTCGTGGTCGGCGACGACCGGACCCTGGTCCGGGCGGTGTCCGTTTTGCACCGGCAGCGGGAGCTGGCCGGATGTGCGCTGTCGGTGGTGCCGGTCGGCGGCGCCGTGTCCCTGGCGCGTTCCCTGGGGGTGCCGACCGCGGCGGTGGCGGCGGCCAGGGCGGTCCTGGACGGCGCCGAGCGGCGCCTGGACCTGCTGGTCGACGAGAGCGACGGGGTCGTGCTCGGCGCCCTGGGGATACCGTCGCCGGCCTCGCCGGCTGAACCGGAGACCGCCGACCCCGCGCATCCCTGGCTGCGGACGTACCAGTCGCTCGTACGGACGCTGGTGCCCGCCCGGCCGCCCCGGGCGATGCAGGCCGCCCCCTGGCGGGGGCCCTCCCGCCTGCGGGTGGAGGTCGACGGCGTGACGCTGGTGGACCTGGACCAGCCGGTGCAGGAGATGTCGGTGACGCCCGGGGACTCGGGGGTGGCAGACGTCGAGGTACGGCCGGTCTCGGTGGGCGCGGAGGCGGCACCGCTGCTGGCCCGCGGCCGGAGCGTGACCGTGTCCGGCGGTGACTTCCGCTACCGGGCGGACTCGGTCGTGTCGGGACCGGTGCGCCGACGGACCTGGACCGTCTGGGAGGGGGCGTTCGGCCTGACGTTGCCGGTCGCCTGAGGAAGGGCGACCGCCGCGGCAGCCCCGGGCCGCGGCGACGGGACCTGACCGGCTGCCCCCGGCCTGTCAGTCGGCGTACTGCTTGAGCTCGTCGGTGTCGAGCGTGATTCCGACGGGATCGGGAAGGGTGATCTTGCCGCCGAGCCTGACCGTGTGGATGTCTCGGTATCCGCTCGACGATCAGCCGAACGGGGTGGTCACCTCTCCTCGACGCGCAACCCCGCCAACCCCCGGATCACAAAGTTCGGCTTCCGCTTCGGCTCCGCCGCAAGGCTCAGTGTGGGGGCCTTCTCCAGCAGGGCCGTCATCGACGCCGCCAGCTCGATGCGGGCCAGGGGTGCGCCGATGCAGTAGTGGATGCCCGCGCTGAACGAGATGTGCGGGTTCTCCGTGCGGGACAGGTCCAGTTCGCCGGGGTTCCCGAAGACCTCGGTGTCGTGGTTGGCGGAGCCGAACAGCATCGCGATCTCCGCTCCCCGCGGGATCACCGTGCCGTCGATCTCGATCTCGTCCAGCACCCAGCGCTCGAAGAGCTGGAGCGGGGTGTCGTAACGCATCAGCTCTTCGATGGCGGACGGCACGAGGGAGTGGTCCGCGCGCAGCGCCGCCAGCTGCTCGGGGTTGCGGAACAGTGCCCACCAGCCGTTGACCGTGGCGTTCACCGTGGCCTCGTGGCCCGCGTTCAGCAGGAGGACGCAGGTCGAGATCATCTCCTGTTCGGTCAGGCGGTCGCCCTCGTCGTGCGCCGCGATCAGGCCCGAGATCAGGTCGTCGCCGGGTTCCTTGCGGCGCTCGGCGATCAGCTCCCGCAGGTACTGCGAGAACTCGACCGACGCCCGCACCGCCCGGCTCGCCGCGTCCTCGGACGGGTTCAGTTCGTACATCCCGCAGATGTCCGCCGACCAGGGCCGCAGCGGGGCCCGGTCGGACTCCGGAATGCCGAGCATCTCGGCGATCACCGCGACCGGCAGCGGCTCCGCGACGTCCGTCAGCAGGTCGCCCCCGCCCGCCTCGACCAGCGCGGACACCAGGTCGCCGGCCAGCCCGTGCACATACGGCTTCAGCTGCTCCACCGTGCGCGGCGTGAACGCCTTCGACACCAGGCGCCGGATCCGGGTGTGGTCCGGCGGCTCCAGGTCGAGCATCCCGTGGTCGTTGAGGACGTGGAACGGCTCGTGCGCCGCCGGCGGCGCCGTACGCCCGAAGTCCTCGTGCGTGAAGCGGTGCTGGTACGTCCGGCCGAGGCGGCGGTCCCGCAGCAGCGCCGACACGTCGGCGTGGTGCGGTACCAGCCACTGGTTCGTGGGCTCGAAGTAGTGCACACGGCCCCGGGCACGCAGCTCTGCGTAGGCGGGGTACGGGTCGGCGATAAACGCCGGGTCCCACGGGTCGAAGGCTGCCATGCACACGGACGCTAGTCCGGCGTCCCGCGGTCTGACCAGGGGGTCCGGCCGGACGGGGCCCGGCTCAGCCCGGCGTGACCAGTCTCGCCTCGTACGCGAACACCGCGGCCTGCGTCCGGTCCCTCAGGCCCAGCTTCACCAGGATCCGGCTCACATGCGTCTTGATCGTCGACTCGGCCACCACGAGCCGCTCGGCCATCTCCGCGTTCGACAGGCCCTGCGCGATCAGCACCAGCACCTCCGTCTCCCGCTCGGTCAGATCGCCGTACGCCGCCTGCGCGGAGGGCATCAGCCGCGGGGTGTCGGACAGCTTCGAGAACTCCGTGATCAGCCGCTTGGTCACGGACGGGGCGAGCAGGGCCTCGCCGGACGCCACCACCCGCACACCGTCCGCGAGCTGGCGTGCCGAGGCGTCCTTGAGGAGGAAGCCCGAGGCTCCCGCCCGCAGCGCCTGGTACACGTACTCGTCGAGGTCGAAGGTGGTGAGCACCAGCACCTTCGCCGCGCCGTCCGCGGCGACGATCTCCCGGGTCGCCTCGATGCCGTTCAGCTCCGGCATGCGGATGTCCATCAGCACCACGTCCGGGGCCAGTTCACGGACCCGCTCGACCGCCTCGCGCCCGTTGACGGCCTCGCCGACCACCTCGATGTCCGGCATCGCGTTCAGCAGGACCGAGAAGCCCTCGCGCACCATCATCTGGTCGTCGGCGATGAGTACGCGGATGGTCATGCGTCACCGCCGCTCACACCGGCGACCGGCAGGAACACCGCCACCTCGTAGCCTCCGCCGGCCGCCGGGCCCGCCGTCATCTCGCCGTTCAGCATGGAGACCCGCTCCCGCATGCCGGTGATGCCGTGCCCTGCTCCGGGCGAGGGCTTCACCAGGGACGGCTCGGGCGGCGGGCCGTTGACTATGCGCAGGCCCAGGCCTCCGAGGACGTACCCGATCTCGACTCTGGCGCTCGCGCCCGGCGCGTGCCGCAGCGAGTTGCTCAGCGCCTCCTGCACGATGCGGTACGCCGACAGCTCGACGCCCTGCGGCAGTTCGCGCACCGCTCCGGTGACCGCCTTCTCGACGGTCAGCCCCGTGTTCCGCACGTTGGAGAGCAGCGCGTCCAGGTCGGCGAGGGTGGGCTGCGGGGCGTCCGGGGCCTCGTAGTCCTCGGCACGCACGACGCCCAGGACCCGGCGCAGCTCGGTCAGGGCCGCCACCGCGTTCTCCCGGATGGTGGCGAAGGCGCGCTCCAGCTCCGGCGGCGGGTTCTCCACCCGGTACGGGGCGGCCTCCGCCTGGATGGCGACGACCGACATGTGGTGGGCGACGACGTCGTGCAGTTCGCGGGCGATCGTGGTGCGCTCCTCCAGGAGCGTGCGCCGGGAGCGCTCGTGCTCCGTCACCGTCTGCTGGGCGGTCACCTCCTGCGCGGCCTCGCGGCGTATGTGTCCGACGCTGACTGCGAGCAGGACGAGTGCGGAGACGACCAGCATCGGGCCGGTGTTCGTGGAGTAGTACCCCGAACCGAAGAAGCTGTCGACGGTGACGCTGTACACCGCGGTCAGGAGCCACATCCACCCTGTGACCCGCGGTCTGGTCCGCAGGGCCACGACCGTCAGCACGACCAGATGGCAGGCGAAGCTGCCGGGCCGCCACGGCCAGTCGTCCCAGCCGTTGGCGAAGAAACCGGTGACCGGGGCGGCCGCCAGGGACGACCAGAAGGCGCCGATCGGCCGAAGCAGCGTCAGCAGCACCGGGCACAGCGCGAAAAGGGCGCACATCAGGGCGCCGATGTCGTTGCCCGGGGTCGTGGTGCCCGCGATGGCCGCCGACAGCAGGCCGGCGGCCGCCACCAGGGCGTGCGGGGTCCAGACGGCGTACTGCCGGATGCGCGTCGGCAGCCGCCTGGTCAGCGCGCCGTCGACGCGCATGGCCGGGAGCGGGTCGTAGGCGAAGGCGCCGTGGAACAGGTCCTGTCGCAGCCCGCGCAGGGCGTCGGCGGCCAGCCGGAACTCCGGGCTGCGCGGTCTGCTGCCCTCACCCGGTGGCGTGCGGGGCATCTGCTGGGTCGTCTCGGTCACATGCAGAACGGTAGGCGGAGGCGGGGTCGCGGTCGTCAGCTGTGAGAGGGGTTCTCCGGGATCCGTCTCAGGTACTAGTGCCGCGTCAGCAACGACCGGACCTGGTCGGTAGCCCGGAGGCCGGACCAGCCCGGACTCGTACGCGAACACCGCCGCGCCGGGGTCCGGTCCCTGAGGCCCATACCCTAAGCACCGCGCACCGTGTCGGTTCCTGTGGTTTCCGGCCGCCGCTGGACCCATACCACCCGGGAACCGCTCACCGCGTGGCCGCCGCCCGTCTCGAACCCGTGGAAGGCGGCCCAGCAGACCATGAGCGCAAGGGCGAACACCGGGAGCCAGGCGAGCCGGGCCGCCACCCAGACCATGCCGTCGGGGACCGTGTGCAGGCCGGGCAGCCGGCCGGCGAGCAGGCCCATGGCCGTGGTCGCCATCAGCGCCGTCTGGTGCCAGAGGAACACGGTCATCGCGGAGAGGTTGACCAGGGCCGCCCCCGCCCAGGCCAGGGGGCGGCTCATGGCGCGCCGCAGGCGGTCGCGCAGGAGCAGGGCCAGTCCGCACTGGGCCAGGCCGAAGGTGACGGCGGCCAGTGTGGGCGGGTTGAGGTTGGAGACCGAGGCGCCCGGGACGCCCACCATCGAAGCCGGGTAGTCCGCCCAGGCGACGAGCGCCGCCGTGGCCGCGACTCCCGCGGTGAGCAGGATCCAGCCCGCGCGACGGCACTCCAGTTCGCCCCGCGTCCACGCGGCACCCAGGGTGAACGGCACCAGCCAGCCCGCCGCCACGTTCACCCAGCCGAGCCAGGAGGGGCCACCCAGGCCGAAGCGCACGAGGTCCACATGAAGAACGACGGCCAGCGGCCACAGCGGGTGGAGCCGGGCCAGCAGGGGAGTCGCCGCCGTCAGCGCGGCGAAGACCAGGAGGAACCACAAGGGAGACAGGGCCAGTCTGACGAGGGTGCGCACCGTGAGGAACCGCGCGCCGGAGAGGAGGAGGGCGGCCGTCGCCACCGTCCACAGCGTCAGCACCGCGGCCACCGGCTTGAACAGGCGGGCCAGGCGGGTGCCCAGCCACTGCCGGTACGTCGTGCCGCGCGCCGGCGCCGAGGCATGGCTCCGGGTCGCCACGTGCCCGCCCACCAGGAAGAACACGGCGAGTGTCTGGAACGCCCAGGAGACGGGGGCCAGCCACGGCATGTGCTGCAGAGGGCTCGCGGCGCGCAGGGTGCCGCCGTCCGCGACCAGGGCGGTCACCAGCCAGTGGCCGAGCACGACACCGAGGATCGCGAAGGCGCGCAGGGCGTCGACGGCGCGGTCCCGCTCCGCGGGCGGGGCGGCGTCGATCCGGCCGGCGCCCCTTCGTATGCGGTGCCGTATGCCGTGCCGTGTGCCGCACCATGTACCGAGGCCTGTGCCGTGCCACGCGGTGTGCGTGCCCGTCTCACCCACGGGTCACCTCCGAGGTCTCCCCGAGGACGATCCGGGTCAGGTTGGCCAGGGAGGCCGAGCCCGGTGCGAAGTAGGCGCTGTGGCCTCCGTCGCCGGCCGCGAAGACGTGCGCGCCGAAGGCCGGTGACACCGGGTCCGCGCCGAGGCCGACAGTGGTGCCGAAGAGGTCGGTCCTGGCGTGCGGCACGTGCGCCACCCAGTCCCCGGCGCCGCGGGCCGCCCAGATCCGGGCGGGCGCGTGCAGCGCCGCGGCCGAGTCGGCACCGGTGCCGGGGCTGCCGACGAGGACGATGTCGTCGACGTCGAGGCCGGATGCGGCGCGGCCGCAGACGACCGAGCCGTACGAGTGGCACACCAGCGAGACGTGGGCCTCCCGGCCGGTGATGCCGCGCAGCTCCCGCAGGAAGGCGCGCAGGCGCGGGGCGGCCTGTTCGGCGCGGCCCCGGGTGAGGACGGCCGCGCTGACCGTGCCCGGCGTGCGGTAGCCGAGCCAGGCCACGACCGCGGTGCCGGTGCCGTCGGGGGCCTGCCGGGTGAGCTGCCGCTGCAGGGCGAGGGCCCCGGCGCGGAAGCGTTCGTAGGTGTCGAGGCTCGTGTCGGAGCCCGGGACCAGGACGGCTGTGCGGTCGGCGTGGGCGAGGTCGCCGAAGACCTCCGTCGCCAGGCCGGGGCCTCGGCCGTCGAAGGCGAGGAAGCGGCGGGACGGGTCGGCCATGGAGCGGTCGGCCGCGGCGCGGTGGGTGTCGCCGTGGGCAGCGGCCATACGGGCCGCCTGAGCGGCGTTGGCACGGTTGGCGGCGTACGCCTCGTCCAGCGTGGCAGCCGTGACCGGAGCGAGGGCCACGGGGGCCGGGGCGGGGATCTCCGGTCGGGCGGCGGCGGAGAGGGGGGCCACGACGGCGCCGGTGATGAGGGCCGCGAGCAGGATGCGGCGCCATGTGCCCGCACGGCGCCCCTTGTTCCTGCCCCGCCGCGCGGTCTTCCCGGCGGCGGTAGGAGTGTCCAGCCCCATGGTCGTCTTCCCCCCGGTCCGCCCGGCCATCGGGCTTGTCTGGAGGGGAAGTTACGGACCCTTCGTCGTCGTCCGCGTCCCGCCGGGGAGCTCACCTGCGCGGTAGCTCTCAGGTACTACGGGGATGACAGAGGCGGGTATGGCACAGGCGGGCAGGGCACAGGCGGGTATGGCACAGGTGGAGAGGACGGTGGCTGCTCACCACGCCAGCTGGGCGATCTCCTCCGCCACCACCGCGCACGCGTCCGCCGCCGGGTCGATCAGCGGGAAGTGGCCGACGTCCTCCAGGAGCGTCAGGCCGACCATCTCGCCGGCCTTCGCCGCCGCCTCCGCGTACGCCTCGGCGACCGCCTGCGGGACGTCCACGTCCCTGCGGCCCTGGACGAGGGCGGTGGCGATACCCGTGGGGAGCAGCAGGGCCGGGTCCGCGTACGGCCTGCGTACGGCGAACTTGTCCGCTCCGCCCAGGAGTTGGCGCGTGGCGCCGCCGCAGACGTCCAGTTTGTCGGCGACCTCGAAGTCGGCGATCGGCGCGAGGGCGACCACGCCGCGCAGCGGGGCCGGGCGGTCGGTGCGCCAGGGGGCGTCCGGCGGGAGGCAGTGCCGGGCCGCCGCCCACAGGGCCAGGTGGCCGCCCGCCGAGTGGCCGGTGATCACCGTGCGGCGCGGGTCGGCCTGTGGGAGGACCTCGCGTACGAGGGCGGGGAGCGCGTCCAGCGCGGCGGCCACGTCGTCGAAGGTGTCGGGCCAGCGGCCCGCGACGGGGCCGGTGGCAACGGCACCCTCGCCGGCCCCGCCCCTGCGGTACTCGACGTTGGCCACGGCGAAGCCCCGGCGGGCCAGGTAGTCCGCGAACGGGGTGATGTGGCGGCGGTCGTACGCGGCCCGCCAGGCGCCGCCGTGCAGCACGACGACCAGCGGGGCGGACTGGGCGCCCGGCACTTCCCCGCCGCGCGGCGCATAGAAGTCGATCACCTGGTCGGTGTGGTCGCCGTACGCGGCCGTGGCATCGGGGTCGACGGCGGGGTGCGAGAAGGCCGACTCCTCTTCTGCGGCGGCTGCTGCTGCTGCGGCACGGGCGTCGTCGTCCGGCATGCTCCAACCTCTCAGCGACGAAACGTGTTCGGCGGACCAGGAGAGAATTCGGCCGTCGGCGGGGACGGTATCAGCGGGCTGCCTGGGCTGCGCATTCGGCTCTGTGTCGGAGCGTACGTCGTCCGAGTGTGGGCCTGGGTCGGTGCGTCGCCGCGCAGCCTGAGGGCGTCGGGCTGCGCGGCCATGCGGCTGAAACGGCTAGGACCCGTCCGGCCGATCCCGGCGGAGACGCGGGGTGTGGCACGCACATCTGCCGCGTTGTCGTCGGTTGCCGACGCTCCACGTCGACGCCCTCCTCCGCCTCGCAGCCGCACGCACCGCACCCCGCTCACCGGAACCGACAGGGCGCCGCCGCCTTCCTCCGCCGTGAGATCGCCCGGACAGGTCCTAAGCGGCCAACACCTCCCCGAGCACCCGAGCCGCCCGTTCCACATCGGCGAACCCCACGTACAGCGGCGTGAAGCCGAACCGCAGTACGTCGGGGCGGCGGAAGTCACCGACCACTCCCTTTTCGACGAGCCGCCGCATCACCTCGCCCGCGTTCTCGCAGTGCAGCCCGACCTGGCTGCCCCGCTCCCCGTGGGCGGCCGGGGTCAGGGACTCCACCCGTCCCGCGGGCACGTACGCCGCGACGCAGTCGAGGAAGAAGTCCGTCAGCGCCAGCGACTTGGCACGTACCGCCTCGACGGTGACGCCGTCCCACACCTCGAGGGCCGCCTCCAGGGCGAGCATGGACAGGATGTCCGGCGTGCCCACCCGGCCCCGCTGCGCGCCCGACGCGGGTTCGTAGTCGGAGCGCATGTCGAAGGGCTCGGCGTGGGAGTTCCAGCCGGGGAGCGGGGAGTCGAAGCGGTCCTGCAGATCACCTCGTACGTACAGGTAGGCCGGTGAACCAGGGCCTCCGTTCAGGTACTTGTAGGTGCAGCCGACCGCCAGGCCGACCCCGTGCTCGTCGAGCCCGACCGGCAGGGCGCCCGCGCTGTGGCACAGGTCCCAGACGGCCACCGCGCCCGCCGCGTGCACGGCGGCGGTGAGTGACGGCAGGTCGTGAAGCCGGCCCGTGAGGTAGTCGACGTGGTTCAGCAGGACCGCGGCCGTACGGTCGCCCAGGACCCCCGGCACCTCCGCCGGCGTCACCGGCCGCAGGGCGCAGCCGGTCATCCGTGCCGCCGACTCCGCGATGTACCCGTCCGTGGGGAACGTCGTCGCGTCGACGACGATCTCGTCCCGGCCGCTGCCGGCCATGCGTACCGCTGCCACAAGTGCCTTGAAGACGTTGACACTTGTCGAGTCGCCCACCACGATCTGCCCGGGCGCCGCCCCCACCAGCGGGGCGATCCGGTCGCCGATCCGCTCGGGCGCCGTCCACCAGCCGCTCTCGTCCCAGGAGCGGATGCGGAGGGATCCCCACTGCCGGCGCACGACGTCGTCGACGCGTCCGGGTACGGCCGCGGGCAGCGCGCCCAGCGAGTTGCCGTCGAGGTACACAACGTCGTCGAGGACGAACTCCGCGCGCTTCCCTGCCAGTTCGTCGGCGGCGTCCAGCTTCTTCGCCGTGATGGCAAGCTCAGACATGGGACCTCGCCGTCCACAGCTCGGGGAACACGTTCTTCTGCGCGCGCTTCTCCAGCCAGGCCACCCCGGCGGAGCCGCCCGTGCCGGGCTTCGCGCCCATCGCACGGCGGGTGGCGACCAGGTGGTCGTTGCGCCAGCGCCACACCAGCTCGGCGACGTCGGTCAGCGCCTCGCCGAGCCGGGCGACCTCGTCGCCGGCGTCTCCCGAGTAGACCGCCGTCCACACCGCCTCGACCTCGTCCGACGGCTCGTACCGCCGCGCGACGTCGCGCCGCAGCACCTCCCCGGGGATCGCGTGCCCGCGCCGGGCGAGCAGCCGCAGCACCTCGTCGTACAGGCTCGGCTCGTGCAGTGCCTTCTCCAGCTCCGCGTGGACGCGGGGCGCACCGCGGTGCGGGACCAGCATGGACGCGGACTTCTCGCCGAGCAGGAACTCCATGCGGCGGTACATCGCCGACTGGAAGCCGGAGCCCTCGCCGAGGGCGGAGCGGTAGGCGTTGAACTGGGCCGGGGTGAGCTGGCCGAGCGGCTTCCAGGAGGCGTTCAGCGCCTCCAGTTCCCGTACGGAACGCTTCAGCGCGTCGATCGCGACCGGCACCCGGTCCTCGCGCAGCGCCCCCGCGGCCGTCTCCCACTCATGGACGATGACGGTGAACCACAGCTCCATGACCTGGGTCGTGACCAGGAAGACCATCTCTCCGGGGTCGTCGGAGAGGGTGTGCTGGAGGTGGGTGAGCACGTCCGCCTTGACGTAGTCCTCGTACGGCGTCGTGCCTGCGAAATCGAGATGCGGGGTCTCGGGCTCATGAGCCTCGTGGGACATCGCTGTCTCCTGTACATGTACTCCGGGTAGCGGTCCGCCCCTGCCGTTACCGACACGGGGGCCCCGGTCCCCACGGGCATCCTCCGCAATCGTGCCCCAGCGGCGCAAGGCCCGCCTGGTCACACCCGGCGTGCCCGGGGCGAGCCCACGAGGAATCTCTCAGCTCGGCGTCCGGGCCGCCGTGCGCATCTTCGGCGAAGGCCGATGCACTCACGCACTGCTGCTGCCAGTTTCTGCCGAGTACCCAGAGCGCAGCCGTCGCAGGTCTGGAAAGGCAGGACAGCCGGGCGTTCCAAGGCGTGCTCCGACGCGGGTGGAGGGGGCAGGGGCATCTCTCGCAGGCGGAAGGCGAGGATGGCTGCCGGACGGGCAAGGAAGTGGTCGGGGAGTCTTGCGGTGAGCAGCTCGGTGATCTGGGGCGCTCCCACTCCCGCCGCGAGCCACTGGGCGACGGCCGGTGCGAGGCGGGCCGCCTCCTGCCCCGAGAGGATCAGCCGCGGATCGACCCGGCGTAGGGCGGCGAGTACGGCGACTGCCCGCGGGTCGGCGTCGGCGAGCGGGATCGGCGTCTCCGCCTCGATCTGTGCGGGCGCGTGCAGCGTTTCCTGCAAGGTCGCGGCCGTGAGCGCGGCCGCCGCTGCGGCGGGCTGCTTCCGGGGCCGACGCGGCTTCGGCGGATCGGGAGGGCCGTCCGTGTCCGGGGCGCCGCCGGGGATGTCGTAGAAGTACGTCCGGGTGCGGATCTGGCCGGTGGACAGGCGCTCACGGCGGCGTTCCAGGTAGCCGGCCGCTTCGAGTTCCCTGAGCGCTCGCGAGATGAGGATCTCGCCCTCGGTGAAGTGCTCGCACAGGGCGGCGATGCTCACGGGGGCGCCGTCGGGCAAGGAGAGGATGTAGGCCGCCACGCCGACCGTGACCGCACTGCCGCGTCGTTGCGCGAGGGCGTTGGAGAGCACGGTGAAGTCGGCCGTGAGCCGGGTGCGTACGTGGATCACGCCGGAGGTCGGAGTTCCGGCGTCGGCGCGCCGGCGCGCGTTAGACTGCGGTTCAGCCATCGGGAAGGGGTTCTGCTTCCTGATCGGTCAGGCCCTCGATCGGGATTGCCGTCCCGGCCGGGGGCCGTATCTGTTTGCGGTTGTCGCGGCGAACGTAGCCGTCCGTATCCCGCCCTAGCAAGCCGGTCACCCGGACGGGTGACACGGGCCGGGAGGGTGGGTGGGCGGGTAGTTCTTTCCCCCGGTTCTTTGGGAGGTCAGTGGGCCGCCGGACCCTCGCGGGCAAGGATCCGGCGGGCCCGGAAGACGGGCCGTGACCGGCACCCGGTTGACTCAGAGGCGGTGCCGACCGGCCTTCAACTCGCCTATGAACGCGGCCCAGGAGCCTGCCTCGAAGACCAGAGCGGGGCCGTGCGGGACCTTGCTGTCACGGACGGGGACGACGGTGAAGCCGTCGGCCACCTCCACGCAGTCGCCTCCCGCCTGATTGCTGTAGCTGCTTCTGCGCCAGTCGGCGCCGGTCTGATCGGGTCGGGACGTTCGCGCCACGGTAGTTGCCCTCCATCGCGGACCGGATCATGTCGACGGACATGAGCGGGGGCAGGGCTGCCGCCCGCAGCCGATCGTAAATCACCGTGTACCGGCTGACGTCGGCCGTTTCCTCGATGAGTTGGCCGTAGTCCGAGCCTTCTGTGTAGGCCGCCGCTGTGCCGTCCGGGAGGGTCAGGATGGTCAGGGACCCACCCATCGCTTCGTGCCCGCCCTGGTCGAACGGCAGCACCTGTAAATGGATGTGGGGCTCCGCAGCGGCATCCAGCAGCCGAGCCAACTGTTCCCGCATAACCGTCCGCCCACCGACCGGACGCCGAAGTACGGCCTCGTCCAGGACGACCCACAAGTCCGGTCGGTCCGGCGATCGCAGGCGCTGCTGCCGACCCAACCGTGCCGCCACGCGTTCCTCCAACTGCTCCTCGCCGCTGAGGAGTACGTCGAGGCTCAGAACCGCCCGCGCGTACGCCTCGGTCTGCAACAGACCCGGCACCACATGGGCCGCGTACTGGTTGATGGACACCGCCCGCTCCGAGAGTTCGATGAACGCCCGCGACCAGTCCGGAAACGCCTCCCGGTACACGTACGGCCACAGCTCGACCAGCAAGTCGTCCGCGCCGAGGACGGCGTCGAGCGTCCGTGCCAGTTCCCGCGTCGGTTTCGCCCCGGAGGCCCGCTCGACCTGCGTGATCCGCGTGCTCACCACATGCGTCTTCTCGCCGAGTTCGGCCTGGGTCATTCCCGCCGCCGTGCGGAGCCTGCGCACCCGCGCACCGAACAGCGCCGCCATCGACGCGCTGGGATCAATTCCGTTGGCCAAGGCATCACTTCCGTTCCTTACGGACTGAAAAGTAAGGCTGCGTCACCTTTCGAGCGTAGGGCGACCGGACGAATCTTGGGTACGGAACGTGACGACTCGCGCACATCGCGGGACGTCCTCAGACTCGACGGACAAGGATGGACAGGCCGTGCTGACAGGAACGACCAGCTCGGGACGCGAACTCCGCTTGCTCACTGCACAGTTCGTTTCCTCGCCGCGCGGCGCGCGGCTCGCCCGACGCCTCGCCGTGCGGCGCATGGAGGAGTGGGGATACCCGCCGGCGTCGGACACGTCGTGCACGGTCGCCCTCGTCGTCGGGGAACTCACCGCGAACGCCGTGCGGCACGGCCGCGTTCCGGGACGCGACTTCGGTCTCCGGCTCACCCTCGACGCGGGGGCGGGCCTCGTCCGTATCGAGGTAGCGGACGCGGCCTCAGCGAAACACCCGCTCACCGCCCCGCCCCCGTCCTGTCCTGACGGAGAGTCGGGCCGCGGCCTGCTCCTGGTGGACGTCCTGGCTGTGCGCTGGGGTTCGACACCTCGTCAACCCGTGGGCAAGACCGTGTGGGCAGAGGTGTCCACCGATCCTGCGGTTGCGTCCTGGGAAGGGGTGTAAGGGATCGTCCGGCCGGGTGCGTTCGCTCAGTGGGTCAAGGGGCCCGATTCCGGCAGCCGGCCGAGTGCGCCTAGTGCTGTGCGTCCGGGATGTGTTCCACCGGTTCAACGAGATCGGCCTGGCCTGCCTGGACCTTCAGTGGGCGGGAGGCCGTCCCCGCCAACTCAGCCCTGCCGACGCCATCCCGCGAGCCCCCACACGCCGGATCATCCGGCAGGGCTGATGCGTTCTCAGCAGGTGATCTTGAGGAGCGCGGTGGCGTAGTCGGGGCGTGACCGATAGTGGTCGGCTGCGGCGGCGATGTTGGTCCAGCCGGCCTGGCGCATCAGGCCGATGGCGAGGTTGCGCAGGGTGGCCATGGCGCGGGGCGCGCTGCCGGTGCGGATCTTGGAGGCGTCCTCGGCGAATGTCACGTCTCTCACGTGGTGCAGGGCCTCCACGGACCAGTGGCCCTGGATGAGTTCGGCCAGGCGGGCGGGGTCGGCCTGGTCGGGGGTGAGGCTGGTGACGGCGTAGACCGTCTTCGTCTGGACCTTGCCGGTCTTGGTGTTGACGCGGCGTCGCTTGATCTCGATGGCCTGGACGGCGTGCGGGAACAGCAGCCCGGCTTCGACGGTGCATACCTTCAGCCGCCGGACCTCGCGACGTCCGTGCCCGGCGGTGCGGGTGCGGTCCAGCAGCGGCATCTGCCGCCAGGGCAGGCGGCGCAGTTGCCGGCGCAGCTTCTTCTGGTTGCCCTTGACGACCAGGAGGTAGTGCCCGCTGGCGGCGACGATGTTCTTCGCGGTCTTGCGCTGGGTGTGCATGGCGTCGGCGGTGACGACCACGCCGCGCAGGTCGAAGCGGGCCAGCAGCGGGGCCATGGCCGGGATCTCGTTGCTCTTGGCCGCCACCTGGCGCTGGGCGATGACGGTCTGACTGCCGTGCAGGGCGGCGGCTAGCAGGTGTATCGCGGTCTTGCTGTCGGTGCGCGAGCCGCGCACCGTCTTGCTGTCCACCGCCAGCCCGACCAGGGCTTCGTCCTCCTCGACGGGATCGGCGGCGTGGCGGGCGAGCCAGGTTCCGACCGCGTCGTCCAGGGCGTCGCCGTCGATGCGGGCCAGCAGTCGGCCGAGCGTGGAAGCGTTGGGCGTGGCGCGGGCGAGGCCGAGTCCGGCGCGGACCTGCGGGTCGGCGTCGGCGGCATACCGGGCGATCTGCGCCAGCGAGCGGGCTCCGCCGAGCACCGCCGTCAGGCACAGGGCCAGCAGCACGCCGATGCGGTAGCGGCGCCCGCGCACCTGGCGGGGATCGGGCACGGCGGCCAGCACCTCGGACAGCGAGGCCAGCTCGTGCGGTTCGATGGACGGGCAGGGCTCGTTGCCGTCCTCGCAGTGGCGCGCGAGGACGTTGATCAGGGAGGATGACACGCGGACGCGACTCCAGGACGATCTTCGGTCTCAGAAGCCTTGATCATCTGGCGTCGCGTCTCTTGCTCCCACTCCGGCAAACCGCCCATCAGGCCCCAGAGCCAACGAACCGGCCTATCCCGCCAGCTGAGAACGCATCAACCCTGATAGCCAGACGCCAGTGTCAGACCCTGGTGCAACGATGTCCGCCATGGACATCGACAGATTCTGGAATGTGGTCGAGACGGCCCGAGCGGACAGTGGTGGCGCTGACGGCGACGCCTTCGCCAGGGCGTTGGGAGACCGACTGGACGGCCTTGCACCCACGGACGTCCTCGGCTATCAGGTGTGCTTCCGCGAGTTGCATAGTGCCGTTGAGCGGTGGGATGTGTGGGCTGCGGCCTATCTCATAGGTGGCGGTTGCTCGGACGACAGCTTCGCTTACTTCAGGGCTGGCCTTCTGGTGCTGGGCCGTTCCTGGTTCGAGCGGGTCGCCGCCGCTCCTGACGAGCTGGCAGCTCAGCCGATGGTGATCGAAGCAGCTGCCGCGGGAAACCTGCACGTGTTCCGCAATGAGTGGGTGTATTGCGCCGCATCATCCGCATTCGAGAGCCTCACCAGCAGCCAGGACTTTTGGGGTGAGTTGGAGCGTTATGAGGCCGAACACCCTCAGGTGGGCAGGGCAGCGTGGGCCTATGCGAGCTCCCTCAGGCCGACTGCGGCGGGCAACGGCACGGGTGAGGACTTTGACTTCGACGATCCGGAAGAGATGCACCGCCGACTTCCCCGACTTGCCGCGCTCTTCCTCAACGACGCCCCACTGGGCTCCCATACGTCTCGCCAGGCGAATCTCGCGGCATATGAGGCGTACGGCTTCGATGGAAAGGTTGTCGACGGAGCTCGGTACGACTTCTTCGGTATCGAAGAGCGCGACGGCGGTCGTGAGGTATTGCGAGGTATGTACGGTGAATTGTCCATGAATGGTGACACCCGCATCCCCGTGACCATCGAGTTGACGTTGCGGGTACCCGACCTGACGATCGAGGGTGCCGGCAAGTTGATCCAGAACGTCTTCTTCCATCACTTCACGAATCACTACTACTGCGACCACATCGCGGAGATCATCGTCCAAGACCCGGCGGACGGTACAGCGCACACGATTCCGTTCGATCCCTGCTGAGCTTCCTGGCAAGCCGGGGAAGAAACTGCCGGTCGGACCTTGGGGTTCGCGAGGTCCGGATCCCCGCTTCGCCCGGTGTCCGTTGCGCATCGCCGTGCAGGTCTCTGTGTGCTCGCTTGCAGGACCTTTGACGTTGGTCTTGGGAGGTGACAGGCACGGTAGCGCCTGGGGCATGCGCTACCGCGCGTATCAACTTCCCAAGAGCCTGGTGGGCCTGCCACGCCGCGCCGCCTCCGGTGGCAGCGGCACCGCGAGAGCTCCAGGTCGACGGTGAGACCCTGCACCTCGCCCACTACGGCGCCAGGGGAGCCCATTCCACGGGAGGGGGCGTGCGGCTGCGAGTCCTGATCGGGACTTTCGAACGTGCGAGCGGGGAATCCGCCTGTCGGACTTCGAGTCCGTGGGCGCGGCCGGCTCAGAGGCTCGTGCGGTTCGATGGACGGGCAGGGCTCGTTGCCGTCCTCGCAGTGGCGCGCGAGGACGTTGATCAGGGAGGATGACACGCGGACGCGACTCCAGGACGATCTTCGGTCTCAGAAGCCTTGATCATCTGGCGTCGCGTCTCTTGCTCCCACTCCGGCAAACCGCCTATCAGGCCCCAGAGCCAACGAACCGGCCTATCCCGCCAGCTGAGAACGCATCAACCCTGGATCATCCGGCCGTACACACCCCAGCGACCAGAGTTGGAAACACCTACCAAAAGAAGTGAGAAGAAGCCCGGCGTGACCGACCAGAATGACCAACCCGGGCGGTCAATTGGCGGCTTTAAACGGTCAACATATGATGCGCCAATGGACAGATCCAGATTCGGATTCCGTCGTCCGGGCGTTACGGGCGAGTTCGAACTACCCCCGTCGGGGTGGCGAGAGGCAGAGGCTGGGCCCGTGGCGGATCCGCAGTGGCTGCGCTTGGCAGGCGATGGTGACAGCGTCCTGGCAGCCGTGCACGGCGGGGTGGGGCTGTGGGACCGTGGCAGTGGTGAACTGAAGTGGTGGCACGACGGCGCCGACACCGTGCGCCCGTTGGAATCCGGTCAGATTCTGCTGGAGGCAGAGCAGATGGGGCTGCGACTGGCACGGTACACCTGGCCTGCGATGACGGTACTCGACGAGCTGACGATCCCGATGCCCGACTGCGGCGGTGGGATCGACGGACTGGTGACATCGCCCTCGCAGCGGCTTGTCGTTGCGAGGTTCGAATCCGGTCAGGGTGAGAATGGCTACGATGTCTATTCCCTGGACGGTCCGCTGCGCCGCGTGACGCATCTGGATCACGAAGTGAACCCGATGAACCTTGCGCCGATGTACTGCGTGCCGGTGTTCTCCCCCGATGAGCGGCTGGTCGCCTGTTCACCTGGTGGCGGGCCCTGGTGGGTGCCTCCGGAGGAGGACTGGCCCGAACGATGGTGGGACGAGTACGACGACGAGCAGGAGATCCCGAGCAACGGCGGACCGGCCGCCTTCGGCTCACTGGTCCTGCATGACCTTGACCGGGACAAGGCCAGCGTCCACGGACTGAAGTTCGAGTTGGAGCCGGGCTGGGTGCCAGACAACCCTTGGGACGTGCGCTGGGAGTGTGGGGCGACGGCACTGGAATTCTGCAGCAGTGACGAACTCCGGCTGACCTTGCCGGACGGCACCGCAGTGGAACTGCGCCTACCCCTGCCAGAAATGGTCTCTCTGCCCGCCCCGAACCGGAGCGAGTCCCACGAACTGTGTTGACCTGGCAGCAGATCCTGGTGTTACAGAGAGAGGCCGACGCTGCGGACGCCGTCGCCACGACGAAGTCCTCGTCGTCGGGGCCGAGTTGGCGGGGACGGCCTCCCGCCCACTGAGAGTCCAGGCAGGCCAGGCCGGTGGAACACATCCCGGACATTGTCCTCGTCGGCCTGCACCAGCGAGGCGATCACCGGTACACGGTTCCCGCCGGCCGAGGCCGGCACCATCATCGCGCGCCGGTAGCGCACCGAACACGTGCTGCCGCGGCGCACGATCTGCTGCAGCCGCTGCCCCTCCTGGTCGGTCAGTCTCCGCACACGGACAGGCTCAGCCACCGCACCTCCAACGGTCGGATCGGACGTCACCGCACATCCAACCGCCACGACCACCAACCCGGTGAACCTATGCGGTCACAGCACTGGCCGGTCCTCCAGCCCGATGGCGATGTCCGCCGGGCCGAAGATCGGCCGTTCGAGGCCCGGCTTCATGATGATCGCGCGGAAGACCGCAAGTGGCAGACTGCCATCATGACGAGTCACAAGAACCTGCTCGGGGGTCCGGACCCGACGAACCTGCCGGAGAACGAAGAGGCGTACCGCCTGCTGGGCGAGGAGTCGCTGCCGCCGGCCGAGGTCGCGGCGAAGTACCCCACGTTCTCGCTGGCCTGGGCGATGCTCGCCGACGACGCCTTCGAGGCGGGGCGAGTGGTCGAGTCGTACGCGTATGCCCGCACCGGCTACCACCGGGGGCTCGACGCGCTGCGCCGGGCCGGATGGAAGGGGCACGGCCCCATCCCCTGGAGTCACCGGCCCAATCGCGGCTTCCTGCGCTGTCTCGCCGCCCTCGCCCGCGCCGCCGGGGCGATCGACGAGAAGGACGAGACGGAACGATGCTGGCAGTTCCTGCGGGACAGCAGCGCCGAGGCGTACGACGAGTTGAAGCGATCCTAGTGCCGCGTCAGCCAAGGTTCGCCCCGTCGCGACGCCCGGCACGCTCCCCCACTGCCTCAAGGGCGTGGGAGGTGCCCCCACTCGCCGCACCGGCCGAAAGCCCGAGTACGTCCAGTACGAGGACTTCCGGCCGGCACGCCGAGAGCACGCACCGGACGCCGCTCCTTGACGGGCAAACCTTGGCTGAGCGGCACTAGTCACCGCAGAGGAGGTCGACGAAAGCTGCGGATTCGCCTGCGTGCCACCGCTCTGCCTTGAGGCAGCGGCGGCGGCACGCGGAGCACCGCGGCGCTGACGGAGTCACGTCCACTCCCGGCCACAGCCCGAGCGCCTACGAAATCCGCCCCCGCGCCCGCTCCCCCTCCAACGGCGGTGCCGTGATCGATCCGTGCGTCCGGCACTCCGGGCGCCGGCAGTCCGGCGGAGGCCGCCGTACGGTCGCGAAGGCGAGGCCCGCCGCCACCACCAGCGCTCCCGCGCACAGGACCATCGCCCGCCCGAACGCCTCGTCGAAGGCGCTCGGCGACCGGTACGCCTCCGGCCCCATCCCGGCGAGCAGCGGCAGCGCGGCCACCGCGATCAGGCCGGCCGCCCGGGCAGCGGCGTTGTTGATGCCGCTGGCCAGACCCGCGCGGGCGACGTCCACGGAGCCGAGGACGGTGGCGGTCAGCGGGGCGACCAGGGTGACCATGCCCAGGCCGAGGACGAGCAGCGCGGGCAGCACGTCGGCGACGTAGGAGGCGCCCGGTCCGACGCGCAGCATCAGCAGCATCCCGGCGGCGCACAGCAGGGGGCCGACGGTGAGCGGGATCCGCGGGCCGATGCGCTCGCCCAGCTCCCCGGAGCGGGCGGAGAACAGCAGCATCAGGACCGTCGTCGGCAGCAGAGCCGTACCGGCGGCGAGGGCCGACCAGCCCACGGCGACCTGGAGCTGGAGCGCGGCGAGGAAGAAGAAGCCGCCGAAGGCCGCGTACACGCACAGCGTGACCAGGTTGACCGCGGTGAACTGGCGGGACGCGAAGATGTCGAGCGGCATCATGGGGTCGGGGCGGTGCCGCTCGACGTAGACGAAGGCGACGCCCGCTGCCAGTCCCGCCACCGCGCTGAACACGACGACCAGCGACCCCTGCCGGGCCTCGATCAGCGCGTACGTCACCAGGGCCAGGGCCAGGGCGCCCAGGACCGCGCCGAGCACGTCGAAGCGGCCGTGGCCGGTGCCTCCCCCAGCCGACTCGGGCACGTGCCGTACGGCGATGGGAGCGCAGGCCAGCGCCAGCGGGACGTTGAGCAGGAAGACCCACCGCCAGCCCGGGCCGTCCACCAGCCAGCCGCCCACGAACGGGCCGACCGCCGCACCGATGCCGCCGAACCCGGACCACAGTCCCACGGCCCGGCCCCGGTCGTCGGGGTGGAACGAGGCCTGGATGAGGGCGAGGGAGCCGGGGGTGAGCAGGGCACCGCCGATGCCCTGCAGGGCGCGGGCGGCGACCAGGACGCCGGCGTTCGGGGCGATGCCGCACAGCAGGGAGGCGGCGGCGAACCAGACGACACCCACGACGAAGACCTTGCGGCGGCCGTAGTGGTCGCCGAGTGACCCGCCGAGGAGGATCAGCCCGGCCAGGGTGACCATGTACGCATTGACCGTCCACTGCAGGGCGGCGAGGCTCGCGTCCAGGTCACGACCGATGCGGGGCAGGGCGACGTTGACGACGGTCGAGTCCAGCATGGCCATGCTGGAGCCGAGCACGGTGGTCAGCAGGATCCACTTGCCTTGCGGCGAGGCCAGCCGGACATCGGGCATGCCCCCAGGTATACAGCGAGCCCGGCGCGGTCGCGCCGGGCTCGCTGTATACCGCCGTGGACGGCCGGTTACTTGATCTTCGTGCCCGCCGAGCGCAGGTTCTGCGTCGCCTCGATGACACGCGCGGCCATGCTCGCCTCGGCCAGCTTGCCCCAGGTACGCGGGTCGTAGGTCTTCTTGGAGCCGACCTCGCCGTCGACCTTCAGGACACCGTCGTAGTTCTTGAACATGTGGTCGGCGACGGGACGCGTGAAGGCGTACTGCGTGTCCGTGTCGATGTTCATCTTGACGACGCCGTTCTCCAGCGCGGTCGCGATCTCCTCCGGGGTGGAGCCGGAGCCGCCGTGGAAGACGAAGTCGAACGGCTGGGAGCCGGCCGGCAGACCGAACTTCGCCGCCACGCCGTCGTTCAGCTCCTTCAGCAGGTCGGGGCGGAGCACGACGTTGCCCGGCTTGTACACGCCGTGCACGTTGCCGAAGGAGGCGGCCAGCAGGTAGCGGCCCTTGTCGCCCAGGCCGAGCGCCTCGGCCGTGCGGATCGCGTCGTCGGCCGTCGTGTACAGGGAGTCGTTGATCTCGTGGGAGACGCCGTCCTCCTCGCCACCTGTCGGGGTGATCTCCACCTCGAGGATGATCTTGGCGGCGCGGGCGCGCTCCAGGAGCTCCTGGGCGACGGCGAGGTTGTCGGCGAGCGTCTCGGCGGAGCCGTCCCACATGTGGGACTGGAAGAGCGGGTTGCGGCCGGCCTTGACGCGCTCCTCGGAGACCGCGAGCAGCGGACGTACGTACCCGTCGAGCTTGTCCTTCGGGCAGTGGTCCGTGTGCAGGGCGACCTGGACCGGGTACTTCTCGGCGACGATGTGCGCGAACTCGGCCAGGGCGACGGCGCCGGTGACCATGTCCTTGCTGTACTGGCCGCCCAGGAACTCGGCACCACCCGTCGAAATCTGGACGATGCCGTCGCTCTCCGCCTCCGCGAAGCCGCGCAGCGCAGCGTGCAGGGTCTGGGTCGAGGTGACGTTGATGGCCGGGTAGGCGAACTTGCCTGCCTTCGCCCGGTCGAGCATCTCGTTGTAGACCTCGGGGGTTGCGATGGGCATGTGTCCGCTCCTTGGTATGTGCGGGTTGGGGTTCTGCGTCCTACGGCCCTGACCTAGACCTTGGGAGTGACGTCATCGTCGGCCCCATCTTTCCAGACTTGGCCGGATGATCCCTCCATCGTGTCCAACCTGTGGATAACACGGGCGAGAACCGGGCGGGACCCGGGCGGGACCCGGGCTTGACCCGGTCGGGACTCAGTCGGGACTCAGTCGGGACTCAGTCGAGGCCCAGGTCGTCCTTGGAGTACGCGAAGACGTACGGTACGTCCGCCTGCCCCTTGATCGCCTCGGCTGCGCCCGTGGCGCGGTCCACGATGGTGGCCACCGCGACGACCTGGGCCCCTGCCTCACGCAGCGCCTCCACGGCGGCCAGCACCGAGCCGCCCGTGGTCGAGGTGTCCTCCACGGCCAGGACACGGCGGCCCGCGACCTCGGCACCCTCGATACGGCGCTGCAGGCCGTGCGCCTTGCCCGCCTTCCGCACGACGAACGCGTCGAGCACCTTCCCGCGCGCGGCGGAGGCGTGCAGCATCGCGGTCGCCACCGGGTCGGCGCCGAGCGTGAGCCCGCCGACCGCGTCGAAGTCCAGGTCGGCGGTCAGGTCGAGCATGACCTCGCCGACCAAGGGGGCGGCCACGCCGTCCAGGGTGATACGGCGGAGGTCGATGTAGTAGTCGGCCTCCTTGCCCGACGACAGGGTCACCTTGCCGTGCACCACGGCCTTGTCCTTGATCTGCTGCAGCAGCTCGCCGCGTACGTCACTCATGCCCGCCAGCTTAGAGGCGGCGCCAGGTCCAGGTCGTCGTGGCCTCAAGGGGGTCGATGGGGGTGACCAGGCGGGGCCGGGTGTTCAGGCCGTCGGGCGGGCCGGTCTGCGGCTCCACGCACACCGCGGCCTCCTGCTCGTCGTACACCACCACCCACTGCAGGCGGCCGGCCATCTTCAGCTCCAGCTGCCCGGGCCAGGTCAGGGTGACGTCGACCCCGCCGGGCATGCCGAAGCAGTCGTCCCAGGGGCCGGGCTCGGGGTCGACGCGGTTGCCGGTGGGGAGGTGGTCGTCGCCGCGCTCCTCCTGCCAGGCGGGCTCGAAGGCGAGACGGACGTCCTCCCCTCCCAGGTTCCGGTTGAACCACGGGTGCCAGCCGATCTGCGCCGGGAAGGAGGTCTCGTACGTCTCGATGGACATCGTGAGCGTCAGGCCGTCCCCGGTCAGGCCGACGACCTGGGTGACCCGGCCGGACCAGGGCCAGGGGTCGACCAGGTCGTACGTGATGACCGCCTCGTCGGCGGAGGTGCGGGCGGTGCGCCAGGCGCCGTCCCGGACGGTGCCGTGGATGGCGTGCGGCGGGGAGTTGAGCGGCATCTGGTGGACGGTCGCGCCGTTTCGGAACCGTCCGTCGCGGATCCGGCCGCACCAGGGGACCATCGGGAAGCAGCCGAACCGGTCCCCCTGCCGCAGGAGTTCGGTGCCGCCGACCCGGAGTCCTCCGATGCGGCCGCCGTTGCGCGGCTGCACGGTCACTTCCGCGTCGCCCGCGGTCAGCGTGATGTCTTCGTTACTCACGGGACGACCCTACTGGGCTGATCAGGAGGGCGGGCGAGTACGCGTGCGTGCGCATCCGCACCGGCCGGCGTCAGTGCCGTCTGCGCAGCATCCGCCCCACCACGATCGCCGAGACGACCACGGCCGCGGCGGCCGGTGCCGCCCAGCGCAGCGTCGAGACGGGGGTGACCGTCTGCGGGGCGGGCACGGGAGCGTACCGGCCGCGCGGCGGAGCGTGGTCCACCTCCTCCGCGCTGCGCCCGATCATCGTCCGCCGCGCGTGCGCCGCCTCGGCGGGCGGTTCGGCGGGCGGTTCGGCGGATGCCTCGAAGTCGTCGGCCGGCAGGGGTGCCACGTCCTCGACGGGCGGGGGCTCCGGCGGCCGGCGCGGCTCTTGCTCCGGTGCCTTTTCCGGTTCGGGCTGCCGCAGCCCGGGTTCCGGCTCCGGCTGCTCAGGTTCCGGCTCCGGCTCCCGTTCCTCCGCCGTCCCGCCCAGGTTCTCCGCGAACCGGGTCAGCAGCCTGGCCGCGGCCGAGGCGACCGCGTCGGCCGGGAGTTCCTTGACGCGTCCGTCCGCGGAGGCCGTTCCGTCGAAGGTGAGGGTGGTACCGCCGTCCGTGTCCCTCAGGCGGAGCGTCAGCGCGAGCTTGACCGAGCCGGTACCGCGGGTCTCGGAGGCGTCGCCCTCGACGGCGTAGGAACCGTCCTCCTGCCCGCAGACGCGTACGGTGCCGCGGTAGGTGACGGAGTGGCTGCCGACGCGCACCTTCAGCCTGCCGCTGACGGGCTCGGCACCGGCGTCCTGCTGGAGCCCGGGGACCGCCCGGGCGACCCGCGCGGGATCGGCGAGCGCCTCCCTGAGCCGCTCGGCAGGAACCGGAACGAACACCTCATGCTCCATGTCAGCGGAGCCTACCCAGTGGGCGCCGTTGTGCACTCCCCCTGGTCGAAAGTGACCGCGCGTTGGTGTGGGCGTGCCGGGGGTTGCACCCCGGACACCCGCTTCGGCCTGAACGGCCTCGTCCTCGAACGCGGGACGGGCCGAGATGCGCCGCCAAACCTCAGTACCTCGGATGCACCAGCGTCGACACCGGCGACCCGCTGATCCTCGTCGCCTCCGCCGCTCTCGCGTCGGCGTCCAGTGACGGCTGCGTCAGCGTGGCCGGGTGGGGGCCGTGCGGAGCGAGTCGCAGGGGTGGGGGTGCTCCGGGGGCCGCGAGGACGAAGCCCCAGTCGTGGGGGGCGCGGGTCGCGCCGGCGGAGCGGTCGGGGCCCGCGGCGAAGCCGGAGTCGCGGCCGCCCACGCAGTAGGGGGCCGTGCCGAGGCCGGCCGCACGGACGGTCGTCTCCACGGTCCAGAAGACACGCGGGCGCAAGGAGACCGGGCCCGCCTGCACCACCAGGCGGCCGTCGCCGGCGAGCACCCGCCGCACCAGGCCGTAGAACTCCTGCGAGTACAGCTTCGTGCTCGCCGTGATGCCCGGGTCGGGAAGGTCCGCGATCACCACGTCGTAAGCGGTCCGCGCGGCGCCCCGCAGCCAGCGGAAGGCGTCGGCCGTCCGCACACGGACGCGCGGGTCGCCGTACACATGGCCGTTCAGCTCGGACAGCGCGGGGTCGTGGCGCGCCAGTCGTACCACCGCCGCGTCGAGTTCGACGACGTCGACCTGCCGCACGCCGGGGTACCGCAGCACCTCCCGGGCGGCCAGTCCGTCGCCGCCGCCCAGGACGAGCACGCGCGCGTGGGGACCGTTCATCGCGGGGTGGACCAGCGCCTCGTGATAGCGGCGCTCGTCGCGGCCGCTGACCCGCAGCCGGCCGTCGAGGAACAGGTTGAGGGGGCGGCCGTGGGTGCCGCCGGTGATCACCACTTCCTGGACGCCGGTCTGGAGTGCCACGCGAACGTCCCTGCCGTAGACGGCGTGGCGTGCTGCCCGTTCGAAGTCGCCGACGAGTGCGGCTGCCGTGGCCAGCACCGCGAGCACGGCGACGATGACGACCAGGAGCACCCAGCGGGCACGGCGGGTCAGGTCGCCGCGGAAGAGGCCGAGGACGAGTGCCCCGCCGGCCACGACGTTGACCGCGCCGGTGAGCAGCGCGCCGGTCAACTGGCCGAGCAGGGGCAGCAGGAGAAAGGGGAAGGCGAGGCCGCCGACCAGGGCGCCCACGTAGTCCGCCGCGAAGAGGTCGGCCACCGCGCCGCCCGCGTCCTGTCTGCGGATGCGCTGGATCAGTTCCATCAGCAGCGGGACTTCGGCGCCGATCAGCAGGCCGATGGCGAGAGAGAAGGCGACCAGCAGGCAGCGGGGTCCGTTCGCCCACAGGCCGCCCCAGTCGCCGGTCCAGGCGAAGACGGCGTACAGCGCCATCGCGCTGCAGCCGCCGACGAGCGCGAGAGCGGCCTCGATCGCGCCGAAGCCGGCCGCCGCGAGCGGGCGCAGCCGCTTCGCGACGAGCGAGCCGAGGCCCATCGCGAAGACCATTACGGACAGGACGACGGAGGCCTGGGTGACCGAGTCGCCGATCAAGTACGAGGCGAGGGCGACGAGTTCGAGTTCGTACACGAGTCCGCAGGCCGCGCAGACGAAGACGCAGGCGAGGACGAGGAACCGGGCGGTGTCCGGCCGGACCGGCAGCCGCGCCGGACCGGCCCAGGGCAGCCTGGTGCCGGTCGGGGCTGGCGCGTGCGGTTCGATCACGCTGCGACGTTACGTCACATATGCGGCACGCTTCGTCACCCACACGTGTGGAAGTGCCGTACGGCCGGGGCCCCTTGTTCGAGTGCTCGGAGTCTGTGTCAGACGCCGGACGGGCTGAGACTGCTCACCGGCACCCGGACGCCCACCCGTGTCCGCGTCGCCACCAGCTGCCCGTCCTGCGGGTACGCGTGCCAGGTCCGCCAGTGCACCTGCCCCTCGTGGTGCTGGGCGAGCAGCGCCGTGAAGGCGTGCGGACTGCCCGGGAAGACGCCGGCGAGGCCGTTGGGATGGTCGGAGACCAGGGCCAGCAACTCCTGGGCGCGGCCCGCGAACGAGCCCGGGGAGAGGACCTCCACCCTCGCCGCGAACTCGTACTCCCAGTCGCCGACCCGCTTGGCGACACCGAGCGGAAGCGGTGTGCTGCTGCCGGGAATGCATGCCACCGTCTCCGAGCAGACGCCCCGCTCCTCCTCCAGGAGCACCTGGTGGGACGCACCGAGGAGTCTCAACTGAAGCTTCGCTCCGCTCAGTTCGAGGTCGAGCGTGGCCAGCGCGGGCAGCGGCTCGCGTCCCAGAGCCCAGGCGAGGTCGGCCGCGCGCGAGTCGGTGTAGGAGGTGTTCAGGGTCGTGAGCATGGGTCGGCTCCGAAAGCACGCAAAGAAAAAGGAGGGTGTGGGTCCGGCGCACCCCGGTCGGCTCCGGGGGATCGGCCCGGTCAGCCCGGTCGGGAGGTCAGGAGAGGTGTTTCCGCTGCACGTCCGAGGGCTGCGTTGGTGTTTTAGAGGGAATCATGAACTGTGGCGCCGCCACAGCGTTTTTACCCAAGTTCGTGGGGTTTCCATCCCTCAGAGGGCTCCACAGCTCAACTGTTCAACTACGGCGTACGCCGGGGCGGTCGAGGCGCGCGCAGAAACAAGCGAGCGCCCCCGGGCAAAGTCCCCGGCGGGCGCGCGACGCCGTGCTGCGGGGCCCGCTCGTCGAGCGGGCCCCGTCGGCCGGATACGACTCCCTTCGGAAGCTCAGCTGCCCCGTGTCAGCTGCCTCCACCGCATCCGCCCCCACCGCCGCAGGACGACCCGCCGCCACAGGACGAGCCGCCGCCGCACGAGTGCCCACCGGAGTGCCCACCGGAGTGCCCACCGGAGTGCCCACCGGAGTGTCCCCCGGAGTCCCCGCCCGAGGACGAGCCGCACGACGATCCGCTGCCGCCCTCGCCGGCCCACCAGCTGTCGCCGCTCCCCGAGCGGTGCGAACGGGCACGCCGGCCACCGACCGGCCCGTGGCTGCCCCTGCGCGCGAGGGACACCAGGGCCCCTACGAACAGGACCGCGATCACCGCCAGGATGATGCCGAAGAACATGACGTCACCCTCCTTCCGATTCCCCCGAAGCCACCCCCCGTGGGCGCCTCGCTTGGTGCGTGCGGAGGAGATGCCCTCCCGCCTCCCGGCCCAAAGCAGAGTTGAGGAACTTCAGAGGGTCCCGGCGAGGAGTCCGCTGAACTGCACAAAGGTTTCAGGGCCGTCCGAGTTTCCACGCGCTTGATCTGCCGGACCACATGGAGCGTCGTGATTCCCAGGGCATAAAAGCCGTACTCCAACTGCTGCTGGTAGCACGCTCGCTCGGCCTCAAGCTCTTTGGACACCTGAACGGGCACTCCACCGGGCTGGTCGCTCGGCGGCACCATGACCACGAACGACGCGACCTTGTCCACGTTGTCTATTTTCGACGCGACCCGGTCCAACCGGCCCGGCCGATGCCACGCGGGCGCACGGTACGCGATCTCTCGGCGGACCTGCCTCCGTCGGTGTTCTGACGCGGACTCCCGGCGGGATGGGAGTGAGTAGTTCCACGGATGGCAAGCCCGCATCGACCACCTACCGTGAGTCCCGCTGCTGCTCCTCATGCAGGCGGCGAGTAGCAACGATCAGGGCGGTAGAACAGGGTATTTGACAAGGAATGACTGGCCGCGTCTCACCGCGCACCGGCGGGTCAGAGCCCTCGGAGAACACGTCAGTCTTCCCGCCACCCCGCTGATCGGAGCCGGCGCCCCAGGGGATCTCCATCGACAACGAGGTCGACAACTCTTCACGCTTCGTGGTGCGCCCGGCCGGTATCGGATGCTCCGCATGCCGGGAGCGCGGGGTCAGGGAATTCTCGCCCTTGGAGCGCCACGCGGCTGCTACGACTCCACCTGTCCAATGCATCCCTCCTCACAAGCCCGGTCCATGAGGAGCACACCGACAGAGGTGCGACCGCTCAGCCGGTCGTGTCACCCACGACGAAGTGGAACGACTCGTGCATGACCCGCCACGACGTGTGTTGCGACGCGCAGGCTGGGTCCGGGGGCGGAGCTCAACGGTGAGAGCCGGACGGGCATTTGCAGCCGATGCCTGAGCCCCATAGGCACCGTGCCAACGATTGCGGAGCGTAAGGAGTACGGGATCTACATGACCCGCGAGTACTGGGTGGTCGAAAAAGAAGACGGATGTTCGGGGTGGATCGTCGGCCTGTTTGCTCTGGCGCTCATGTCCCCCGTCACAGGCATGATCATGAACATGCCCATACTGCTTCCGGCCATGGACGGCAAAACCCTGTTCGAGTGCAGTCCTGGGCAAATCGCCTTTGCCTTCGGTGCTCCGTACTGTGTGGCCCTGATCGCGGACTTCTGGGCAGCGAGGTCGCGGTGGACGCCGCTGCGGGCCGCCGTGCCAGTCGTCGTCTGCTACTTTGCGAACGAACCAGCCTTCGACCGTCCTGGCCACAGGATTTCCGACTTGCAACAGCTCGTGGACGCTCAGCAGGGGAGAATCGGGTGGGCCGGCGCCGGGGTGGCTGCGTGGTTCGTCGGCCTGCGCATCTGGGCAGCGGTGACAAGGTGACCGAGGCATCCGGAGCCTGTCCGCTGGAGCGAGAACACATCCCCGTTCGGGAGTCCTGGAGGCCCTTCGGAGCCCTGGGCCGTGCCGACTGTGTGCCGTCCGACGGCGACGGACGACGACGGACGACGACAGTCCTCCCCCCGCTCAGAGGCGGTGCTTCGGGCACCGGAGCAGGCGCTCGTTCCCGAACGTGAGTTGAGGAAGTCCAGCGGTCGGCGCAGGATGGCCGGCATGACCTCCAGCGCACGCCCGCTCCTCAACCGCCGGCTCGCCGAGTTCGGGACGACGATCTTCGCCGAGATGTCCGCGCTGGCCCTGCGGACCGGGTCGATCAACCTGGGCCAGGGCTTCCCCGACACGGACGGCCCCGAGGAGATCCGGGAGGCGGCCGTGCGCGCGCTGCGCGAGGGGCGCGGCAACCAGTACCCGCCGGGTCCGGGCGTTCCCGAGCTGCGTACCGCGATCGCCGCGCACCAGCAGCGGCGGTACGGGCTGTCGTACGACCCCGACACCGAGGTGCTGGTCACCGCCGGCGCCACGGAGGCCATCGCCGCCACCCTGCTCGCCCTGCTGGAGCCCGGTGACGAGGTCATCGCCTTCGAGCCGTACTACGACTCGTACGCGGCCTGCATCGCGATGGCGGGCGGGACGCGCGTGCCGGTCACCCTGCGCCCGCACGAAGGAAGCTTCCGGCTCGACCTCGACGAGCTGCGCGACGCCGTCACCGACCGCACCCGCCTCCTGCTGATCAACACTCCGCACAACCCGACCGGCACCGTCCTGACCCGCGAGGAACTCACGGCGATCGCCGGGCTGGCCGTCGAGCGCGATCTGCTCGTGGTCACGGACGAGGTGTACGAGCACCTGGTCTTCGACGAGGCCGAACACCTGCCGCTGGCCACGTTCCCGGGGATGCGGGACCGGACGGTCACGATCGGCTCGGCGGGCAAGACCTTCTCCTTCACCGGCTGGAAGGTCGGCTGGGTCACGGCCGCTCCGGGGCTGGTCACCGCGGTGCGCTCGGCGAAGCAGTTCCTGACCTACGTGTCGTCGGGGCCGTTCCAGTACGCGGTGGCCGAGGCGCTGTCCCTGCCCGGCTCCTACTTCGCCGCCTTCCGCGAGGACATGCTGGTCAAGCGGGACCTGCTGGCGGCGGGCCTGACGGAGGCGGGCTTCGCGGTGTTCCGGCCGGCCGGCACCTACTTCATCACGACCGACATCCGGCCCCTCGGCGAGACGGACGGTTTCGCCTTCTGCCGCGCCCTGCCGGACCGGGCCGGCGTCGTGGCCATTCCGAACGCGGTCTTCTACGACCACCGGGAGGCCGGCGCCCCGTTCGTGCGGTTCGCGTTCTGCAAGCAGACGGCCGTGCTGGAGGAGGCCGTACAGCGCCTGAAGGCGCTGGAGGGCTGACTCCGGGCCCGGGTTCCCCACAGGCTGTGGACGGGCGCCTGCCGCGCTTGCACGCTCATACGGCGCAAGCGCAGGCGCATACGCATGCGCCGGAGCGGAAGGCGAGAGCCCGGCCCCGGCGCGCGACCGCGGTGGTCGGCGCCCTGGCCGGGCACTCGTTCGCTCACGGGGCGTAATGAGCCGTACTCGCCCGCCCCCCTGGCAGCAAGACCGGAGGGAGGACTTACTCCTCGTCGTCCTCGGGCTTCTCCGCGTCATTGACCTCCTGCTCGAGACCCAGCTGCTCGACGAGCCACTTGTCGAACTCGATGGCGGCCCGCACCCAGCTGACAGTCGACGAGACGAAGTGCTCCAGGCTCACCCCCGTACCGATCAGCATCTGGGCCTCGCCGATCAGGCGGACGGTGCCGTCGTCATGGGTGTGGCTGTAGACCTTGGGCCACAGGGTCCTGCGGTTCCAGTCGTCGATGGACTCGAGGAGCTGCTGCTTCTCGTTGATCTGGTGCGGCCGGTCGTAGAACGTCCGCACCGAGAAGACCTGCTGGTCACCCTCCCCGCGGAACATGAAGTACGTACGGAACTCCTCCCACGGCGCCGCGAGGTCGCCCTCGTCGTCAACGACGTATTTCAGCTCCATCTGGTCGAGGAGCTGCTTCACGAGGTCCTGATCCGGGATGACGGGGCCCGCCGGTCCTTGGGGCTGCGGCTCGGGCTGGCCCCCGAAGTTCGGAATCGAGGACGGGTCGATGGACATACTTGGAAACTCCTGCGGTCGTCTGGCTCGTCCGGCCATCGCTGAGACCAGACGTACACACCCACCCTCTCTCTCTTGGCCCACGACCGGCAACCTCCTACGCCGCCGTGGCGCGACGGCGTGAGGGATCACCGGCGCGAGCGGGCTCCAGGACCGCGCCCGGCCCTCGGGCCTACAGCGTCTTCCCGGTCGCCGGTCCCACCAGCAGGCCGCCGCCGATCGCGTCCACCCGGACCGTGTCGCCGTCCTTGACCTCGCCCGCCAGGATCTCCTTTGCGAGACGGTCGCCGATGGCGGTCTGGATGAGTCGGCGCAGGGGGCGGGCGCCGTAGGCCGGGTCGTTGCCCTCGTCGGCGAGCCAGTCCAGGGCCTCGGGCGTGACCTCCAGGGTCAGACGGCGCTCGGCCAGCCGCTTGGCCAGGCGGTCGATCTGGAGCCGGGCGATCCGGCTCAGCTCGTCCTTCGACAGGGCCGAGAAGACCACCAGGTCGTCGAGGCGGTTGAGGAACTCCGGCTTGAAGGAGGTGCGGACCACTTCCAGGACCTGTTCCTTCTTCTCCTCCTCGCCGGTGATCGGGTCGACCAGGAACTGGCTGCCCAGGTTGGACGTCAGCACGAGGATCGTGTTGCGGAAGTCGACCGTACGTCCCTGACCGTCCGTCAGGCGCCCGTCGTCCAGCACCTGGAGGAGGACGTCGAAGACCTCGGGGTGGGCCTTCTCCACCTCGTCGAGGAGCACGACGCTGTACGGCCTGCGCCGCACCGCCTCCGTGAGCTGGCCGCCCTCCTCGTAGCCGACGTAGCCGGGCGGGGCGCCGACCAGTCGGGCCACGCTGTGCTTCTCGCCGTACTCCGACATGTCGATGCGGACCATCGCCCGCTCGTCGTCGAAGAGGAAGTCCGCGAGAGCCTTGGCGAGTTCGGTCTTGCCGACACCGGTGGGGCCGAGGAAGAGGAACGAGCCGGTCGGCCGGTCCGGGTCGGCGATACCGGCACGGGTGCGCCGTACGGCGTGGGACACCGCCTGGACCGCCTCCTGCTGGCCGATGAGGCGGCGGCCCAGCTCCTCCTCCATGCGCAGCAACTTCTGCGTCTCGCCCTCCAGCAGGCGGCCCGCGGGAATGCCGGTCCAGGCGGCGACGACGTCCGCGATGTCGTCGGAGCCGACCTCGTCCTTGACCATCGTGTCCCTGGCGGCCTCCTCCTCAGCCTCGGAAGCGGCCTCCAGGTCGCGTTCCAGGGTGGGGATCTCGCCGTAGAGCAGCTTGGAGGCGGTGTCGAAGTCGCCGTCGCGCTGGGCGCGTTCGGCCTGGCCGCGCAGATCGTCGAGCCGTTCCTTCAGCTCTCCGACGCGGTTGAGGGACTGCTTCTCCTTCTCCCAGCGGGCGGTCAGGCCCCTGAGCTCCTCCTCCTTGTCGGCGAGGTCGCGGCGCAGCTTCTCCAGGCGCTCGCGCGAGGCCGGGTCGGTCTCCTTGCCGATCGCCAGCTCCTCCATCTTCAACCGGTCGACGGCGCGCTGGAGTTCGTCGATCTCGACAGGCGAGGAGTCGATCTCCATACGGAGGCGCGAGGCCGCCTCGTCGACCAGGTCGATGGCCTTGTCGGGCAGGAAGCGGGACGTGATGTACCGGTCGGAGAGCGCGGCGGCCGCCACCAGCGCGCTGTCCGCGATCTGGACCTTGTGGTGGGCCTCGTAGCGGCCCTTGAGTCCGCGCAGGATCGCGATGGTGTCCTCGACGGAGGGCTCGGCGACCAGCACCTGCTGGAAGCGCCGCTCCAGGGCCGGGTCCTTCTCGATCCGCTCGCGATACTCGTCGAGGGTGGTCGCGCCGACCATGCGCAGCTCGCCGCGAGCCAGCATCGGCTTGAGCATGTTGCCGGCGTCCATGGCGGAGTCGCCGCCGGCGCCCGCGCCCACGACCGTGTGCAGCTCGTCGATGAAGGTGATGATCTGGCCGTCGGAGTCCTTGATCTCCGCGAGGACGGTCTTCAGCCGCTCCTCGAACTCGCCGCGGTACTTCGCACCCGCGACCATCGCGCCCAGGTCGAGCGCGACCAGCCGCTTGTCCCTGAGGGACTCCGGCACGTCGCCCTTCACGATCCGCTGGGCGAGCCCTTCGACGACGGCGGTCTTGCCGACCCCGGGCTCACCGATCAGGACGGGATTGTTCTTGGTGCGGCGGGACAGCACCTGCACGACCCGCCGGATCTCCTGGTCCCGCCCGATGACGGGGTCGAGCTTGCCCTCCCGCGCGGCGGCGGTGAAGTCCGTGCCGAACTTTTCGAGCGCCTTGTACTGGCCCTCGGGGTCGGGGGTGGTCACCCGGCGCCCTCCCCTGCTCTTCTGGAACGCGTCCAGCAGCTTCTTCGCACTGGCGCCCTGTTCGGAGAGTACGTCGCCGGCCGCGCCGCCCTTCGCGGCGATGCCGATGAGCAGGTGCTCGGTGGAGAGGTACTCGTCGCGGAGGTTCTTGGCGCGCTCGCCGGCGTCCGCGATCACGGCGAGCAGCTCGCGGTTGGGCTGCGGGGGCGCGACCGTGGAGCCGGTCACGCTGGGCAGCCCGGCGAGGATCTTCTCCGCTCCCACGCGTACGGCCGCCTGGTCGGCGTCGACCGCGGCCAGCAGGTCGACGATGTTCTCGTTTCCTTGGGGTCCTCGCCCCTGGAGCAGAGCCAGGAGCAGGTGGGCGGGGGTGAGGTCGGGGTGTCCCTCGGACACGGCGCGGTTACCGGCCGTGTTGATGGCGTCCCGGCTCCGGTTGGTCAGCTCGGCGTCCACGTTCGCTTTCTCCTCCTGCCGTCAGCTGTCGGCGACATCTCCCAGTTCTGACTCAGTCAACCTACACAAACTTGAGTCTATTCCACTCAAGGTTCGCCGTATAAGTTCCCCTGCATGGCCAAGTACCCGCAAGACCCCGCCGCCCCCGACGCCGCATACCTCGGTTTCTGGCGGGAGCGGCACCTGTGCACACTGACGACACCGCGCCCGGACGGCAGCCCGCACGTCGTTCCCGTCGGAGTGACATACGACCCCGGGGCGCGGCTCGCTCGGGTGATCGCGGACAAGTCGAGCGCGAAGGTGGGAAACGTGCTGGCCGCCGGTCCCGAGGGCGCGCCGGTCGCCGTGTGCCAGGTGGACGGGCGGCGGTGGGCGACGCTGGAGGGCCGCGCCTCGGTCCGGACCGAGCCGGAGCGGATCGCGGAGGCGGAGCGGCGCTACGCGGAGCGCTACGGGCGGACGCCGTCACCGAACCCGTCCCGGGTGGTGATCGAGATCCGGCTGACGCGCGCGATGGGCCGCGGGTGACGCGGGTGACACCGGTAACAAGACGCACCGGAGACCGACTGGTTCCAGCCACGTACCGATCGACCCGATACCCGGAAATTTCCTGCAAAAGCTGCAGCGGCGTCACCGTGTTCAGGTCACGGTGACGCCGCTGCGGGGGGAAGTACCTGAGCGATCTTTTTACGACGGGGGAATCGCGTCAGGCACTGCGGGGGGTGGCTGAGATGGTCGGCAGGGCCGGAGCGTCCGGCTCCACCAGCTGATGGTCCCGCTGGTCAAGGTTCACAAAGATCATTCCGTACCGGATGGCACATCGCACGGGCTGCGGCGCCCCCCGAGGCCGACGCAGACACCGGTACGCCCGCACGTCCTCTTCCTCGTCCCGCGTGACCACCACCGGCTCACCGAAGACCGTCACCATCAACGAGTCACCGGCGTGGGGGATCGCGGTGACCAGGTCGATGAAGTGCCAGCCCGAGCGGTAGGCCGTGGCCATCTCTCGGCGGAAGGAGCGGTCGTCGGGTGGGGTGGTCATGCCGTCGTGCCCTTCGGAGCGAAACTCCACGACAGGTCTCGCGCCTGAACGCTGCTCCATGACAGGTCCGACGGTACGACGGCCTCACTGCCGGAGTCCTGCGCGGTGGCCGGCTCACTGCTCCAGGAGAGGTCCAGGGCACCGTACGCACCGAAAACCAACCCAGCGGAGAAGGCGACAGCGAGCACCGAGCGAACCATTCTCTTGCACATAGTCGGCTTCGTCCTCACTTCCGTTGCTACTCTCCCCCGCCGTCACCAAGACGATGGCTCATTCAGTCAGTCGAACACCACAGGGTCGATGCATCATGTTCCTGCACGTTCAGGACCCTGGGGGGTGGAGCTTTGCCATCAAACAACTCATACCGGACACATCCTCATGCTGAGACTGAGCTGTGTGACGACGGCAAGCGCCTTTATGCCAGTGCGCTGCGTTTCGGCCGCATCGCGCGCACCGAAGTCCAGCCCGCTCCCTGCCTGATGGAGTTCGCACTGCTCCACCCCGACCCCGACGACGCGGGATGGCTGCGCCCGGTTCCGCCGGCGGCGGCACTGGCGCAGCGCCTGCACCCCCTGGAACGGGAGATCCAGGAGCGCAGGAGCCTCGCGGTCCAACTGACCGACTCCTTCGAGCCCTTCATGGCCATCACTGCCCAGGATCTGCCGACCACGCACGCCATCACCGTGCTGGAGGGAATCAACCGGATCAACTCGGCGATCGAACTCGCCATCGCCGACTGCAGGACGGAGATCCTCACGGTCCAGCCGGGCGGCGGCCGCAGCGAGCACTCGCTGACCGAGGCGCTGGAGCGGGGGCGCGCCGTCATCGCCCGCGGCATCACCATGCGGACCCTTTACCAGCACACCGCCCGGCACAGCCAGGGCACGCTGGCGTACGCCGAGCTCATGGCCGAGGGCAACGTGGAGATACGGACGCTCGAGGAACTCATAGAACGGCTGATGATCTTCGATCGAACCGTCGCCTTCATCCCGGCGGCCGACGGCAGCGACGTCGCCCTCGAACTGCGGCACCCGGGTCTCGTGGAGTATCTGGCCAAGGTCTTCGAGCAGCTCTGGGCACGCGCGGTTCCCCTACTGGAGGAAGCCCCGTACGCTCCCCCCACGGACGGCATCAGCGGAGTGCAGCGGTCGATAGCCAAGCTCCTCGTCGAGGGGCATGTCGACGAGGCCATCGCCCGGCGCCTCGGCATGAACGTGCGCACCTGCCGGGCCCACATCGCCAAACTCGCGGCCGCCCTGGGCAGCGGCAGCCGGGCCCAACTCGGCTTCCTCATCGCACAGTCGGGCATCCTTGACCGGGACACCCAGATCGCCGACCGGTGACCGCCGGCCAAGAGGTGCCTGACGGAAGGAGACACGCGAGTGACCCCGGCGCCGCATCCGGAGCACGGCCCGGAAGCCCTGTGTGCCGCGGGGACGGAGCTGTACGAACGAGCCCTGCGCGAGGGGCGAATGAGCGTCGCCGACGCCGAAGCGGCGCCCTGTCTCGTCGACTTCGGCCTGCTGCACCCCGCCGTCGCGAACCTCGACAGGCTGGAGCCGGCGTCCCCGGCCGTGGCGCTGCACCGGCTGCTGCGCGCCTGTGAGGAGCGCATCGCGGACGAGCGCCGGCGCGAGGAGCGGCTGGCCGAGACCTTCGAACCGCTCCTGAGGATGGGCGTCCGGCACACCGCGGGCGAGGACATCCCCACCATCAGCGTCCTGAGCGGACTCGACCGGATCAACCTCGCCATCGCCGAGGCCATGGCCGACGCCTCCGCCGAACTTCTCGCGATCCACCCGTACACCAGCCACACCCGCGCACCTGCCGAGCGCCATGCCGAGGCCCTGTCCCGCGACCAGGACCTACTCGACCGCGGCGGCCGTATCCGCACCCTCTACCAGCACACGCTGCGCCACGCGCCCTCGGTCCTCGCCCGCTACGAACGGCTGCACGGCGACGTCGAGGCGCGCACCCTCGACGAGGTCACCGAGCGCCTCCTCGTCATCGACCGCGCCGTCGCCTTCGTGCCCGGCAGCAAGGACCGGTCCCTGGCCCTGGAGGTCCGCCACCCGGCCCTCGTGGACTACTTCGCCACCACCTTCGACCGCCTGTGGCGCCTGGCCACGCCCATGTACCCGGAGGCGGCGGAGCAGCCCTCCCTGGGCGGCGTCACGCACCGTCAGCGCGCCATCGCCGCACTCCTCGTCGAGGGCCACACCGACGCCGTCATCGCCGACCGCCTCGGCATGAACATCCGCACCGCGCGCGTCCACATCGCCAAACTCGCGGCGACGCTCGGCAGTGAGAGCCGGGCACAGCTCGGCTACCTCATCGCACGGTCCGGGATTCTTGATCCGGAACGGTGAGGGAGCCGACCTCCTGGGGGCGGGGCGGGCCGTCCAGGCCGACCTGGGCTATGCGGACGCCCAGTTGGGTGCGGCTGGCGGCGCCCAGCGTCTCCGACAGCCGCGCGATGTGGGCGCGGCAGGTGCGGACGCTTATGCCGAGCCGTTCCGCGATCACCGCGTCCTGGTGGCCCTCCGCGAGCAGCGCGGCGATGGACTGCTCCCGGTGCGATATGCCCTCGATACCGGTGTCGGGCAGTGGTGCGGTCAGCGGGATCGCCAGCCGCCACAGCCGTTCGAAGACCGTGACCAGGTACTCGACGAGGGCCGGGTGGCGCAGCTCCAGGGCCACGGTGCGGTCGGCGTTCGCGGGGATGAAGGCCACCGTGCGGTCGAAGAGGATCAGCCGGTCGATCACCTCGTCGAGGGTGCGGGCCTGGACCGCGCCGCCCATCAGCTCCAGGTAGTTGAGCAGGCCCTGGCCGTGCCGGGCCACGTGCGTGTACAGGTCGCGCATGCGTACGCCCCGGCCGCGCAGCGCGAGGGCCCGGTGCAGGCCCTCCGTCAGCTCGTGCTCGGGCCGGATGCCGCCCGGCTGGACGGTGAGGACCTCCGTCGTGCAGGCCTCGGTCGCCTCGTCCATCGCGGCCTGGATGCGGGAGAGGCCGTCGAGGACGCGGATCGCCGAGCCCTCCGCGGCGGCGGACCGCGGCCGGGGGCCGAGTCCGGCGTACCACTCGAAGGCCGCCACCGCCGAGCCCACCCGCCGCTCGCTCGCGCTGACCTCGTCGTACACCCCGCGCAGCAGCCGGGTCATGACCTCCTGCGGGGAGGTGGGGACCAGCCAGTCCATGTCGTCGGGGTCCGGGTGCAGCAGGGCCAGCTCCAGCAGGCAGGGCACCGGCTCCGCGTCCCGGCGCGGCACGCGGCCCCGCCGTACGGCCCGGGAATACACGCGATCCCCGGCCTCGCACAGTCGGTCAGCACCGTGTGGATGCTCGTCCGTCCCGTGCCCGGCCATCGCCCATCCCACCCCCGCTTCCCGTCTTCCCTCGTGCCGGTTCCGCCTCCGGGGCGCACCGCAGTGCCGGATATGCCGCTACCGCCATGTGGTTGTCTCCCCTTCGGCTTCGCAACTATGCGCGGCCGTGACCGGCTCCGCAACACGGCTCCCCCCGGCGTGACCACCGGAAACCACCCATACATCCCGCTATTTCGAGGCCCCCTCCCGTCCGTCCGCACCGAGCTGACGGGGGTCTGCCGCACCGCGGCGAACGGCCGGGGTGCCTCGCTCGGCGGCATGAGCTGCGGGAAGTCCCTCCCACGCCGCTGGCCGCGAGCGGCGCCGACGAGGCAGGTACGCGCGCGTGTACGGCGGGTTCGGCGCCCGGGCGTGGCGGAATTCCACCCTCGGACCGCCGGAGGTGGCGGGGGACTTCACACGGGTGGTGCGGGCACAGGCAGACCCCGGTGACCGGGCCGGCGGTCACCAGGGTCTGCCTGTCACCGGTTACTTCAGGCCGAGCGCCACGCAGTCGGCCTTGTACTTGGCGGTGCAGATGTCGGACACCGTGTGGATGCCGTCCGCGATGACGGTGCGCTTGATGTTGGCCTTCGTCAGGGCGACCACGGTCACGAGCTGCGCCGGGATGTCCTTGTTCGTGGGGCTGTCGACGCGGTCGCGGGTAAGGGAGTCGAACTTGATGTCCTTGCCCTGGACCTTGGCCACCGCCATCTCCGCGGCCGCCTCGGCCTCCGCGGGGTACGACTTGTAGACGCTCATGTACTGCTCGCCGCTGACGATGCGCTGCACGGCCACGAGTTCCGCGTCCTGGCCGGTGATCGGGGGCAGGTCGGTCACACCGGCGGCCTCGAATGCCTTGATGATGCCGCCGGCCATGCCGTCGTTGGCGGCGTAGACCGCGGCGATGTTGTCCTTGCCGATCTTGTTGATCGCCTCGGTCATCTCGGACCGGGCGACGTCCGGGTTCCAGTCCTTGGTGTCGTAGGACGAGGCGATGGTCACCTTGCCCTCGAGCTCCGAGAGCGCACCGGTCTTGAACTGCTTGGCGTTCGGGTCGGTGGGCGAGCCGTTGATCATGACAACCTTGTCGGAGGTGTCGACGCTCTCGCCCAGCGACTCGACGAGGGTGCGGCCCTGCACCTGGCCGACGAGTTCGTTGTCGAAGGACACGTACGCGTCGATCGGTCCCTCGGCCAGCCGGTCGTAGGCGATGACCGGAATGCCCGCCTCCTTTGCCTTCCCCACCATGCCCGCGACGGCGTGCGAGTCGACGGCGTCGAGCAGGATGACGTCGACCTTGTCGTCGATCATCTTCTGCATCTGGCTCGCCTGCTCGTCCGCGTCGGCGCCGGCGTTGGCGTACTCGACCTTGCCCTGCTCGTCGGTGAGGGATTCGACCCTCGCCTTGATGATCGGGTAGTCGAAGTCCGCGTACCGCGTGTTCGTCTTCTCCGGCAGCAGCACACCCACGGTGAGGTCGTCGCCCTTGGCCGGGCTCGCGTCCGCGCCGTCCCCCGACCCGCCCAGTGCGCCGCAGGCGGCCAGCGAGAGGGTCATCGTGGACGCGGTCACGGCTATGGCGATACGACGCATGGGGGTGCTCACTTCGGGGTGCCTTCCTGATGTGGACGCATCGTTGCGGCCAGATGACTGAAAAGCCAACGCGGCCCCGCCCCCGCGGTCAAGCAATACTACTTAACGAGATGACAACGTACGCCCCCGCTTTACATGTCAAGAGTTGAAGCAATCGCCTTCAAACGCCCTTTACCCTCCATTCGACGTCGATCCCCTGAAGGGCAGAAGATCCGTACATCCCATGCCCGTCCTCGCCCGTCCTGATCGTCGACGGTTTCGCCCGCCGCCGACGATCAGGGCCGGTTGCGCGGCCGGTTGGTCTCAACCGGTCCCGGCCGGCGGCTCCGACCGTGCCGCGCCGGTCTCCGCCGGTGCGGTATCGGTGTCGGGGTCAAGGTCACACGTGCCGGACTCCGATGCGCCGTCCGACCCCGTCATCCGCACCGTGACTTGGCCGTGGACGTCTTCGCTGTAGGCGATGGTGCAGATCAACTGCCGTACGGCGATCTCGTCCAGTCCTCCGAGTGCGACGGGCAGACCGGTCGTGACACTCCCGCCGGAAGTGCGTTCGACCCGCACGGTCGCACCGGGGACCGCCGCCGGCAGTGCGGTGCCGAGCCCGGCTTTCTTCTCGGCCTTTCCCGGACCGCTGAGCAGCGTGAGGATCACCTTGTCCGTCGACGGGACGGTCGGACCCTCGTTGTAATCGCTCGGGGACTCGTACGTCCGGATCACCGGATTCAGGCCGCCGTCGGGAGAGACGAAAAACAGCAGCACGTCGTAGTCGCGGTCCAGGAGGGCATCGACGGTGGCGGGACTGCCCGCCTCGACGACATCGGTCTCCTGGATACCGCAACCACCGAGCAGCAGGGCGGCCGTCGACGCGGCGGCAGCGACTGCGGGCCGGCGGGTCCGCGCACGCCTCATTCGCCGGCCTCCTCCGCGCGCAGCGGTATCTCAACGGTGAAGACCGCACCGCCACCTGGCACATTCCCCGCGCGAATCGTACCTCCGTGCAGCCTCACGTTCTCCAGCGTGATCGCCAGCCCCAGGCCGCTGCCCGCCGAGCGGGTACGGGCCGCGTCGGCCTTGTAGAAACGGTCGAAGATGTGCGGAAGCACCTCGGGCCGGATACCGGGTCCGCTGTCCACAACTTCGGTGACCAGCACGGACACACCATGAGGACGCGCCTCACGGCGCAGGCGTACGGTGACGGGTGCGCTGCCGTGTCGCAGTGCGTTGCCGACGAGGTTGGCGACGACGACGTCGAAGCGGCGCGGGTCGAGCCGGGCGCGGAGGCCGTCGGGCAGTTCGGCGCGGACCCGGCCATCGGTCCAGTGCCGGTTCTGCAGGGTCTTGCCGACGGCCTCGGCCGCGTCGACCTCGTAGGTGTTCAGTTCGGCCGCGCGTGCGTCGAAGCGGGAGATCTCCATCAGGTCCTCGACGAGCACGGCGAGCTTTCCGGTCTCGGTGCTGATCAGCCGGACAGCCTGGGCGGTGTCGGGGTCCAGTCCGTCCGCGTCCTCATCGAGGAGTTCGGTGACGGCGAGCATTCCGGCCAGAGGCGTGCGCAGTTCGTGCGAGACGTCGGATGCGAAGCGGCGGGCGCGTGCCTCCGCCTGGCGCAGCTCTTGCACGGAGTGCTCAAGCTGGCCCGCGGACTCGTTGAAGGTGTGGGCCAGTTCGGCCAACTCGTCGCTGCCTCGTACCCGGATGCGTGTATCCAGCCTGCCGCTGCCCATGCTCTGGGCGGCCTGGCGCAGTTCGCGCACAGGACGCAGGACGCTGCGCGCGGCGATCAGGCCGGGTATCAGGGCGATGGCGAGGCCGGGCAGGGCGCCGTCACGGGCGGCGGTGAGGAGGGCATCGACGTTGACCTCTTCGTCGTTCATCCGCATCACGGCGTAGAAGACGAGCCCACTGGGCAGCACGCCGCTGGGGCCGGTCTTGAAGACGGTGGGCATGGCGATGGTCAGATAGGGGACACCGTCCTTGACGACCCGCTCGAAGCTGCCGTTGGGGTTGGCCCGGGCCGCACGGCGCAGTTCGGGTGTGATGACGGTGGAGACGGGGCTGGTGCCGGAGGACGCGCGGATCGAACCGTATTCGACGAAGACCACCCAGGGGTGGGGCTTGCCCATGCGGGCGATGTCGCGCAGGTATGCCTCCAGGCCCTCGGACTCCAGGGGCAGCCCGAAGCCGGTGTGCTGGAACTGTTCGCGGAACGACGCGACCGCGGTGTCCTGGGCGGTTTTCAGCAGAGCGTTGCGGGCCTCGCGGTAGGTCAGCGCCGCGGTGGTGCCGGCACTGACGGCGGCGACCAGCAGGAACGCCAGTACCAGCCGCGTGCGCACCCCGAACGCCGCGGTCCGCGACCGGCGCGTCGGCCGCGTACGCCGCCCGTCCGGCGCACGCCCATCGGCCGGTGCCGCGTCGCGCGCCTCCGCGGGACGGCGCCCACGCCGAGCGCCGGGACGATCCGCCCCACCGCTTCCGGCCGGATCCGCGGGGGCCGCCAGGTCGCCGCCCTTCTCGGTGCCGCCGTCGACCGGGCGGCGGTGTTCGCCGCTGCCGGAGTTCGGCACGGTGTTCACAGTGGCCCGAAGCGGTAGCCGAAGCCCCGCAGGGTCTGGACGTAGCGCGGAGCGCCGGGCTCGTCCTCGATCTTGTTGCGGAGGCGTCGGACGCATGCGTCGACCAGGCGTGCGTCGGCGTGGTAGCTGTGCTCCCAGACGTATTCCAGCAGTTGCTGCCTGCTGAACACTTGCTCCGGAGCGTCGGAGAGGAACAGCAGGAGTTTGAGCTCGGAAGGAGCGAGCGCGAGTCGCTTGCCGGCTTTGCCGACGGTCAGGCCGACCCGGTCGATGGCGAGCTCGCCGTGCATCTCGGTGGCAGGCCGGTTCTGGCCGGTACCTTCGATGCGGCGCAGCACCGCGCGGATCCGGGCTTCGATCACCTCGGTGCGGGCGGGCTTCACGATGTAGTCGTCGGCGCCTGCCTCCAGGCCCACGACCACGTCGAAGTCGTCACCGCGCGCGGTGAGCATGATGATCGGCAGCTGGCTGCTCTCGCGGACCCGCCGGCAGACCTGCACGCCGTTCAGCCCGGGCAGCATCAGGTCCAGTAACAGCAGTTCGGGGTGGAATTCGCTCAGCGCGGCGAGTCCGGCCTCGCCGGTCGCGGCCGACCGTACCTCGTGGCCACGGCGGCGCAGACCGAGTTCGACCCCTTCCCGTACGGAAGGGTCGTCCTCGATGAGGAGCACGCGGGGCATGAGCAGTCTCCCTCGGGTGGTGGTCAGGGCCGGGTAACTCAGCGGCGTACACCGGACAGCAGCGTGCCGAGCTCGGTGAGCCGCAGCGGACGGGCGAGCAGGGCGAAGGTAAGCAGGATGACAGCCGCTCCGGCAGAGGTGGCGGCCAGGGCCCCTGCAGGTGCGCCGCAGGAGGCCGCCAGATGTCCCAGCACGGTTGCGGGCACGGCGGCCAGCAGCAGGCGTACGTGGGCCTCGACGGCGGACGATCGCAGCGGCCGGGCGACGGCCAGCCGACGGCTCAGCACCCGGCTTGTCACGGCCCAGCCCGCGAACAGCGCCAGCGAGTACGCCGCGGCCATCCCCGTCACCGCCCAACGGGCCGGCAGCAGTTGGGCCACGGCCAGGGACAGGCCGGCGTTGAGGGCGACGATCACCAGGTTGAGCAGGAAGGGGGTACGGGCGTCGGAGAGCGCGTAGAAGGTGCGGGAGATGACGTACTGGCCGGACATGGCGATGAGTCCGGGCGCGAAGGCCATGAGGATCCCGGCCATGGCGGCCGTGTCTTCGGCGCTGGTCCTGCCGTATCCGAAGGCGAGGGCCGTGACCGGCTCGGCCAGGACGAACAGAACGCAGGCGGAGGGTATGACAACGGCACAGGAGGTGCGCAGGGCATGGGAGACGTCGCGCTGTACGGCCGCCGTGTCCGCGTCTGCGGCTGCCGCCGCCATCCGGGGCGTCAGCGCGGTGACCAAGGACACGGTGACGATGCCGTGCGGTATGAGCCACAGCGCATAGGCGTTGTTGTATGCGCTGTAGCCCGGCCCCCCGTCCACGCCCGCGGTGGTGGCCAGCCGGGTCGTGACCCAGTAGGCGGCCTGGTTGGCGAGGACCAGCAGCACCAGCCAGCCGGCCGACCGCAGCGGGCGGGTCAGTCCGCTGCCCCGCCAGTCGAAGCGGGGCCGCCAGCGGAAGCGGGCCGCGCGCAGGGCGGGAACGAGGGCGAGTGCCTGGACGGCGACACCGGCCGTCGTGCCCCAGCCGAGCAGTGCCGTCTCGGTCGCGGTGAGCGTGTTTCCGCCGCCCGCGGCAAGGGCCAGATAGAGACCGAAGACGGTCATGACGACGACGTTGTTGAGGATCGGGGCCCACATCATCGCGCCGAACCGGCCGCGTGCGTTGAGCACCTGCCCGAGCAGCGTGAACAGTCCGAGGAAGAAGATCTGCGGCAGGCAACAGCGCGCGAACGTGATCGTCATGGCGGCCTGACCGCCGGTGTAGTCGCTGTACGCGTCCACGATCACGGGTGCCGCCCAGACGGCGGCCGCGGTCATCGCCAGCAGGGCGACGACGCACGCGGTGACGAGCCGGTCCGTGTACGCGCGGCCGCCGTCCCGGTGTTCCTTCGCGGCCTTGACCAGCTCGGGTACGAAGACCGCGTTCAGCGCACCGCCCAGGAGCAGCGTGTAGACGATGGCGGGCAGGGAGTTGCCCACCGCGTAGCCGTCGGCGGTCTGCCCGACGGTGCCGAGCGCCGCGGCGACCACGGCGGATCGGGCGAACCCCGTGCAACGGGACACGATGGATCCGGCCGCCATGACGACACTGCCGCGCGCAGCGGAGACCCCCTCCGCCCGGGCTCCGGGCTCGTGTTCGGTGCACCCGCCCCGGGCGACAGCGCTGGGGGCGGGCCGCTTCTCGTCCGCCTCGGTGGGAAGCGGCGTGCGCGTGCCGGTCTCGGCGACATGCCCGCTGTGCGGAACGACGGGCACGGTGACGCCGCCCTCTCCTCCGCGAGCGGCACCCTCGTCTTCGCTCGCACCGGAGCTGCCGCGCTCCCCGTCCGTTCTCGCCGTCGGAGTCATCGGCGGTTCAAGTACGCCTGGAAGGCGCGGTAGAGGGTGTGGTTGGCGGTGCCGTCCAAGGGCCGTTCCCATTCCCCGAGAGTCTCGACGGCCTGTCCGCCGGTGCCGAGCTTCCACCGCAGCAGTCCGTGGGCCCGCTCGCCGGGGTCGAGCGTGGAGGGTATCCCGCGCATGTCGTATACGTCGGCCCCGAGCGCGTGGGCGTCCAGCAGCATCCGCCACTGCAGGGCGTTGGAGGGCCGGACCTCGCGGCGGTGGTCGGCGGAGGCGCCCGTCTGGTACCAGATCCGGTGGCCCACCGTGATCATTGTGTGGGCGGCCAGGATCTCCCCGCGGTGACGGGCGAGGTACAGCTTCATCCGGCCCGGCTCCTCGGAGTTGAGAGCCGCGTACTGACGCTCGAAGTACGCGAGCGAGCGTCCGAGCCGGAAGCCGTCGCGCTCCTCGGTGATGCGCAGCAGCCGGTAGAACTCGGGGAGTTCGGCCGCGCTGCCCACGACCACCTCCACGCCTTCCTTCTGGGCACGGCGGACATTGCGCCGCCACTCCTGGTTGAGCCCGGACCACAGGTCCTCGCCCGTGCGTCCGGCGAGCGGCACCTGGAAGACATGGCGGGGCTGGGCATCCCCGTCCTCTCCGGTGCCGTCACCACCGCATCGGCGCCAGCCGCGGGCACGCAACCGCTCGGCGACCGCGGTGCCGAGCGGATCGACCTCGCTGGCAAGGACGTCGCCCAGGCGTCTGCCCGGGCCGGTGAGCGACTTGAGCAGGGCGGCGTCCCAGCGGCGGTACGCGGGCGACGGGCCGATGCGTACGGCGAAGGCGCCGGCGCGCCGGAGATGTTCCGTCAGCGGGGTGAGCCAGCCGTCGATGTCCGGGTCCGTCCAGTCGGCGACGGGCCCTTCGGGAAGGTAGGCGAAGTACTTGCGGGTGCCGGGGAACTGGCGCAGCAGGACCAGGGCGACACCGGTCAGCCCACCGGCTTCCGGATCCTGTCCCCAGCCGAGCAACCGGGAGTGCCAGCCCTCCTTGACGTCCGCCCACGACGGGCACTGCAGAAAGCCGGCGCCGAGCGCGGCGCCGGCGGGGGATGCGAGGAAGGCGCGGTAGGCCCCGGCGGTGACGGGTCTCAGGCCGATGGTCCGGTTCCGTTCCCGGTGACCTCGGGTGGGCGGCACGAGCAGCGCTGACACAGTCTGAGCCTCTCTTTCTCCCCCCGACCGTCGCGGGGACACCGAGGATGCTCACAGCGGCCCATGACCGTCCCGCGCGGCGAATGTGACCGGACCATGACCGTTCCTCACCAGTCGCCGTCACATTGCTCCGGAGGCGCTCACCTGGGGTTTTACGGCTCTACAGTCACGACATCCCCTCTTCGGCCCTTCGATGCGGGCCCCTCGTTCTCTTCCGTCACGGAGGTTCTGTTGCACCGCACACCTGCACGCGCCCATGCCAGGGGACGGGCTCGGGCTGCCGTAGCAGCGGCCCTGCTGGCACCTCTCGCCGCCTGCTCTTCGAGCCCTTCTCCCGCTCCGGCGGACGCCAAGGAGGCGAGGAGCGCCGGCGACCGCCCCGTAACCGTCACTGTCACCCCCAAGGGAGGGCACGCCACACCGGGCGAGCCCGTCAAGGTCACTGCGGCGGGCGGCAGTCTCACCTCGGTGACGGTCACCGACGGCACGGGGCGCAGACTCGCCGGCGAGATCGCTCCCGACGGCAGGACGTGGATCTCGGACCGCAGGGCCGCACCCGGCTCGGCCTACGCGGTCACGGTGACGACCCGAACGGAGGGCGGCACCGCCGACAGAACGAAGACCTCCTTCTCGACGGCACAGGCGGACAAGGTCAACAAGGTCGACTGGCGACCGGGTGCCGGCACCACCGTCGGCATCGCCCAGCCGATCTCACTGGTCTTCGATCACCCCGTCAGGAACAAGGCGGAGGTCGAGAAACAGCTCAAGATCAAGACCTCGAACGGCACCGAGGGCTCCTGGGGCTGGATGCGCGACTGGTCCGGCAAGGACAGGGTGGACTGGCGGCCCAGGACCTACTGGAAACCCGGAACCAGGGTCACGCTCGACGCCGAGCTCAACGGCACCGACTCAGGCACCGATGGCGGCTGGTTCGTACGCGACTACACGACAAGCTTCACCATCGGCGCACAGCAGATCGTCAAGGTCGACCTCGACAGACATCAGCTCGCGCTGATACGCGACGGCAGGACCGTCCGCAGCATCCCCGTCTCGGGCGGCACGCCCGGCGGCGACAAACGCTCCTGGCGCGGAACCACGGTGCTGATGGCCAAGGAGGGCACCGTCAGAATGAATTCGGAGACCGTGGGCCTCGGCGACGCCTACGACAAGATGGTCGACTACTCGATGCGGCTGACCTGGTCAGGCATGTACGCGCACGCCGCACCGTGGAACGCCGCCTACTTCGGCAACGCCAACCGCAGTTCGGGCTGTATAGGGATGAGCGACGCGGACGCGGCCTGGTTCTACGGACAGGTGCGGCCGGGCGACCCGTTCGAGATCACGGGAGAGGACACCAAGGGCGCAGTTGCTCCGGAGAACGGATTCGGCGAATGGAACCTGTCGTGGACCGAATGGCGGGAGAAGAGCGCCCTGCGCTGACCGGACCGAACAGAGCCGTTGATCACGGTGAGTCGATTCCGTACGGCGCCGGGCCGCCCTGCGTGCGGTCATCGGGTCGGCACCGAATGTGAAAGGGGACCGGAGGTTCAGCTGAATCTCCGGTCCCCTTCGCGTGTGTTCTCTTCAGTCCGCCGACTGCTGCCGCTTCGGCCGCCACACCACCAACGCGCTGGTCTGCTGGACCTCCTGGTACGGGACCAGGTCCCGCCGGTAGGAGGCGTGGACCGCGGCCTCGCGCTGCTGCATCGCGGCCGCCGCGCCGTCCAGGGCGGCTTGGAGTTCTGCCAGGCGGGACTGGAGTGCGGCGACCTGGTTCTCGAGTTCGATGATGCGCTTGATGCCGGCCAGGTTGATGCCCTCGTCCTGCGACAACTGCTGCACCTGGCGGAGCAGTTCGATGTCGCGGGCCGAGTAGCGGCGGCCCCGGCCTGCGGTGCGGTCGGGGGAGACCAGGCCCAGGCGGTCGTACTGGCGCAGCGTCTGCGGGTGCAGGCCGGAGAGCTGGGCCGCCACCGAGATGACGTAGACCGGGGTCTCCTCGGTCAGTTCATACGGGTTGCGTCGACGGCCGTCCATCTCGATCAAGCTCCCTTCGCGGCCTGGAACAGCTCGGCCCTTGGGTCCTCGCCCGCGGTCGCCTCGCGATACGCCTCAAGCGCGTCACGAGCCTTCCCCGACAGGTCCGCCGGAACACTCACCTCCACGGTGACCAGCAGGTCGCCGCGGGTGCCGTCCTTGCGGACCGCGCCCTTGCCGCGGGCGCGCATGGTGCGGCCGTTGGGCGTGCCCGGCGGCAGCTTCAGGGTGACCGGCGGTCCGCCCAGGGTGGGCACCCTCACCTCACCGCCGAGGGCCGCCTCCGCGAACGTCACCGGGACGGTGACGGTCAGGTTGTCGCCCTTGCGCCCGAAGACCGGATGCGCGTCCACGTGCACGACGACGTACAGGTCGCCGGCCGGGCCGCCCCGCTCGCCGGGTGCGCCCTTGCCCCTCAGCCGGATGCGCTGCCCGTCGCTCACCCCTGCCGGGATGCGGACCTGCATGGTCCGGGACGACTTGGCGCGGCCGCTGCCGCTGCAGACCTCGCAGGGGTCCTCCGCGATCAGGCCGCGGCCCTTGCAGTCCGGGCACGGGTCCGTCAGTGAGAAGCCGCCGCCGGAGCCCCTGGCCACCTGGCCCGTGCCGACACAGGTCGGGCACACGCGCGGGTTGCCGTTCCTGTCGCCGGTGCCCGAACAGGCCTTGCAGGGCTGCTGCGAGGTCATCCGCAGCGGGACCGTCGCTCCCTCGATCGCCTCGGTGAAGCTGAGGGTGACCTCGGTGTCGATGTCCTGACCGCGCCTGGGCTGCACACGTGTGGTGCCGGAGCTGCCACGGTTGAACAGGCCCCCGAAGACGTCACCGAGTCCGCCGCCGAAGCCGCCCGGCTGCCCGCCGCCCTGGGCGCCGCCTCCGAAGAGGTCGCCCAGGTCGAAGTTGAACGAGCCGCCGCCCGCGCCCGGCCCCGGGCGGAAGCCGCCGTTGCCGAAGAGGGCGCGTGCCTCGTCGTACTCCTTGCGCTTCTTGGGGTCACCGAGGACGTCGTTCGCCTCGGAGATCTCCTTGAAGCGCTCCTCGGCCCTGGCGTTCCCCTTGTTGGCGTCCGGATGGTTCTCGCGGGCGAGCTTCCGGTACGCCTTCTTGATCTCGGCCTCGGTGGCGTCCTTGGGGACGCCGAGGACCTTGTAGTAGTCCTTCTCGATGAAGTCCTTGGTGCTCATCCTCGACGTCCCTCCTTCCTCGTCGGTTCAAGCTCAGCCCTCGTCCGGGCCACCGCTCTCCTTGTCGTCGGCGGCGGCGGACGTCTCCGCGGAGTCCGAGGAGTCCGCCTTGACGGTCTGCGCCCCCGGCTGGGGTTCGGCCACGGCCACCCGCGCGGGGCGGATGGTGCGCTCGCCGATCCGATACCCGGGCTGCAGAATCGCCACGCACGTCGTCTCCGTGACGTCCGGTGCGTAGCTGTGCATCAGGGCCTCGTGGATCGTCGGGTCGAAGGGCTCGCCCTCCTTGCCGAACTGCTGCAGACCCATCTTCGCCGCGACGGTCTCCAGCGACTCCGCGACGGACTTGAATCCGCCGACGAGTTCGCCGTGGTCCCGGGCGCGGCCGATGTCGTCGAGCACGGGCAGGAGCTCGGTCAGGAGGTTCGCGATGGCGATCTCCCTGACCGTGATCCGGTCGCGTTCGACGCGGCGGCGGTAGTTCTGGAACTCCGCCTGGAGCCGCTGGAGGTCCGCCGTGCGCTCGCCGAGCGCCGAGCGCGCCTGGTCGAGTTGGGCCGTCAGGCCCGCAGTCTGTGCTTCTGCGTCCCCGGCCGGGGCCGCCCCCTCCCCCGCGGAGGGGGAGGCGGCCTGCGGCTCGGCGTCGTCGGGGGTGGCGCCGGAGGGGACGTCGGGCTTCTCCTCGAAGCCCGGGGTCTCCTCCGTCACGCGGCACCGTCCTTGCGCTCGTCGTCGACGATCTCGGCGTCCACGACGTCGTCGTCGGCCTTCGGGGCCTCGGCACCGGCGTCGGCACCGCCCGCGGCACCCTGCGCGGCCTGGGCGTCGGCGTACATGGCCTGGCCCACCTTCTGGGAGACCGCGGCGACCTTCTCGGTGGCCGTGCGGATCGCGGCGGTGTTGTCGCCTTCGGCGGACTCGCCCTTGAGCGCGGCCTTCAGCTCCTCGACGGCGGCCTCGACCTCGGTCTTGACCTCGCCGGGGACCTTGTCCTCGTTGTCCTTGAGGAACTTCTCCGTCTGGTAGACGAGCTGCTCGCCCTGGTTGCGGGTCTCGGCGGCCTCGCGGCGGCGGTGGTCCTCCTCCGCGTACTGCTCGGCCTCCTGGCGCATCCGGTCGACCTCGTCCTTCGGCAGCGAGGAGCCGCCGGTGACGGTCATCTTCTGCTCCTTGCCCGTGCCGAGGTCCTTGGCCGTGACGTGCATGATGCCGTTGGCGTCGATGTCGAAGGAGACCTCGATCTGCGGGACACCGCGCGGGGCCGGCGGCAGACCGGTCAGCTCGAACATGCCGAGCTTCTTGTTGTACGCCGCGATCTCGCGCTCGCCCTGGTAGACCTGGATCTGCACGGACGGCTGGTTGTCCTCGGCGGTGGTGAAGATCTCGGACCGCTTGGTCGGGATCGTCGTGTTCCGCTCGATCAGCTTGGTCATGATGCCGCCCTTGGTCTCGATGCCGAGGGACAGCGGGGTCACGTCGAGGAGCAGGACGTCCTTGACCTCACCCTTGAGGACACCGGCCTGGAGCGAGGCGCCGATGGCGACGACCTCGTCCGGGTTCACGCCCTTGTTGGCCTCCTTGCCGCCGGTCAGCTCCTTGACGAGCTCGGCGACGGCGGGCATACGGGTGGAGCCGCCGACGAGGACGACGTGGTCGATCTCGCCGAGCTGGATGCCCGCGTCCTTGATCACGTTGTGGAACGGCGTCTTGCAGCGCTCCAGCAGGTCCGCGGTCAGCTGCTGGAACTGAGCCCGGGTGAGCTTCTCGTCCAGGTGCAGCGGGCCCTCGGCGGACGCGGTGATGTAGGGCAGGTTGATCGAGGTCTCGGTGGACGAGGACAGCTCGATCTTCGCCTTCTCAGCGGCCTCACGCAGGCGCTGGAGGGCCATCTTGTCCTTGGCGAGGTCCACGCCGTGGCCGGCCTTGAACTGCTGCACCAGGTAGTCGACGACGCGCTGGTCCCAGTCGTCACCACCGAGGTGGTTGTCGCCGTTGGTGGCCTTGACCTCGACGACGCCGTCGCCGATCTCCAGGAGGGACACGTCGAAGGTGCCGCCACCGAGGTCGAAGACGAGGATCGTCTGGTCGTCCTTGTCGAGGCCGTAGGCCAGGGCGGCCGCGGTCGGCTCGTTGACGATGCGCAGGACGTTGAGGCCCGCGATCTCGCCGGCCTCCTTGGTGGCCTGGCGCTCGGAGTCGTTGAAGTAGGCCGGGACGGTGATGACCGCGTCCGTGACCTTCTCGCCCAGGTAGGACTCGGCGTCCCGCTTCAGCTTCTGCAGGATGAAGGCGGAGATCTGCTGCGGGTTGAAGGGCTTCCCGTCGAGCTCGATCTTCCAGTCGGTGCCCATGTGACGCTTCACGGACCGGATGGTCCGGTCCACGTTGGTCACGGCCTGGCGCTTGGCCACCTCTCCGACGAGCACCTCACCGTTCTTGGCGAAGGCGACGACGGACGGCGTGGTCCTGGCGCCCTCGGCGTTGGTGATCACGGTGGGCTCGCCGCCCTCCAGAACGCTGACGACGGAGTTAGTCGTGCCCAGGTCGATGCCGACCGCACGTGCCATGGTTGATTCCTCCAGCAATGACTTGAGTGGAACGGACTCAAGTGTGCATGACGGCCACCGCGCGGTCAACAGAGCTGAGTCAGGGCGACTCAACTCTTATCCTTTCCTTACACGCAACTACCCTCTGACCTGCACAGATGCGGTATGAGGAGGTGGCCGCAGAGGGTGAACAGACTGCCTGCGGGGCCCGTACACCTTGATCCGCAGCAGCGCGAGCACGACGGCCGGCGCGACCACCGCCACCCAGAGCGGGCCGGTCTGCGCGATCCAGCCGACGTGCCCGAGGACCCCGACGAGTACCCCGGAGAACGCGCCGACGCCGAGCAGGATCGTCGCGCCCCGCGCGGTGAGACCGAGCCGCCGCAGTCGGTGGGCGAGGTGATCGGGGCCGCTGCGCAGCAGGGGCCGCCCGGCCAGCCGCCGCGACACCAGGACGAGGACGACGTCGGCGCTCGCCACGGCGGTGAGCGCGAACAGCACGCCCGCGCTGGACGCCGGCCCGTACCCGGCGCGGGTGAGCACGGCCGCCGAGGCGAGCACGAAGCCGACGAACAGTGACCCGCACGCCCCGAGGGCGATCCGCGCTGGATGCCAGTTGTGCATGAGAAACCCGGTCAGCGCGGCGGCCAGCACGCTCAGCAGCACCGCGAGCCCGTCCATCACCTCGGCCGCCGCGCAGGCCCCGGCGCCGAAGGCGGTCACGACCCCGACCGTGCCCGCCAGCCCGTCGGCGTGGTCGAGCGCCTTGAAACCGATGGCCACGACGACGATCCAGACCACCGCGAGCAGCCCCGCGGGCAGCCCGGTCTCGTCGTACGGCACCACGCAGGCCGCCGCGACGGCCGTGCCACCGAGCAGGAACCGGGCCTTCACCCGCCGCACGTCGGCGATCAGCCCCAGCACGGCGACGGCGGCCCCGGCGGCGAGCAGCCGGCCCGTCCCGTCGCCGAGCGGCGCGACGCCGGTCCATCTCCCGGCCGCCACCACCACCCAGGTGGCGAGCACCACGGCCGCACCCCCCACCAGCGGAACCGGCCGCTGCCGCCGCCGGTCGACCACGCCGAGGCGCAGGGCGGGGGCCCGCAGCAGCGCGCTGAGCACGGCGGCGAGCAGGAGGGCGGTGGCGGCGGCGATGATCCCGTAGAGCACGCACCCAAGTTAATCCAAATGTGATGATATGTGGTGAATTGACCGAATGATCCGCGCGCCGTCCACCCTGCCCCGCCACGCTACTGAGGCCTGCCTCAGTAGCACAGATCACCACACGGCTGACTACAGTGCGGCACAGGATTGCGGGTAGTCTCAGAGGACTGCATAAGTTACCGCTTAGTAATTTCGCTCGAAGAAGCCTCGCAGGCCCGAGGAGCCCCCAAATGCAACTCGCCGCGATCATCGTGTCGCTGGTCCTGACCGTGGTCGGCGTCGCGCTGCTCGCACGCGCCATCGGCCACTTCGTCCGGTACTTCAAGCTCGGCCAGCCCGTGCCCGCCGGCACCCGGACCGACAACCCCTACCAGCGCAGCGTGACGCTGGTGAAGGAGTTCCTCGGCCACACCCGGATGAACCGGTGGGGCATCATCGGTGTCGCCCACTGGTTCGTGGCGATCGGCTTCCTGACGCTGCCGCCCACCATCATCACGGCGTACGGCCAGCTCTTCGAGGCCGACTGGACGCTCCCGGTGATCGGCGGCTTCCTGCCGTACGAGCTGTACATCGAGTTCATCGCCGCGATGACCACCCTCGGCATCGTCACTCTGATGGTCATCCGCCTGCTGAACCTGCCGTCGCGGCCCGGCCGCAAGTCGCGGTTCGCGGGCTCGAAGATGGGCCAGGCGTACTTCGTCGAGTACGTCATCCTCACCATCGGCCTGGCCATCTACGCCCTGCGCGGTCTCGAGGGCGCGCTGCACCACGTGGACCACTACGAGGCCGCGTACTTCGCCTCGTACCCACTGATCCTTGCCTTCAAGGGGCTGAGCCTCACCGCGCTGCAGAACCTCGTCTACCTCTTCGCGATGATCAAGCTGAGCACGACCATGATCTGGATGATCACGGTCTCGCTCAACACGAACATGGGGGTGGCCTGGCATCGCTTCCTGGCCTTCCCGAACATCTGGTTCAAGCGCGACGCGACCGGTGAGACGGCCCTCGGCGGCCTCCAGCCGATGACCTCGGGCGGCAAGCCGATCGACTTCACCGACCCGGGCGACGACGACGTCTTCGGTGTCTCCCAGGTCGAGCAGTTCTCCTGGAAGGGCCTGCTGGACTTCTCCACCTGCACCGAGTGCGGCCGCTGCCAGTCGCAGTGCCCGGCCTGGAACACGGGCAAGCCGCTCTCCCCGAAGCTGCTGATCATGTCGCTGCGGGACCACGCCCACGCCAAGGCGCCCTACCTGCTCGCCGGCGGCGGCAAGACGATGGAGGGCGAGGAGAAGGCGTCCGAGGAGCAGCTGAAGGACGTTCCCGCCGCGGCTCTCGCCGAGGCCGAGCGCCCGCTCATCGGCACCGCCGAGGAGAACGGCGTCATCGACCCCGACGTCCTGTGGTCCTGCACCACCTGCGGCGCCTGCGTCGAGCAGTGCCCGGTGGACATCGAGCACGTCGACCACATCGTCGACATGCGCCGCTACCAGGTGATGATCGAGAGCTCCTTCCCGTCCGAGGCGGGCACGATGCTCAAGAACCTGGAGAAGAAGGGCAACCCCTGGGGCCTGGCCAAGAAGCAGCGCCTGGAGTGGACGAAGGAAGTCGACTTCGAGGTGCCGGTCGTCGGCAAGGACATCGAGGACCTGACCGAGGTCGAGTACCTGTACTGGGTCGGCTGCGCCGGCGCCCTCGAGGACCGCGCCAAGAAGACCACCAAGGCCTTCGCCGAGCTGCTGCACATCGCGGGCGTCAAGTTCGCGATCATGGGCGGCGACGAGAAGTGCACCGGTGACTCGGCCCGCCGTCTCGGCAACGAGCCCCTGTTCCAGGAGCTCGGCATGGAGAACGTGGCCGCGCTGAACATGGCCTTCGGCGAGTCCCTCGACGAGGAGGGCGAGGTGGACGAGTCGACGAAGAAGCCGAAGTCCGCGAAGAAGATCGTCGCCACCTGCCCGCACTGCCTCAACACGATCGGCAACGAGTACCCGCAGCTCGGCGGCGACTACGAGGTCATCCACCACACCCAGCTGCTCCAGCACCTGGTGGACGAGGGCAAGCTGGTCCCGGTCACCCCGGTCGAGGGCATCATCACCTACCACGACCCCTGCTACCTGGGCCGCCACAACAAGATCTACACGCCTCCGCGCGAGATCATCGCCAACGTGCCGGGCCTCAGGAACGAGGAGATGCACCGCCACAAGGAGCGCGGCTTCTGCTGTGGCGCCGGTGGTGCGCGGATGTGGATGGAGGAGCGGATCGGCAAGCGCATCAACAACGAGCGCGTCGACGAAGCCCTGTCGTTGAACCCCGACATCGTCTCCACCGCCTGCCCGTTCTGCCTCGTCATGCTGACCGACTCGGTCAACGGCAAGAAAAACGAGGGCAAGGCCAAGGAGTCCGTCCAGGTCGTGGACGTCGCCCAGCTCCTGCTGGAGTCGGTCAGGACCCCGGTCGACGACGAGCCCCCGGCGGGCGCGTCGGAGGCGGAGAGCGAGCCGGAGCCCGAGCCGGTGAAGTAGACCGCATACGCGAACGCACGACGGAGAACGCCGTCTTCCCGCCCTGGGCGGGGAGGCGGCGTTCTCGCCATTCGGGTGGTTGGGGCGGCCGGAGCCGTATGTCGCACGGCGACCGGGAGTTGCCGCCCGCGCAAACTGAGTCGCCGTCAGAAGACGGGCACAGGAGCCCGCGAGCGCGAAAGGCCCCCGACCGATGACCAGACCCGCCCCGGACCTCCGGAAGAGCAGGAGCGCTCTCGCGCTCGCTGTGACCGGACTGCTCTGCGCCGTTCTCGCCGCCCTTCCCGGACGGGCCAGTGCCGCCGCCGGACACCAGCCGGTCCCCGGCCCGGCGCTGTTCGACGACTTCAACTACACCGGCTCCACGGATCCGCTGCTCCCCCAGCACGGCTGGACCCTGAGGTCGGGTCAGGGCGGGCCGGGCGTGTGGGGCGCCAACTGGAGGCCGCAGAACATCACCTTCGCCACCGAGGCCGGCAACTCCGTCATGACCCTGCGCTCCGGCACCGACGGCACAAGGGCCGGTACCGAGCAGACCGAGATCCACCACCAGCGCAAGTTCCGGTACGGCACCTACGCCGCCCGCGTCCGGTTCAGCGACGCCCCCGTGTCCGGGCCGGACGGCGACCACGTGGTGCAGACGTTCTTCACCCTCTCGCCGCTGAACTTCCCGATGGACCCGAACTACAGCGAACTCGACTTCGAGTACCTGCCCAACGGCGGCTGGAGCATCCCGGGCAGCGCCCTGCTCGCCACCTCGTGGGAGACCTACCGGGAGGACCCCTGGGTGAATGACGCCGTCACCACCCAGGAGCGCGCGAGCTTCGCCGGCTGGCACAACCTGGTCATCACGGTCGGCACCACGCGGGTCGACTACTACGTCGACGGCAGGCTCTTCGCCTCGCACTCGGAGCCGTACGTGCCCGAGTCGTCGATGGACATCCGCTTCAACCACTGGTTCATCGACCTGCTGGGACGGAACGGCAGGAGGTCGCGTGCGTACGAGGAGAGGGTCGACTACGTGTACTACGCCAAGGACCAGGTGCTGACGCCGTCCCAGGTGCAGGGTGCCGTCGCCGGCTACCGGACCCAGGGGGTGCGGTTCCAGGACACCGTCTGAACGGCCTCTCCGTCAGGCGGAGTCGGCCGCGTGGCCGGAGTCCGCCGCATGGCCGGAGTCCGCCGCGTGGCCAGAGTCCGCCGCATGGCCGGAGTCCGCCGCATGGCCGGAGTCCGCCGCATGGCCAGAGTCCGCCGCATGGCCGGAGTCCGCCGCATGGCCGGAGTCCGCCGCATGGCCAGAGTCCGCCGCATGGCCAGAGTCCGCCGCATGGCCGGAGTCCGCCGCGTGGCCGGAGTCGGCCGCGTGGCCGTTGTCGGCGAGCGGCAGCCTCGCGGTGATCGTGGTGCCTCTGCCCTCCTCTGAGTGCACCTGCGTCTCACCGCCATGGTTCGCCACGATCGTGCGTACGATCGTCAGCCCCAGACCGGTGCCCGGGATGGCCGCGTCGGTGGCGTTGGATGCGCGGAAGAACCGCGTGAAGAGCTTCTCCTGCTCCCTGGCCGGGATGCCGATACCGGTGTCACTGACGCTCAGGAGCACCACGCCGTCCTGCCGGTCGGCACGGACGCTCACCTTCCCGCCCTCCGGGGTGAACTTGACCGCGTTGGACAGCAGGTTCATCAGCACACGGTCGAGCTGTTCGCCGTCCGCCTCCAGGATCAGCGGCCGGTCGGGGCACTCCGTCTCCAGCGAGACGGAGGCGGCCTCGGCGGCCGGCCTGATCGCGTCCGTCGCCGAGGACACCAGTTGGCGCAGGTCGACGGGGGCCTTACGGGACGTGAACGCCCCCGACTCGATCCTGGAGAGGGTGAGCAGGTCCTCGATCAGCGCCCGCAGCCGGTTCGCGTTGCGGTCGACGATGTCCAGCATGTGCACCTGGGGCGGGGCCAGCGGCCCGGTGTCCTCGTCCTTCAGCAGCTCGATGTAGCCCACGATGCTGGTCAGCGGGGTGCGCAGCTCATGGGAAACGGTGGACAGGAAGTCGCTCTTGGCCTTGTCCAGGGCGCGCAGCTTGTCCACCAGCTGTGTCTCCTGCGCGTAGAGCAGGGACGTGTGCAGGGCCCGGCCGATGCCACTGGCCATGGACTCCGCGGTCTCGACCTCCACCGGGCGCCAGGGGCGGTCCGCGCTGGTACGGGCCAGGCACACGGTGCCGATCGGCTCCTCCCCCACCCCCATGGGGGTGATCAGCGCGGAGACCAGGCCCAGCTCCGTCGCCGCGACGCGGTTCCTCGCCGGAATGCCCCTCTCGCCCCAGCTGCCCGGACCACCCGGTACCGGCGTGGTCTCGGACAGGTACCGGGGCAGGTCGGGGATCGTCCACGTCGTTCCCCGCCGATAGTGGTCGCGGACCATCTCGGCGGGCGCTCCAGGCAGCGACTGCTGCTCTTCGGCGCTGAGCAGGCCCTTTTGCGCACCCCAGGCACGGGCCACGGGGAAAGCGGAGCCGTCGTCCTCGGCGAGCGTGATGAAGACGTAGTCCGCGTCCAGGCTCTCGCCGATCCCCGCGCACGCCGCGTCGAGCAACCGGTCGACGTCGAGGTTCTCCCGGATCCGGATGCCGTTCTCCCGCGCGACCCCCGACAGCCGTCTGCGTTCGGCCTCGACCGCCCGCAGCCGGTCGCCCTCGTCGGCGAGCGTGTTCACCGACCGGGCCACCGCCCTGATCTCCTCAGGCCCCGTTTCCTCGGCACGCGCCGAAGTCTCGCCCGCAGTGAGCCGGTAGAGCGTCCGTTCGACGTTCTTGAGCGGGCGCGTCAGGGTCCGGGTGCTGCGCACCGCCGTGTACACGGCCACCGCCAGAGCCACGATCACCAGAGCGCCGAGCCCGGCCACGCCGTACCGGATCACCGTGTCGGCGTGGTCCTGCATACGCTCTTCTTCCGCGGCCAGCTGGATGCCCATCCGGTCGTTGGTCCGCTCGAACGCCTTGAACCGCCGGGTGGCCTGCCGGGTGAGCGCGGCGGCCCGCTCGCTTCTCGGAGCGGCGCGCGTCTGCTGGGCCGCGACGCGGAAGTACGCCGTGAGCTCCTGCTGCTGCGCCGCGAGAAGGCCGTCGTCCGCGACGTTGTGCCCTCGGAGGTCTTCGACGATCGACGGGATGCGGTCTCTGGCCAGACGGAAGGCGGCGAGCTCGGCCCGGTCACCGGTGATCAGATAGCCGCGCACCGATCGCTGCGCGCTGACGCCCGCCGCGCGCAGGCGCAGACCGTCGTCCTTGGCCGGCTGCACCCGGTCGATGATCTGGTCGTGCTCGTAGTCCAGCCTGTCCGCGCCCAGCAACGAAGCGGCGCCGCACAGTGCGATCAGGAAGGTCAGCAGCCCGAACGCGTACCCGAGCCGACGTCCCACGGAGCCGGCGCCCCGGCCGTTGATGCCGCTCACGCACGATCACCTCCGCCTTCCTTGACCCGGTCGTCGGGCCCGAATCCGCTGCGGGTCATCGCCCCCCACACCTGCGGCGTCCGGCGCACCGCGTCCCACATGCCGCACAGCCGCCACCAGGCCGTCAGCTGGCGGTAGCCGATGTTCTCGGCGGCCACCCCGACCAGCGAGCCCCACACGTCCCGCCACCGTGTGAACCGGTGGAAGGCGTACTCCTCCACGGCGACCGACAGCAGGCTCACCACCAGCGCGTAGGCGTAGGCGGCGAGCATGAAGCGCCACAGGAAGTCCACGTTCACCGCGCCGATCAGCACGCCCAGGGGCACCAGGACCAGGCCCGCGAGCTCCACCAGCGGGGCCAGCAGTTCGAAGACGACGTAGAAGGGCAGTGCCAGCAGTCCGATGCGGCCGTAACGGGGGTTGGCGATCATGCGGCGGTGCTTGAGCAGGATCTCCGTCAGCCCGCGGTGCCAGCGCCGTCGCTGGCGGGCCAGGACCTTCAGCTCCGAGGGCGCCTCGCTCCAGGAGATGGGCTCGGTGACGAAGGCGATGCGGTAGTCACGGCCCTGGTCGCGCATGTGGGCGTGGAGACGGATGACCAGTTCGGCGTCCTCGCCGATGCAGTCCGGGTCCATACCGCCTGCCGCGACGACCGCGTCCCGGCGGAACAGGCCGAAGGCGCCGGCGATGATCAGCAGACCGCCGATCTTGGACCAGCCGGTCCGGCCTAGGAAGAAGGCGCGCAGGTACTCGACGACCTGGACCCGTCCGAGCGTGTCCCTGGGCACATGCGGCTCGACGACGCGGCCGGCCACGACGGTGCAGCCGTTGGCGAGGCCGACGACACCGCCGGTGGCGATCACCCGCATCGGGTCGTCGGCGAAGGGTTTGGCCACCGCGAGCAGGGCCTGGGAGTCGAGGATCGAGTCGGCGTCCACCATGCACACCAGCGGATAGCGCGCCAGGTTGATCCCGACGTTGAGCGCGTCGGCCTTGCCGCCGTTGACCTTGCGGGCCACCACCAGGGGCACGGGGCCGCCCCGGGGCATGTGGACCGAGGTGACGGCGCCGCGCACGGGTACGTCGTCGGGGACCACGTACTCCACCTCGGCGAGGTCGAAGGCGTCGCGCAGGGCGTCCACGGTGCCGTCGGTGGAGCCGTCGTCGACGACGATGATCTCGAACAGCGGATAGCGCAGCAGCAGCATCGCCCGCACCGCCTCGGCGATACCGGCCGCCTCGTTGTGCGCGGGCATGATCACCGAAACGGGCGGAGTGAACGGGCTGGTGGCGGCGTCGTCGTAGCCCGCGAAGGGCGCCCGGCGCATCCGTCTGACGAACTCCCCGAGAGCGATGAAGATCAGGATCAGATTGCCGGTGTTGATGAAGACGAAGTAGCTGATGATCACGGTGTCGCAGACGGAGACCAGCGTGTGCGCCGCGCCCAGCAGCGAATCCCACGGCCCGGCGGCCATCGTGCTCACAGCGCCACCTCCACGCGGATGTCGTGGCGGCCCCCGACGGCGGCTTCGGCGAGCGCGGCCCTGGCCTGGGCGGCGGCCGGTCCGCCGCCTGCGCCGGCCGCCGCCGCGTGGAGCGCGGCCTGACCGGTCGGACCGAGCCGCAGCAGCGAGTGGGCCGCGGTCGCCGCCACATGCCGGTTGGGGTCGCCGAGCAGCTCCGCCAGACGGTCCGTCGCGGAGACGGCCCCCAGATGGCCCAGCGCCCCGGTGCCGACGATCCGCAGGGGGACCGGCTGACCGGGCTCGACCGCGTCGAGCAGCGGCTCCAGGCCGTCGGGCATGCCCAGTCGGCCCAGCGCGCGAGCCGCCTTGATCCGTACCTCGGTGGAGGGGTCCTCGCGCAGTGCGCGGGCGATCTCGGACGTACGGGAGACCACACCGGTCGCGCCGAGCACCTCGATGGCCACGGCCCTGGCGAGGGGCTCGGCGTGGTCCAGCCCCTCCGCGACACTCCGCTGCGCCTGCGGCCCCAGCGAGACCAGCGCCCTGATGACCGCTCCGGGCGGTACGGTCCGCGATCCCGTGAGGGACTCCAGGAGGTCCGGCACGGCCGCCGGACCCCCGCTGCGGCCCAGCGCCCGTGCGGCGGCCAGGCGGACCTCCGGGTCGCGGTCGGTCAGCAGAAGGCACAGTGACGGCTCCGCGGCGCGGTACGAGAGCTGGCCGAGTACCTGTGCGGCGCGCCCCCGCCGGGCGGCACTGCGGCTCCTCAGGTCGGCGATGGCGTCCTTGGGGGCCCCGCGCAGCTCGTACAGGTGGACCAGTGCCGTGCGGGCGGCGCCGGCGACCTTTTCCAGCAGCGCCGTCAGGGACGGTTCCAGGGCGGCCCAGGTGCGCTTGTCGACCGCCGCCAGCCGGTGCAGCAGCTCGCTCTGCTCGTCCTCCTCCGCGCACAGGAGCTGCAGCAGCAGACCGCGCACCGGTTCCGCGCGCCGTTCGCGTCTGCGCTGCTGGATCCGGCGGACGAAGCGGTTGGCGATGATCAGCAGGCTCAGCGCGAGAATGACGGCCGGCAGGCACAGCAGCGCACCGCGCACGAGGCCGGCCGGGATCACCGGTCCGCCCGGCTGAGCACCGCGGTGACCCGGCTGGACAGCTCCCGCGGGCTGAACGGCTTGATGATGTAGTCGTCGGCGCCCGCCGCGAAGCCCACCTCGACGTCCCCTTCCTGGGAGCGGGCGGTGATCATGATGACGGGCAGGGTGGCGGTCTCGGGCGCCGCGCGCAGCTCCCGGCAGACGTCCAGTCCGGACATCCCCGGCATCCGGATGTCGAGCAGCGCCAGGTCCACCGGCTGTTCACGCGCGGCCTTGAGAGCGGCCATGCCGTCCTCCACGGCGGTGACCTCGTGTCCGCTCTGGGTCAGCTTGAAGGCCACCAGGTCCCGGATGTCCGCGTCGTCGTCGGCTACTAGGACACGCGCCATTTACTCCTCCTGGGACACGGAACTCCGGTAGGAGTTCACGAGCCGCGCCACCGACGACTGCCGGAACGGTTTCGCCAGCAGATCGTCCGCCAGGTCTCTCGTGTCCTCCGGGTCGAGAACCGAGGAAACGACCAGGTGACAACCTGTCGTACGCTCGTCCGCCCGCATGCGGCGGATGACCTCCCGCCCGTCGATGCCGGGCAGCATCATGTCGACGACCGCGATGTCCGGCGGGTCGGCGAAGGCGAGATCGAGTCCCTCCTCGCCCGTGTACGCGGCGGCCACCGGGCAGCCCAGTTCACGGAAGTGCCGCGCAAGCAGGGCGCTCACGTCCGGGTCGTCCTCGATCACGAGTACGCGGGGTGGTGACATGACCGTCCTGTCCACGAGGTCGGACTGATAGTCACCAAAATAGGATCAATAGCCGACTTTCACCACATATGTAACATCCACCCCAGTGGAGACGGCGACCGCGAGGTGCGACAGCCCGCGGACACGACGGTCGCCGTCCCCCTGCCCACGTCAGCCCCGAGAATTACCGAACTCATGTACAACCCTTACGGGTCGGCACAGGTCTCCTGATCGCGAGCGACCCGTGGACCCCGGGACAACTCCCGGCGTCCACGGACGGCGCTCACACCCCCATCGACTGCGGATGCCTCCCCCGGGCATCCCCGCATGCCGCAGGAGAACCCGCATGCACGCCCCCTTGCGACTCGCCCTCGCGTCGGCCGCCACGGCCGCGCTGACGGGCGGTCTCCTCACCTTCTCGGCCGCGACGGCGACGGCCGCCGACTCCACCTCGGTCCCGCAGGCCGACTTCGACGGCGACGGCATCGGCGACGTCGCCTTCTCCGCCTCCGGCGCCTACGTGAACGCCAGGAAGAGCGCCGGCCAGATCGTCGCGCTGTACGGGACCGCCACCGGCCTGACGGACGGCGACGGGTCCGGCGATGTGCCCGGCTCCCCCAGCACGACCCTCAGCCAGAACTCCACCGGCATCCCCGGCGCCGCCGAGGCCGGCGACGCCTTCGGCTCGGACACCGCCTACGCCGACTTCAACGGCGACGGCTACGACGACCTCGCCGTCAGCGCTCCGGGCGAGGACACCGGCACCGACACCGACGCCGGCCTCGTCATGATCGTGTGGGGCTCGGCCGCCGGCCTTTACGGAGGTTCCGTCGTCGCCGACCCGGCCCCTTCCGCGCACGACTTCTGGGGCAAGAACCTCGCCGCCGGCGACTTCGACGGCGACGGCAAGGCCGACCTGGCCGTCGGCAGCAACACGGCGACCGTCTACGTCCTCAAGGGCGGCTTCAGCTCGTCCGGCACCCCCGGCGGCAAGTACACGGTCAAGCCCCCGATCATGGGCACCGACGCGGGCGGCCCGATGAACCTGACCGCCGGCAACATCAACGGCGGCCAGGAGACCGACCTCGTGGTCGACGGCTTCGAGACCGACAGCGACTACGGCTGGAACCGCAACTACTACATCCCCGGCACCGCGAGCGGCCTGAACGTCTCGTACGCCGAAACCCTCAAGCCCGGCGTGATCACCGCGATCGGCGACATCGACGCCGACGGCTACGGGGACATCGTCAGCGGCGCCTACTGGAACACCACCACGCAGGACGGCACCCCGATCCCCGACTCCGGCAAGGGCGGCAAGGTCTGGGTCACCCAGGGCTCCGACGGCGGCCCGCTCACCACCGACGCGACCGGCATCACCCAGGACACCGGCAACGTCCCCGGCACCGCCGAAGGCAACGACTTCTTCGGCTACGAGCTCGACCTCGGCGACGTCGACGGCGACGGGTTCCTCGACCTCGCGATCGGCGTCGCCGGCGAGAACATCGGCGACGACACCGACACCGGCGCCGTCACGGTCCTCTACGGCTCGGCGAGCGGCCTGAACACCACGTCCGGCGCCCAGTCCTTCTCCCAGGACACCGCGGACGTGCCCGGCACGGGCGAGGACGACGACAGGTTCGGCCTGGACGTCAAGCTCGACGACGTCACCGGCGACGGCAAGGCCGACCTCGTCGCGGGCTCCGCCGAGAACGGCGGCGACGGCATGGTCGTCTTCCTGCCCTCCAACGGCACGAAGATCACCGCGACCGGCTCCGCCTCCGTCGCCCCGCAGTGGACGGGCGTCGTGACGACCGGCACGCCGTACTTCGGCGCGAACTTCGCCGACTGAGCCGCCGTACGAGCGGCCGCAAGCCGACGTGACCCGTCGTAAGCCCTCGTAAGCCGCCGTTCGACCCACAAGGCCGGGCCCGCACGACGGGCCCGGCCTCACCCCTCCACCAAGCCGCGGCCTGCGCACGCGCACCATCCTGCCGGCCGCGGCCCCCACCACCGGCCTGTCCCTGATGGCCAAGGACGTCGGCCTCAAGGACGGCGCCGGCCTCGGCCGGGACATCGCCCAGTGACGAACCGTCGACACCCTCGCCGATCCGGGATCTCCCCGCGGCACCGCGACCGGTCCCACGCCCGCGGACGCCCCAGCCCCCGGCCCGTCGACGCCGGGCGTCCCGGCGACCGGCAGCCCCCACCACGGCGCCACACCGCGCGGCTGACGGTGACCGGCTCCCCTCCTTCCACCTCCACGACCTCTGAACGGACCCCGTATGCGCAAGCGCACCCTGCTGCTGGCCGCGACCCTCACCACCGGCCTGCTCTCCGCCCTGCCCGTCACCACCGCGTCCGCCGCGCCGTCCGGCCTGTCCGGCGACTTCAACGGCGACGGCTACCGCGACGTCGCCATCGCCGCCCCCATCGCCAAGGTCTCCGACAAGACCGGAGCCGGCTACGTCGCCGTGGTCTACGGCACCGCGAGCGGCCTCGACACCGGCAAGCGCCAGATCATCAGCCAGGCCACGGACGGCATCCCCGGCACACCCGAGTCCGGCGACTACTTCGGCGACCGCCTGACCACCGGCGACCTCGACGGCGACGGCTACACGGACATCGTCGTCGGCGTGCACGGCGAGAGGATCGGCACCACCGACTCCTACGGCACGCTGACCGTGCTGTGGGGCGGCGAGAGCGGCATCAAGTCCGGCACCGACATCTCCTCGCCCCTGCCGCAGTACATCAACGAGCTGGGCTGGTCCCTGGCGGCCGGCGACTTCGACGGCGACGGCCACACCGACCTGGCCGCCGGCAACAACGCCTCGCCGTCCCTCAACATCTTCCGCGGCCCCATCTCCCGTACGGGCGCGGCGGCTTCACTCGTCGGCATCGACACGATCGAGCAGACCACCATGTACCCCGACAAGCTCGTCGCGGGCGAGGTCAACGGCGACGGCAGGACCGACCTCCTCGTCATGGGCCAGGAGGAGACCAGCACCGGCGGCTACCGCACCCGCAGCGTCCTCTACACCGGAGACGCCACCACCACCGTCAAGGCCGGCAAGAAGCTCGCGGGCGGCTACGACGGCGTCATCGCCGACGTCGACAAGGACGGCTACGGCGACATCGTCACCGGCAACTTCACGGAGAAGTCGACGACTGAGCCGAACGGCGGCCTCGGCGGCGCGGTCACGGTCACCTACGGCGCCTCAACCGGCGTGTCCACCCGCACCCCGGTCAAGATCAGCCAGGACACGTCGGGCGTCCCGGGCACCGCCGAGAAGAACGACGCCTTCGGCTGGAGCCTGTCCGCCGGCGACACCAACGGCGACGGCTACGCCGACATCGCGATCGGCGCCCCGTACGAGACGCTCGGCTCGGCGAAGAACGCGGGCACCGTCACGGTCCTGCGCGGCTCGGCGGCCGGCCTGACGGGCACCGGTGCCAAGTCCTTCTCCCAGAACACGACCGGCGTCCCCGGCAGCGCGGAGTCGTACGACTACTTCGGCTCGGCCGTCAGGCTCACGGACGTGGACGGCAACGGCCGCGCCGAACTGGTGGCCTCCGCCTTCGCCGAGAACAACGGCGCCGGCTCCGTCTGGCTCTTCAAGTCCACCACGTCCGGCATCACCGCCACCGGTTCGAAGTCCTTCAACGGCACCACGCTGGGCGGCCCTTCGGGCGAGGCGTACTTCGGCGACGTACTCGCGGGCTGACCCGGACAACCGGAGGACGGCGACGTCGCCGGGGCAGGGCCGGAACCCGGCACGGCACGGCACGGCACGGCAAGGTCACCGTCCGGCCCGGCACCGCGCCGGGCCCGGGCGGAACGACCACGCTCACCAGGCCACCACCCCCGGCGTCTCCGGCACCCCCCTAGAAGGACGACCGTCTGCTTCCGCGAGTACCTCCCGGCCGCAGCCACAGGGACCGGTGACGTCCCCCTGCCGGACTTCGGAGGCGTCTTCCTCGGCCGAGCCGACAGTGGACGCTCCTCAGGGCTCTCCCGTAAGGGATGTCACAGCTCGGCCCCAATGCCGGGCCCGAAACCCCGGGCCCGGCACACCGCTCTTCGGGACCAGGTACGTTCGAGGGCGTGGCTGGATTCAGGATCGGACGCGGCGGCCGGAACAACGGCACTCCGCAAACGCGCCCCCAACAACCCCCGTACGGACAGCAGACGCCCCAGGGACCGTCGTACGGCTACCCGTCGGCGCCGCAGCCGTACCCGCAGGCCGGCGGCGGCCAGTGGCCGCAGGGCAACACCGGCCCGGGCGGCCAGGGCGGCCAGGGCGGCGGTTACGGCGACGAACCGGAGTACTTCGGCGACGGCGCCCCGCACCAGCACGGCGGCCCGGACCCGTACGCCGCCAACAACCCGGGCCACACGCAGGCGTTCTCGGTGGGCGATGACCCCTACAACCAGGGCGGAACGTACCGCGCGGGCTCGCCCCCGGCAGGCCCGGTCGGCCCCCGCCTGCACTGGAAGGACCTGCTGAAGGGCATCGTGACGGCCCCCGGCCAGACCTTCCTCCAGATGCGCGACTACACGATGTGGGGCCCGGCCCTCATCGTCACCTTCCTCTACGGCCTCCTCGCCGTCTTCGGCTTCGACGGCGCCCGCAAGGACGCGATCAACGCCACCCTGTCGAACGCGGTCCCGATCGTCCTGACGACGGCCGTGGCGATGGTGGTGAGCGCATTCATCCTGGGCGTGGTCACCCACACCCTGGCCCGCCAGCTCGGCGGCGACGGCGCCTGGCAGCCCACGGTCGGCCTCTCCATGCTGATCATGTCCCTCACGGACGCCCCCCGCCTCGTCTTCGCCATGTTCTTCGGCGGCGAGGCGACCTTCGTCCAGGCCCTCGGCTGGGCCACCTGGGTCGCCGCCGGCGCCCTGCTGACGATGATGATCAGCCGCTCCCACGACCTGCCCTGGCCGAAGGCCCTCGGCGCGTCGGCGATCCAGCTGGTCGCCCTGCTGTCGATCGTGAAGCTGGGAACGTTCTGAGAAACCCGGACACGACAAGGGGCTCCCGGCCACGAGGACCGGGAGCCCCTTTCATGTGCCGTCGGCGGGTCAGGCGTCGAGGACCTGCCCGACGCGCCTGATCACAGGCGGTTCCACGCTCCACGGGAAGTTCACCCAGTCGTCCGTACGCTTCCAGACGTACTCGCACTTGACGAGGCTCTGCGACTTCTCGTAGATCACAGCCGACCGCACCTCGGCGACGGTGTCGAGGCAGAAGTCCCGCACCAGCTTGAGCGTCTTGCCGGTGTCGGCGACGTCGTCGGTGATCAGGACCTTCTTGTCGGAGAAGTCGATCACGTTGGGGACGGGCGCGAGCATGACGGGCATCTCCAGGGTGGTCCCCACCCCGGTGTAGAACTCCACGTTCACGAGGTGGAGGTTCTTGCAGTCGAGGGCGTAGGCGAGTCCGCCGGCGACGAAGACTCCGCCACGGGCGATGGAGAGCACGATGTCGGGCTCGTACCCGTCGTCGGCGATCGTCTGCGCGAGCTCCCGCACGGCGACGCCGAACGCCTCGTAGGTCAGGTTCTCCCGCACGCCGCTCGTCCCCGCACTCACACCTGCGTCCGATGGAAGTTCAGGAAGGACCGGGAGGCGGTCGGTCCCCGCTGCCCCTGGTAGCGGGATCCGTACCGCTCACTGCCGTACGGGAACTCGGCCGGCGAGCTGAGCCGGAACATGCACAGCTGTCCGATCTTCATGCCGGGCCACAGCTTGATGGGCAGGGTCGCGAGATTGGACAGCTCGAGCGTCACATGCCCGGAGAACCCGGGGTCGATGAACCCGGCGGTGGAGTGGGTGACGAGCCCGAGCCTCCCGAGGGAACTCTTGCCCTCGAGCCGCGAGGCGAGATCGTCGGGCAGGCTGATGACCTCGTACGTGCTGGCGAGGACGAACTCCCCGGGGTGAAGAATGAAGGGCTCGTCCCCCTCCGGCTCGACGAGCCGGGTGAGATCCGCCTGCTCGACGGAAGGGTCGATGTGCGGGTACCGGTGATTCTCGAACACCCGGAAGAAGCGGTCGAGGCGCACGTCGACACTCGACGGCTGCACCATGGATTCGTCGTAGGGATCGATCCGTACCCGCCCGGCGTCGATCTCGGCCCGGATGTCCTTGTCTGAGAGAAGCACGCCCCGAGGATACGCAAGGCGCGCGGACCGACCACCATCGGACGGCCCCCGCGCCTGCGCTGCTCCCATGTCGCTACCGCTTCTCCAAGGCGACCGGCACCACACTGCGGAGCCGGGCACACCGTGGACACCGGACGAGCCGGCCGGGGCCGAGCCGCTCGGCCTGCTGCATCGGGAACGAAGCGGTACTGAACACGTGCCCATCGGCACAGCGGACGACGGTGCGTTCCATCAAGTCCCAGAGTCCCTTCCCCAAGAGCCGCGTCTGGCTGCTGCTTGCCTGACGACAAATGCCACATTACGGGATCAAAGGAAGGACTCTCCAGGCGGCACTCCGGCCTCACCCGGACCCGCACGCACGCCCCACCGTACGCCCAACTCCCGTCCCCCGCAGCCCCGTCACTCCCCCGCGCAACGCGCTCGGGCCCCTCGGCTTCAGCGCCAGGGGCCCGACATGAGGTACAGTGACCAGGCGTTCGGACACCGGCCCGACCGGCGTCTTACGCGGGTGTAGTTTAATGGTAGAACATCAGCTTCCCAAGCTGAGAGCGCGAGTTCGATTCTCGTCACCCGCTCCATGCGAAACCCCCAGGTCAGAGACCCGGGGGTTCTTTGTTGTCCAGACCAATTCAGGGGCGGCATGCCCTCCACGTGCCCTAAGTCGAGCCCAGAGGGCCTTCGGAACCTTTTTCGGCGCAAGATAGAGCACCACGGAGCGGCGGCGTCTCAAATCGCGAGACCTACTTCGAGTGATCCGCATCACGATCACAACAAGGGGGAGTAAATCGCTTACGCAAATGCCGAGTTCACGCCCCGAACCTAAGCATGGGCACGACGACGAGCGACTGGCCACTCACCTTGGCATTCGCGTCGGCCAGATCGCGAGAATCCACCCTCACGCAATGCGCACCCCTAAACAGGCGCACCTCCCCCGCGCCGCCAGCGTCGGCGCCACAAGGAGGTTATCGTCTATCTGACGAAATTCGCGTATAGTGCTGCGCAGGCGATGGCATCGTCGCCTCGGGAGCCGCTTGCTCAGCAGCGAGGAGCACATGACCATGGCATCTGATATGACGTCAGCAGACGGCGCGATCGTCGCCCCGCTTCCACTGCCCGCTGGAACAGCCATGAATCCGGCAGTGGCTCTGTCACTCAATGTCCATGCCAGTCCGGGCGTGTACGCGCTCCTGCTGGGTTCCGGCGTCTCCCTTGCCTCAGGAGTGAAGACGGGCTGGGGTATCGTCCAAGACCTCGTCGGCAAGGTCGCTGCGGCACATGATCCTCACGACTCAGACGTAGCCCAGTCTGCTGCCGAGAATCCTGAGAGCTGGTGGCAGGAGAAGTTCGGAGAGGCACTGAGCTACTCCGGACTCCTGGCCGCCGTCGCCCCGACCTCCGCCGCACGACAGGCACTGCTCGCTGGGTACTTCGATCCTGACAAGGACGACGAGGAGGGCGACGGCAAACTGCCTACTGCTGCACACCGCGCCATCGCACAGCTCGTCAAACGCGGCAGTATTCGGGTCATCCTGACCACGAACTTCGACCGGCTCATGGAACATGCGCTGCAAGAGGTAGGAATCTCACCGCAGGTCGTCCACAGACCAGACCAGGCAACGGCCATCAAGCCATTGGCACACAGCACTGTCACGATCATCAAACTGCACGGCGACTACGCAGACCTCGACCAGCGCAACACCGTGGACGAGCTCGGCACCTACCCGGAAGCACAGCAGCGGCTATTGGATCGGATCTTGGATGAGTACGGACTGATCGTGTGTGGTTGGTCCGCCGACTGGGACAAGGCACTCGTGCATGCCGTGGAAGGTACGCGCTCGCGCCGGTACCCAATGTTCTGGTCCCAGTACGGGGCTTTGGGCAGCGCGGCCCACGGGCTGACGGCGCAGCACTCAGCCGCGATCGTCCAAGGCATGACCGCGGACGAACTGTTCACCGACTTGCTGCGGCGGCTCGAAGCGCTCGACCACATGTCAGCGCCCCCCATCAGCCGGGACATGGCTGTCGTACGTCTCAAGCGCTCGCTCCCCGACCCTGTCCGCCGAATCGAAGTCTTCGATCTCGTAGACCAAGCCGTCACTGAGATCGTCGATAACTCCACGTTCGAGCGTCGCCCGCTCGGTGGCGTGAACTACAGGGACAGGGTCGGAGAGTATCGAGCAGACAGCGACACTCTGCTGCATCTGCTTGCCAGTGGCGCCTTCCACGATGACGGTAGCCACGACGGCGTCTGGCTCCGTGCACGGGACCGGTTGGCTCGGATCCGCAATAGCTTCTCCGGCTCGTTCAATGACGCGCTGGAAGCTCTGCGGCACTACCCAGCTCTACTGGCCACTTGGACCATGGGGGTTTCCTTCGTCCTAGCTCGCCGTGAGGAGAACATCGCAGGTCTACTGACGCAGTCTCCCTGGACGCCAGTGTTCGGAGACAGAGAGCCTGAGAAACCTGCTGTCTACCTGAACCCTGGCAGGGTCCTCAACGGCGAGCTCATCAATGGCATTTTCAATGCGGACACGGGAACTCGCTACCTGTACCCGCAGAGTCGCCTGCTCCGGCAGGAAGCACGGGAGGCTCTACGGTCGATCGAACCCGATGACTCCGCTTACGAGTTCGCCTGTAACAGGTTCGAATTCCTCGCGTCCATGATGGCTCTCGATTTGGGAACGGGCTTCAGGGCCTATCCGTGGGCAGGTGAGTTCCTGCTCGAATCCAGCTGGGGTTACGGCAACAACGGCTTGGCCACTGCCATCGAACAGGAACTGACTCCTGCTTGGCCTCTGCTTCAAGGTGGGGCATTCGAAGGTGATCTCCAACGCGCGAAGGATGCCTACGCGGCCCTTGCCGAGTGGAAGTCCAAGAACCCTCGCTGGTAGGGAAGCTCAGCGCACCACAGACAGCCTTGGCCGGCCCTCAGCACCTCTCGGCTGCCCGCCTCCATCCTGCGCAGTGACAACTAGGCCGAAGATCAAGTCATTCAGGTCAGCCGGCCGAAGGTGTAGGTCGCGGGCCACGTCTGCGGGGCGGGTGCCTTCGCTGCGCAGGGCGGTGAACACCTTGCCCAGCACCTGGGAGGTCTCGCGGGCGACTCCGCTGTAAGGCTCCGACTTGCGGTAGCCGAGACGCCCGAGTTCCACGCAGTGGGTGCGGTACTGCCATTCGGTGGTCAAGCCCAGTTCGTGCAGCCGGTGTGCGAGCGCCATGGCAGCGACCCTCCAACGGCGCTTGGCCTGGAGGATCCAACTCGTGCTCACGCCATGCGGCGCGTGGGCGAGGACGTCCGCCCGCGGCATGAGGAATGCAGCTGCGAACCGGTGCGCTTCCGCCTCGGCCTGTGGGCCGTGTGGCATCTGTTCCTCACCGTGCAGGACGAGGTGTCCGAGTTCGTGGGCGGCGTCGAAGCGCCCGCGTTCCGCTGTCTTCTCAGTGCTCAGCAGAACGAACGGGATCCCCCGGTCCCAGAAGGAGAACGCGTCGACTTCAGGACAGTCCCTGGAGAGGGAGAAGACGCGGACGCCGTGCGCCTCCAACAGGTGCACCACGTTCGGGATCGGTGCGTTCCCGAGCCCCCAGCGTGCGCGCACCAGGGAGGCCGCTTCCTCCGCTGGGACGTCTGTGCCGGCCGCCTCCCCGGGATGGGGAATCTGATCCTCGTCCGAGCCCAGGCGACTGAACGAGGTCAGCGACGGGATGTCGGGGGCAGGCAGGCGGAAGTGCGCGCCCATCCAGTCCTGCAGAGCGCGCGCCAACCGTCCGGAGCTGAGGGCGATGTCCCGTTGGGAGGCGGTCATCTTGCTCAGGGCACGGAAGCTGACCGAGTCGACGGTCAGCTCGGCGACCTCCTCGGCGCTGAAGAAGGAGGGGGGGAACTCCAGCGCTGTTGCGATCGCCTCAAGCGACGGAGGGCTTGGAGTGGCCCGTCCGTTCTCGAAGTCGGACAGCCTGCGTGGCGTCAGGCCGGCCATCTGGGCGAGTCGGGTGACGGTCAGCCCTCGGCGCTTGCGCGCCAGGGCTAGCCGGGATGCGGTGGTCATAGGAGGAGCCAAGTGGAGAGGTCTGGGCGGGACGGTCAGGGCAGGCGCTCGATCGGGATGTCGATGCCGCCCTGGTCGTCGGCATCGTCGACGAACGGAGTGAAGCCCTCGAAGTCGATCCAGGGGAGGATGATCCGCTCGTACCAGCTGCTGATCTTGCCACGGCTGCCCGGGGCGTTCGGAAACGAAAGCTCGGCGTGCAGCCGCGTCCCCTGATCGGTCTTCGAGTGGTGGTAGAGCAGGAACCATGTCGGGATGCCGTTACCGGCTTCCTGCGCCTCGGGCTCCACCTCGGTTTCACCGAACAGCAGGAGCTGCCGATTAGCCTCCACCCGCTTCATCACCGCGTTGCCCTTCGGGTAGCGGGTGGACGGCGTGAGGGCTGAGTATCCGGTCTCCGAGCTGCCGCTGGAGGCCGCGATGGCGAAGTCGCCGGAGGGTGCGACGAGCAGTGGAACGTTGCTGGGGCTGGCGCTGGTCCAACCCTCCGGGATGTACGTCTCCCGCAGGAATCGAATCGTGCGACCCCAGAAGATGTTGCCGGGCAGTGAGACAGGATCCAGCGGCGTGCAGAAGTTGCGCTCCGATTCGGCCCGACGCAGGGCGCCGTCGATCCCCTGGACCGAAAGACCCAATTCAGCCAGCCGGTCACGGACCTGGCGGTCCTCCGCATGCACCACGGTCATGCCCTACCTCCAGACACACCCCACTCGACTTCCGGAAATCTTCCCTCAAATGAGGTTGGAAATCAAGAAATGAGCCTGGTCAGTGCCGTAGAGGTTGAGGTGCGCAGCCTAAGCCGGTGCCCCATTCTCCGAAACTGGCAGCTCAGAGGACGGGCCCGGCCGGTTTGACCGGACGGGCCCCGTACGGACACCAGGGTGTTACGCCTCGTGGGCACTCTGCCGGTCGCCAGCTGCCTCACGGAGCTGTGCGCGTACCTCGGCGTCGATCCCCTGCGCCAGCCTCCGCTGGTGCTTCACCGTCGAGTGCTGGTAGATCAGCTGAGCGCGCTCGGAGGACTGGCCGGCGCGGACCATGAGGTCCTTCAGCTTGGCGCCGGTGTCGGCGGCGAGGGTGTTGCCGGTGTGGCGGAGGTCGTAGAAGCGGAAGTTGTCCGGCATGCCGACCTTGGTGCGCGCCTTGCGCCACTTGCGGCCGAAGGTCGAACGGCGGAAGGGGGCGCCCTTCTCGCCGACGAAGAGAAGGCCATCCGGCTCCTTTTCCGCGAACCATTGCAGGTGCCGGCGTAGCTCGGGCTTCAGGAAGTCCGGCAGGTAGATGGTGCGCTTGCCCGCCCGGGTCTTGGGGTCGCCGGTGACGCGCTTGCCGTTGGTCAGCTCCGGGGACGCCTGCGTGATGCGCAGCGAGCATTCGTCGAGATCGACACTGCGGCGGCGCAGCTCGGCCAGCTCCTCGGGGCGGAGGGAGGCAAAGGCGCCCAGCAAGACCATGAGGCGCCAGCGCGGACCCATGGCATCGGCGATGTCGAAGACCTGCTCGACGGTGGCGATGGGGCGCTCATCGGCCTCCTCCTTGCCAGCACCCTTGATGCGGCACGGGTTGCTGCGCAGAAGGTCGTCGTCCACCGCCGTCTGCAGGATGGCCTTCAGCAGGCGGTACGACTTGGCGACCGTGGTGGCACCGGTCGCCCTCAGGCGCTCGGCTCGCCATGTGCGGACGGAGGGAGGGGTGATCTCGTCCAGGTCCTTGCCTCCGAAGGTCGGCAGGATGTGCAGGCGCAATAGGCCGTCGTAGCGGTCGACGGTGGTGGGGGCCAGGCCGCGCTCCTCCTTCCAACGGAGTGCGTATTTCTCGAAGTTGACCGCGCCGGCGTCCGGGTCGCGCCAGTGGTTGCGTTCGATGTCGGCGCGGGTGAGGTTGAGCCAGTCCTGGGCGTCGGACTTGGTCTCGAACGTCTCCGGTGCGGTGTACCGCTGGCCGTCGGGGCCTATGTAGCGGGCCTGCCACCGGCCGGAGGGGAGCTTGCGTGTCGTGCCGAACTCGCGTCGCCGCTGGGGTTTGCGCCCCGCCATCAGGCCGCCTTCCCGTAGCGGGCACGGGTGCGGCGGACCGGCTCGACGGTGCGTGCGTCGATGTACTCGGCGACCGCGCTCTCGGGGATGCGGACGGGTCGGCCGAGCTTGACGTAGCGGATACGGCGCTCGGCGACCAGGCGGCGGATGAAGCGCTCGCCGGTTCCGAGCATCTCGCCTGCCTCGGCCACTGTCAGGAGGCGGTCAGCCATTGGTGATCACCTCCTTCGGGGCCGAGCGCTGGATACGAGCACGGGCAGGGGCAGGGGGTATTGCGGGACGGTGCAAGGGCGGTGGGTCCTCACTCTTCGGTGACAGGGGAAAGCCGAGCCTCGGTGTGGCGGGTGGGGCTTCAGGCGGTGGGGCGACCGCGCAGGAGCACAGGGGCTGAGACCTCAAGCGCCTCGGCGATCGCGATGAGGTCGTCGACGTCGCATCGGCGCTGGGCGCGTTCGATGCGGGACAGCATGGTGTTGGACATCGGGTGGCCGAGGGCGGTCACGCGGCCGGCGAGCTGGCGTTGCGACAAGCCTCGTTCGGTACGGAGGATTTCGATGGTGCGGGCGGCCCGTATCCCTGCGGGCCCTATTTCCAATGAGCGTGCTGCCATGACTCCATTTGTAGCGTCCATTCGCCGGTTTGGTTAACCGGCGATCGTCGTCTATGTTGCGCTCCGCAGTTCGGCGCGGAGAGGCTTCATGAGGGTCGAGAGGTATCGAAAACCGGCACCTCGATCGACACTCTGAGGATGCTCTGACGTGGGGTGTTGTGTTGTAACTTGCGTCCGCAGCAAGGGTCAACGGGTTCTCGATGTGATGCTTCTGGCTTTATCTGACGGTGCATTATTTCGGCAACCGGCGATCCGGGTTTATGATTTTGAGGATGCCTCGCAGAACACGTTCGCCGTCAGCTGTCTGATTTCCCGGCGGAATGCTGGACTTGTGCGGCATCGATGTGGCTGTCTTGGCTATACGACGCCACCAGCCCTCCCCGTGCCCCTCACCGAGGCTGGGAGCAGATCCCTCTCCGTGCACCGCCCTACAAGGGCGACCGCACTTCCCCGCCCTGACCTAGGAGCCGCCGCCCGATGAGCTACGACGCCCGCGAATGGGTGTGGGACCACAGCCTCAGCAAGGGCACCGCCCGCATGGTCCTCGCCTTGATCGCCGACCGGTGCCTCGACCGGCACTGCGTCGCGTACGCGTCCGTGCCCACCCTCATGAAACGCGCCAACGCCTCCCGCACCGCCGTGCGCGACGCCTTGAGGACGCTGATCGCCAGCGGCGAGCTGGTGCAGCTCGCCGACCGCAAAGGGCCACGGGGAGAGACCTACTACCAGCTCCCGGTAGCCGCCCGATCCCTCGCCGAACAGGCCACGGAGGGGGATCAGATTCTGACCCTCGGGGGGTCGGAATCTGACCCTGCCGAGTGCTTCGAGGGGGGATCGGAATCAGCCCCCAGGGAACGGAATCCGACCCTCAGGGGGTACGGATTCCGACCCGAGGGCGGTGCAGATTCCGACCCCCAGAACAGAAGAGAACCGAAGGTGAACGGTAAGAGCAGCAGCAGCTCTGCCCCGCTCATCTCCGCCACCGAGTGGCAGATCGACCACGACGCCCGTGACTGGCTGCGGCATCACGGCCACCTCGACCGACTCGGCGAGCATGCCCTGCACGCTGCCGACGAAAAGTGGCGCTCGTACCGGGCGATGTCGGCACCGCGCTCCGCCACCGCCTGGGCTGCCGACTGGCGCGCATGGATCGCCCGGGAGCGCACCCCCGCCCCTGACCGCCCGAACCTCTACGCCCTGCCCGGCGGCACCCCCGCACCGCAGGCCGGCATGACCCGCGCCGAGGCGCACATGGCCGCCCTGCGCGCCGCCCTCGACGAACCGACCGGAACGTAAGGAGTCACCCTGGAACGAAACGAAGTCGCCGCCGTCCTGGCCTACATCGGCCGCCTCGACCCCCGCACCATCCGCCCCGGCACGGGCGAGGCCCGTGACCAGATCGCCCAGTGGCACGAGCTGCTCGGCGACGTGCCCTTCGCCACCGCCCATGGCTGGGACGTCCGCGAGGCGGCACGAGCTCACGTCCTCGCTTCCCCGTACGTGATCCTGCCCGTGGACGTCGCCCGCAAGTGGCACGCCTACCGGCGCGACCGCCTCAACCGCCACACCGACCCCACGCCGGCCGCCGACCCGGACGACTGGGCAGCCTGGCGGAACGAACTGGTCACCAGCCGACAGGCGGTCGCCACCGGCACCGCTGAACCTTGGACGCACCGACAGATCGCCAGCGGCAGCCCGCACCCCGACGTCGAAGCCCGCCTCGCCGCCGTCGGATCGTGCATCCCGCCGACCATCCGCGCCGAACTCGCCCGCTACCGGCCAGCTCGTGCTGCCCGCGAGGCCGCCGTCGCTGCTGGACATGCCGACGCTCTCGGCGTCCCGTGCCGGTGGTGTCATGCCGACGCGGGTGAGCCCTGCCGCAGCCGGCGCCTGGGGCTCGACGGCAGCGCCCGAGGCAACGCACCCCGCACGAGGCCGCACCCCACCCGCGTGGACCTCGCTGTGGCGGAGCTAGCCCGGCAGCAAGCCGCGTGACCCGCAGCTGCCGTATCGGCGTCGACGCCTGACCAGCGGCCACCTCCGGCATCCCCGCTTCCCACCGCCGCCCATCGGCAGCGCCCACGTCCCACCACGCCGTGCACGCGACGCCGCGATCACGCACCCGGCCCCTCGCTGCACTGGAGGACTGGCTGCCGCCCACCCGATCGCGGCCAGTCCAAGCTCTCTCCTCTCGGTCCCCCCCACCTCTGGAGATATCTGACTTGCCCTCCCCCATCGCCCTGCTCCGCGCTCGCCACGGCCGCCGAGCACCCGCACCCGCCAGGGGCCGTCACGTGAAGCGCAGTGCACGCATCACCCTCGTCGTCGGCCTGGTGGCCGTCGTCCTCATGGCCTTCCGGGTCTCATGGAACGCCCTGTCCGACGTGGCCCGGGCAATCGGCGCCGACCCCACCGCCGCCCTGCTCTACCCGATCGTTGTCGACGGGCTGATGGCCCTCGCGCTGGTCGCCACACTCGTGCTGACCGGTAACGACCGGAAGTTCGCGCTGCGGGTCCTGGCGACCTACACAATCGCCAGCCTCCTGCTGAACTACGTGCACGGCCTCGTTCCGGCCCTGCACACCGGGTCGATCCGGTGGGGCCGACTGGCCGACTGGGCCCCTGCGAACTGGGCCCTCGTACTGCTGGCGACCTCGCTCCCGGTCGGGTCGATCTACTTCGGGTCGGACCTCGTGGCGAAGGTGCTGCACCACAGCCCCGAGTCGGCTGACCCTGCCGAGGCGGCCTCGGCCCAGTCGGTTGGTCAGCAGCCTGACGGGTCGGCAAGCGAGCAGGCCGCACGATCGGCTCCTGACCAGGCCGAATCAGTTCTCGAACAGCCGACCGAGTTGCCCCCTACGAAGGTCGCCGAGGCGTCCGCAACAAGCCCGACCGAAGCCGACAAGTCGGCCCCCGCTACCCGACCGCCCCGGACGGCCGCCGAGGTGGACTCGGCCGGAGCCACCCCGCGTCGGGCGACCGGTCGGCTCCACACCAGCGCCAAGCCGACCCCCGACCGCACCCGCACCGACGCCGAAGTCCTCCACGAGGCCCGGCTCCTGACCGCCGGCTGGAGCGACGACCGGCTGACCGCCGAGCGTCTGCGCAGCGAACTACGGATCGGCCAGAAGCGGGCCCGCACCCTGCGCGACCAGCTGCAGGCCGAGCGCACCAGCCCGGCCGAGCCCGTCGCGTACGAAGGCTTCGAGACCGAGCCTCTCGACGGACTCGACGAAGCCTCCTCCCGGCCCCAGAGGCAACTCGACACGGCTCCCGCCAACGCAGCCTGACGCCTGTGTTCGCCCTGATCGGCCCACCCTTCCGGCTCACCTCGTGTCCCCGTGCAGCCAAGCGCGGGGACACGAGGGCCGCGCACAGCGAAGCACTCGCCACCAACCCCGCGGAGAACTACCCATGCACGACCCGCACCACGAACCCTCCACCCCTCAGCAGGAGATGACCACTCCCGCCCCAGACGGCAGAGCAAGTTGGAGGTTCGGACACTCCCCCGCAGGGGGAGCGTCCGAACCCGAGCCCGCCCCGGGGGTGGCGGGGCCCGTCCGGCACCAGGGGGCGCCGGACGGGAAGGCTGCGGCCGAGGGCGGACCGCAGCCAGGCAAGGCCGGCCGCAAGGGCAAGGCCAAGCCCAAGAAGGGGAAAGCGCGTCCACGTGACAAGAAGCAGCGCCCCGCCCACAGCGTCCGCCTCAACGACCTGGAACTCGCCATCATCCAATCCGGTGCCGACCACGTCGACATGAGCGTGGCCGGGTTCCTGGCCCACTCCGGTCTGGCCGCCGCCCGGGACCAGTCGCGGACCGCCGCCGCCATCGCCACCGAGCGCGACATCCTGACCGCCCTGTTCGGTGTGCGCCGTCAGCTCGGCTGGGCAGGCAGCAACGTCAACCAGGCTGCCAAGGCCCTCAACTCCGGTGCCGACGCTCCGGAGTTCGCCGCCGCCCTCGCCGATCTGCAGCGCGCCGCACAGGCGGTCCAGCGGGCGGCGGACAGGGTCGCCAACCGGCAGGAGGATCAGGCGGCTTGATCCCCCGGATCCACAAGCAGGGCAGCAACAGCCTCGGGCTCCTGCACTACCTGTATGGCAAGGGCACCCACGAGGAACACGTCGACCCGCACCTGGTCGCCTCCTTCGACGGTTTGGCCCCCGACCCCGGCCGCGACCCGTCCACGACGAAGAAGGACCTCGCTCACCTGCTCGACCAGCCCCTCGCCCTCCTCGCCCCAGACCAGCGTCCCGACAAGCACGTCTGGCACTGCTCGGTGCGCGCCGCCCCCGACGACCCGATCCTCTCCGACGAGCAGTGGGGCGACATCGCGCGCCGCATGGTCGCCGCCACCGGCATCGACCCCGGCGACGGCGCGGGCTGCCGCTGGGCCGCGGTCCGTCACGCCGACGACCACATCCACATCATCGCCACCCTCGTCCGCGAGGACGGCCGCCGCCCCGACCACCACCGCTCCGGCAGACGCGCCCAGGACGAAGCCCGCCGCATCGAGGTCGACTACGACCTGCACCGCGTAGCTGTCGGCGACGGCACTGCGGCCAAGAGGCCAACGAGCGCGGAGCGCCACAAGGCCGAACGCGAAGGCAGGGACCGCCCAGCACGTGAGGAACTGCGGGAGACCGTGCGCCGGGCAACGGCGGGCGCGACGAGCGAGGAGGAGTTCTTCGAGCGGCTGGCCGCCGCCGGCCTACTGATCCGCAAGCGCGTCGCCCCCTCCGGCGACCTGCTCGGCTACAAGGTCGCTCTCCCCGACGACCGCAACCGGGAGAAGGAACCGGTCTTCTACGCAGGCTCCACGCTGGCACCCGACCTGTCCCTGCCCCGCATCCGGGAACGCTGGGCGGGCGACGCCTCCTCCCGGAGCACCGACACGTCCCCAGACGAGAAGGGCCAAGCCCCGACATCCAGTGGCCCGGCGATGGCTCGACGGCGGACTGCCTCCGCCGTGTGGCAGGCGTTGCTGGTTGTCGATGACGGTGAGGACGCCCAGGTGGCCGCGCAGATCACCGCGGCCTGTGAGGTCCTCGACGCGCTCGCCAAGACCTCCGCGGCCCACACCCGGGCCGAACTTCGCGAAGCGGCCTTCGCCTTCGAGCGGGCCACCCGTTCTCACATCAAGGCCGAACGCGGGCACGACCGCGCCCTGCGCCAGGCCGCGCGCGACCTTGTCCACAGCGGGTCCGCTCTCGGCCGCGGTGAAAACGGCGCCACCACCGCTATGGCCATCGACATGCTGTTCTTTCTCGTCACCGCTGTCGCCCACTGGCACGCAAAGAAGAGCCACGCCCAGCAGGCCGCTGCCGCCCACCAGGCCGCCGAGCACCTGCGTACCGCCTACCGGGCCGCCGCCGACATCCCGTTGGGTGCGCTGTACCTGCGGGGCCGGAATCTGTCCCAGCCACTGCGCCAGAGACAGGCTGCTCACCTCCGCCAGGCAGTGCCGGAGCTGGCGGAACAGGCTCTGGCTGAGCCGGGCTGGTTTGCGCTGGCCGCCACGCTCGCCGACGCCGAGGCCGCCGGACACGACCCCGCGGGGCTCCTGTCCGAAGCGGCTGGACGGCGCGAGCTTGCGACCGCGGACTCGGTCTCCGAGGTGCTGACGTGGCGGCTGCGCCGGATGGCAGATCTCCCCGCCGACGCCACCGCGATGCCTCAACGCACCACCACCGCGGCTCCGGGCAACGGTCACGCCACTCCGTCTTCGGCGAGTCGAAGCGATCAACCCCGCAGGGCGCGCTGATTCAGCACATGCGCCGAGCCCCTCTGCCAAGGTCAAGGCGGAGGGGCCAGGGCCTTGGGGGGGGGAACCTGGGCCTCAACGAACGTCTTCTCCAGGTCGGCATCCACGAGCCCAGAGGGAGCCGGAGACGATCACCGGAACCGTTGCGGTGAGAGCACACAGCCCGTTCCGCCTCGGAACACCAAACCCGTTCCGCCTCGGAACACCAAACCCGTTCCGAATCGGAACACCAAACCCGTTCCGAATCGGAACACCACGGCCGTTCCGAATCGGAACACCACGGCCGTTCCGAACAGGAGCTGCGGCGCGTTTCCTGAGAGAACAGATCGAGCGCACGCCCAGGGCCTGCGCCTGGTCCAGCCCGTACGCGAGTGGGCCGCCTCCGTCCTCCGCGTTCCAGCGCACCCGAGATCGCCGAGGCGGTGGGGAACGAACCGGGCTGGCCCGCCTTGGCCGCCACAGACACCCACGCCTACCACGCCGGCCACAACCCCCGGGAGCTGCTGACCGAAGCCGTCGCCCACCGCGAACTGGACACTGCGGGGTCGGCCAGCGGCGCCCTCGTCTGGCGTCTGCGCAACATCGCCGACCTGCCCGCCGACGCGGTCGAAACACCTTCCGCTCGGCCCACGCTCCACAGCACACCGGCCTCGTCCCTCGGCGCCGCTCGGCTTCCCGGTCAAGGCGGCGCACCGCAGGGACACCGCAGGTAACACCGCTGCGGAGGCGCCTTTCGGTCAATGTTCGACCCTGGCGCCTCCGTGCGCAGCTTGTGCGGGTTTGCGGTATGGCGGTGCTTCCTGTACCCGAGGACGATGCCCCTCTGCGTCCGCCGCTGATCGTCGTGGCCGGCCGCCAGGAGACACGGGGGTGGGAACTTGTCATACGCGGAGCACCAGTCGGTGTTCTCGGCACCCGCAGTGCCCTTGGGGACGGCGGCCAATGCCGGGGAGATGATCAGGCACGGGGCCTACACCGAGGGCGTCACTCGCCGGTTGAGCGCGGTCGCCTTCGCCCGTACGGACTGGCTGGCCGTGCTCCGTGACTTACTGGCGCAGCTGTGGAAGAACCTGAAGGCCGCCGTGCGGAAGCGTCTGAGATGGCTCTTCCCGGCCAAGGAGGCCGAGAAGGCTGCCGGTTCGTCGGAGCCGAAGCCGCCAGAGGTGGTGCTGGGTGAGGACTACGCGGTCTGGGTGCGCCGTCGGATCAAGAAGTCGGCGCGGCCAATACCTGTCTACGGCTTCCATCAGGAGCCGGTGGTGCACGCGTGCGATCGTGCCATCCAGCACATGCGAAGACGCCGAGTGGCTGTCGTGGCCGCGGTCGCGGTCGTTGTCTGGCAGGCCATCGCCGGCGCCTTGACTGCCGGCTGGGCCATCCTCGTCCTGCTGGCCGGGTTGTGGGGCGTCTACCTGGCCGAGCGCTACCTGGCCCAGCTGCGGCTCAACGCCCTGCTGGCCGGAGAACTCCACGCGCCTTCGACCGCAGTGCAGGCTCACGCCCTGCCGTACCTCCACGAACGTCGCGCAAACGGCGATCGGCACCGGTTCCTCGGGGCGGGGCTTCAAGCGTGGCACGAGGCCGTCATCGGCATCGACGTTGAGCCAGCCCCCGAGGGCCAGGACGCCGAAGACGACAGCGCAGTACCGCTTCCGGGCCTCGGCTCACCGGCACAAAAGCCAGCTCAGCCCGACATGGCCGAGGTAGCCAAGGCCGTCCTGGACGCGCTGGCGAAGCACAACAAACCGGTGGCCCGAAAGCCGCTGAAGCACTTCACGGCTGCTCAGCTGCACGCCCACATCGCGCGCCGCCTGCACGATCCGGCGCCCTCCCATCACCGTGATCATCCGAAACTGCGCGTAGAGGTCATCGGGATCGCCGGCATCCACCACGAGCGCTGGGAGCAGATCGACGACGACGCCTGGCGCAGCCTGCACACCCTCGCCTTGGACAACATCGGCGACAAGCCCGCCGAGGAGGTCGCCCGCCGCTACATCTGGGCGCGGGTCACCGCCTGGAACGGCGACCTCGTCGCCGCCATACTCGTCCACTTCGCCTACCAGGGCGGCTTCCTGCGCGTCACCGTCCGCCCACACATCATGGGCCCGCTCAACCCGAAGGTCGCCGGGCTCGCGCCCGCAGATCCGCGCAGCCTGAAATGGTTGGGCCGCACCGCGTTCAACGCCCTCGGCGACGTCTACGTCGGACTCGACCGGCTCATACGCCGCAAGGCCCGCAAGCGCCCCGAGCTCGACCCGGGCAGCGGGCCGGTCAGTCTCCGCGAGGTCTACAGCCTCCGCTGGTTGGAGGACATGCACATGCACGATGACGCCCGCTACTACGTGCAGATGATGCAACGCCGGGTCTTCGACTCCACCGAAATCTTCCTGCGCGACCACAACGTCGACATCGCCGCCTACCGGCAACAGTCCACCGCCATCTACAACTTCGGCGTCATGAACGGCGGCACCATGACCGGCGCCGTGCAGGCCACGCCGTTCTCCGTCAACCCCTCCATGACGAACTGACCCAAGAGCCCGCCAGGAGCCCCCGCATGCGCACCCGCCGCCAGCCCGACCCAGTACCGAACGGCCCCAACTTCGGCATCATCAACACCGGCAACATGACCGGCCCCGCCCAGGCCGCGCCGTTTTCCCAGAACGCCACCCAGACCAACAACATCACCAACGAAGCCGTCGAAGAGGCCCGCGACAGCATCGACGACCTGCGACGGCGCCTGGAAGAACTGCGCAGCCAATACCCCGAGGTGGACGGCGCCCTGCGCGACCTCGACATGATCGCCCCGAGGCTCGAAGAACCCGATCAGGACCCCGGCACTCTGCGCTACATGCTGCAGAACCTCGTCGAACGATGCGGAGGCATCCCCGGCGTCCTCGCCGCAGCCCAGCTCGTCCAGTCCACCGTCACAGCCCTGCTACCCGGATCTTGAGGCTGCTTCATCACCAGGGTGACGCAGTTCGAACCGACAGCCGTCCTGCTGGCGTGCTTCTGAGCAACCGAGGGTTTGCCTCTGCCTGTGAGGGGGCGGTTTGGACGCGCACCTCCGTTCTGTCTTCTGGCGGGCACGAGAATGTGCCTCCGATCGGGGGGATCAGCGACAAGCTGCCCGCCGACGGATCCTCTGGGCGTCGTCAGTTACGGCGGACAACGGTGAGTCGGCCCTCGGCGCTCTTGGGCACGGTGTGGCGCGGCACCGGGTCCGGTGAAGCGAGCGAGGAGGCGAACGCGGCGACCAGGTCGTGGGGGACGCTGGCGCTGAAGGCGGCGCACCACAGATACGGAGCGCCCAGGACGGGTTCCCCCCCCCCACGCCTGCCAGCCCGCCAAGTCAGGGCGCGGGTCGGCGTCCTCGATGAGCGGCGGCAGCATCTCCAGGGAGACGGAGGCCGAGAATCCGGGGTCCGTGGCGGTGGTGCGGGGGCGGTCCACGTCGCGGATCCAGCCCCTGGCGGTGAGAGCGGCAAGGACCTTCTCGGGCCCCGCGAGGCCGGTATCGGGCTCCTCACGGGCGTCCATCGCCACGAGGAGATCAGCGAGTGCCTCGTACGGGACGCCAGTAGTGAAGTACGCATTCCACTCTGGCATCACGGACGTGGCATGGGAGCGGGCGCTCAGCTGCCAGGCCACCGGCAGGCCGCCCAGCTCGAATGGGTAGGCCGCGAGGATCCACTCGGCGCCGCACAGCCCGTTGGGGCTGATGTACAGCAGGGTGTGGCGGGCTGTGGGCCACATGCGCCAGCCGAGGCTTGCCAGGGTGTCGCCGATCCGCTCGGCGAGCGCGTCGTCATCGCCGGCCAAGTGGCGCGGGGTGACCCAGTACACCAGGTTCGGCGGTTCGGGGCGGAAGAGATTGCTGGGGTGGTGCGATTGCAGGGCAGCTCCGTAGGCTCGGGGACAGGTCAATGAAGGTCGTTGACCTGGGGGTTTGGAAGGTCGTCCACGTTGACATGCTTGTTCGCAGTGCACCAGTACTTTGGGGATCTTCCCTGTCTGCCTCCGGCGAACTGGTGATCCGACGACGCGGACCGCATCCACACCCGTGAGCCGTCGAGCAGGTCTCCCTGCTCGGGTGTCTGACCGAAGTCCTGGCAAGTTTGGGCAAGTTCCTGGCTTGATGGCTCGGACGCGGGCAAGCTCTGGCACAGAGATCGTTACCGGCTTCCGAGGAGGACATCATGGCCCTGCGCAAGCTCGGCAAGGACCCGGAGAGTCCCAGTGGCGGCTCGCCCACCATCTACCTCGACGAGGAGAAGGACAGCTACCTCGTGCAGGGGTGGAAGGTGGAGGACGCAGAGCGCCTCGGGCAAATGGACATCCCCGGGCACGAGTCGGTGGTGGAGATCCCCCGTCGCATGGTGCAGTTCTTCTTGGAGGTGAAGCAGGATGACGAGGCCCCCGACGTTTGAGGAGCTGTTCCGCAACTGCCAGAGGACCGCGGTCCACCTGGAGATGCGCGACGCCTACATGAAGGCGGACCCGGCCTTCATCGACTGGAAGGCCGGCGTGGTCCTCGATCCCGCCGAGCGCTGGGCCGACTGGCACGCCATCGTCACGGAGGCGACCTCGCGAGGCGTCGAGGTCCGACGCGCCCGCGTCGTTTCGACGCCGGTCAGCGAGTACATCCGCTTCGAGTACGACGTGACGGACGGCCTCAACATCGCTGCCGGCGAAGGCGTGCGGTGGCTCTCGCGACGCAACGCGACCGACATCGCGCTGCCGGGCAACGACTTCTGGCTGTTCGACTCCAGCCTCGTCCTCGTCAACCACTTCGACGGCGAGGGCGAGAACATGGAGGTCGAACTCACGGAAGACCCGGAGGTGGCGAAGCTGTGCGAATCGGCCTTCGAGGCCGTGTGGAATCGGGCTACACCTCACGCGCAGTTCGACCTGGCCTGATAGCTCGAACGGCACCCGCGTACCGACATGACATCGCCGTCTTCGAGCGTCCAGGAAGCCCGCAAGGCGCTCGGACAACGCCTCGCCGAAATCCGGAAAGCAGCCGGACTCACCAAGCGAGCACTGGCCCAGGGGCTGGGTTGGCATGAGTCGAAGGCTTCGCGCTTCGAGAGCGGCGCCCGCGCCCCCTCGGAGCGCGACCTTCGTGATTGGTGTTCGGCCTGCGGCGCGGAGAGTGAAGCAGAGGACCTCGTCTCGACTGCCCGCGGAATTGAGGGCATGTATGTCGAGTGGCGCAAGATGGAGCGCCATGGGCTCAAGTGGGCTCAGGAGTCCGTGGTTCCCCTCTGGGAGCGCACCGAGCGCTTTCGTATTTACTCGCCCTGGCTCATCCCCGGTCCGGTGCAGACGGCGTCGTACATCACCGCCCTTCTGACCTCTATTCGCGACCGCCGTGGGCTCATCGACGATGTGCCGGCGGCCGTCAAAGTGCGTGTGGAGAAGCAGCAGGTCGTCTACGGGAACCACAAGTTCGCCATCCTCTTGGAAGAAAGCGTTCTGCGGTATCGCATCGGTGGCACGGACGTGATGGCGGGCCAACTCGGCTACCTGCTCAGCGTCATGGCCCTCCCGTCCGTGAGCGTCGGCATCATTCCCCAGGACGCCGACCGTTCGGGCCTCTGGCCGGTCGAGGGATTCTTCCTCTACGACGACGAATTGGTGAACGTCGAATTGATCTCGGCTCACCTCACTGTCGTCCAGAAGCACGAACTTGCCATGTATGCCAAGACGTTCAGCGAACTGGCCGAACTTGCCGTCTACGGCCCCGCCGCGCGTGAACTCATCACTGCCGCCATCGAATCTCTAGGGTGAACGCCCGGCAAGTTTCGGCACACTCATGGAGCCCCATCCAACTCCCTTCCTAGCTTTATAGGCACAGCTGAAAGCGTGCTCCGGAGGGGCCAGAGATGACTGTGGCAAGTACGGGCAAGACATTCGAGACGGCCGAGGACACTGAGGGCGACGACACCCTCATCGACGTAGAGGCGATCTCCTCGCGAACGAATGCCGTCCTCGGCCTGCGAATGGACACTACGACCCGCGCGGAAATGGACAGGCAGTTGCCGACGACCGCTGGTCAACTGAACCGGCTGCTCCGCGAGGATCTGGGCGCCGCCGACGACAGCGAGGTGCGGCAACTGCTCCGCGAGGGGACCAGGCTGGTCGACCTCACAAACCGACCGACCGCCGAGACGCCCACCTTCGGGACGTACCTCTACCTCCGCGATGTCGCCCTCCTGACCCAGCGACTGCTGTGGATCTACGCCGAGCGGAACGGGCTGGATGCCCCGTGAGCGTCAGGGACGACCAGATCATCCGGGAGCTCTCCCACTACATCCACGAGCATCCCGCCGACAGGATGGCGCTGCTGCCGATCTACGACGCGGCCCGCGATCACTCGCGGCGCCGAGCCTGCACCCACGGCCAGCGCTGCCCCCTGGTGGTCACGGGAGCCGTCGTCGTAGACGAAGGCAACCGCGTCCTGTGCCTGAGGCACAGGGACGGCTATGCCCTCGCGGAGGCGGAGCCGGAGGATGTGGACGACTCCCTCAGTGAGGCGGCTCTACGCCTGCTGGCCGAGGAGGTCGGGATCCGGGACGTATGGACGCAGCCCGGCGCCGAGGGCCCCTTCCTGGTGGACGTGACCCGGCCGGGGCAGCACAGGTACGGCCCCCGTCTCCGGGTCGGCATCCGTTACCTCTTCCGGGCCCATTCGGGCGCGGTCCTCCCTTCGATGATCGAGACGGGCGCAGCGGCCTGGGTGCCCTTCACCGAGATAGGCATTCCCTCAGTCCGCGATCGTGTGGAGCAGCACCTGATCGGAGCGCGATGAGTCCCCGAAGCCAACAACTCGCCTACGTAGTAAGCCTCATCGCAATCGGCGGCTCCCTCCTGCTCGGAATCTGGAGGGACTGATGTACGAGCGCAGGACCAAGGAGGCGCCCTCCATACCGCCTCCGCCTCGCGGAACCATGGGAAGCACCCGGCCGCCGAGCGATGTCCGCATCGGTGACTTCGTCTACCTCGACGGCGTGTACCGCCGAGTCCGGGACATACGGTCGGCCGGCACCGCAGCCCACCGCGTACTGATCTTTGCCGGGCGGAAGCCCTTGATCATGCGAGAAGCCCGGATCACATACCGGCCCATCGACTTCCGCTGACCTGCCCTGTTCGGGCACCCCATCGTCACCCTCACCTCAAGCATGCGAGGAGCTTTGCCATGCACTTTCGCAAGATCCATGGCGCCGGAAACGACTTCGTCCTGCTCTCCGACCTCGGCCCGGACGGCGACAACGAGTGGCCCAAGAAGGCGGAACGTCTGTGTGCCAGGCGTACCGGTGTAGGTGCGGACGGCCTCGTCATCAGCACGCTGGTCAGCAACCGACCTGCCGTCCTCGAAGTCACCTGCTTCAACGCCGACGGCTCGATCGCCACCATGTGTGGCAACGCCCTGCGGTGCTCCGCCTGGGCCGCTCACCACGATCACGGCTTCCAGCAGATGAGTCTTCACATGGCTGGCGTGGTGCATGAGGCAGTCGTGTCCGACGACTCCGTGTGGGTCACAGCCGAGGTGGGTGAAGTCCTCCCACGACGCTTACAGGTCGTCATCAACGGCAGGCCAACCTGGTTCGACAGCGCCCACACCGGCACCGAACACGTCGTAGCCATCGTGGACGACGTCGACGCCATCGACACGGCCATGGTCGGGCGCCTCGTCCGCCACCACGCCGACCTCGCCCCACTGGGGACGAACGTCAACTTCGTTGAGCCCGCCGGCGACCAGGCGCTGAAGATCCGCACCTACGAACGCGGCGTCGAGGCGGAAACGCTGTCGTGCGGAAGCGGGGCAGTCGCAGCCGTCGTCGTCGCCACCATGCGCGGACTCGTGGCCCGACGTGCCGTCACCGTCCACAACCGCGCCGGCGAGCCGCTCACGGTACGGCCCCATGACGCCCGACCGAACCGAACTCACTGGGTCGGCGGCCCGGTCACCACCACCTTCGAAGGAGTACTCGCATGACTCTCTTCCTCAACCCCAGCTCGGGCCTTGCGGTGCAGAAGGCCGTCGAGGAGCTTCGAGAGTGGGGTCAGAGCCGCCACAGCCTCGGCGTCGCCCTCATCTACGGGCCCGTGTCCACCGAGGACAGGCTCTACCACTCGAAATGCCCCGTCGAACAGCGCTCTGTCACCGCCCTGGCCGAGGCACTGGAAGAGATCGGCGCCCGCTGGAAGGTGCTGAATCCGTGCGAGCCCGACTTCATCATGGAACTGGTCGAATACGACGTGGCCCTCTCCAACCTGCACGGCCCGTACGGAGAGGACGGCCGACTGCAGGGCCTGCTCGACTACCTGCGCGTGCCCTATTGCGGCAGTGGGGTTGGGGCGTCCGCGGTGGCTGCCGACAAGGTTCTCTGCAAGCGGGTGATGCTGACGCTGGGTGTCCCTACGCCCGGCTGGCACGTCTGGTCCGGCGGCCCGATGACCTGGAACGGGCGCCCGGTGATGGTGAAGCCGCCCTTCGGGGGATCCAGCGTGGGCATGAGCCTCGTACGCAATCCGGCAGATCTGCCCAGCGCTCTGGCGGACGCGAGCGGCGGCGAGGGCACGACTGTGCTCGTCGAGGAGTACGTGGCTGGCACGCCGATGACTGTGGGGCTGCTGGAGCTGCCCGGCGGCTCGGTCGTCGCCTTCCCGCCGCTGTCCACCGACGCCACCGAAGCCGACTTCTACGACGCCGACACGAAGCTCGACGTGGACTCCAGGGGCACGGTCAGCGTGCGCGTTGCCGAACTGGACCCCGATGTGCTGGACAAGATCACCGAGGATGCCCGGACGCTGTGGGACGGGCTCGGGCTGCGCGGTTCAGCGCGTATCGACTTCATCCTCACCGAGGACGGCGAGCCGTACGTGCTGGAGGTCAATAGCACGCCGGGCATGTCCCGTGACAGCAACTTCGCCGTGGGGGCGGCGATGGTCGGACTCACGCACACGGATGTCGTGTTGGCGATGCTGCACGAGGCGCTAGCCCGCCCGCCATACGATGTTCCTCTGCCCACTCCCGCGTTCTCCAGCACCACACTGACTCGGGAGGCTGCCGTCTCGCCGTAGGAGCCCTGCCGCTGTGCCGCGCGTCCACGATGTCCCCATGTGCCGTCAGCTCATCGACCCCGCCGAGTGGGATCTGCACGGCGGTTGGGCGCCCGGGGACAGGATCGAGTGGTCCAACCGGGCGTGCGGACTGGCCTCGCTGAGAATGATCCTTCTCGCCTACGGGCGCGAGGCACCCACGGTCACGGAACTGCTGAAGCTCGCGGTCAAGCACGAGGTTCTGACCCCGCGCGGAGCACTCCACGCGGGGATCGCGAGCCTGGCGACCGACCTCGGAGTCCCCTCGGCCGCCGAGCCCGTCCCGGTCGAGGACCTGACGAGACGGCTCGACGACGCTCCGCTCATCGTGTCCGTGACCGAGCAGTTCCCCGATGACGGCCGCGCCGGCGGCCATCTCGTCATCCTTCGCGGCTACGAGGACGGCCCCGACCCAACGGTCCACTTCCGAGACCCGTCGGCCTGGGGTCAGACACACCATCGCGTGACGCTCAGCCGCGTGTCCGCTTCCTACACAGGCCGCGCGATCACCTTCGCGCCCCTCATTCACAACGGAGAGTCTTGATGACCGAGGCAGACGGCGACACGACCGAGGCCGCAGGCGGCCGGAGGATCGCCGTACTCGGAGAGATGCTGGAGCTCGGAGACAAGGCCGTCGCAGCCCACCACGAGGTTGGGCGCATGGCAGCCCAGAATGGCGTTGATCTCCTCGTGGCAGTCGGCGGAGACCTCGCCAAGCAATTGGCCCTCTCCGCAGGCGCGGCAGGGGTCCCCGACATTGCGCTGGTAGGCGACAACGCCACCGCCGCCGCCTACCTCGAATCCATCCTCCGCCCCGGTGACGTCGTACTCGTCAAGGCGTCCCGCGGCGGTCAACTCTGGCAGATCGCCCAAGCGCTCACCGGGCAGGCCGTCACGGGCCTGTGAGCCGCCTGCGAGCCCCTAGGGAATAGTCGGCCAGACCCACCGCGTCGGTCAGCCGCAGAAGGCGTGGTCCTGCACATTCATGCAGGACCACGCCTCGCAGGGGAACCTGTCACGGCGTAGTCCCATCGTGAGAGCTCATGTGCACTGTCGGTTGCCTACTGGGGGTGTCCCCTGCGCCCGTTCCGCCGCCGCTCAGGAGCGCCAGCACAACGAGCACGAGTAACAGTCCACCCCCTCCACCAGCAGCGACAATCGGAGCACTGAACCGACGAACCTGTGGACGAACGTAAGAGCCGTTGCTGCGGTAGTACCCACGAACGTGCGTCGCCGAGTTCCCCGAAGTGCGTCGCAGGCCGGGCGCGGCAGTTCGAAGACGGGACGTGGCGACATATCGGGCAGAAGTGGAAGTGTTCGACCCCCTAGCCTCGCGCTATCACGAGGTGGGCTGTCCGGCAGGCGGTCAGGAAAGCGGAAAGTGCCTCTGACCAGCAAGAATAAGGATTGTCGAGGTCCTTGTTCTGCCACCGCCGGAGGCACTTCCCAGGTGAAGCACTCTATCGGGTCCTATCCCCGTGTCCGTGTCCAGGACAACGGCCGCCAGGTCGTCTCCCAGGCCGGTTCGGTCCTGCTCGTCGAAACGGTCCACAAGACCGGTCTTGACCAGGCCATGTCCCAGGCCCTGGCTCCGTGGAGCAAACCGCGGGCCGTCCACGATCCCGGCAAGGCCCTCCTGGACGTCGCCCTGGCGGTCGCACTGGGCGGGGACTGCCTCGCGGACGTCGCGATGCTGCGGTGTGAGCCGGCCGTTTTCGGCCCGGTCGCCTCCGACCCGACCATCTCCCGCCTGATCGGCACCCTCGCCGCCTCCGGCGACAAAGCCCTGCAAGCCATCCGGTCCGCACGCTCCGAAGTCCGCAGCTGGGTCTGGTCGTTGGCCGGCGAGAACCCCCCGGACGCCGAGGGCCAGGTCATCATCGATCTCGACGGAGTCCTCGTGATCGCCCACTCCGACAAGGAGGACGCGGCTGCGACCTGGAAGAAGACCTACGGCCATCACCCGCTGACGGCGTTCGTCGACCACGGACCGGGCGGAACCGGTGAGCCCGTCGCCGCCCTCCTCCGTCCGGGAAATGCGGGCTCCAACACGGCAGCCGACCACATCACCACCGCCCAACTCGCCCTGGCACAACTACCGAAGCATTACCGGCGAGGGCGGCAGACTCTGATCCGCACGGACTCCGCGGGCGGCACCCACGACTTCGTGTCCTGGCTCTCCAGGCGAGGACGATGGCTGTCCTACTCGGTCGGCATGACGGTCACCGAAGCGATCCACGAACACGTGCTGAAGGTCCCCGCCTCAGCCTGGACCCCGGCCGTCGAGACCGATGGTCAGGCCCGTGACGGGGCCTGGGTCGCCGAGCTCACCGGCAAGCTCCTGGACGGCTGGCCCAAGGGCATGCGACTGATCGTCCGAAAGGAACGGCCCCATCCTGGCGCTCAGTTGCGGATCACGGACGCGGACGGCATGCGGATCACGTGCTTCGCGACCAACACCCCTGACCGGCCGATCGCCGCCCTCGAGCTGCGTCACCGGCTGCGGGCCCGGGCCGAGGACCGGATCCGGGCCGCCCGGGCCACCGGCCTGCGCAACCTGCCCCTGCACACAACAGCACAGAACAAGGTCTGGCTGGAGATCGTCCAGATCGCTCTCGACCTGCTGGCCTGGATGCCCATGCTTGCCCTCACCGGCAAGGCACGGCTCTGGGAACCCCGCCGCCTGCGATTCCGCCTGTTCTCCGTGGCCGCCCAACTCATCACCACCGGCCGCCGCAGGATCCTCCGCCTCACCAAGCACTGGCCCTGGACCGGCGAGATCACCGCCGCACTCGAACGGCTCGCGCTCTTGCCAAACCCCGACTGCTAGAGCGTCGAGTGTGAGGGCGGACGTACGAGCCATTGCGGCGGTAGTGCCCACGAACGTGCGTCAAAAAGATCACCCCAGGTGAGCCAGACAGAAACGGGAGCTGCCCAATCCAGGCATTGACACGACGTTACAGGCGCCCACTGACACTCGACGCTCGCCCAACTCCTCTGATCCTCACGGAGGTTATCCACCACACACGCGAGCCCTCCCGCGACTCCGATGTGTAAACCAAGAAGCGCTACCAGGGTCAAGGTGGAGCGGGTGAAGATCCCAAACGTCGATCAAAACTGCTGCTGGCCGCTCAGCCCCGGGACTCCCCGCCGTTGCTGCGGGACTCGGTCAGCTCACCCAGCCAACCAACCAGAAGATCGCTATTCAGCGTCGCACCACCAACTGGAGACCACTGCGCAACCATGCCACCGCGCTTTAATGCTGAACCCCGCGAATCGGCAGTCACACTGACCAGCAATCAGATAGCCTGATTGCCCCGTCGGCAAGAAGATCACGAAGCTAACGTAGAAGGACCGCGCCACTGGCGAGGAAGATGCTAGACGAGTTTATCGAACACGCGATCGACCATCGTGAGCGGCAGTTGGCGATCCGCGTGGCGGGGCCCCCGACGAGCCGCGTAGGAATCCGTCATTGCATGCCGACGGGCATTGCTAACGCAGGCGTCAGGCCCCTGATGGGCCCTTCCAAATCAGCTCGATGAGGCCACTGCGATCAACAAAAGGGTGCGTACCGCAAGACGCACCCTAACCACATGAAAACACAGAGGGTCCTGTGCACATTAAGTCGTTTCGAGTTCAGAATTTCCGACGCCTTAAGAATGTTCGAGTAGACCTCGACAAAGAGACAACGATTTTCGTCGGGGCGAACAACAGCGGTAAGACCTCAGCGACTCATGTCTTCCAGCGCTTCCTGGACCCCAAGGTCCGATTCCAGATCTACGACTTCACCGTCGACTGCTGGGACAAATTCAATTGCTTCGATCCCGCCACAAGCAATGCGGAGACGGACCTACCCAAGATCTACTTCGATCTCTGGTTTGAGGTTGACGACGACAATGTTCACCGCGTACTCGACCTACTACCAGGACTTGACTGGGGTGGGGAACCCGTGGGCGTGCGGATGGTCTACGAGCCGAGGAACCCATCCTCATTAGTAGCGAACTACCAGAGCGCGCGCAAAGACGGGAAGCTCCCCGAGGAGAAATCTGACGCCACATACAAGCCGTGGCCTCAGAACCTCACTGACTACTTGAGAAAGCGACTGACGACTGAATACGAGACCAACTACTACGTTCTCGACGCCCGACAGTGTGACGCCGAGTTGATCCCCAACCCCGGGTATGAGCCGTTCCATCTGGGATCGAATTCTTCTGGCGCCAGCACAATAGTCAGCGCGCTCATCAAAGTCGACTTCCTCAATGCGCAGCGGCATCTCACAGATGCAGAGTCACACGGTCGCGCCGAAGACCTATCCCGAAGGCTAAGCAGGTACTACCAGCGCAATCTGCAAAAATTTGAAGCCGACCTAGATGCTCTGAGCGCAATCGCTGACTCCGAATCTGCTCTCAACGAGCACTTCGCTCAAGCCTTCGAGTCAATCCTCAAGAGCATTGAGCACTTGGGCTACCCAGGGGCTACCAACCCCAGTCTGATGGTCAGGGCCTCGTTCAACGTGCAGAACGTCCTGAGCACGAGTGCCCGCGTTCACTACGCGCTTCCCTCGATCAACGGCGGGCCGTTCGCAGAATCATCACCGATCCTGCCTGACCAGTACAACGGTCTCGGCTTCAAGAACCTCATCTACATGGCCGTTGAGATCCTGGACTTCCACCATGCCTGGGAGGACGTGGAAGGCCAGCGCCCACCTGTACACCTCATCATGATTGAGGAGCCAGAAGCCCATCTGCATGCCCAGCTCCAGCAGGTATTCATTCGCAAGGTATTCGAATTGCTACCAGACGCCAAGCCAGGATTCCATACGCAGCTAGTCGTTACCACGCACTCGTCGCACATCTTGTATGAACGGAGCTTTCAACCGATCCGATACTTCTGCCGCGACAAGGGGGCCGGCTCACTACATTGCAGTGACGTCAAGAACCTCTCGCTCTTCTACCGCAAGGAAGAAGCAGCGACGCGCGATTTCCTCCAGCAGTACCTCAAGCTCACCCACTGCGACCTCTTCTTTGCCGACGCTGCCGTCCTGGTTGAGGGGAACGTCGAGCGCCTACTGCTGCCGCTCATCATCGAGCGCAATATGCCTGACTTGCAGAAATGCCACCTGACGATCCTCGAAGTCGGCGGCGCGTTCGCCCATAAGTTCGAAGAGCTGCTCGACTTCCTAGAAATCACAACACTCGTCATCACCGATCTGGATAGCGTTAAACCGCCCCAGGGCAGGGATACGGAAAAAGAAGATGACGAGAAAGGAAAGGCATGCAGAACAACTGAACCCGCCGCTGTCACCTCCAACGAGGCACTGAAGCACTGGTTCCCGAAACTCACCTCAATCAACGAATTGCTCGTCCTTCCGGACAACGAAAAGATCGTCAAGGATGTTGATAATCGCGACGGTAACATCCGGATCGCCTACCAGACCCGTCGCCCCGCTTCATGGAAGGGAGACGAGGCTGAGATCGCCGGACGGACACTTGAGGAAGCTTTTGCTCTCGAAAACCTGGTTTGGACTCAGGAGCAGTCGCGAAAGGCCATCGGCCTCTCCATTCCGGCATCGGACCGACTGACACTTAAAGAACTGCATGACGCGATCTTCACGCGCGTACGCAACCTCGATAAGACCAGGTTCGCGCTGGGCCTCATCGCCGAGCGGGACAATACGTGGAAGCCTCCCCAGTACATCCTCGACGGGTTGGGCTGGCTCCGAGACCGGTTGCTACCACCCGGGCCGTCTGCCATGCCCGTACCCTCGCCAGAGACTGGAGTGGACGAATGAGCTCGCGCATCTCTGCGCCAGATACTCCCGCCGATATCGAGCTGCGCAGTCTCCTGGACGAAAATCACCTCAGATGCTTTGTCATGGTGGCTGGCGCCGGCTCAGGCAAGACGACGTCATTGGTGAAAGCACTTGACCATGTGGTGACTAAGCACGGTGCCCGCTTAAGGTCCCGGACGCAGAATGTAGCCTGCATCACCTATACCGAGGTAGCAGCCAAAGAGATCCACGCGGACGTGGGCAATAGCCCGCTTGTTGTAGTGGCTACCATCCATAGCTTCCTGTGGACCCTAGCCAAACCCTTCCAAAGGGATATTAAGAAGTGGGTCCGACACCGCCTAGAGAAAAAGATACAGGAGCTCAGAGCGAAGCAGGAAAATTACTCGTCGCGGACTCGGAAGACGACCATCGAAAAAGATACTTCCGACCTTGAGAAGCTCCAAACCCAGCTGGAACAGCTCAACGGGGTTGAGCGTTATTCGTATGGAACCGGAAGTGACTATGCAAGGGGGTTATTGGGCCATGAAGACATCGTCACGATGGTTCCCGAGCTGATTCTCAACAGCAATCTCCTTGCGCGGATCGTTGCCAGCAAGTACCCGTACATCTTCGTTGACGAGAGCCAGGACACTTTCCCAAACGTCGTCGAGGCGCTCAAGCATGTCAGCACCAAGGCGCAAGGCGCAGTCTGCCTGGGCTTCTTCGGTGACCCCATGCAGCAGATCTACCAGCGCGGCGTGGGCTCGATTTCCACGGGAGCAGGCTGGGACCAGATTGAGAAGCGCGAAAACTTCCGCAGTTCAAATAAGGTGCTTGAAGTGATCAATCAGGTGCGCTCCAAGGCTGATGGTTTGGTCCAGATGCCCGGTCGCCCGGCAGAAAGGCGAGTGGAGGGTGAGTTCTTCTTCTTTGTTCTGCCCGCTGATGACCGGCGAAGTGAGCACCTGGAGCACGTAAGAGCCTGGCTGGAGCAGAACAGCAACGCAGGTAGTTGGGCTGCGAAACCGACCGATGACGGAGCGGGCGCGAAGATCCTCATGATCGTGCACCGCATGGTGGCCAGGCGTATGGGTTTCGAGCAGCTCTACGCTGCATTCCATGACAGTGGCTCGAAGAGCTTGAAGGAGGCATTTGACGAAGGCAACGCCTGGCCGCTCCGGCCGTTTGAAGACGTGATTCTTCCTCTCTGTGCAGCTGACACTGTTGACTCCGCGTCCGTTATGACCCTTCTCCGTCAGAACGGAACGGTGCTGAATATGGACATGCCGGGCCCAGACATCCGGACGAGGATGACGCTTGCGCGCGAGGCCGTAGGACGCCTCCGAAAGACCGTAGAAGCTGGCGGGCCGGGCTCTGTGGGCACTGTCTTGAGGCTGGCTGTCAAAGCAGGTCTCGTTGCTACAGACCCGCGGCTCTCCGCATACCTGGAGCCAGAGGGTGAGCACGCAGACATCGTGCTCTCATCGGAGGCAGTGGAGGCTCTGGATGCCTTCATGGCCTGCCACGTAGACGAAGTTCCCGCCTACTTCAAATACATCGGGCAACAGTCGCCTTACTCCACACAGCACGGGACCAAGGGTGCCGAGTTTTCCAAGGTCATCGTGGTGCTGGATGACGAAGAAGGAAACTACGGCCTCTACTCCTACGAGAAGCTGTTCGGGATCAAGGCGCTTTCGGACACCGACATACAGAACTTGGCCGTCGGGAAGGAATCAGTCTTGGAACGCACGCGGCGGCTTCTCTACGTGTGCGTGTCACGCGCAGTGGATTCACTCGTTGTTGTTCTTTTTGCGGGCGACCCGGCTGCGGCCAAGTTGGCCATCGAGCAATCCGGGATCACGGGTGAGGGGAAGGTTCTCACCAAGGCCGACCTTGCTTTGTTTTGACGCACCTACGTGATTGGCAGCCCGTTGTTACGATCACTGGCCGTGGACTGGCTCAAGCGCACCAGAAGGCTGAGGCAGTGGACCAGAGGCGGGGCACGCACGCACGCTGGCCGTCCGCTTGTCGGCCCGAGCCGGGCGCGTGCCCTGTCGCCGCCGCCACCACGCCGGCACACCAGCCAGGTCTTCCACGGCGATCCATGCCCCACCGTGCCAGCCTGGCGGATCCACCGACGCTGACCGGTTCATCGTCTGAATGTCAGTGCCTCGTGCGACGCTCATGGCAACCTGGCCGTGCAGCAGCCGGATGGAGAACCAGAGGATGGCATCAACCTGCGCATGGTGTGGCGGCAACATCCCGCCAGGCCGGGCTCCCCAGGCCAAGTACTGCGGGGTGGAGTGCCGCGAGCGACAGGGCGTTGCGAACAAAAGGGGTACCCGCCGCCCACCACAGAAACACTTCGTCTGCGTGGTGTGTGCAGGCCCAATCCCCTCCACCCGGCACCGTGCCTGCACAACCTGCTCCGAGGAGTGCGCTACGGAGCGACGCCGTGAACTAGGCAATGAGACCCGCCGGGCCCAGACTCAGCGCAAGCTCGCCAGCCTCGCCAGCCTCGCCAAGGCATGTGCACACTGCCAACAGATGTTCACTCCGCAGGCCATGCCGTGGCAAAGGTTCTGCTCCAAGCAGTGTGCCCAGCGGGCAGGTGGAGAGCGCGCCGAACTCAAGCGGCAGGAGCGACTCTCGACCGGCGACTTCAAGCAGTGCACTCTCGAAGGCTGCGGCGGCCTGGTCGTCGCGCGTGGGTACTGCCGTAGTCATTACGCGCGCTGGCACAAGCACGGAGACCCGCTGCACCAAGCAGTTCCTCGGCAGTTGCGTGGATGCGCTGTTGCGGACTGTCCGAAGGCGGCAGCCGCTTTCGGATTTTGCCCTCGGCACCGACGCCTGCAGAAGCTGTACGGCGACGCCTTGGGGCCCAAGTGCACTCAGTGTGGCATCAGATACACGGCGGCTGGGCGGCCCGGCTGGTGTGCTCATTGCGCCTCGGAAGTGTTTGCGAACAGCGGCTACCGACCGCTGGAGGCTTTCCAGGGCAGCAACCAGCCCGTGAAGGTCGCCTGCCTGAGCTGCGGCGAGATGTCAGCTGTGCTGTTAAGCAATGCAATCCGAGGCGGTTCCTGCATCCACTGCTTCCGACGCCTCCGGGCGGGGCGGGATCGCGCTCTCCCCAAGTCCGAAGCTCTCAAAGCCTTGGCAGGTCTCCGTCTGGTTCTCAATGAGCCATACGTCCGAGCCACGCTCGCAGTGGCTGTCGAGTGCCTGGATTGCGGCACCGGCACGACCGTCAAGGTCTCCGACATCACAGGCGGACGGCGCCACATCGGGTGCCGCAGCTGTGCACGGGATGCCGCAGCTAATGAGATCACCTTCTGCGCGGCAGGCTGCGGCCGGTCATTTGGACAGCCATTCAGCGGCCCCCGCCGCAAGTGGTGCAGTCAAGCGTGCATGGAGTACTTCGGGCGCCACTCGAAGCCCTATCCGAAGCACGTAGGGACACGCCTCTGCCGCGACTGCGAAGCGGACATCACGGCCAAGCAGCTCTCGGCGGTTCGCTGTGATGCCTGTCTCCCGGCATGGAAAAACGAAGCGCGTCGCAGACGCTGGGCCGAAGATCCGGACCTCCGTCGCCGCCAGCAAGCAGACGCGGCGAATCGTCGTCGGGCCAGGATCCGAGGCAATGGCCGCGAGCGATACGAGCGACTCGACGTATTCGAACGCGATCGTTGGCGGTGCCGGCTCTGCTCCTTCCCGGTGGACCAGACAGCACAGTGGCCAGACCCGCTGTCTGCCGCCATCGACCATGTAGTGCCCATCGCCGCTGGCGGAGCCGACATCCTGAGCAACGTGCAGCTGGCTCACCAGGGCTGCAACTGGCGCAAGTCAAGCAAGGACTCGATTGGAATCGGCCCAGACGAATTCATCCACCCTGCCGTGGCCACCCGATTCCTTAGCAGCTAAGGAATCGGGCCCTTCGGAAGCCTCTCCTGCGAGACACCTCGACGGCTGAGACCGGTGATCTCCGAACGCGAACAGGATGGAACCGGTGCCGTTGAGGTCGTAGATGCCGGGCAGGGGGCCACTCAGCCTTCCCAAACTGGCGGCGTGTTCCTGGAGGGTGCGGGCCAGGGTGGTCGGTCCGTCGGCGTCGCGGCCCAGCCGCTTCATCTCGGTCACGGTGAGGATCACCGGCTGTTCTGGCGCGGCCTCCTGCCAGCTCCAGGGCGGCGGCCAGCTTGGGACGGTCCTTCACGCGGGTGCTGATCTTCTCGGAGAACATCTTGTGACACTTGGCCTTCGCCAGCTCGTCCAACTGCCCCTGTAGCCCCTGGGAGACGGTGCAGCAGCGTGCGTAGCCGATCCGGATGGGCTCCAGGTCCAGGCTGGCCGGGACGGCGGGAGCGGCCTCAGGCAACCCGGGTGTCCACAGCGTGCCCGGTCGGCGGTCGCTGGGGGTGCGGACCTCCAGGGAGCGGGCAGGGAATGGCACTTTGCCGAATCGCGGGGTGTGGTACTTCGGCGCTACCTCGCCGGAGTTCGTGCGGCAGGCGGAGCCAGGTCCACCCCGCAGGTGGGGCTTTGCGACAGCGGAAGGTCGGGTGAAACGGACACCGGGCCACCGCCCGCCGAGCGTCGCAATATGGACCGTGTTTAAAACTCGCCGGGCGGCGGGGAAAATCGGGCGTCCGCCCTCACGACCGTCTCAGCCCAACTACCTGCGGCCGGTGCCGCCCGGGAGGGAGGATCACCCCCATGAGCGCGCGCGAACTCAGCATCATCTGCGATGCCTGCAAACTCCCCGTTGACGACGAGGAGGGGTACGTCTGGATCGACTACGGAGAGATCAACCGATACGAGACCGCATTCCGTACCTGGGAGGAGGAGACCGGGACCGAGCTTGTCCCCGGCCGCAAGATTCGGAGCTTCATGGACGTGTACAACGGCCCCAAGCGGGTTCGCTGGCAGGCCCACCACAAGGCGTGTGACCCGGATGTCGGGGCCGGTTCCTACACGATCGAGGCTGAGGGACTGCGTACCTGGGCCGACCTCGCAGAGTGGACCGCTCAGCTAATGGGCCTGCGTTGGTTGAGCGGTACGGACTGGTCGGACGTGTTGCGGTCCGCAGCGCACGGCACCGGGCTACGCGTCACCCCGGTGGCACCGCCAACGCTCAACGCGTAAAGGAGCCGTCAGCAGGACGCCCTCCCCACACTCTGGGCCGCTGTCGGCTGTGGCGGGCATCCTGGCGTCATGATCGTGACGTACCCGCGCCACACCTGTCCCGTGTGCCAGCGGCCCATACCCATCCCGAACGGCAAGCTCGCCCGCCACGACCCCGAATGGCGCGCACCGGCCTGGCCGCTGGTCTCCTGTACCGGCTCCATGCGGATGGCCCCGCTGGGCGGGGAACAGCCGGTGCTGTTAGAGCCCGAGGACCAGGCCGCGCCGGTCGCCGCGCAGCTCGGCTTGTTCACTGACGGGTGACAGGCTCGGCAACTCCGATCCGTTCCGCCGGCCGTTACCGAGCGGAACCGCCGCGGCGGTCGTTCCGCGCGGACGCGGCCGGTTGGATGGGTCGGGTGACCCAGGTACGGAGGTTGAGGACGTACGCCAGGCGCTACGTAGCGGAGGGCGTACGCAGCGGTGTGCGGCCAGCCTCGATGGCTTCTGCCGCCTCCTTCTCGTCGTAGATGAAGGTTCCTTCGCCGCGGCAGTCGTCGCACCTATCCCAGACGAGCTCGGGTTCATCGTCGTCGGTGCCCCGAATGCCTTGCACAGACCCGTCGCCGTCGCGTTCGTAGCAGGTGAACTCGTACTCGCCGGGTACCAGTTCCATCTGGTTGTCCCTCCCCAGGGGCCTGTGTGGACTGTGATCCTAGCCAGCTGCTGAGGTAGTTCGTCGCGGAACGTACAGACGCACGATCTGACGCCGATGTTCCTCAACGGTCCAGGGCGCGCACCGTGCCCTCCCGTCGTGCCCTCCCGTCGGATGACCGACACCTCCTCGCAGGCCCTCTCCCCGAGGTCGGCCCGCTCTATCGCCTCGGCGGTGTCCACCCCGAGCAGGCCCGCGTTGCAGGGGCCACTCCGAGCCACCTCCGTCCCGAATTGTTCGGCCGCCGCTGAGCCCTGCTCCGTGTGCTCCCGCAACCGCGCCCTTCCAGCCAGTGCTCGCTCCCAGAGCTCGGTGGTCCGTTAGTCGCCAGGAGGAGCTCTCCACGCCTCTAATCCGGCTCCGTGCCCATAGCGTGCCCATAAGACCGGTAAACCACGGTCAACTACGGTGCGATCGTGCTCTCCCGGGCGTCACCTCGGAGTACGTATGCCCAGGTCAGAGGCTATCCGGACCCCCAAGCGCCGTCGCTTCCCAAGCTGAGAGCGCGAGTTCGATTCTCGTCACCCGCTCCATGATGAAGGCCCAGGTCAGAGACCCGGGCCTTTTTGCTGTGCGTGGTGATCAGTCGTCGCGTGCCAGATTCGTGCCAGAAGGCTGGTCGGGCTCCTTCTCGCGCTGCCTTTCCCCGGCAGCGGCCCGCGCCTTCCGCACGACGAACCCCTTCAAGTGTGCGGCCGTGCCGCGCGCCGGCGAGCCGAAGCCCACGACGACGAGCGGCCCTCAGGCCGGCGCTGCGGGCGCCGCTGCTTGCTTCAGGGAGGCATCGGGACCTCGAAGTGCACCGGTCCTACACCGGACCGTGCTCGCCGGTGGTCGGGAGAGACGCCGCTGAAGCGATGCGGTGGGCACCTCGAGGGCGGTTCAGGCCGGGGAATGCGTCGTGGCTGACGCGGGTGCCGGTGAGCGGTTCCACTGCATCCGGGACCAGGGGAGGGCGAGTTCGGCGTGCGTGGTCGCCGGGGTGGGCGTGAGGTCCGTGAGAGGGACGGCTTCGCGGTGGCGGGCGTAGACGGTGTCCACGTAGCGGTGGCCGGTGTCGGCGGCGATGAAGATGACGGTGCGGCGGGGGGAGTGGTCGCGTTCCCAGCGGGCGGCGAGGTAGCCGGCGCCGGTGGACAGTCCGGCGAAGACCGCGTGGCGTCGTAGCAGGTCCACGCTGCCGGCGAGGGCCGCGTCGAAGGCGATCCAGTGGATGGTGTCGTACAGCTCGTGGCTGACGTTGGCGAAGGGGATGGAGCTGCCGATTCCGGCGATGATGATCTCCGGGTCGGCGACATGCTCGCTGCCGAAGGTGATGCTTCCGTACGGCTGTACGCCGACGAGTTCGACGCCGGGCGAGTCTTCCCGCAGGTAGCGGGCCAGTGCCCCGGTGGAGGCCCCGGACCCCACCCCGCCGACGACGGTCAGGTCCTCGTCACGGGTCGCCTCGCGGATGCGGCGGGCGATGGAACGGTAGCCGAGGTAGTGGATGTCGTCGTGGTATTGGCGCATCCAGTGGTAGTTGGGGTGCTCGGCGAGGATCTCGCGGATGCGTTCGACCCGGTGCTTCTGGTCGAGTTTGAGGTCGCTGCACGGTTCCATCTGTTCGAGCGTCGCGCCGAGTACGGCGAGCTGGGTGCGCAGGGTGTGGTCGACGGTCGTGGAGCCGACGATGTGGCAGCGCATGCCGTAGCGGTGGCAGGCCAGAGCGAGGGCGTAGGCGTAGATGCCGCTGGAGCTGTCCAGCAGGGTGTCCCCGCGGCGGGCGGTCCCGGTGTCGAGCAGGTGGCGGACGGCGGCCAGGGCGGAGACGACCTTCATGGTCTCAAAGCGCAGGCAGATCAGCCGGTCGTCGAGGCGTATCAGATCCGGCCTGCCGATTGATTCCGCGATGTGCTGGTCCATTCGGGAACTCCTTGGTCGTGGGGAAAGGTCGTGAAGGTCCGGGTGGCGGGAATGCCGTTGCTCTCCAGAGCGCGTACGCAGGTCCCCACGCGGTGTCCGAGGCCGGGGGCGGCGGGGTCGAGGAGCAGTCCGGCGACCGCCCCGCTGTGGGCGATCTGCACGCCCACAGCCCCCATGGCTTTGGCGATGTCCGTGAGTGCGTCGAACTCCGCGTGGTGCAGGAGCTTTTGTCCGCGCCATGCGCTGGCGGTGGCGACCTCGCCGAGGAGCGCGGCGTCTCCTGTGGCGACGGCCCGCCGCAGGAGCGCCCTCAGCCGTTCGTAGGCATGTACGTCCTCGTCGTCGTGGCCCCGGACGGGCAGCGACAGGGTGTCCACGGACGTGCCGCCGCCGAGGACGCAGCCCACCACGACGAGCGCCGGCAGGGCCGGGCCCAGGACTTCCAGGACGCGTCCCTCACGCTGGGCGAAGAGCACCGGCCGGCCGTCGAGCATCAACGGGTCGCAGGCCAGCTCGGCCCGCACCGCCAGGCGGGCGATCGTGTCGGGCGGCAGCCGCAGGCCGTAGGAGTCCGCAACGGCGCGCACGACGGCGATGACGTCGCTGGTGGAGCTGCCCATGCCGAGGCCCAGCGGGATGTCGCCCGTGAGCCGCAGCCCCCCACCGCACGGCGCTTCCCCGCGCCGCAGAGCGCATGCCTCCACGGCGAGGGCCGCCGCACGACGGGCCTTCGTACGGTTTTCGGGGAAGACCGAGAGCTCTTCAGGAGAGGTGCCGGGATGGCGTATGAACTCGGCGTGGCTGCCCAGCCCGCTCATCGGGAGGGTGACCAGGCCGGCGCACCTGCGTCCCGCGTCGTCGAGGAAGACGCCCTGCAGAATCTCGCCGTGGTGGCAGGGCGCGTACCCGGTGCCGGTGAGGAGGGCACCGGCACCGAGTACGGCCTGGCGGGCGGCCGGGATCACGTGCCGCTCACCGTCCGGTAGCGGAACAGTGTCGTCGGTTCGGCGCTGAACTGGGAGAACGGAAAAGGTTCCGCGCACAGCGCGGTCACGCCCTCCCTGAGGAAAGCCCGGGCCACGGCGCTGCCGGTCTGGGCGTAGACGATCAGGGGGATGCCACGGGCGCGGCACCGGTCGAGGATCGTGTCGAACGAGCCGTTGCTGAGGGTCATTCCGGTGGCGACGATGGCCTCCGCCCGGTCCAGAACCTCGTGCATGTCTTCGGTGACCGGGTCCCCCCACTGGGTGGTCCGCAGATTGAAGTCGCAGGGCAGAGGTACGCCGCCGTGCTCCCGGATCGCCGCAACCAACGGGTTGACGACGCCGATCAGACCCACCTTCGCGCCCTGCTCGATGTCCAGCAGCCCGGCGATGGCTGCGTCTCGGGCCTTCGCGCGGACCTCCGGCGGACCGGCCGGGAGAGTGACCGGTTCGGCCTCCGCCGCATCCGCAGCGGCCCGGTGCGGATGCGCCTCGGCAAGGTAGGCATCGAGAGCGGCGATCCTCAGAGGGCGGGGCGCCTCACGCAGCAGGACGTCGAGGGGGATGCCGGAGGAGTCGCGGCAGATGACCGGGGCGATATCGCCGGCTTCGAAGGCGCAGCCGCCGAAGGAACCACCGAGGCGTACGAGTACGTATTGGTTGAGGTAGGTGGTGTTGCCGCCGGCCAGCCGGGTGCCGTGGTGGATCCAGAAGACGCTGGTGGCGACGAGTTCGCAGGGGCGCGGGCCGTACTCTCCCGCGAGTACGGCGGCTGTCAGCGCGTCGACCGTCCGAGCGGCTGCGGTGTTGGCGGTGTGTGGCGTCGTTGTCACAAGGTTCCTTGCTGCAGGGTGAGTTGTCTGGGAGAGGCGTGAACGGGCCGGCGGTAGGCGACGGCGAGGTTGCCCAGGGCGTCGGTGGCGAGCTCGGCGTCGACCTCGAAGACCTCGGCGAGCCGCTCGGCGGTGAGTACGTCGTCGGGGGCGCCGGAGGCGACCAGGCGCCCGAGGTGCATGAGCAGCAGCCGGTCGCAGTAGCGCGCGGCGAGGGACAGGTCGTGCAGTGCGACCAGGACCGTCTGGCTGGTACCGGTCAGCAGCTCCATGAGTTCCAGCTGATGCTTCACGTCAAGGTGGTTGGTCGGCTCGTCCAACAGCAGGCAGTACGGCTGCTGGGCAAGGGCGCGGGCGATATGGGCGCGCTGCCGTTCGCCGCCCGACAGTGATTTCCAGGACCGGCCGGCGAGTGCGGTGAGCCCGACGCGGTGCAGCGCGGCGACGATGACGGCCCGGTCGGCTGAAGTCGGGCCGCGCCAGCGGTCCCGGAAGGGGGTCCGGCCAAGACCGACGACGTCGGTGACCCGCAGATCGCTGTCGGCGCCCGCGTCCTGCTCGACGAAGGCGACCTGCCGCGCGATCCGGCGCGCGCCCCAGTCCTGTATCGGTTCGCCGTCGTACCGGACGGTGCCCTTGTCCGGGACCCGCAGCCCCGCCAGGCAGCGCAGCAGCGAGGACTTGCCCGAGCCGTTGGGGCCGAGCAGCCCCACTGTCTCGCCCGGCGCGATGTCCAGACTGACGTCGCGGACGACGGGCGTGCCCGACACCGACCAGCTCAGTGCTTCGGCGGTGATTCTCACAGTTCCCCCCTCTTGCGCAGGACCAGGAGGAAGAGCGGTACGCCGAGCAGGGCGGTGATCACGCCGACCGGCACCTCCCGGGGTGCAAAGGCGACTCGCGCCAGCGCGTCCGTCCACACCAGGAACACCGCGCCCGCGAGCGCCGCGTAGGGCAGGAGCACCCGGTGCAACGGCCCGATGAGGAAACGCACCCCATGGGGGACGATCAGCCCGACGAACCCGATGGCGCCGACCGTTGCCACCGCGACCGAGGTCAGCACGGCCGTCACCACGAGCACCAGCAGCCGGGTCCGGCGCACGCCGATCCCCAGGGACGCGGCGGTGTCGGCACCGAACGCGAGCCCGTCGAGGGCATTCGAGCAGAGCCAGGCAGCTGCCAGCCCGACCGGCGTGACGATCGCGCAGACCACGACGGCCTCCCAGCGCGCCGGGGCCATCGAGCCGAGCAGCCAGTGGGTGACCGCACGCGTGGTGTCCGCGTCCGCCGAGGCCATCAGGGTCAGTGAAGTCAGCGCCGTGAAGAGCTGACCCACGACCACGCCCGTGAGGACGATCCGGACCGAGTCCAGACCGGTCCGGCGCAGCAGCACGAGGAGCAGGCCGAAGGACAGCAGCGCGCCGATCAGGGCGCCACCGGTGAGTCCGAGCGTGCCCGCGCCCACCCCGAGCACGACGACCGTGACCGCGCCGGTCGACGCCCCCGAGGAGACACCGAGGAGGTAGGGGTCGGCGAGCGCGTTGCGGGTGACCGCCTGCAGCACCGTTCCACACACTGCGAGTGACGCGCCGACCAGGGCCGCCATCAGCACACGCGGGAGCCGCAGATCCCAGATGAGAGAGTCCGCCAGCGGCGGCAACGGCTCGGCGCCCAGGCCGAGATGGGTGCCGAGCACCCTGGCGAGATCGGTCCATCCCACGTCCGTGGTGCCGATCCGTACCGACGCCGCCACGGATGCGACCAGCACGGCAGCCGCGATGAGGAACAGGCCCGCGCGGGCCGGCGCGGACCGGCCCGCCCGGGGTCCGGGGGAGGGCGGCAGCGCGAGGACGGGCGCTGTCACCCCCGCCCGGCGGGCCGCAGGATGGAGCAGATCCACCGGTCCCGGACAGGCGCCCGGGTCAGCGGGCATACCCGAGGTCCTTCATGCCGACCGCCAGCAGGCTGAGCGCGTGCACGGAGCGCACGGACGGGTCCAACTCGATGCCCGGGACCTCGATGATCTTGTTGTCGCGCACCGCCGCCAGCTTGGAGATCACCGGGTGCTTGGCCATCGTTTCGCGCTTCTCGGCGGCGCTGTCGCCGGGCAGGCCGCGCTCGGAGAGGTCGCCGATCACGATGAAGTCGGGGTTGCGCTCGGCGACTTCCTCCCAGGAGACCTCCGGCCAGTCCTCGTTCACGTCGTCGAAAGCGTTCTTCGCGCCGACGATTCGGCTCATTTCGCTCGGCAGGCTGCTCTTGCCCGCCACGTACGGCATGCCGTTGAAGACGGAGTAGAGGTAGACGACCGTCGGCTGGTCCTGCCCCTTGGCGACCTTGGACGCGGTCTCCCCGGCCTTGACTACGACGGCGCGCTGCTCCTGGGCGAGCTTGGTCGCGCGCTTCTCGGCGCCGAAGACCTTGCCCAGGTTCTCGTAGTCGGAGAAGAGCAGTTCGAAGGAGGTCTCGCCGCTCGCGTTCTGCTGCGGGCAGTCCACTGCGCTGACGAAGGTGGGGACCTTGAGCGTGCCCAGTTCCTCGCGGGTGCCGGCCCGGTCCTTGGTGAACAGGTCCGTGGAACCCGCCACGACGAAGTCGGGGGTGGCGGCGCGTACCTGCTCGCTGGTGGCGATCTTGGGGGCGAGGACGGGGACCTTGGCGTAGGCGGCCTGGTACTGCGGGGGGATCTTCGTCTTCAGGTTGGCCGTCCCGGCCATCCTCTCCTGGAGGCCGAGCTCCAGCAGGGTCTCGGTCGAGGTCTGGTCCAGCGCGACGGCCCGCTCGGGCGGTTTGTCGAACGACAGCTTCTGTCCGCAGCTGGTGAAGGTCGTCGGCTTGGCCGCTGCCTCGCGGGCGGGCTTGTCGGCCGAGGAGGAGCCGCCGGTGGCCGTCGAGCAGCCCGTGGTCGCGGTCGCGAGAACGACGACCAGGGCGATGCCGAGGCGAGCGGGGTGGCGCATGGGTTCTCCGGTCTGGGATGGCGTGGGCGTGGGCGTGCGCGTTGTCGTGCACCGGGAAGGAGTGCCGCACTCGAGTACTGTAATGGTATTCATTTTCATTAAGCTACCCCGGGGGTGCCGATGTTTGGCGCCGCGCCCCGGAACCTGCCGACACTCCGCGTCAACAGCCCTGACAGCGGCGGCCGTTGAGGCCGCCGCCCTTGGGTCGAGCCGCGCTCACCCACGATTGAGGAGCACCACACCGTGGCGACTTCACCCGCGCCCGCCGCCGCCAAGACCCAACCGCCGCCCGCACGTTCCGTGCTGCTCGATACCGCGTTCCTGCGCCTGTGGTCGGGCACCACCGCCTCCGGGCTCGCGACCTGGGCACTGCCCTTCGTCCTGGGCCTGGCGGTGCTTCACCGGGACCTCAGCCCGGCCGGTCTCGGCCTGGTCCTCGCCACACGCACCGCGGGCTTCCTCGGGGCCGTCGCGGTCGGTGGAGTGCTCGCCGACCGCCACTCGCGCCGGGCGGTCGTCCTGTGGTCGGCCCTGGCGGCCGCGATCGCGGCCCCGCTGCTCGCCGCCGGCCTGGGCCGCTCCCTTCTCCTGATGACCGCTGCCGCTGCCTTGGCCGGCGCAGGCCAAGGCGCCTGCCGCCCCGCCTTCCAGGCGCTCACCGCCGAGATCGTCGAGCCCGAGCGCAGGCAGCAGGCCAACGCCGCGACAACCCTGGCGGTCAGGACCTCGACCCTGGCCGGGCCCGCGCTGACCGCGCTGCTGGCGGCATTCCTCGACATCTGGATCCTGCTGCTGGGAATCGGCCTGCTCTGGCTGGTCGCCGCGCTCATACCCGGCCGGGGCGCCGGGCGCGCGCCCGTGTCCGTCGAGCCGGGCCGACGAGCCTCGTTCCGTACGGAATTCCTGGAAGGCATAGGCGAGGCCCGCCGCCACCCCTGGTTCGTCGCCGGGCTCGCCGCGCTGACCGCGGTCATCGCGCTGGGCTACTCCGCCACCAGCGTCGCCCTGCCCTTGATCAGCCGCGACCGGTACGGCACGGAATGGGTACTGGCCGTGGCGATGACCGCTTACACCGTGGGCGCGCTCGGCGGAGCCCTGGTCATCGCCCGCTGGCGCCCCCGCGCGCAGGGCTGGGCTGCGCTCGCCGGGCTCGCCGCGTACGGCTTCGCTCCGCTCAGCCTCATGCTGCCCATGCACCCCACCGTGGTGATCGCCGCCTACGCCGTCGCCGGGATCGGGATCGAGCTGTTCAACGTGCCCTGGTTCACGGCTACTCAGCGCGAGGTCGCACCGGACAAGCTGGCCCGGGTCTCCTCGCTGGACTTCCTCATGTCCTACGGACTCGCCCCGGTCGGGCTGGCGCTCATCGCCCCGGCCATCGGCACCTTCGGCGTCACTCCCGTACTCGCCGTATGCGCCCTGGCCTGCTTCCTCGTACCGGCCGCCGCGGCTCTGGTACCCACCGCCCGTCAGTTCGCACGTACGCCTGGCGCAGCCAACTGAACAGTGAGGCCCCGGTCATGCCCGGCCGGGGCCTCGGGGACGGGTCGAGACCAGGTGCCGCGCTGCCAGCCCTGCGGGCAGCAGCGGAGGAGGGCGCCTTCGACCTGGACCTCTTCGAGGACAAGGGGAACTACCGCCGGTGAACGCCGCGCAATTCCTGATCGACACCAGCGCGCTTGCCCGCCTCCTGCGCGGCGATGCCGAGCAGTTCGGATGGGACCAGGCGGCGGCAGCCGGGCTCATCGCCACCTGCCCCACCACCGAGCTGGAATTCTTCTACAGCGCGCGCTCCGCTGCCGACCGTTCACAGGGCATTGAGGACGTGTGCCTGCTCTTCGGCCGGGTACCGGTCGACGATCGCGTCTACGACCGCGCCTGGCAGGTCCAGGAGACCCTCACCCAGGGCGGACAACACCGCAGCGCCGGGGGAGTCGACCTCGTGGTGGCCGCCACAGCCGAGTTGCAGGGGCTGACTCTCCTCCATCGTGACCGGGACTTCGAGTGCATCGCCGCCGTCACCGGCCAGGCGCTCCAGTGGTACGGCCCAGAAGCGGGCAAGTGAGCAAGGGCCGTGCCAGGAGGCCTGTCGGGCGCCCTCGTCGCGGCCGTGGCCCTGGCCTTTCGAAGCGTGGCGTCAGTGAGCCGGGGCATCACCAGGCCAGGGCGTCGGCCATGGTCGACTGCCAGTACGAGACTCCGATCGAGTCGTCGACGTACAGGCCCTTCGCGGGGAGTGACGGGTGGGCGGCGACGCTCGCGCCCTTGTCGAAGTAGACCGTGAGGGACTTGGCCGTGTAGCCGTTGGAGCCGCTGCCGTCCGCGGCCGAGAGAAGGACGCTCGCATAACCCGACTCGCCAGGGGCCAGCGTGACCACCGCCTGCGGCTTGGAGTCCTCGAAGGCCGGCGGGACGGACTGGGCCTCGTCGAATTTGACCGCCGGATAGCCGGTGAGGTCGCAGTTCTTCGAGCCGGTGTTGGTGACGGTGAGGAGAAGGTGGTTCAGGGGGCGGGAGATCTTGGTGGCGGTCGTCCGGGTGGAGCCGCCGGAGCAGGGGGCCGAGGCGGATGCCGAGTTCTGGGAGCCCGTGGAACCCGTTGTGCCGCTCGAACCGGCCGCGCCGCCTGTCGAGCCCTCGGAGGTCCCGCCCGCCAGGTCGGTCTGTCCCGCCCCGGTGGAGGTTCCGCCGCTCGCCTTGGGAGAGGACGTGGTGGAGGCCGTGGGCGCCGACGTGGACGCGGATCCTGACGATGCCCCCTCGTCGTGGACGCCCTCTCCGCTGTTGCATGCGGTCAACGTCAGCGTGGCGGCCGTGAGCGCGGCGGCGACGAGCGTGCGGCTGCGGTGGGTGCGGCTGCGGTGGGTGCGTGTGGACATGTGAATCCCCCTGATGCGGTACGGGTGTTGGCATGGGCCGCTCGACCGGGTGCCGGGAGCGGCGTGCTTGGATGGCCCAAGCTTGTGCGGTGATCCGTCCCGACGGCCACGACTGCCGGCGTATCCGGGACGCTGGAACGCCTGCGACGCCTCTGACCTGGGGGAATGACCGCCCCCTGGAACGGGGGTCCGGGACGTGGGGTGAGGGAGGAATGGTGGCGGGGGACGAGTTCTCGGAGCTGTTGGGCCGGTTGAAGGAGCGGTCCGGGCTCAGTTACGGGGTGCTCGGGAAGCGGCTGCACACGAGTGCGTCCACGCTTCACCGATACGTCAACGGGGACGCCGTACCGACGGACTACGCGCCCGTGGAACGGTTCGCGCGGGTGTGCAAGGCGACGCCCGAGGAACTGGTGGAACTGCATCGGCGGTGGGTTCTCGCGGATGCCCGTCGGGGGCAGAAGGCGGGCGGGGCCGCCGCCGGGGAAGAACCGGGGGCGCGGACAACGGCGCAGGCCGGGACCGGGGCAGCGGAGGCCGGGGCCGGGGCCGGGACGGCAGAGTCCGGGACGGCAGAGTCCGGGACGGCAGAGTCCGGGACGGCAGAGTCCGAAGCGGTCGCCGAGGCCGTTCCCGAGGTCGAGCGGCGGCCCCTGACGGAGGCTCCCGTGGCGCGGCGGCGTACTTTCGTTCTCGCCGGGGCCACCGTGGCCGCCGCCCTCGTGTCGGCCGCGCTCGTGGTGAATCTTGTGCCCGGCGAGGGCGAAGACGACCAGGGCGGGAAGCGGTCCGTGAGCGCTGCCTCCCAGTCCGTCGACTCCGTCGACGAAAGCCCCGGCGTCTCCGAGTCGGCCGACGCGAAGGGCAGGTCGGCCTCGCCGTCCGCCTCGCGCAGCGGCGGTCCCACGGCTCCCGCCTCCGTTTCCGCCTCACGGAGCGGTGTGGCCGGGGCGGCCCGGGGCGGCGGTGTCGAGGACGGGGCCACCGCGCCCATAGTCGACGTCAATCCGTACAAGTGGGAGGACCCGTGCAGCCCGCACTACCTGATCGACCGGAAACCCGAGCAGGTGCCGCCACCGCCGACTGAGCCGGACGCGCGCGGGTGGGTCAACGCGCTCGGCGGGGTCGCCGGCGGGCAGCAGATGCTCGCGCTGACCGTGCAGGGCACCGGGAAAGCCACCGTCGTCCTGGATGACCTGCATGTGCGGGTGGTGGAGAAGAGCGCGCCGCTCGCCTGGAACGACTTCGCGATGGGCGTCGGGTGCGGTGGCGGCGTGGAGACGACGGCGTTCGGGGTGGACCTCGATGCCGGACGGCCCACGATCTCCCCCGAGGCCGGTCAAGGCGACTTCCCGTACAAGGTGAGTGAGTCCGATCCCGAGGTCTTCTACATCTTCGCGGACGCGCGGGCGCACAACGTGAGTTGGTACCTGGAGCTGGAGTGGTCCAGCGGTGACCAGCAGGGCACCGTACGCATCGACGACAACGGCAAGCCCTTCCGCACGAGCGGGAACGTGGGACGGCCCGCGTACACCTATCCGCTCGGTTCCTCCGAGTGGGGGCGGGACGAGTGGAACCCCGACATTCCCGGTTGAGTGCCCGGCAGGCACGGGGCTTCGAGCGCATCGCCGCCGTCACCGGCCAGGCGCTGCCGTCTCACGGCCGGAAGTCGGCACAGCGGGGACATGACCAGGAGCCCTACGGACATGATCGCTTCGTTCGCCGCTCCATGTTCCGGGTGGGTCGAGTCGAGTCGAGTCACCGGTTCAAGGCGCGCGCACGGTGGAGCGCGCGCGCCCCAAGGCGGGACCGCCACTCTGTCATCGCGGGCGGCGAACCCGCAGGCGGGGCGGTAGGGGCTGAGGGCAGAAGAAGGAAACCGCGCGGTGGCCGCGGCGGCAGGCGAGAGCGTGCGGACCTTCATCGGTTCGGGGCGTTGTGACCTGCTCCAAGGAGACTTTCGGCACTCGCCTGACAAAGGCGCTGGTGACGGCGGCTGAAGGTGACGGGCCAGTTTCCGGCCCCACGCCTGGCTCGGCGCTTCGATGCATCGGTAGGTCAACACGCACAGCGGCAGTAGCACGACGAAGAACGCCGCCTCGAGCACGAGATCGTCCCGCCGCCACCGGCCGAGCGTGCCGTGGATCACCGCCAGCAGCACCGGATGCACCAGGTAGATCGAATAACTGATCGTCCCCAGCCCGGTCAGCCAGCGCGGTATCCGCCGACGGCGTACCGCCAGGCCGACACCGAAGGTGAGCGCGGCCAGCAGGAACGCCGAGATCCAGGCGCGCCGCGTGGCGTGCGCCCCGTCGCCGTACCAGTACGCACTGCCCACGGCGCAGACGACCACCAGGACGGCCGTGCAGGCCGCCCACCGCCAAGTCGTCTGACCGTGTTCGGCTCGGTAGACGGCGGTGCCGAGGAACATCACGGCGAGGATCACCAGTCCCTCCCACATGGGGACCGTGCCGTTGAAAGCCACCAGGACGAGTGCCAGCAACCCGCCCAGCACGCCCCCGAACACCCTTACCGCGGCTGGCCTTGCGCTCGCACAGCAGATGGCGACCAGCATCGACATCGAGGCGAGCATGACCAGAGGGCCGGTGCCCACGGCGCCAGAGAGTGCGCGGGCCGGCAGCACGGCCCCCACCGCCACGCTCACGGCGGCGAGCACGGCCAGGGTTACGGCGACGGCGGCGGACCGCCTGTGCAGTCGGACCGTGAAAAGAGCAACCACCAGCAGATAGAACGCCATCTCATACGAGAGCGTCCACAGGACCAGCAGGAGATTGGGCGTCCCCAGCAGCTCTTGAAGCAAGGTGACATGGGCGACTCCCACCACGGCAGCGTTCTGTCGGCCAAAGTCATCGCGGAGCTCCGCGATGCCCACCAGGTTGAGGGCGAGGACCGGAATGACGACAGCCGCCCACATCGGGTACATACGGAATACCCGTCCGATCCAGAAAGTCCGTACGCAGCCCCGGCGCTCCAGTGACGCGGGAATGATGTAGCCGCTCACGAGGAAGAACACCAAGATGCCGTACCGGCCGGCGTTGAACTCCGGTATCAGCTCCCGCCGGAACTCCGCCGCGAAGGTGTACGACGCGTGATCGAACACCACGACGAGGGCCGCGATGCCGCGCAAGGCGTCCAGCCATCCCAACCGCGACGGACCGGCCGGCGCCCCCGGCGGGTGCGGTCGTGGCGGCGCGGAGGCCGGCCGCTCCAGCGGCGGGGAAACGGGAAGTGGGGGTTCCATACTCATCGCCCGACTTGCTCTTCGCTCTCTGGTTTACCCCTTTCGCTCCCGAGCACCCAACTGCACCACGCAACCCTGTGCGCAGGGTGAGCAATCCATTCCTCACCGTACGCGCTGGTGCCGGGCCCGATCGACCTCACCGCCCTTCGGGTCGGGCGGGTCGGGCAGGCCGGGCGGTGTCACGCGAACACCGTCGGCCGAGGATTCGGGCCGACGGTGTCGGGGGCCTCAGGGTTCGGGGTTGGCCAGGCGGCTGAGCAGGGCCACGGCGTCGTCGCGTGCCACCGGCTGGAAGAAGCGCGCGTCGGCTTCCTCGACGGCGGTGATCGCGCGCGGGGCCAGTTCGGCGCCGGCGCCGGTGACGCGCAGTCGTTTGGCCCGGGTGTCGGCGGGGTCGACCTCGCGCTCGATCAGACCCTTGGCTTCCAGGGCGCGCAGGACCTGCGAGGTCATTTTGACGTCGGTGCCGGCCTGGCGGGCGAGGGCCAGCTGGTTGGGCTGTTCGCCGTGTGTGTTCAGCCACCAGGTGCAGGCGAGCAGAACGAACTGGACGTGGGTGAGGTCCAGGGGGCCGAGGGCCGCGGCGATGTCGCGCTGCCAGCGCAGGGTGGCGTGCCAGAGCAGGAAGCCGGGGCTGTCGCCGGGGCTGAGGGCCATCAGTCCTGGGCCAGCTTGACCAGGGCGGCCATGGTCTGCGGCCAGTCCGCGGTGACGGCCGGACCGATCTGCGGGCCGAGCTCGTCGGCGCCGGTGCCGGTGATCTCCATCTGGTAGGTCACCCGAGTGCGCAGTTGCTCGCCCTGGCCGAGCCGGTGGACGGTGCGCAGGAGCAGTCCGTCGAACCGGGCCTCGTCCACGAACAGTTCGTTGACGCTGACCTCGGCGACGAGGAGGTGCACCGGGTCCTGCCCGTCCGGGTTCATCACGATCTCCGTACCGGCCTCGAACGGGCCGTTGATCTGGATACTCGCGATGTCGGCGTTCCAGACTCCCCAGTTCTCGACGTCAGCCCACAGGCGCCAGACCTCCTCGGGCGCGGCGCTGGTCTCGATGCTGTGCTCGTACGTCCACATTGGTGGGGCCTCCCGGTCAGGTGAAGATCCTCTTCGAGAAGTCTCTTCGAAAAGACTATCTATGCAGAGACTATCTGCACGAAGACTATCTGTCCACCCGGGTCAGACGTCTCCGGTGAAGATGGGGTGCGCCATCAGGTGCACTCCGGGACGCGATCTCGTTCGAGATCGGCTGTAACGCCGGACCTTCCTCGGACCACTACCTGTCGACAGCAACACCCGGGACAACGGAGGTGCAGGCGGTGGCCGAGGAAGCGGAGCGCTTCACGGCGCTGTACGACGCCTGTCGACAGCACGTATGGGCATACGCCGTAAGCCGCGCGGGCCGGCAGGTCGCCGACGAGGTGGTGAGCGAGACCTTCGTCATCGCATGGCGCAGGTTCGCCGACATTCCCGAGCCGCCGCTGCCCTGGCTGCTCGGCGTGGCCCGCAACGTGCTGCGCGACAGTGCCCGTGCGCAGGCCCGGCGAGAGGCGCTGACGGCCGAGTTGCAGGGCTGGGCCGAGCCCCCCGCGCAGGACCTCGCCGACGAGGTGGCCGACCGCAACCTCGTGCTGCGTGCTCTGGCCTCACTCGGTGAGGACGACCGCGAGGCGCTCGTCCTCACCGCCTGGCACGGGCTGCGCGCCCAGGAGGCCGCCAGGGTGGTCGGCTGCTCCGCGACCACGATGCGCGTCCGGCTCCACCGGGCGCGCAGACGGCTCGCGCAGGCACTTGACATCACCCGGCACGTGCCGCCCGCGGCCGCCCGGGTGTCGATCGCCGTAAAGGCAGTGGGAGAGGAAGCCTGATGGACAAGGATGTGATGCGGCTGCTCGCGGCCGCCCGGCCCGTACACCTGGACCCCGGTCTGCTGGTGGACGAGAGCACACGGAGCAGGGAGCTGGCCCACGCGCTGGCACAGCCCCGCCGACGACGGTCGCTGTCGCGGGCGGCGTGGCGATTCACCAGGCCGGGCTGGAGGCTGGGACTGGTGGGCGCGGCTGCCGCCGCTGCTCTGGTGGTGGCCACGACGGCCATCCACCCGGGCGGCGACGGAGATCCCGGGGTGCCGGCCCGGGCGAGCGACGCTTCGCGCCTGCTGCTGGCCGCCGCCGAGCAGGCGAGCCGGCAGCCGGACCTGTCCGGCCGCTACTGGAAGGTCGAAACCCTCGAACGGCACCTGACGGCCGCGGCCGTGGCGAAGGACCCGTACACCATCAAGGGCGGAAGCCGCAGCACGCAATGGACCGACAACGAGACGGGCCGGCACTGCTCCACCGGTTACGACCTCGGTCTCACGCCGACCGGCCCGGCCGACGTGGCGGCGTGGAAGCGAGCGGGGTCGCCGAAGCGCATCACCATCTGGGCTCCCTTCGGGAAGGCCGACCTGCGGATGCGCGCGCCCGACCCCGACACGAACCGGCACCCGGACATCACGTCGCCGGAGACCGACAAGCCGTACGACATCGGGCGCGAGGCGTCCCTGGAGGAGTTGCGCTCCCTGCCGTCCGGCCCGCGGCGGCTCAAGGCCGAACTGCTCAAGGGATACGACCGCGAGACGGCGCAGGGGCAGTCCAAGGAGGAGTGGCTGTTCTCCGCCGCTCAGCGCCTGATCCTGGATCTGCCGGTCACGCCCGAAGTACGGGCAGCCACCTTCCGCATGCTCAGCGGGCTGAAGGGGCTCACCGTCATCGACCGAGTCAAGGACGCGCAGGGCCGGTCGGGCACGGCCGTGGCGCTGCGGATCAGGGCCGGAAAGGACGGCGGGCTGGTCGAGAACCGGCTGGTCTTCGACGAGTCCACCTCCGCGGGACTGGCCTGGGAGACGGTGGTGGTGAAGGCGGACGGAAAGTGGACCAAGGGCTTCAAGCCGGGCACCATCCAGAGCTCCTTGGCCGTCGTACGCACGGTCTCGACGGACCAAGGGCCCGAGAAGTGGCCCACGGAGGAGCTGCCCGACCTGCCCACAGGGGGAGCCGAGCGTTGACCGGGCCGCTGGGATAACGGTGCCCTGTGCGAGCCCTGTGCCGCCGAGAGATCGGTGGCACAGGGCTCTTTCACCTGTGCGGGGCCGCGGTTCGTCGTCCCGCCGCGCACGCCCAGCCGGCTCGCTACTGGCACCGCGGGCACCACACCGTGCCGCGGCCTGCCATACGGGACCGGCGCAGGGAGTTGCCGCAGCGCGGGCAGGCGGGTACGGGGTCGTCGCGGTGACCGGTGAGCCAGGAGTCCCGCGGCGGGACGCAGCCGGCGGAGACCGCGGAGCGCAGGGTGCGGCGCATGTGCGTGTACAGGTGCCGTCGGTCGGCCTCGGTGAGATCGCTCGCCCTGCTGGTGGGACGCAGCCTCGCGCGCCACAGAATCTCGTCGGCCAGCAGATTGCCGAGTCCGGCCAGGACGGTCTGGTCGGTGAGAACGGTCTTGACGCTGCCGCGGCGCGAGGAGAGCGCGGCCTCGAACTCCTCACGGTCCACCGCCAGCGCGTCGGGGCCCTGGCGGTCCAGCAGCCGTGCGACCTCGGACTCGTCGTCGGCCAGCCAGAGACCCTGGAGCTTGCGCTGGTCGCGGTAGCGGAGCTGACGGTCGCGGGCCACCGTGAACAGGACGCGGTCGTGCGCCTCGACCGCGGACTCGGGATGGCTGCAGAGCAGCCGGCCGGTCATGCCGAAGTGCAGCATGAGGGTGGGGCCGCCGGTGCGGACGAGCAGCCACTTCCCGTGCCGCTCCGGCCGGGTGAAGCGGCGGCCTTCCAGCGCGTCGCGCAGCCGCCGCACGCTCACCTCGTGCAGGACGCCCGTGTCGCGCACCTCGACGCGCTGGATGACCCTGCCTTTCGCGCAGGACTCGAGCACCTGCCGGAAACCCTCGACGTCCGGCAGCTCAGGCATGGGACACGTCCTCCCTCACGCGAAGATCCGCGCGCCCGGCGAGCGGGCCGTAGCCTCCCCCAAGCCATGATGGCTCCTGCGCGAGCCACGGTGCAGCCGCACAGGAGGCGGGCGCTGCGCGAGTCCCAGGTAGGACACCTGGGCCGCTGCTTGTCCGTCGTACTCAGCCGGCCACCGGAGTCAGCCGCCCCACTGGGCGGGCGGTCCGTACGCCGGGCCCGAGCCGGACGGCAGCTGCGGGGGCGCGGCGTGACAGGTGAAGCCGAGACGCGTCAGGGCCCTGGTCATCTCCCCGACGGTGAAGTCACGGCGGTCCTGGCCTGTGATCACCTCACCCACCTGCTTGACCGGATACACGCGGCCGCCGATGTCCACGCAGACCGCCGTGACGGGCTCGGGTGCGACACCCTCCATCGATGCCTCCACCTCTGGCTTGAAGAGGTTGAAGGGGTAACGGGCGATCACGCAGCGCATGGTGCCTCACCAAGAGTCAGGGTCGGGTGGAATGGCGGCGGGTGTCCTCGGAGGATCCGGGTCCGGAAAAATCGAACGATCCGGGTCCGGGTAACGGAAAAGGGCCCGCACTCAAGGTGCGGGCCCCGTTTCGCGTATGCGCGTACGAAATCAGCGCTACATCAGGCGGGAACGATGTTCTCCGCCTGCGGGCCCTTCTGGCCCTGCGTGACGTCGAAGGTCACCTTCTGGCCTTCCTGCAGCTCGCGGAAGCCCTGGGTGGCGATGTTCGAGTAGTGGGCGAAGACGTCGGCGCCGCCGCCGTCCTGCTCGATGAAGCCGAAGCCCTTTTCAGCGTTGAACCACTTAACAGTACCGGTGGCCATGTCAATTCTCCTGAGGCAGTGCTGGAGACCCGCACCTCGCGGGCTCCCTCATCGCTGCGATGATCACCTGCCCGGGAATCCCGAAAAACGGCAACCACAACTGCAATTCGCGTCCACCCTAGCACGGAAGGTATCGACCACAAGGAAGAGGAGAAATGCGGCCCGGAAACTCGCCGACAGGACACGCGGAAAAGCCTCTTCCAACACCGGCCGAATTTCTGCTCCGGCGCTGTCAGGTTTTCACTCGCCATCCCTGTCGGCCCGCTCTTGCGGACGGCGCAGTTCCGCGTTCGCGTCCAGGGCCTCCTCCAGCCGGTCCTCGAGGCCGATGATCCGGCAGACGGCCTCGATCGGGGTCCCTTGGTCGACCATCTCGCGGGCGCGGGCGGCAAGCCGCAGCTGATGGCGCGAGTATCTGCGGTGGCCGCCCCCCGACCTCGTCGGCGCGATCAGTCCCGCCTCGCCGAGGGCCCGGAGGAAACCCGGCGTGGCACCGATCACCTCGGCGGCCCGGCCCATGGTGTACGCCGGGTGATGGTCGTCGTCGAGCCGGTCGGCGGAGTACGGCCGGTCTTGCGAGGGCATGTCCGCCTTCCCGCGGACCACCGAGGTCGCGGTCCGCATCAGGGGAACTGCTCCCCGTACGGGAACTCTAGTCGCCGTTGCGGAATTCCTGCCGTCGCGGGCCTAGATACCCGCGGTCCTTTCAGCTGCCGGTCAGCTGCCGATCGGCTGCCGATCGGCTGCCGATCAGCTCCCCGTCACCCGAGGACCAGGACTCGGCAGGGGGCGAACGGTGACGCCCCCCTCGCGTCAGCCGCGTCCGCCGCGTCTGCCGCGTCTGCCGCGACGTGCCGCCACCCCCAGGACCGCAGCGCCTCGAGCATCTCGGCGTCGCCGCGGTTCACCAGCATGACGCCGAGCGCGGCGGCGTGGTCGGTCAGCAGCCGTTTCTGCAGGCGCCGGGCCAGGTTCCAGTCGCGCTGCTGGTCCCGTGTGCGCACACGGCGCCCGACGAGAATCTCGGAGATCGCGAAGAGTCTCCCGGACGCGGCGACACGGAGCAGGCTCTCCGGAAGGTATCCGTCGAGGCCCTGCCACCAGGGCCCGTCGCCGCGCACGGGGAAGCCGTGGGCGCATCCCGTCAGCACCGTGGTGCCCGAGGAAACGGTGGTCTCCGCGATCAGCAGGGCGAACCCCGGTCGCCGCAGGTCGGCCGCGAGCCGCCGCAGGAAGGCGGAGCGGGCCCGGTTCCAAGCCCACGGCTCGCCGCCGGAGGTCTGCGCGTACAGATCGCCGATCTCCGGCGTCCGGTCCTCGACCTGGCGGCGCGTCAGCGGGCGGAGGCGTTCGCCCGTCAAGGGCGACGGGCCCTGCAGACGCCTCGACGGCGCCGGCGTCCGCGGACGCCTCAGATCCGGGAGGAGCTTCCGACCCGGGTCCGCGGGCGCCGTGCGGTCCGGCACGTTCACAGTCATGGGACGAGCCCTGCCCCGGGCACGGACTGGTCCGGCCCGGCGTCGTCGTTCGCCGAGAACGGCACCGGCGTGGGGGCCGACGCGCGAAGAACCCTCGGTCCTTTCAGCCTACGCCCGCCCGCGCAGGCACCGTCCGCTCCGCAGGGCACCCGCCCACGGGCGAACTCGCCGAGATCCGCATCGTCGCGGCGCACCTCGCCGTCGCCCCGCGGGTCGGCGTCCGAACGGGTGCGGGCAGGAGGGCCGCCGGTCCGGGCTCGTGGCTACTGAACGTCCACGAAGTCGCCGGTGGCCTTGACGGCCGGCGTGGTGGAGGTGCCGGCGAAGTACCAGCGCCAGTAGCCGTCCTCGGATGCGGTGACCGTGGTCGTCAGGCCGCCGGTGCTGGAGGTGTGGACGGTCTTGACGGTGGTGTAGGCGGTTGTGCCCGCTGTGCGGAACTGCAGCTTGACGGGCTGGTTGGGGTAGCCGCGGTAGTCGAGCGTGTCCCAGTTGGCCCGGCTGAGTCTGCCGGTGACCGTGAGGGTCTTGCCCTTGGCGACCGGCTCCGGGCCGGCGTTCGCGGTCAGTTTGGAGTACCGCTGCAGACGGGTCGTGGTGTAGGCGTCCCGCAGGATCCGGCTGTCGTCGTCGGCCCACGCCTCGACGCGGACCTTCCAGGTTCCTGCGTCGGCGTTGGTGAGCCACAGGTCCGGTTCGAAGGTGAAGGTCTTCGAGCAGGTGGAGGTGGTGGAGCCGGAGGCCACGCAGTCCGCGGGGGTGGTGTCCTCGTTCGGCGTGATGTAGCCGTCGGGGTTGTCGGGGTCGGTCCCACGCCACAGGGAGAAGTCCGCGTCCCAGATGCCCGACGGATCGGTGGCGGTCACCGAAACGGTGACCGTCTTGTCAGCGGTGCCGACCACGATGTCCTTGCCGCCGTTGACGGAGACGTCGGTTATCTGGATATCGCCGACGACCTCGTCCGCGTACGCGGCCGGGCCGGTGAATCCGCCCAGCGCGGTAACGGCGGTGAGTACGGCGAAGGTTGCGCGCTTGCGCATGGATCTCCCTTGCAGGGTGAAGACGCGCCTGCCGGACGGACCCACGGCGGGCGGATGAAGGGGCCCACCGTAATGAGCGAACCGACCGGTCACAAGCAGACGGCGATCTCCGTATTCTGCTGACATCCCTGGATATCCAGGCAAAGCCAGGGAGAAGCCGAGAGGAAGCGAACAACGACCCGGCGGCGAGCGGGCACTGGCAGTGTCCATCCGGTGTCCATACTGGGCGGGTGCGCCAAGTATTCGCCCATGACGCGGTCGTCCTCATGGAACCCGACGCCGACCTGCGGGCGCCCGGCGCCGCCATCACGGTCGCGCTGTGCGGGCACTGGGACCACGAGCCTCCGTGCCCGCTGGCACCACACCACACCACCGCCGAGCGTTCCGGCGACGAGGTACGGCTGCGGGTGCTGTTCGCGACCGGCCCCGCGGCCGAGGCCGAGGTCCGCAGCCGGATCGAGGCCGCCCTGGCCCACGCCTGCCTCGACGGCCCGGACGGCATCACGACACGGTGGCAGTTCCGCAGCGCACGGCCCAGTCCCGTCCGGGACGACGAGGCCCAGCACGCCGAGCGACTCGCCGGTACCACGCGATAGCGCTGCTCGGCCACGCCCGGCACCACCGGCCTGGCGCTGCTGGGCCACGCCCGGCGCCACCGGCGCACGCCGACGCCCCGTCAGGACGCAACGGGCCAGGGACGCTTGCGTCGTCGAGACCACCTGTGAGGCCGCCCAGCCGCTCGGCGAGGTCGTCCCCACCGACCCGAACGGGCTCACCGGCCAGCAGGCCACCGCGCTGCGCCTGCTGGCCGAGGGCCACACCGACGAGGCGATCGCCAAGCGGCTCGGGGTGTCGCACCGCCCGCCGGATCGCCTCCGAACTGATGGACCGCCTTGACGCACGCAGCCGTTTCGATGCCGGCGTACGCGCCGTTCAGCAGGGCTGGCTCCCGACCCGCCCTTGACACACCGCCGGCCGGGCGACTCCACGACTGAGGCCCGGGCCGAAGGCCGGCCTGCTGTGGGGCCGGGTGCCGGTCGGGGGCGGCATCCGTGCGACGGGTTCGGCTGCGGCACCTGGTTGCCGCCGAACCTCACGACGACGACAGGGCCTAGCGATGCTCGGGGTTGTCCGCCCCCGGGCGGCAGCCGGCGTCCCACTCCGAGCGCTGGTTGCCGTGGGCCGGGATGCCCCCGGCGCGTTTGAGCATGGCTGCCAGGTGCATCAGGTTCCAGGTCATGAAGGAGGTGTTGCGGTTGGTGAAGTCGTTCTCCGGGCCGCCCGAACCGGGGTCCAGGTACGAGGGTCCGGGCCCGGCCGCGCCGATCCAGCCCGCGTCCGCCTGCGGCGGGACGGTGTAGCCGAGGTGCTGCAGGCTGTAGAGGACGTTCATGGCACAGTGCTTGACACCGTCCTCGTTGCCGGTGATCAGACACCCTCCGACCCGTCCGTAGTAGGCGTACTGTCCCTGGGGGTTGAGCAGGCTGGAGCAGCTGTACAGGCGCTCGATGACCTGCTTGGTGACCGAGCTGTTGTCTCCCAGCCAGATCGGTCCGGCCAGCACCAGGATGTCGGCGGCCATCACCTTCTCGTAGAGCGCCGGCCAGGCGTCCGTGGCGAAACCGTGCTCGGTCATGTCCGGCTGGACGCCGGGGGCGATGTCGTGGTCGACGGCACGGATCACGTCCGTGGTCACCCCCGCGCCGTCCATGACGGCCCGGCTCTTGTCGATCAGGCCCTGCGTGTGGCTGAGCTGCGGGGACGGTTTGAGGGTGCAGTTGACGAAGAGGGCGGTGAGGTCGTCGAAGCGGTAGGAAGAAGAGGCGTCCATGACGGGAGCGTCTCGCGCGGGCGGCGGTTTGTCCCGGTCCGACGCGCTTCGACGTCCTGGAGCCTGTGTCACATCCCTGGCCGGATCAGCGTCCGGGCGGCGGGCGCCCGGCCGGGGATGTGACACAGGCTCTTACGAAGTGGTGACGTGCCCGGCGGGTCACGGGGCCCGGCGCCGCCGCGGACCTAGCGTGGTCGTATGCGTGTACTGGTCACCGGCGGTGCCGGGTTCATCGGGTCGCATGTCGTCGACGCCCTGCGGGAGCGCGGGCACGAGCCGGTCGTGTACGACGTCCGGGCGGATCCCGGCGCCGACGTGCGCGACCCCGCCGCGGTCGCCCGTGCCCTCGGCCAGGTCGACGCCGTCTGCCACCAGGCGGCGATGGTCGGGCTCGGCGACGGGGTCTTCGACGCGCCGGAGTACGTCTCCCGCAACGACTTCGGCACCGCCGTCCTGCTTGCCGCGATGGCCGCGGCGGGCGTACGGCGACTCGTGCTGGCCGGGTCGATGGTCGTGTACGGGGAGGGACGGTACGAGTGTCCCCGGCACGGTGTGGTGCGGCCCGGGCCTCGGGCCGTCGCCGATCTGGACGCGGGACGGTTCGAGCCCGCGTGCCCGGTGTGCGGGGAGGAGCTCTGCCCCGGGCTGGTCGGCGAGGACGCTGCGGCCGACCCGCGGAACGTGTACGCCGCGACAAAACTCGCGCAGGAACACCTCGCCGCCGCCTGGGCCCGGTCGACGGGCGGGTCGGCGGTGTCGCTGCGCTACCACAACGTGTACGGGCCCCGGATGCCCCGCGACACCCCGTACGCCGGTGTGGCGTCGTTCTTCCGCTCCGCGCTCGCGCGGGGCGAGGCTCCGCGGGTCTTCGAGGACGGGCGGCAGCGGCGGGACTTCGTGCATGTGCGGGACGTGGCCGCCGCCAACGTGGCCGCGCTGGTGGCCGAGTCCCGCTCGGGTGTCCTCACGGCGTACAACGTCGGCAGCGGTGAGCCGCACACCGTCGGCGAGATGGCGCGGGCGCTTGCCGCCGCGTACGGCGGGCCCGAGTCCGTCGTCACCGGTGAGTACCGGCTGGGCGACGTCCGGCACGTCACCGCGGACTCGTCGCGGGTGCGGGCCGAGTTGGGGTGGCAGGCGGAGGTGGGATTCGAGGAGGGGATGCGGGAGTTCGCGGGGGCGGAGCCGCGGGAGTTCGCGGCCGCGGAGCTGCGGGCGGGCTGACCGCCGGGGAAGGCGCCCCCGCCGCCCCTGGCCGTTCCCGTCCTCCGGGGGCTGCTGCACGTTCCCGTCCTCCCGGGGGCGCCGCCCCCAGACCCCCGCTTCGGCCTGAACGCCTCGTCCTCAGACGCCGGACGGGCCGGACGTCGGCAGCGTCACCTCGAAGCGGCAGCCCCCGGGGATGTTGTGCACGGTGGCCCGCCCCTGGTGCGCCTCCACGATCCCGCGCACGATGGCGAGGCCCAGGCCCGCACCGGCGGGGGGCGTACGGGCGTGGGTGCCGCGCCAGCCGGTGTCGAAGACGCGCGGCAGATCCTCCTCGGGAATGCCGCCGCAGCCGTCCGTCACCGACACCACCACACCGTCCGGCGAGCGCTCGGCGGCGACCGCCACCGTGCCGTCGGCGGGAGTCCGCCGGATCGCGTTGACCAGGAGGTTCCCGAGGACCCTGCTCATCTCCCTGCCGTCGACCTCCACCGGGACCGCCTCCACCCGGTCGCCGACCAGCCGTACGCCGTGCTCGCGGGCGAGCGGGTCCGCGCCCGCGAGGGCGTCGCCGATCAGGTCGTACAGCGAGATCCGGGTGTAGGTCAGGGGCAGGGTGCCGGCGTGGATGCGGGAGAGTTCGAACAGGTCGCCGACCATGTCGTTGAGGCGTTCCACCTCGGTGCGGATCTGCCGGAGGTACCGGCCGGGGTCGGTGGCCACCCCGTCCTCCAGTGCCTCGGACATGGCGCGCAGGCCGGCCAGCGGGGTGCGCAGGTCGTGCGAGATCCAGGCGACCAGCTCGCGCCGTGAGGTCTCCAACGCGCGCTCGCGGTCACGGGATTCGGCGAGCTTGGCACTGGTCGCCGCCAACTCGCGGCTCAACGCCTCGAGTTCGGCGGTCGCCGGGCCGTCGGGAGCCGTGAAGGCGCCGCCGTCGCCGAACGAGCGGGCGGCGCGCGCGAGTTCCCGGCTGCGGGCGACCACCCAGCGGCCGAGGAGGAGGGCCGTGGCCAGGGAGACCACGGCGGCCATCGCGACGACCGTGGTGACAACGCTCAGGTCGTGACCGGACAGGAACATCGCCTGCGCCACGGCCAGCGTGCCCGCGAGCATCGCGGTCACGGCGACCGCGGCCACCACGGTGAGCGAGGAGGTGAGCGAGCGGCGGCGCAGCAGCCACAGGGCCCCGGCCCCCAGCAGCCCCGCCGCGCCCGCGCCGAGGAAGGCGTACAGAGCGATGAGAAGGGTGTCGCGCACGGTCAGTCGACCTCCCCGCCGCCGGGTTCGAAGCGGTAGCCCACGCCCCACACCGTCTGGATCAGACGGGGCCGGGCCGGGTCGTCCTCGACCTTGCCGCGCAGTCGGCGGACGTGGACGGTGACGGTGGACAGGTCGCCGAAGTCCCAGCCCCACACCTCGTGCATCAGGTCCTCGCGGCCGTACGCCCGTCCCGGGTGCCGCAGGAAGAAGGCGAGGAGGTCGAACTCGCGGAGGGTGAGGGCGAGTTCGGTGCCGTTCTTGGTGGCGCGGCGGGCGACGGTGTCGACGGTCAGACCGGCCGCGCTCAGGGAGCGGGTGCCGGTGGCGGGGGCGCCCCCGCTCGAGCGAAGCCGGGAGTGGGGGAGGGTGCGGCGCAGCACCGACTCCACCCGCAGGACGAGCTCGCGCGGGCTGAACGGCTTGGTGACGTAGTCGTCGGCGCCCACCTCCAGGCCGAGGATGCGGTCGTCCTCGTCGCCGCGGGCCGTGAGCATGATGACCGGCACCGGACCGCGGTCGCGCAACCTGCGGCACACCTCCAGGCCGTCCATGCCGGGCAGCATCAGGTCCAGCACCACCAGGTCGGGCCGGTGCGCGGCGGCCCGGGTCAGGGCCGTGGGGCCGTCGTCGGCCCGGTCCACGGTGTAGCCGGCCCGGACCAGGTATCCGGCGACGACCTCCGCGACCGTGGGATCGTCGTCGACGACCAGAACACGCCCGGTCCCGTCGGGCCGGGGCCCGGCGGCGGGTTCCGCCTGCGGGGACTCGTACGGCTGCTGCATGTCTTCAGCCTCGCACCGTGCCGGCCCCGGGCGCCGTCCTGGCCCCCGACGTCCGCGTTTCGTAAGGAGCCGGGGCCCGGTATGCCCGATTCGCGTTCGTAGGGTGAAGACCGTGACCCTCGACGTGGATGTAGATGTCGTCCTCCCCTGCCTGAACGAAGCCGGGGCTCTTCCCTGGGTGCTGGCCCGGATCCCGGAACGCTGGCGCGCTCTCGTCGTGGACAACGGCTCCACCGACGGGTCGGCGGGGATCGCCCGCGCGCTCGGCGCGACCGTCGTGCACGAGCCGCGCCGGGGTTTCGGTGCGGCCTGCCACGCCGGGCTGACCGCGGCCACCGCCGACGTCGTGTGCTTCTGCGACTGCGACGCCTCCCTCGATCCGGGCTTGCTGGAGCCGTTCGTCCAGGAGATCCGCACGGGCGGCGCCGACCTGGTGCTCGGCCGTCGGCGGCCGCGTGGCCGGGGCGCGTGGCCCGCGCACGCCCGCGCCGGCAACCTCGCGCTCGCCCGGCTGCTGCGCCGCCGCACCGGGCTGCGTCTGCACGATCTCGGCCCCCTGCGGGCCGCCCGCCGCGAGCCGTTGCTCGCGCTCGGCCTCACCGACCGGCGCAGCGGCTACCCGCTGCAGATGGTGGTCCGCGCCGCCGACGCGGGCTGGCGGATCACCGAGCACGACGTCCCCTACCTGCCCCGGGCCGGCGCCTCGAAGGTGACGGGCACCTGGCGCGGCACCTGGCAGGCGGTACGGGACATGAGCCGCGTCCTGAACGAAGCCCCCACCAACGTCCTCGCCGAAGCCACCGCCCATGGCTGCCACGAGCCCCCCACCCGCGACCTCGACGAGACCACCGCCAACAACCTCGGCACACCCCCCGCCCGTGACCACAGCGAAGCCACCGCCGACGTCCTCAGCGAAGCCACCGCCGGTGACCGCAGCGACGCCACCGCCCGCGAAGGGAGCGAACGGTGACCACGTTGCTCGTCATCGCCAAGGAGCCGCGGCCGGGCCGGGTCAAGACCAGGCTCACCCCGCCGTTCACCCCATGGGAGGCGGCGGCACTGGCGGAAGCGGCGCTGGCCGACACGCTTCGGGCCGTGGGGGCCGCGCCCGCTTCCCGCCGCCTCCTCGTGCTGGAGGGCGCCCCGGGCCCCTGGCTCCCGCCCGGCTTCGACGTCGTACCGCAGTGCGGGGGCGGTCTGGACGCACGCCTGGCGCACGCCTTCGCCCACTGCGCCGGGCCCGCCCTGCTGATCGGCATGGACACTCCCCAGGTGACGCCGGAGCTGCTCTCCGTCGACTTCGCGGACGGCGACGCTTACTTCGGACCTGCCGAGGACGGCGGCTTCTGGGCCCTCGGGCTGGCCCGGCCCGATCCCGCTCTGCTGCGGGGTGTGCCCATGTCGACGCCGGCGACGGGGGCCGTGCAGCGTCAGCGGCTCGTCGCCGCGGGCCTGCTGGTGCGCGACCTGCCCCGGCTGCGGGACGTCGACACGGCCGCCGACGCCCATGCCGTCGCCGCGCTGGCCCCGCACGGCGGTTTCGCCGCCCGGCTGGCCCGGTGCACGGCGGCGGCGCGCCGATGAGCACTCCGCCCGCCACCCCTCCCGCCACCTGGGCCGCCGCCGACCCGTACGCCGTCGCCCTGCGCGCCGGCCGTGGCCCGCTGTTCCTGCGCCGCGCCGACGGCTGGCTCCTGCCGCTGGAGGTGGAACGCTGGTGCGCGCGGGCCGACCGGGTCGACCTGGACGTGCTGGACCGGTGCGAGGGCACCGTGCTGGACGTCGGCTGCGGACCGGGGCGGCTGGTGGCGGAACTCTCCGCCCGGGGCCGGCCCGTTCTCGGCATCGACGTCAGCGAGACCGCCGTCGATCACACCGTGCGGCTCGGGGGCCAGGCGCTGCGGCGCTCGGTCTTCGAGCCGCTGCCCGGCGAGGGCCGCTGGGGAACCGTGCTGCTCATGGACGGCAACGTCGGTATCGGCGGTGATCCTCGCGCTCTGCTGGACCGTGCGGCCGGGCTGCTGCGCCCCGGCGGCCTGCTGATCGCCGAGACCGCGCCGGTGGATGTCGACGAACGCGTCGAGGTGCAGGTCGTCGACGTCGTCGACGACATCGGCAGCTGCGGGTCCGGCGGCTCCTTTCCCTGGGCGCGGCTCGGCACTCCGGCCCTGCTGCGGTACGCGGCCCGGGCGAGGTGGAGGGCCGTCGGTCAGTGGACGACCGGCGGGCGCTGCTTCCTCGCCCTGCGCAGCCGCACCGTCAGCAGCAGCGCCGAGCCACCGAAGAGCACCGCGGTGATCAGCAGCCAGCGGGTGAGGAAGCCGTCCGGCGACAGTGCGGTGCCCAACCGGTAGCGCCGGGCCACCATCCCGGTGATCAGCGGGAACCAGACGAGCAGGAGCAGGCCGGAGAGGGCGGCCGGCACGCGCACGTACACCGCCCACTCGCGGTGGCCGGCCGCGCCGAGCCCTCGTACGGCCGCCCGGTCCGCCAGCGCGTACAGGGGCAGCAGGACGAGGTCGTGCAGCAGCGCCGCCCCCACGAACCACAGGGCCACACCGAACCAGTCGCCCGCGAGGAGCCGTACGCCCGCGTATCCGGCGAGCGCGAACGAGCAGCCGAGCAGCAGGAGTTGCAGGGGGCTGCCGAGGACGAGCCGTCGTCGCATCACAGGTCTCCGAACGTCATCCGGGCCACCCACTTGGTGTTCAGCACGCCGGGGGCGGCGGGCACGATGACGCGCGCCGGGTGGCCGTGGTCGGGGGACAGGTCCTCGCCGTTGACATACAGGGCGAGCAGGGAGCGCGGGTCGGCGACCTGATTGGCGCGCAGGGCGGCCCGGCGGAAGGCGCCGTGCCGCTGGAGGGACTCGACGAACACGTCCGGGGGGTCGCCGTCGTATCCGACGAGCGCGGCGAGGTCCCGCAGCCGCACTCCGCGCCACCACTGGTCGGACGTCGACCAGCCCTCGACGCAGGCGATCGGCAACGACGAACTGTGCATGGGGAGTTGTGCCAGCTCGGTACGGCTGAGGCGGACGGTGCCCGCACGTCCCGTGACGACGAGGCGCCAGGCGTCCTCGCCCGTCTCCGCCGCGTCGATCCCGGCGTACGCCGCGGTCTTGTTGATCTGGAAGCCGTTCGGGCCGCCGCCGGGGTCGGCTCCGCCGTGCGGGGCGAGCAGGGCCGTGCGCCGCAGCGGGCCGTCGAAGCTCTGGCCGGCCGTCGTCGCGAACAGCAGCAGCGAGCCGCCCCCGACGAACCACAGGGCACCGCGCCGGGAGACGGTCGGGGGGTCCGGGTCCGGGGAGACGAGGTCGTCCGGTTCCTCCTTGTCCCGGATGCGGCGCAGGTTGCGTACGGCCGCCGGAGTCTTCAGGGCGGCATGGGCGAGGAACGCGGCGAAGAACACCCAGGCGCCGTAGAAGTGCAGGGGGTAGAAGGAGCCGGGGAAGACGTAGTCGAGCTGGACGTTGAGGACGCCGGTCACGAACTCGAACAGCCCGCCGCCGACCAGCAGCAGCAGCGAGATCCGCTCCAGCGCGTGGGCGAGCGAGCGCGCCGGCGGCAGGGTGAAGAGCCTCGGGACGACCGACCACAGTTTGGCCAGCAGGACGGGGATCAGGGTGATGCCGAGGGTGACGTGGACGCCCTGGTTGAGCCGGTACAGCCAGTGCGGATTCGTCGGCCAGGCGAAGAGATAGAACCCGAGGACGCCCTTGTCCGGTGTCTTGTCGTTCACCGGCGACAGGTCCGGGTTGTAGGCGGCGTACGAGACCAGGCCCGTCACGAACAGCACGGTGATGCCGGCGAGCAGGACGAGGCCGAGCACCGCGGTGAACCGGGGGCCTCGCAGGGGGCTGCGCCAGAAACGGGGTGAGGTGGGAAGCACAGGAGCGTCGGCATCGCGCATGCCTCGACCGTAGGCCGGGACACCCCCGGTGAGGGGAGCGCGACCCATGACGAAACGCTGACGTCCGGCCCGGACGGAGGTCCGTGGCCCGCCGCCCGGCCTAGCGTGCCGGTGTGACCCGCGCCCTGATCCGCGACCTGTGCGCCGCCCTGGCCGCCGCCCTGCTCGTCACCGTGGCCGTGCTCGTCGGCCGCCACATCCAGAACACCCACCACACCCTGTTCGTGAACTGGCCGCCGCTGCTGGGCACCTGGGGACCGCACACCGGCCCCGGCACCCCGGCCGCCCTGCTGGTGGCGGCGGCCGTGGTGACGTACGGTCCCGTCCTCGCGGCCCGTCTGTCCTGGCGGGCCCTGCTGGCGGCGGTGTGGGGGACGGCCACGGCCTGGATCCTCTCCCTCGCCCTCGTCGACGGCTGGCAGCGGGGCGTCGCGGGCCGTCTCACCTCCCGCCACGAGTACCTCCGGGCCGTCGGCCGCTTCGACGACATCCCGGCCACCCTGCGGGACTTCACCCACCACATCCTTCTCGACTCCCCCGACAACTGGCCCGCCCATGTCGCCGGGCACCCCCCGGCCGCCACGCTCACCTTCGTCCTGCTCGACCGGGCCGGGCTGCGGGGCGGGGGCTGGGCCGGGGTGTGGTGCGTCGCCGTCGGCGCGACGGCATGCGTGGCCGTGCTGGTTGCGGTGCGGGCACTGGCGGGCGAGGGGCTCGCGCGTCGGGCGGCGCCGTTCCTGGTCCTGGCCCCGGCGGCGGTGTGGACGGGCACGTCGGCCGACGCGTACTTCGCGGCGGTCGCCGCCTGGGCGGTGGCGCTGCTGGCACTGGCCGTCACCGGGCGGTCGGTGCGCTGGGCGGCGGCGTCCGGACTGCTGTCCGGGCTCACCTGCTACCTCTCCTACGGCCTCACGCTCATGGCGCTCGTCGGCGCGGCGGTGCTGTGGCTCGGCCGGCGCCGCGTCCGGGACCGCCCCGTGCTGCTCGTGCTTCTGCTCGCCGGTCTGGCCGTCGTGCCGACGGCGTTCACGCTCGCCGGGTTCGACTGGTGGGAGGCGTACCGGCTGCTCGTCACGCGCTACCACGAGGGCGCGGGCGGGGTGCGCCCGTACGGCTACTGGGTGTGGGCAAATCTGGCGTGCGCGGTGCTGATCACGGGTCTGGCGACGGCGGCGGGGCTGCGGCGGACGGGTGCCGTGGCGTTCCGGCGGCGCACCGAGCCGCGCGACGAGGCCCGGCTCGCCCTCCTCGTGGCCGCCGCCCTCCTCGCTCTCCTGACCGCCGACCTGTCCGGCATGAGCAAGGCCGAGACGGAACGCATCTGGCTCCCCTTCGCGCTGTGGCTCCTGCCGTGCTGCGCGTTCCTCACCCGCCCCCGCGCCTGGCTGGCCGCCCAGGCTGTGCTCGCACTGCTCCTCAACCATCTGCTGCGCACCGGGTGGTGAGCCGCAGGATCAACCCTTGGTCGCGACGTAGTAGACGTTGATCGGGTCGCCCTCCACGGACTTGACGTCGACGTCCTTGAACCCGGCCTCTTCGAGCATCCGCAGTGCCGTCTCCTGGCCCCACACCGTGCCCAGGCCGGACCCGCCGGTGCTCAGGGAGGTGGTCATGCAGTAGAAGACGGAGAACCCGTAGAGCGCGGGCCCGAAGGGGTGCCCGATGTTCTTCTCCAGCCTGCTGGACGCGGCGATGTCGCCCATGAGGAACGTGCCTCCGTCACGCAGGGCGCGTGCGACCGCCGCGAGCGTCTCGGCCGGCCGCGCCAGGTCGTGGATCACGTCGAAGGCGGTGACGAGGTCGTACTCGCCGTCGATCTCCGTCGAGTCCGCCAGGATGTACTGGACGTTTTCGAGCCCGGCGCCAGCCGCCGCGGCGCGTGCGGCGGCGATCCCGTCCTCCGACCGGTCCAGACCGTGGAAGCGACTGCCCGGAAAGGCCTTCGCGAGCACGAGGGGCGCATGCCCCTGCCCCGTGCCCACGTCGAGGACGTCGATGCCGTCCCTCAGACGCTCGGTAAGTCCCGGCACGAGCGGCACCATGACGTCCACCAGGGCCACGTCGTAGACCCGGGCGCTCTCCTCGGCCTGCAGCGCCTGGAACCGCGGATAGGCCGAGTGCGGTACCCCGCCGCCGTCCCGGAAGCAGCGCACGACCTGCTGCTCGACCTCGCCCATGAGGGCGATGTAGGGCATCATGCCGGCGAGGTTGTCCGGCCCTGCCGCGGTGGTCAGGGACGCGGCGTGGGCCGGCGGCAGCGTGTAGGTCCGTCCCTCCGGCTCGTAGTCGACGAATCCGCCGACGACCATGCCGCCGAGCCACTCGCGCACGTACCTCTCGTCCAGGTCCGCCGCCTTGGCGATGTCGGCGCTGGTCGACGGGGGAAGGCCGGCCAGGGTGTCGAACAGGCCGCACTGGTGGCCGACGCCGACCAGCAGGGCCAGTGCCGCCTTGTTCAGTACGTCGGCGACCTCACCGGCGAACGCCTCCGCCTCGGCCGGATCCACTGCCGCCCGCTGCGCTTCGGGACTCGTCATGACCGCTCCTCCACTGGTTGGCCGAGAGGCGCCGGCGACCTTCGCAGGCGCCCGTCATGCCACGATATTCCCGACAGGGGGCGTGGGTCCTTACGGAACAAGAACAGCGGCTCCCGCGACGGCCGGCCCTCGGCCGGGGTCCCGGTGGCATGATCACGCGGACGGGCTCCGACGGGCTCGCGGAGATCGCCGGCGCGGTGGTCGCCGGTCCAGCCCTCACGGGCGTTGCGGGCGGGCCAAGTCGCCCCCGCCTCCCAGCCGTTGCCCGTGCGCCGGTACAGCACCGCGTGCGACGACGAGGAGTCCTTTCCCTCACCGGTGACCAGGAGGACCTGGCGTGCGTCGGGGGACTTCGGCCGGCGTCTTCGGACCCGGTCCGGGCAGCCGGCCGGGCAGGGGCGCGGCGGACGTGGCGGTGCCCGCGGGAGTCTGAGGGGGTCGGGTCCGTGTCGTACCGGCGTGGGCGGACGCCAGGGCCGGCGACCGGGCGTCGCGGGCCGGCCGCACGCCGGCCCCGTCCCCCCGCATCCGGCGAGCGTGACGGACAGGGCCACGACGGCAGCCGGATCACCGGGCGGGTCGGGCCAGGCTTCGTGGGGGACGCCCGGCGGCTTCCGGACGGGGCACGGAGACGCCACCGACGGGACGGGCGACCGGTGGGAGAAGCCATGGTCGTCAGCCCGGACGAGACAGGTGAGGAACCGGTCGGCTCCGTCGAGCGAGCTCCGACGACGGCCTGCCGCGGCCGGCTCACTTCGCGGAGCCCGCCCGCCACGGGTCCCACGGCATCGCGACGGGCCGAACACCCCAGGTTACATTTCACTCAACCCCTGGTTGCCGGGCGGTGAGCAGGTGACTATGGGTCCCATGACTCTGGCCGAGCGCGCCCTGGAGCGACTGGAAGTCTGGCCCGACCTCAGTGCGGGCCAGTCCAGTTGCGGGGCCGGGCGGGCTCTTCGCTCCGTCCACAGTGAGATCGTCCACTTCCACTCCGGTCGGGACGTCGACCTGCACCTCACCGTTCCGGCCATCGAGCGCTTCCACGCCGACCTCCTCGGGTCGACCGCGGTGCGGGTGGTGCCGGGGTCCCGGTGGGTCACCATCCACCTCGACTGCGACACGGACGTCGACCTGCTGATGAGCCTGGTCAGCGTCGCCCTCAAGGCGCACCTGGCGCAGGGGCCCGATGAGGGTCCGCCCCTCGCCGCGTGCAACTTCCGCCGCGTCACGGTGATGCCGCGCGACCACGCGGACGACCGCGGCTGAGGAGGCCGCCCGTCCCGGGGGGACGCTGCGTCAGACCGGGCGCCGCCACGACGGGTCGCGGCCCGCCAGGCCGAGCGTGCGGTGGAACAGCGGTGCGGTGGGAGGAACGGCGACTTCGGGGCCGTACACCCCGTACTTTCTGGCCATCTCCGCCCTGCCGGCGACGTCCTCGTACAGTGCCGCGGCGAGTTCGCCGTCCAGGTGCAGCGTCCGTCCGGTGGCCACCGCCAGGTCCCAGCCGTGCAGCAGCCACTCCCCCAGGACGATCCCGCCGATGAAGGGGGCGGGCATCGTCCGTTCGCCGCCGGTCATCGACGTCTCGCCCTCCCATGCCCGCGGCTCGCTCCAGATGGCGGCGACGTCCGCCGAGCGGGCGGCGTACGCCTCGGCCCAGCCCGGCTCCGCGGTGAAGTCATGGCCTTCCGGCACCTGCTCCGGCAGATCCTGCGGCGACTGCTTGAGTCCCGCGGCGTACCCCCGTACACCGGTCTGGAAGATCAGGTGGTTCACGAGTGCCCCGACCGTCATCTCCCGGCACGGAGTGGGCTCGTCGAACTCGTGCGGTCCGACGGCGCGCACGATGCCCACGGCCGCTTCCGAGGCCCGGGCCATCACGGATCTCAGCTCCATGTCATCACTTCCCCGCTGCTCGTGAGGCCACGGTAGGCAGGACGCCGGTGACGGCGCTTGAAGAAACGCGACATCGGGCCGCCCTCACCCTCGAACGGCTGCTCACGGAGGTGCAGCGGGCCACACCTCCGGTTCGGGTCCGTCGCCGCCGGATCGCGGCCTTGCCGTCGGGCAGGTACTCGGTGCAGGCGCTCGGTGCGGGCCGGGTGCAGGCCGGCGGAGAGCCGCCGACCGTTGCCTCAGCTCTTGATGTCGCCGATCTTCGGGGCAAGCTCGAAGTGGTAGTGGGCCCGGCCGAAATGGCGTATCACAGCCCCGCCCCAGGCGCCGTCACTGACCATTTTCTCAAGCGCCTTGTTGATCTCGTCGACGGTTCGGGTGTCGCCCTTCTTCACGCCGATGCCGTAGTTCTCGTTGCTCAGCTGGAGGCCGGCCAGCTTGAACCGGCCCTTGTACTGCTCCTGGGCGGCGAAACCGGCGAGGATCGAGTCGTCGGTGGTCACCGCGTCCACGGCGCCGCTCTGCAGGCCCTCGATGCACTCCAAGTAGGAGCTGTACTCCTTGAGGTGGGCCTTCGGAGCGATCTTGTTCTTGACGTTCTGGGCCGAGGTCGAGCCCGTCACCGAGCACAGGTTCTTGCCGTTGAGGTCGGTTCCCTCGCTGATGTCCGAGTCCGATCTCACCAGCACATCCTGGTGGGCCAGCAGGTACGGGCCGGCGAAGTCGACCTTCTGCTTGCGCTCGTCGGTGATCGAGTAGGTGGCCGCGATGAACCTCACGTCGCCGCGCGAGAGGGCGTTCTCACGGTCGGCGCTCTTGGTCTCGACGAACTCGATCTGGTCCGGGTGGTAGCCGAGCTCCTTGGCTATGTAGGTGGCGACGTCCACGTCGAAGCCGACGAAGGAGCCGTTGGGCTCCTTCAGGCCGAGGCCGGGCTGGTCGTACTTGATGCCGATCTTGATGGTGCCGCCGCTGCCGGCGTCGTCCTTGCCGTCACCCGCTCCACAGGCCGTAGCGGTCAGGGAGAGGACGAGCGTAGCCGCGGCCGCGGCCGAGACCTTGCGGAGCTTCATGGTGAACTTCCTTCACGTGTTCAGGAGATGGCGTGTTGCTGGATCTTCGACGATGCGGCCCTCGGCCATGAACACCACGCGGTTTGCAGCCGGGCGAAGCCCATCCCATGGGTGACGGCGATCATGGTCATGCCGTCGCGGGCGAGCTGCCGCATGACCTCCAGGACCTGTTGCTCATCTCCGGGTCGAGAGCCGACGTCGGCTCGTCGAAGAACATGACCTCAAGGGTCCATGGCCGGCGCCCGCGCGATGGCGACGCGCTGCTGCTGACCGCCGGACAGCCGGCGGGGTACTCGTCGGCCTGGGTCCCGCGCCGACCCGGTCGGCCAGGGCGCGGGCCTTCTCCTCCGCCTTCTTCCTGCTTCGTCCTGTCAGTCTCGCGGACCTTGATCCGGCCCAGCATCGATCTGGCCCCGCATCACGTTCTCGAGCACGGTCCTGTGCGCGAACAGGTTGAAGGAGGCGAAGACCCTCCGACGCCGGCACGCGGCCGGGCCAGCGCCTTGCCCTCCTCGGGCAGGGCCCTGCCGTCGTCGCGATCGTGCCGGAGTAATCGCCTCCAGGCCGTTGACGTGCGGCACAGGGGGGACTCCCCGGACCCGGAGGGCCCGATCACCACGACGACCTCGCCGCGAGCGATCGTCACGCCGGCCACCGATCCTTCGGTCATCGCACCATGACTCTGTCCTACTCGGTTGCGGAGGAGAGTAACGACCTGCATGACCATCGTCATTACATTTGAGCGGAATCTGAGCAAGGACCTGCTGTCCATGGTCGACTAGTGCCGCGTCAGCCAAGGTTTGCCCGTCAAGGAGCGGCGTCCGGTGCGTGCTCTCGGCGTGCCGGCCGGAAGTCCTCGTACTGGACGTACTTGGGCTTTCGGCCGGTGCGGCGAGAGGGCGTGCCGGACGCCGCGACGGGGCGAACCTTGGCTGACGCGGCACTAGGGTGGCGGGCCCAGGTCCCGCCCTCGGAGAACGGCTGCAAGACCGTCATGGTCATCGGCGCCGGAGCGGCCCTGCTCGCCTTCGCCGTCGCCTCCCCCATCCCCGGCCGGACCGCCACCGCGGCCACGGTGGTCGCCTCCGGCCCCGCCGGACGGAGCGAGGCCGAGAAGGCCCCCCGGTCCAAGGCGTGAGCCGCTCCGGGGCAAACGAACCGAGGCGGCCGCCTCCCGCGTGGGTGCGGGGGCGGCCGCCCTGCAGGTGTACTGCTTGTCTGCCTCCCTGACGGCACCCCCGGGCCCCGGCCGTTCCGCCTTCCCGCAGCGGGAGCGACCGATTTGCCTTGCGGCCGGGCTCGTCCGGGGCCCCGAAAAACGGATCCGGCGAATGCTCGCCATTCCACTCAATCGGGCGATAATCGGAACATGAGTACCGCGACGCTTGAACTGGCGGCCACGGCGAGCGATGTGCTCAACGTGGGAGGCGCCTTTCTCGGTGGCCTGATCATCACCGGTGCACTGATCTGGGCCGTGAGTCTGGGCATGAAGGTCCGGGACGAGGAACTGCCGCGTCCCGAGCCGGAGGAGCAGCCCAGGCTGCCCGCGACCGGCGCGGTCCACGAGATCCGGGAGATGCGGGAAGCGGAAGAAGTCCCGATCGCGGCGGACGAGTCGGAACGGCTCATGCCGTACCAGCTCCGCCATGCCGGAACCAGGCGAGGAAAGGACCAGCACCGACGGCGCTGGCTGCCCGGATCCAGCGGATCCTTCGGCAGCGGCGGCCTCGGGCACACGTAACCCGTCCGCAGGCGTGCCCGGCGTCGGTCGCGTCCGGGACACCGACCCACGGCCGCCGCTGGTGGAGCGGTCTCTCTGTGCGACAGGGCCTGGCCGGCCTCAGGCCCTGTGGGCCCGTCCCGGAGACGGAGGGCTCGGCGGCATGCCTCCCGGCCGGTGTGTCGACAGCGCCCAGATCACGAAGATGTCGACAGCGATCATGATGACCGACCAGACGGGCGCGTACGGCAGGAACAGGAACTGGATGATCATGCTCAGGGAGGCCATGAAGATGCCGGTGACGCGGGCCCAGCCGGCGCCTCTGAGGATGCCCCCGCCGGCGGCGGCGGCCACGACTCCCAGAACGAGGAGGATCACACCCCAGCCGGTGAGGTTGATCTCGTAGACGTAGTCGCCGATGCGGGCGTACACATCGTCCTCGGCGATCGCGGAGATGCCCTGGAAGATCGCCAGGATGCCGTTCATCAGCAGCAGGACACCGGCGAAGACGATGCCTCCCGTGGCCCAGCCGGTGTCCGGCGCCGGGCCGTAGCGGTCGGCCTCGGTCTCCTGGCCGGCCTGCCGTCGGCCCTCGCTCTCGCTCCAGGCCGGTGGCGTCTTTCCTTCGCCGGTCGGCGGCTGCGTAGCGTGCGGCTGCTGGGTCATGCCGTACCTCATTCTCCCGGGGCGGGCGGCCGCGTACCCCGTCCGTCCGCGTGTCGTCGGTGCTTCGACGATCCGGCCGGTCGCGTACCGCCACCACGGGGGCGCGGCCGTTCGGGTGACGCCCGGCATGCGGCCGTACGGCTGCCGATCTTCACTGGGACCGGGGATCCACCCCCGGACACCGGGAACCACCTCCCGGACACCGGGAAGGGGAGCACCCCGGACGAAGACGAACCCTGGAGGCGAGATGACCGGTTACCGTCCGCGCCGGACGACGGTCGCGGCACTGACGGCGGCCGTGGCGACCGCGGCCGTCGCGCTGGCCGGCTGTTCCGACGACGAGAGCCCGTCGAGCGTGGTGAGCAAGGCCGAGTCCGCGGTCCGGTCGGTGGGCGGAGAGGCGACGGCCGCCGCGTCCTCGCTCGCGTCCGAGGCCGGGGAGGCGATCGCGTCGGCGACCGCGGAGGCGGGCCGCAGGTTCGACGACATCAAGGGCGGCGTCGACGCGAAGGACGCCGTCACGCTCGGCGCCCCGGCCACCGGCGGCGACGGACGTACGACGGTCCCGATCACCGCCGACAACACCACCGACTCGGCGAAGTCCTTCCTGGTCCAGATCGACTTCACCGACCAAGGCGGCAAGGTCCTCGACGTGGTCGTCGTCACCGTCTCCGACGTACCGGCGAAGGGCTCGGGCAAGGCCACCGCCCGCAGCAACCGCGACCTGACCGGCACGGTGAAGGCGGAGGTCAAGCGGGCAGTGCGGTACTGACCCGGCATCGGCCTTCCGCCGGTCCGGCCGCACGAAGAACCCGGCCGGCGACAGCGCCCGCCCCACCCGGACAGCCGCGTCGCGTATGGACGGGCACCCCGCCCCCTGCAACGGACAGGGCGGCCGGAGACCGCACGCCGGCGGACGGAGCGCACAGGGCGACGCGGGCGGGGGCGACGACCGGCGGACGGCGACCCGACGGGGCCACGGGACGACCGGGCCCTGACGCGACGAGACGAGGCGGGACCATGACCGACACACCCGCGGCCTTCACCGAGCAGGACTACGCGGCCCGTATGACCCGCGCCGCCCGCGACGCGGCCGCCGCCGGGCTCGCCGGGCTGCTGGTCACGCCCGGCCCCGACATGGTCCGGCTGTGCGGCTACCGGCCCACGGCGATCACCGAGCGCCTCACCCTGCTGGTCCTGGCCCCCGACTCCGAACCCCGCCTGCTGGTACCGGCGCTGGAACGCCCGGACGCGGAGGCCGCCCCGGGCGCGGACGCCCTGCGCATCTCCATCTGGAGGGACGGCCAGGACCCGTACGCCGCCGCGGCGGGCCTGCTCCGCCCGCACGGACACTACGGCGTCGCCGACTCCACCTGGGCGGTGCACCTGCTGGGTCTGCAGGAGGCGCTGCCGCTGACCACGTACCGGCCGCTGACCGTCGCGCTGCCGATGCTGCGCGCGGTCAAGGACGAGCACGAGGTGGCGAGGCTGGCGGCCGCGGGCGCGGCGGCGGACGCGGTGTACGAGGAGATCCTCGCCGTACGGTTCGCCGGGCGCCGCGAGCGGGACGTGGCCGCCGACCTCGGCCGGCTGCTGCGCGAACACGGCCACAGCCAGGTCGACTTCACCGTGGTCGGCTCCGGGCCCAACGGCGCCGACCCGCACCACGAGGCGGGCGAGCGCACCATCCGGGACGGCGACATGGTGGTCCTGGACTTCGGCGGCCTGCGCGACGGCTACGGCTCCGGCACCACCCGCACGGTCCACGTCGGCGAACCGACCGAGGAGGAGCGCGCCGTCCACGACATCGTGCGCGAGGCCCAGCAGGCGGCCTTCGAGGCCGTCCGCCCGGGTGTGACCTGCCAGGAGATCGACCGGGTGGCCCGCACGGTGATCGGCGACGCCGGGTACGCCGCGTACTTCGTCCACCGCACCGGCCACGGCATCGGAGTCACCACGCACGAACCGCCGTACCTGGTGGAGGGCGAGGAACAGCCCCTGGTGCCCGGCATGTGCTTCTCCATCGAACCCGGCATCTACCTCCCGGACCGCTTCGGGGTGCGCATCGAGGACATCGTGACGTGCGCGGAGGACGCGGGGCGCCGCCTCAACAACACCCCGCACGAGATGGCGATCGTGACCTGAGGCCCGGCCCCGGCCGGGGCTCGCTCTCCCCCTCGCACAGGCACCCCTCAGCTGACTCTTTACCAAATCAAAAGGTTTCCGGTGGCCCCGCGTCCGTACTTCTGTGCGTCCGACCCGCCTGCCGGCGGGCTCCCCGACCGGGCAGGAGGCACGGTGCGCTTTTCGCGGAACGCGACGGGAACTCTCTTCGTTGGCGGTGCCCTCAGCCTGACTCTCGTCGCGCTGGTCTATCCGTCGATGCTCGGCGTCGACACCGCCACGAGCTCCCCCGACCGGATCATCGCCCAGACCCAGTGGGGACCGCTCACGGAATCGGACCGGGACTTCGTGGTCAAGGTGCGCGCGGCCGGGCTGTGGGAGTACCCCGTGGGCCAGATCGGGCTGCAGAAGGGGCAGAGCAAGGCCGTCAAAACCGCCAGCGAGCATCTGATCGACGGGCACGCGGCCCTGGACACCACCTGCCGCAAGATCGCGCCGATGCTGAACATCACACTGCCCAACGTGGCCAGCCCTCAGCAGGTGGGGTTCGTCAACACCCTGAGCGCGTCCCAGGGCAAGCAGTTCGACGTCGACTTCGCCAACATCCTTCGCCAGACGCACGGTTCCATCTTCAACACGGTCGCGAAGATCCGCTCAACCACCAAGAACACCCTGGTGCGTGCCCTGGCCGACCAGGCCAACAACACCGTGCTCGACCACATCACCGTGATGGAGAAGACCGGCCTGGTCGACTTCGACCAGACACTGTTCCAGCAGACCACCCCGCCGAAGCTGCCCAAGGCGGAACTGACTCCGCCGCCCCCGGCGGCTGGCCAGCCGATGGTGGTCCTCACGCCGCCGCCGACCGCCACGTCCACCCCTGTGGACATCGACGGCGCGGCGGCCGGTGGGGCGACCCCGTCCCCTTCGGCGGGGTGAGCGGCCGCTCCTCACAGACCCTCCACCGTCGCCAGCCACAGCTTCACGTACCGCTCCACGTCCACGTCCAACCCCACATCCACAAGGGTCTGTTCACGCCCTCCTCCGTGGATCTCGGACTCGCCGGGACGCGGGCGGCGGTCGACGACCGTCTGGCCACGGGTCGGGCCCGGGGCCAGGGCGACGTCCACCGGCAGGCGTTCGGTGGTCAGCCCTTCCGGATCGACGACCGCGCAGACCGCGCCGGCGTCGCCCAGACCGCCGCTCGGGGTGGGGTCCCCCGAGGTGGCCGGGTCCCGGTGCGCGAGCAGTTCGCCGGCCATCCGAAGGCGCGGTTCCGCGCTCGCGCGCAGCCTCTGCACGTCCGCGGCCGGGACGAGGACCCGCTTGAACACGTCGAGGCCGTACATCGTGATCGGCACCCCGGCCGTGAGCAGGATCGCGGCCGCCTCCGGGTCGTGCCACACGTTGAACTCGGCGACCGGCGTGGCGTTTCCGGTCGCCACCGCGCCGCCCATGAACACGATCCGCTCGATGTTCCGCACCACCTCCGGGTGGGTCCTGAGCAGCAGCGCGATGTTCGTCAACGGCGCGGTGGGGATCAGCGTGACCGGACTCGGGGAGGCGAGGATCTCGCGCCGCAGCAGCGTCACCGCGTCCACGGCGACCGGCGTGCGGGTCGGTGCGGGCAGACCGAGGTCGCCCATGCCGTCCTGCCCGTGCACGTGCCGGGCCGTGCGCACGGGCTCGACCAGCGGGCGCTCCGCACCCCGGGCGACCGGGACGCCCGGAGCACCCGCCTGCTCCAGCACGGTCAGGGTGTTGCGGACGACCCCGTCCACGTCGGTGTTGCCCGCCACGCAGGTCACCGCGCGCAGGTCGAGAGCGGGGTGGCGGACGGCGAACAGCAGGGCCAGTGCGTCGTCGACACCGGTGTCGCAGTCGATGATCACCGGGATGGGCTGACCGTTCACGGCGGACTTCCTCTCTCTACCCGCGCTCTCCACACGCTGTGAGAGCGACGCGCTGCACAGGCGACCCTATGCACCAGGCCAGAGTTCGGTTCCGCGTGCCTCGGCAACGGCCGCGATGCGCCGCGGGAGGTCCGCGGCGGGCAGGCTCCCCGGGCGCGGAGGCCGGCGGCCCTCTCGCAGGACCGCGAAAAACATGACGGGGCGAGGAACCGGGAACGGCGAAACCCGGGGCACTCACCCCGGGGCTTCGGACTGGGTCAGATATCAGCGCGCCGCGACACTCTCCGGCGTCGTCGCGGACGGACGGGCGCGCTGCATGCGGGGACCGCAACAGCGGCACGGACGGACTCGCGACCGGATTTCCGTCCGTCGGCATGGGCGCCGGTAACCCGGACGGCCCGTCTCGCTGGTGGACCGCGCCGCCCGGTGGTGCCGTTGGAGGACCTACTCGATCTTGAGCAGTCTCTTCAGGGAGGCCCCCTTGACCCCGTCCCCGGCCCGCACCGTCCTCGCCTCGGCGCTCTCCCTCACCGCACTGCTGGCCGCCTCCGGCTGCTCGCTCGGCACGTTCGCCGGGCACGCGCCCGCCGCCTCCCCCACGGCCGAACCGTCCGGGCCTCACGCCTCCCCGGCCGCCGCCGCCGCGCTGACCGAGGCGCAGGCGCAGGCCGCCCTGATCACCCCGGCCGACCTCGGAGACCCGTGGGCGCCGACGCAGGGTGCCGCGACCTGGCGGGACTCCCTGCTCAAGGCGACCTCGGACAGCCCCGACTGCCGACGGCTGCTCGACGCGGTCTACTCCGAGGAACTCTTCGGCGGGGCCGCCCGGACCCGCGCGGCGACCGGCCTCGACGACGGCATGGACGAGGCCCAGCTGCGCTACCAGATCCTCACCGCCGGCCCGGCGGCCGTGGACCGCACGCTGGCCTGGCTGAAGACGCTGCCAGAGAAGTGCGGGCAGTTCACGGCCACGGCCACCGGGGGCTATGTGCAGGCCGTCGAGGTCGGCGAGACGCCGCTGCCGTCCGTGGGAGACGCCCGGCAGGGCCTGCGGATCACACTGGCCGGCGAGAGCGCCGACGGCGAGCCCACGGAGCTCACCGTGGACGTCGCCGCGGTCCGCGTCGGCGAGGACACGATCGCCCTCACCAACGGCGGCCTCGGCTATGTGTCGTCGGACGTCACGCAGGCGGTCGTACAACTCGGGGCCGAGCGCCTGGAGGAGGTCCGAAGGCAGGGCCGGGTGGAGGTCTGACCGTCAACTCAGCTTGTCGACGGCCTTCTTGGCCTCCTTCAAACCGGCCCCGGTGACCTCCCGGTACACCTTGATCGCCTCGATCTTCCTGCCGTCCCGCGCGAGCGCGGCCACCTCGTCCATCCGCGGGTACCGCAGACCCAGTCCCAAGTGGTCGAGGATCAGGTCGAGTTTGCGTTCGACGCGCTCAACCCGGCGGTTGGCACGCGAGATTCTGCTCTCGAGGCCGCCGATACCCAAGAGCACCGCCACGCCCAGGAACGCCCCCAGTATTTCCATGGTCCAAGAGCATAGGGTCCAAGGTCAGTCGGATGGGTCCCGGTCGAAACGCACCAGGTGCGTCACCACGTCGCGGGCGACGTCGAGGGCCGTTCGCCCGTGGGTGAACGCGTGGGCCCGCATCCGGACCAGAGCCTCGTCCGCGCCGATGCCGAGCTGAGCCATGATCATTCCGGTGGCCTGGTAGATCTCGTCGTGGTCCGCGGCGAGACCGGCCAGCCAGAGTTCCTCTCCGCGCATGCCGTTCTCGTCGTCGTGAGGCAACGCCGTCAGGGCCACCGTCATGACCCCGGCCATGATCTGCGCGGTGCGCAGCTGGCGGCCGGTGAGCTCGCCGGGGGTCCCGCGGTAGAGGTCGAGTGTGCCCACGCACACCTCGTCGCTGCCCAGTGGCATCGAGTACGTCGCCCGCACCCCGGCGGCCGTCGCCTCCTGGGCGAACACCGGCCAGCGCGAGGCGTCCCGGCCGCCCGTCAGATCGCAGGCGAGCACGGGCGTACGGCTTCGCGCCGCGCACTGGCAGGGCCCGTCACCGAGCGTGGCCTGGATCTCCGTCACGTATGCGGCCTGCGCGCTGCTCGCCCCCAGCTGGACCGGCAGCCCGTCACTGTGCAGCGACACGCTCGCGCCGCTCACCGGCAGCAACTCCACGGCCACCGCGCACAGCCGCCCCGGGAGCTCACCGGGACCGACGTCCCGCACACGCCGCGCGATCACCTCGGCCGCGAGCGCGTCGGCCGGTTCCTCGTCGATGTACCGGCCGGACCTCCGCGGGTCGTCGCCGGTCGGCCCCGGGCCGGCACCCTGGCTGCCGTGGCGGTCGTCCCTGGGCCGCACGCCCACCGCCTCCTTCGCTCGGGCCGGCCTGGTCGTCCGGGCCCGGGACGGGCCGGCAGGCTTCGGCACGGCTCGGGATCGCCGCCCCCGGACGACGCCCGACTACCCATGGCCCACCCGGCGAAACCGCGCCTGCTCGGGACACGCCCACCGCGACTCGTACGGAGCCGGCGGCTGCTTCACCGGCCGCCCGGAGGGGGCGTCCGAGCGCCTGCGGCCAGGCGGCGTCGGTGCGGAGCCCCCTCGGGGTGCCAGGTTCCGGTGACGGCGACCCGGGTGTCGACGGGCGGCGCGCCGGCCCCCTCGCCTCGACCTTGCCCATCGTGGCGTGGGCGGCGCAGCGGGTCACAAGGAGCAGGGTGACGTACCGGGCGCCGCCGTCACCGTGCGTGACGAACCCGGTCATACGGAGCGTACGGCTCCTCAGCGACCGCCCGCTGTCGTAGATCGCCCGGGAGCCGAACTCGGCCATCCCAGCTCCAGGGGCTCCCCGGCCGGCAGCGCCCGGAAGGAGCCGGCCCCGAGCGCCGCGCGCGAGGTGCGGCCTCGCGCTCCGCGCTGCAGCAACCGAGCGCGGGCGAAGGGAACACCGCAGGGCCGGGGCGGCGGGGGCGAGCAGCCGGGCGAGGCGGGGCCGGCCGCGACCTCGCCCGCCCCACGACGCTCGTCCCGGCTCGTCCCGTCAGTCGGCTCGTGGGGACGCCGGCCGGGGCCGCTGGGCGCGCCGGCCCGGATTCGTCAGAGAGGAGGCTTCGCGGGCGCCGGCCCGAGCGTGGTCGTTCCGGGTGCCGTACGGTGTCCGAGCCCCGTCCGGTACGCGTCCAGTGCCGCCTCCGTCCGGCCGGTACGGCGCAGCAGGTCCCCCAGCATCCGGCACAGGTCGGCCAGGTCGCCGGCGGCGCCCGCCCGCTCGAGCAGGCTCAGCGCCCGTACGTAGTGCTCCTCGGCGGCCTCCGTGTCCCGGGCGGCCTCGGCGATGATGCCGAGGAGTCGGTGCGCGGCGGCGGAGTGCAGGGCGCCGCGGTCGGGGCTGAGGTCGCTGAGCACCTGGCGCAGCAACTGGGCGGCCTCGTCGGACCTGCCGCGCCGGTGCAGGACGTCGGCCAGCTCGACGGCGACCTGACTGAAGTAGAGGACGGCCCGCTTGGCGGACAGCATGGCCAGGGCTTCCCTCAACGCGGCTTCCGCCCGCACCAGTTCACCGTTCTGCGCGTACACGTACCCCCGCATCCAGTGGCAGTTGGCGAGCTCGGTACGGATCTGCAGCTGCCGGTACAGCTCGGCCGCCCTGGCGAGCGAGGCGTCGGCCTCGGCCACCCTGCCCTCCGCGAGCAGCGTCCGGGCGACGGACCGGTGCATGCGGGCGACGAGCGCCGGGTCACCGGACTGCGGCGCGAGCGCGAGGGCGAGCTCGGCGGCCTGCGCCGCCCGGGCCTGCGCGCCCATGTCCATGTACGGTCCGATGACGCTGGCGTAGAGCAGGAGCAGCGCGTCGGGATCGTGCAGGCCGCCGCGGTTGAGCTCGTCGAGCGTGGACTCCAACAGGTAGACGGCGTAGCGGAGTTCACCGGCCAGGTAGTGCGAGACGGCACGCCCGCGCAGGGCCGGGACGCGGGCCGGTAACGGCGCCTCGGCGAGCGCCCGCTCGGCCCGCTCGAAGTACTGCCGGGCCGCCGCGAGCCCGCCCGTGTCCAGTCCGCACTCACCGAGCCCGAGCAGCGCGGTGGCCTGCACCTCGACGAGCGCGTGCGCCTCCGCCTCGGCGAGCAGCGCGGTGTACTGCTCCGCCGCCTCCTCGGCCTCACCGGTGGCGAGCGTGCGCTGGGCCTCGGTGAGGCGCAGCCGCAGTTCGGTGACGAAGTGGGCGGGCCGCCCGGTCGCCAGCTCCTCGAAAGCCACCCCCAGCCGCTCGGCGAGGTGCCGCAGCGCGTCGTCGGAGGGCCGCACCCGGCCGGACTCCAGTGTGGAGATGTACGCGGGCGTGTACGCGGGTTCGGCCAACTGTTTCTGTGTCAAGCGCCGTTCGACCCGCAACCGCTGCACCCGGCGCCCGATGGTCACCGGGTCGTCACGGTCGGACATGGGCCAACTCCTCCTGGGGCTCTTGCCGTTCGGGTTCGATAGCCCCTAGGTTAAACGGCGTGTTAAACGTGCTTAACACACCGTCGCTGTTGTAGCTGCCGTTACTGCGAGGTTGCCGTGCTCGAACGCACCAGCACCATCGGGCGTTACACCAGGGGCTTCGCCGCCGCGGTCGTGGCCGTCACGGCCCTGGTCCTGGCGGCGAACGCGGGCCCGGCGAGGGCGACGGAGGAGCGACCGGCCCGGCAGGGGGAGCAGATCTGGCAGACCGATGCCGTCCGGTCTCCATCGGCTTCCCCTTCGCCGGCGGCCGCCGTACGCACGCCGCGCGCGTGACCCCTCCCCCTCCCTCTGCCCGCACCGGGCGGGCGGTCGCTCGTGTCGGGGTGCCGGCGTCGTTGTCAGTGACATGACCTAATCTTCACTCACCCGCCACACGCGGCGCACGGATTCCGCACGTCGGTCGCGCCGGGGGCGCCCACCCCGGCGACCACGACACCGGCTGGCGCTTCCGCGTCCGCTCCTCGTACTACGACACCACCTCGGGCGACAACGTGAACTCGACGACGCACGGGGCCTGGAAGTACTTCTGCTTCACCAACTGACGTACTTCACCAACTGACGTACCTCACCGACCGGCGTACGTCACCGGCTGACGGCGGACCCGCGTCAGCTCTGCGTCTGGAGCTGACGCAGCTGCCGGTGGACGTGGTCCAGGGCGCCCTGCCGGCGCCCTGGCACGCGGGCGCGCAACTCGGCCAGCGCGCGCCCCAGTTCACGTGCGAGTGCCGGGTCGGCGATCCGGCCCCACTGGTGGTGGGCCCGGTCCACGGCCGCCTCCACTCCGGGGGCGTCCGGTGCCTGGCCGGCAGACAGCCGGGCGGCGGCCACCGCCAGCCAGGTGCGGCAGCTGCGGGCCGGGTCCCCGGCGAACATCGCGAGATCCGCCCGGACTTCGGTCCAGTGCAGAGCCTCTTCGGAGCCGGGGCCGCGGCCATGGGCGGCGGCCTGTTCGTGCCGGGAGGCGAGCGCGTCCGCCTCGGCGTGCCGGTCCGCGGCCACCAAGGCGGAGATGACAGCGTGCGGGTCACCGTCCAAGCGCCGCTCGGCATCACTCAGCCCGTCATGGGGGTCCCCCCGCTCCGGCGAAGCCGAGAGCGGGGGAGTTTGAGGACGAGGCCGATCAGGCCGATACGGGGGTCTGGGGGCGGAGGCCCCAGGGACGGTCACGCCGACGCCGGCCGCCGACAACACCAGGTCCGCACAAGCCTCGCTGCCCAGCCGCGCCACCGCCTGCTGATGCAGCTGCTCCACCGGCGGACGCCACCCGCTCCGCAGAATCGTCGCGACCGCCTTCATGTACGCGGGGGCGGCCACCGTACGCCGGCCCGGCGGCGGCGCGATCCGCCCGTACACCGCGCTGTTGCGGCCCGAGTCAAGCGGATGCGCGCGCAGCCACTCCCAGGTCTCCGGGTCCGCGTGCAGGTCGAGGAGCAGGTTCGTGGTGCCCGGGGCGCGCAGCCGCAGTTCCTCCCGGATCCACTGCCAAGGGAGGCCGGTGTAGCGGACCGAGGCCGGTGTCGTGCGGGCCAGCGCCAGGTGGGGCAGGTGCTGGCGGCGGTCGAGCTGGAGCTGGCCGGTGACGAACACGGTGAGGGGTCCGGGGGCAGCCGCGGCCGCGCGCAGCCGGGTCAGGACGGCCTGCGGCTCCAGCGGGTCGGCGAGTTCGACGACGTTCGCGGTGTCGGTGCCGGACAGCACCGCGGGCGGGACCGCCGCGAGGACGGGAAGCACGGACGCCGCGTCCACCAGGCACCCCTTGCCCGCCGGTGAGGCGGCGAGCAGCAGCACGGTTCCGGGCATCGGTCCCTCCCCTTCCCCCGTCGATCAGGTATGGCAGCACCGTAACCGGTGCGGCTGCAAAGGGTGGTGTCAGGACCACAATCGTCCGGGCACCGCGTCGCCGGTCTCCTCCTGTCGTACGCGAAGATCGTGGTGTCGTCGCCCAGGTGTCCGGCGCAGTGCCGGAGCGTGCCGTCACCGCCCTCAGCCCCTCAGCCCCTCAGGCCCTTGGAACGCCACCGGCGTCCGGCTGCGCGGGTGGGCTTCATGAGCCCCAGCGGATCGCGGGCGGGGGCGGCGCGCACCCGGGCGGGAACGGGGCGTTCCCGCCGACTTGCCAGGGCCTGTTCCCAGGTGTGCTCTGGTAGGCGGGGGCGAGGAGAGAGGAGTGCTCTCATGGCTCATGCGGCACCCGCGACCCGCGGGGTGACCAGGCCGACCCGCACGCCCGACATCTTCGACGAGCGGGTCCACAGGATCGCGAGGGTCGCGATACCCGTCGTGCTCGGGCTCATCTACGGCTACTGGGCCGCGGCCAACCGGCGCGGCGGCGGCCCCATCACCGGCTGGAACGTCCTGTTCGGCTTCGTCACGGCGATCGCGTTCATCGTGCTCTGCCTGGCCGTGGCGACGTGGGCCCCGCTGCTCAAGCGCGAACTCCACTCGCTGGTGAAGTCCGCCTTCGCCGGCGCGGCCGTCGGCTTCCTGTACAGCCAGACCGGCGAGAGCGTGCTCAGGTCCGCGGCTCTCGGGCTGGTGGTCGCGGTGGCCATCTTCGGCGTGTTCTTCTACCGCTACTACACGCGCGAGGACGCGGTGGGAAACCGCATCCGCTGACCGCGCGGCCGGTGCGGCAGCGTGTGGGCCCCGGCACGGCAGCCGGGGCCCACACCTTTCTTTCCCTCATCCCTCCACTCACCGGACGGCCGGGAGCCACTCCCGGTCACCCGACGAGGATCCGGACGTCTTCAGCTCCACGAGCCCGAGATGCTCCAGGAGACGGAGACGGAGACGGCCCAGGACTCCTTCCAGGCCGGGTCGTTCCAGTCGGGGTTGGCCCAGTCGCCGTTCTTCCACTGCGGACAGGGGTCCGCGCAGGTCGGCACCCAGCGGCCGCCGGTGTCCACGAACGCGGCGCTCGCCCAGCCCTGAGCACCGACGAGCCAGTACCAGTCGGGGTTGCCGTTGATGCTCTGCCCGCGGACCATGCACTCGACGCGGTCCTTCGTGCCGGGCGCGAGTTGGTCGACGACGGATGAGTGGGTGGTGGGCGCCGCCCTCACGTTGAGCGCGGTGCCGGAGACGACTGTGCCCCAGATCGGACTGCCGGATCCGCCGCTGCCGTGTCCGTCGGCGTATGTCGGCGGGGTCGCGGCCGCTGCCGTGGTGCCCGCTGCCGCGGCGACGAAGGTGCCGCCGGTGAGCAGGGCCCCGGCCAGGGTCCGCAGGGCCGGAGTGGTGCGCATGATCGGCCTCCTTCTCCCCAGAACCAGGAAACACCCGTTCGGGTGAACCCTCCACCGGAGAGCGGAATCCCCAGTTCCGCCATGGTTTCGCTTCCTGGACAGCCCGTTCGGCTTGGCACCTGCGCCCATATGCAGTCACCCGGCTCGCCCGCCCCGCCCCCGGACCGTTGCCTGAAAGGGTGCCCCCACGTCTCCGGAGCGCCCTGTCGGCCGTACTGATCGCCCTGTCCTGCCTCCTCGTGCCGTTCGGCGCACTGGCGGCCTGGGCGGCGTACGGGCTGGCCGACACGAGCCGGTACGTGGCCACGATGGCGCCGCTGTCCGCCGACCCCGACGTGCGCGACGCCGTCGCGGAGACCGTCGGGGCCGGAATCATGCACGAGGTGGACGACAGGACGGACGTACGGCCGATGCGGGGCACGGTGCGCCCCTTCGTGCGCGACGCCGTGCGCTCGTTCACGCGCACCGAGGCCTTCCGCACGGCCTGGGACGAGGGGAACCGGGCCGTCCACGGCGCCGTACTGCGCGCGCTGCGCAGCGGCAGCCACCGCGAGGTGACCGTCGACCTGGCCCCCGTGACGGCCCAGGTCAAGGCCCAACTCCTCCACGACCACGTGCCGTTGGCCGACCGCATCCCGGTCGAGCACACCGAGGTCGCCGTGCTCCCGGCCCAGGACCTGGTCCGGCTCCGGAAGGGATACCACGTGCTCGACGTCGCCGGTTTCTGGCTCCCGGTCGCGGCCGCCGTCCTCGCCGTCACAGGCATCGCCGTCGCGGCCTGCCGCCGCCGCGCGGTCACGGCGACCGCGCTCGGCACGGCCCTCGGCGGCGGCCTGCTCGCCCTCGCCGTCGCTGTCGGCCGCCGCCTCACCCTCACCGACCTGCCCGACGAGACCCGGCAGCCCGCCGTGGGCGCCGTCTACGACGCCCTCACCGTCACCCTGCGCACAGTGTCCTGGCTGCTGGTCGCCCTGGGCCTGACGGTTGCCCTCATCGCCTGGCTCACCGGCCGGTACGGACACCTCGTACGACGCTGGCGGTCACCCTCCGTCACGTCGGCCCCGTCGGCCCTTTCCCGGCAACCTTCCGCCCCGCCGCCCCGTCTTTGAGGGAGACCTCGTCTTTGAGGGAGAATTCGGGCATCGCATCCGTGAGCGGAAGGCCGGGACTTGGACACTGCGACCGCCGAGTGGGCGGTTTCCGAGAACGAGCCGGGGCGACGGACCGGACGGCGGCTCGGGGCTTGGTGCGCCGGGCTGCTGTTCGCCGGGGTGAGCGTGATCGTCGGCTGCCGCGTCGCCGACATCGACGGGGGCACCCCCGTCCCCCAGCTGCTCGCCTTCCTTCCCTGGCTGCTCGCGCCCACCGGGTTCGGGCTGCTCTTCTCGCTGCTCGCCCGCTGGTGGGCCGGGCTCGTGTGGGGAGTCGTGCTGCTCGGGCTGCTGGCGTGGTTCATCGAGCCGTACGGCAAGAGCGGCGAGCCCGAAGGACCGGCCGTCGCCGAAATGCGGGTGCTGACCTCCAACGTCGAGTTCGGGCAGGGCACCGGCGCGCTCGTCGCCGTCGCCCGACGGGAGAACCCGGACATCATGTTCGTCGAGGAGTGCGACTACGCCTGCGACGCGGAGCTGAAGAAGTCCCTCGCCAAGGACTACCCCCACCGGCAGGCCGTCGAGGGCGGCGGCTCCGAGGGATCCGTCGTCCTCAGCCGCTTCCCGCTCAAGGGCACCGACGGCGTGCCCGGCACCATGGGCATGCCCGGGGCCGTCGCCGACGTGGACGGGCACACGGTACGGCTGCAACTCGCCCACCCCATGCCGCCGTTGCCCGGACAACTCGGCCTGTGGCGCCGCGAACTCGGCGGGCTGCGCGACTTCGCCGCCGAGAACAAGGACACCACCACCGTCCTGGCCGGCGACTTCAACGCCTCCCAGGACCACGCCGCCTTCCGCCGCATCCTCGACACAGGCCTGCGCGACGCCGCCCGCCTCGCCGGATCCGACCGCACACCCAGCTGGCCGGCCCAGACCGCGCCGCCGCTCGGCGTCCAGATCGACCACGTCCTCGTCTCCCCGGACTTCTCCGCGCGCGACGCCCGCTTCCTCGACATCGCCGGATCCGACCACCGCGCGCTGGTCGTGGACCTCACCCTGCACCGGCGCGGATGACCTGAGATGCCCTTGGACAGGGGTGCTCTCGATGACCCCATGTCCCGAGGTTCCCCAGCGGCCTCACGCCCCGACCGGCTGGTGCGGAACGCGGTCGCCACCGTCACCGGCCTCACGCTCGTATCGGGATGATCTCGGCGGTCGGGGGCGTCACCGACATCGCCGCTGCCCTCTGCCGCAACGCGCCGTCCTCCTACGCCGCCTCACCCCGCCGCGCTGCAGGCAACGCCGGGATGCCGGTGATGAGTGAAAGGTTGAGTAGTTCCACACATGCCGTCCGGACCTTTGGTGATGCAGAGTCTTCGCGTGCCTGTGTCAGACAACAGGTGACCGCAACACAAGGTTGCGGATTTCCGCTGCATGACCTGTTGCGCCTTCCCGGCCTCCCACCTCAGACCGCTCGAACCTATTACTGAAACCGTCCGAATCTCACCAGCGTCGTCACATCATTCACGAGGCAGAAACCAAAGAATGCCTCATCCGCGCCAGATCCTCGTGAGTCTCCCCTCCGATATTGAATGGCTCGATGTGACGGGTGCGGTCCGGGTTTGACCGTGGCGTCACGACTCGCTGGGCCGGCCGCACGCGGCTATCAGATGCGACTCGCCGACCGGGTGACCGGGGAAGTGAGAGATGCCAGCGGGGTGTGTCCCGTCGCCGACGCAACTGCCGCCGCCATTACCTCTTCCACCAAGGAGACACAATGAATGCCCAAAGACCCACCCATGGCGGCAATTTGTTCGCACAGAGAATAATATTCAGCACCGTAGTCATCGGAGTTGCTGTCGCGGGTATGGTCGGCTGTAATCCGTCTGCCCGTCAAGATGATCGGCCGGGCAAGGCAACGTCCACCGATTCCAGTGAATCGCCGTCCCTTGTGGGTGCCTGCACGAGAAACACCGGTACCAGCGCGAAGCCGGACATGGTGAAGGTCGACTGCAATTCACCCAAGGCGGAGTACAAGATCATCCACGAATACAACGGTACGCTTAATACAGCGCGGTGCGACCTCGCAAAATACTCCGCATACAGCGAAACCGACACCACAGGCGGCCAACACGTCGTCTGCCTGCAGAGTCTCAGGGAATGATGCGGCTGATCCCGGCGGCAAAACGCGGGTATGCGGCGAACACAGCCGAGGAGCCGGCCCGGCTGCGGGCCGGAGAATGCCGGCGGCCGAAGGCGGAGAAGGAATGGCGTCGCTTGTCTCGGGGTGTCGACGACCTCCTCGGGCGCCCCGCCGTCCTCGGCATCCACGCAGCCCAGGCGGCCGCCCGTGGTGCCGCCCATTACGCTGCCTTCTGACGCTACGGCTGCGCTTGGCCCCTGCATCGGCCTCGCCCAGATGCTCGTGTCGAGCGCCCCGGTGCCACGCTCGTAGCGGGTGGCGCTGACCATCCGAGCCGCGGCCTGGTGGCCGCTGGTCGTCGCCGTGGAACGCGCCGCCCACGGACGAGGCGGCGAGGGTCCGTGTGAAACACGGCCCCCGCCGCCGTCTCGGGCCGAGGTCGGCCACATCACCCTGGCAGCTGCGGGAGTGGGCGCGTCCGGGAGGCAGAGGTCCCGTACGCGGTCCGCACGCACCTTCCCCGCGGTGGTTCGCGGGCCACCCGGCCGGCGCGTAGCTGCGGTTCGTCGCAGGACCGCCCCGGCTGATGCGTGCCCGTGGGGCGGCAGCACCCGTCCCAAGGAGGCGGCACGCCGACAGCGCCGGGCCGCGCGACCCACGCGCCCACAACGGCACCGGTCAGCTACACGCCGAGTCGCGCCCATCCTTGCGCCACACAGCCACCACCGCAGGCCGAACGATCTTCCCGGGCCTGTCGGGCCAGAGGCTCGCCGGCATTTTGTGTGGGAGCGCTCCCGCATGGTGCAACGAAGGTGAACCCCCGGCACCCGCAGGGGGGTTGACATGGGCCATCCGCAAGCCCTCGCCCCAGCCGAAGATCACCAACTGGGGCGGCTAACCTTACGTGTCCGTCCTGGCCAGGGATTGACGGGCTTCAACTCACTCGAAGGGTTGCGCACATGGGCATTCTCACTCTCCTGCGGAACGCGTTCGGCAGGTCTCGCAAGGCGCGTGCCGCCGAAGCAGAGGGTGCGGAACGGACTCCTTCGCAGGAGCCCCAGCCGACGACGGTCCCCTCCCCGTCCCCGGAACCCCGCGTCCCCGAACCCCGCTCGTCCGACGACGAGCACGAACTGGTCTCGGCGGCCTTCGACAACGTGGCGGTCCCGAAGCCGGCCGAAGAGCCGACGGCGGTGGTCGAGGACCCGGCAACGGTGGTCGACGAGCCCGTGACCGTGGCCGAAAAGCCGACGCCCGAGCCGATTGCGGAGGCCGCGCCGGAACCGGAGGCGACCGCCGAACCGGAGCAGCAGCCTGAGGCGGCCTCCGAGCCCCAGCCGGAGGCAGCCACCGAACCGGAGCCCGAGCCTGAGGCGGCCGTCGACCCGGAGCCTGAGACGGTCGTCGACACGGAGCCCGAGACGGAGGCAGCCACCGAGCCCGAGACGGAGGCAGCCGTCGACCCGGAGCCCGAGACGGAGGCAGCCGTCGACCCGGAGCCCGAGACGGAGGCAGCCGCCGAGCCTGAGGCGGCGGCCGAGCCGGAGCCGCAGCCTGAGGCGGCCGCCGAGCCCCAGCCGGAGGTAGCCGCCGAACCGGAGCCCGAGCCGGAGCCGGTCGTGGAGCCGCAGCCCGAGCCTGAGGCGGCGGCCGTCGAGCCCGAGCCTGAGACGGTCGTCGACACGGAGCCCGAGACGGAGGCAGCCACCGAGCCCGAGACGGAGGCAGCCGTCGACCCGGAGCCCGAGACGGAGGCAGCCGCCGAGCCCCAGCCTGAGGCAGCCGCCGAACCGGAGCCCGAGCCGGAGCCGGTCGTCGACACGGAGCCCGAGCCTGAGGCGGCAGCCGTCGACCCCGGGCCCGAGCCGGTCGTCGACCCTGAGCCCGAGCCGGAGCCGGTCGTGGAGCCGCTGCCCGAGCCGACGGCCGAAGCCGAGAAGCAGGTCGGCGCGGAGGAACGGGTCTCCCCTGAACCTGTGGTGGCCTCCGATGCGGCCGACCCGCTGGCCGCCGACGGCGAGGACGCCCCACAGGGGCCACCCGCAGCCGACGACGAAAGCCGCACGGGTGGTGCGGGTGGGAACAAGCCGGCCGATGGCGAAGCCGAGGCCGGAGACGTCGCCCCGCTCCCGCAGGGCCTCGTCACCGCCTACAACGCCGCCGCGACCGCCCTGGAGAACGCCAACCTCACCGGCACCCGAGCGAGCGTCTACCTCGTTCTCGACCGCTCCGCCTCCATGCGCCCGTACTACAAGGACGGCTCCGCCCAGGCCCTCGGCGAGCAGACCCTCGCTCTGGCCGCCCACCTGGCCCCCGAGGCCAGGGTCCACGTCGCCTTCTTCTCCACGGAACTCGACGGCACCGGCGAGCTGACCCTCACGGACCACGAGAACAAGATCGACGAGCTGCACGCCTCCCTCGGCCGCATGGGCCGTACGAGCTACCACGCCGCCGTACAGGAAGTGATCACGCACCACGAGAAGTCGGGCGACCCCGCGGCCCCGGCCCTGGTGGTCTTCCAGACGGACGGCGCCCCCGACGCCAAGACCCCCGCCACCCAGTCCCTCAACGACGCCGCGAAGAACCATCCCTCCGTGTTCTTCTCCTTCGTCGCGTTCGGCGAGCACGACAACAAGGCCTTCGACTACCTCCGCAGGCTGAAGACCGGCAACGCGTCCTTCTTCCATGCGGGCCCGACCCCACGCGAGCTCACGGACGGGGAGCTGTACGAGGGCGTTCTGGCGAACTGGCGCCCGTAACCGGCGCCCGTAACCGGCACCCGCAGCCCGCACCCGGCAGCCCGCACCCGAAACCCGCACCCGTAACCGACGCACCACCAAAACCGGCGCACCACCGACCGGCGCACCACCTGCCAAGGGCCGCCCCTTCCCACCGTTCAGAACGGGAAGCGGGCGGCCCACCCGTGTCGGCTACGATTTCAAGGTTCCGAGACGATCCGACACGACCCGAGAAACGCCCGATCGTCACCCCACGTATCAACCTGGGAGCAGCCCGCGATGGCTCGACACCTCATCACCAGCGCCCTTCCGTACATCAACGGGATCAAGCACCTGGGCAACATGGTGGGGTCCATGCTCCCGGCGGACGTGTACTCCCGCTACCTCCGCCAGCGCGGCCACGACGTCCTGTACATCTGCGCGACGGACGAGCACGGCACCCCGGCCGAGCTGGCGGCGAAGGAGCAGGGCCTGCCGGTCGACGCGTTCTGCGCGCAGGCCCACGACGCCCAGAAGGCGGTCTACGACGGCTTCGCGCTCGCCTTCGACTACTTCGGCCGGAGCTCCAGCCCGCAGAACGTCGAGATCACCCAGCACTTCGCCCGCCGTCTCAACGAGAACGGCTTCATCGAAGAGCGCGCCATCCGCCAGGTGTACAGCCCCACCGACGGCCGCTTCCTCCCGGACCGCTATGTCGAGGGCACGTGCCCCCACTGCGGCTACGACAAGGCGCGCGGCGACCAGTGCGAGAACTGCACCCGCGTCCTGGACCCGACGGATCTGATCAACCCGCGCTCGGCGATCTCCGGCTCCACCGATCTGGAGGTCCGCGAGACCAAGCACCTCTTCCTGCTGCAGTCGAAGCTCCAGCACGAGGTCGAGGAGTGGGTGGCCCGCCACGAGCCGTACTGGCCGCAGCTGGCGTCCTCCATCGCCCGCAAGTGGCTGACCGAGGGCCTGCACGACCGTGCCATCACCCGTGACCTGGACTGGGGCGTGCCGGTTCCGGCGGACACCTGGCCGGAGCTGGCGGCTGAGGGCAAGGTCTTCTACGTCTGGTTCGACGCCCCGATCGAGTACATCGGCGCGACGAAGGAGTGGTCGGACGCGGCCCCCGCCGGTGAGACCCGCGACTGGAAGTCCTGGTGGTACGAGGCGGATGCCGGCGAGAACCCGGTCCGCTACACGGAGTTCATGGCCAAGGACAACGTCCCCTTCCACACGGTGATGTTCCCGGCCACCGAGCTCGGTGTGCGCGAGCCGTGGAAGAAGGTCGACTACGTCAAGGCGTTCAACTGGCTGACGTACTACGGCGGCAAGTTCTCCACGTCCCAGAAGCGCGGCGTCTTCACCGACCAGGCCCTGGACATCCTGCCCGCCGACTACTGGCGCTACTTCCTGATCGCCAACGCGCCCGAGTCGGACGACTCGTCCTTCACCTGGGAGCACTTCACCGCCACGGTGAACAAGGACCTGGCCGACACCCTCGGCAACTTCGTCAACCGCGTCCTGTCCTTCTCCCGCAAGCGCTTCGGCGACGACGTCCCGGCGGGCGGTGAGCCGGGCGAGCCGGAGGCGAGGCTGGGCGTGGAGATCGCGGGGCTGCTCGCCGAGTACGAGGAGCACATGGAGTCGCTCCAGTTCCGCAAGGCGGCCGCGGCGCTGCGGGCGCTGTGGTCGGCGGGCAACTCCTACCTGGAGGAGAAGGCCCCGTGGCTGGAGATCAAGACGGACATGGACGCCGCGGCCCTCACCCTGCGGACGGCGATGAACCTGATCCACCTGTACGCGGTGGTCTCGGAGCCCTTCATCCCGACGACGGCGGCGACGATGCGTGCGGCGTTCTCCCTGGCGGAGGACACGGCGACGTGGGTGACGCCCGACGAGGCGAAGTCCCTGGCCGCGGTCCCGGCCGGCACCCCGTTCACGGTCCCGCCGGTGCTGTTCGCCAAGCTCACGGACGAGGATCTGGCGACGTACAAGGAGCGCTTCGGCGGCGAGTCCGCGCAGTAGAACCTCGCAGGAAGCCGCGCGCTTGTGGAGGCTCCCGACGCAATGTCGTGCGCCCGGACAAGGGCCGCTTCCCGCGCGCAGCGAAAGGGTCCTGAAATCGACGTGGACTTCAGGACCCTTTTCGGTCAAACCCCTTGAAGGAGGCCTGCCTTACTTCGGCTGCGGCTTGCGCACCGACAGGTGCAGCTCCTTCAGCCGCGCCTCCTCCAGCTCCGTCGGCGCGCCCATCATCAGGTCCTGGGCGTTGCCGTTGAGCGGGAAGGCGATGGTCTCGCGGATGTTGGGCTCGTCGGCGAGCAGCATGACGATACGGTCGACGCCGGGGGCGATGCCGCCGTGCGGCGGGGCGCCGAAGCGGAAGGCGCGCAGCATGCCGGCGAACTTCTCCTCGACAGTCTCGCGGTCGTAGCCCGCGATCTCGAAGGCCTTGAGCATGATGTCCGGCTCGTGGTTCCGGATCGCGCCCGAGGACAGCTCGACGCCGTTGCAGACGATGTCGTACTGCCATCCCAGGATGTCCAGCGGGTCCTGGGTCTCCAGGGCCTCCAGACCGCCCTGCGGCATGGAGAACGGGTTGTGCGAGAAGTCGATCGCGCCGGTCTCCTCGTCCTTCTCGTACATCGGGAAGTCGACGATCCAGCAGAACCGGAAGACGTTCTCCTCGAAGTGCCCGGCACGCTTGGCGGCCTCGACCCGCACCGCACCCATGATCTTCGAGACCTCGTCGAACTCGCCCGCGCCGAAGAACACCGCGTGACCGGCCGCCAGCGAAAGGCGCTTGGTCAGCTCGGCGACGTTCTCCTCGGTCAGGAACTTCGCGATCGGGCCGGTCAGCGAGCCGTCCTCGGCGACACGGACCCAGGCCAGGCCCTTCGCGCCCAGCGTCACCGCGTAGTCGCCGAGCTGGTCGAAGAACTTGCGGGGCTGCGCCGAGACGTCCGGCACCGGCAGCGCGCGTACGTGCTTGCCCGCGAAGGCCTTGAACTCCGAGCCCTCGAAGATGTCGGTGATGTCCACCAGCTCCAGCTGGGCCCGCAGGTCCGGCTTGTCGGAGCCGTACTTCAGCATCGCCTCACGGAAGGGGATACGGGGGAAGGGGGACGTCACGTGACGGCCGTTCCCGAACTCCTCGAAGAGCTCGGTCATGAGCTTCTCGATGGGCTGGAAGACGTCCTCCTGCTCGACGAAGCTCATCTCGACGTCAAGCTGGTAGAACTCGCCCGGCGAACGGTCGGCGCGGGCGTCCTCGTCGCGGAAGCAGGGCGCGATCTGGAAGTAGCGGTCGAATCCCGAGATCATCAGCAGCTGCTTGAACTGCTGCGGGGCCTGCGGGAGCGCGTAGAACCTGCCCGGGTGCAGACGGGAGGGGACCACGAAGTCGCGGGCGCCCTCGGGGGAGGTCGCGCTGAGGATCGGCGTGGCCATCTCGTTGAAGCCCAGCGCCGTCATCTTGTGGCGGATCGCCGAGATGACGGCCGTACGCAGCATGATGTTGCGGTGCATGCGCTCGCGGCGCAGGTCCAGGAAGCGGTACTCCAGACGCCGCTCCTCGTTGACCCCGTCCTCGGTGTTGATCGTGAAGGGAAGCGGCTGGGCCGCGCCGAGCAGCTCGACCTCGCCGACCTCGACCTCGACCTCGCCGGTCGGCAGGTCCGGGTTCACGTTCTCGGTGCCGCGGGAGACGACCTTGCCGTCGACACGGACCGTCGACTCCTTGGTGACCTTGTCCAGGGCCTCGTAGGCAGCGGTGCCGGGGCGGGCGACGAGCTGCGTGATGCCGTAGTGGTCCCGCAGATCGATGAAGAGGATGCCGCCCAGGTCGCGCCGATTGTGCAGCCAGCCGCTCAGCCGGACGTCGGTGCCGACGTCAGAGGCGCGGAGCTCGCCGCAGGTGTGGGACCTGTACCGATGCATCGTCGTTCATCCAGCCTTCGCAGATCGGGGTTGTTTCACGTGAAACTCTCCCAAGCGTACCGGCCGCCCAAAGATCGCCTCCCCACCATTTCCGGGGGCCATCTCAAGATCGCCTCACCCCGCCCGTCTTGCGCAACCGGTGGCAGTCCTCGATCACCTCTTCATAAAGTGGGCCAATGCGCACTGGTGAGCCCCTGCCCGCCGTGGGGGACGTCCTCACCGCCCTCGCGACCGGCGTCTGGTACTGGGACACGGCCGTCGGGATGGTCACATTGGACGACGAGGCGGCACGGCTGCTCGGGCTGCCCGCGGAGCAGACCAGCCTCACGGAGGCCCAGACCCGCGCCCGCCTCCACCCCGTCGACTGGAACGAGATCACCGGGGTCGTCCAGCTCGCCATCGCCGAAGGCACCCTCGCCGAGGTGCGGGTCCGGATCATGGACGAGCGGGGCCGGGTGATCCGTACCGTACGCAGCCGCTCCAAGCCCTCCTACGACGCTCAGGAGCAGAGGTTCCGGGTGGTCGGCACCCTCCAGGAGGTCACCGAGCCGGTGCCGGGCACCCCCGCCGGGCGCACCGCGGTCACCGGCGACTGGCGGCGCTCCCGGGAGGCGTTCCTGCTGGACGCGGGCCGGGCGCTGGCCGAGGCACGGTCCACGGAGGAGGTGCTGCGGGTGGCGGCCGGACTGTCGATGCCGGGCTTCTCACCGGACGGCCTCGCGGTCTTCGGGGTGGAGGGCGAGCGGCTGACGATCATCGGCCATCACGGGCACCAGCCGGGCGACGAGGACCCCTTCTCGCACATGGCCGTGCAGACGGACTACCCGGCCGCCGAGGTGGTCCGCAGTGGCCGGGCCGTCTACCTCTCCTCCCCCGAGCAGTACAAACAGCGCTACCCGGCCACCTGGCCGCTCGCCCAGCGCTTCGGCCGCCAGTCCTGGGCGTTCCTGCCACTGACCGTGGCCGGCCGCACGATGGGCGCCTGGATGGCGGGCTTCTCCTACCCGGTCGCGTTCACGCCCGACGAGCGCTCGGTCCTGACGACCGTGGCACGCATGCTCGCGCAGGCCCTGTCCCGGGCCGGGGTCGCCGAGTCCGAGCGGGAGCTCACGGACGGCCTCCAGCGCTCCATGCTCCCCACACTGGGCCCGCAGATACCGGGCATGAGCGTCGCCGCGCGCTACGTCCCCACCGGCGGCGGCCTCCAGGTCGGCGGCGACTGGTACGACATGATCCCGCTGCCGGGCAGCCGCTTCGCCCTGGTCATCGGCGACGTCCAGGGCCACGACGTCCGGGCGGCCGGCCTGATGGGCCAACTGCGGATCGCGCTCAGGGCGTACGCCGCCGAGGGCCACCGCCCCGACGCGGTCCTCTCCCGCGCGTCCCGCTTCCTGCACGGCATGACGTACGACGATCCGGACAGCACCGACCTGCGCTTCGCGACCTGCCTCTACATCGAGGTCGACCCCACGACCGGGATGCTGGACATCGCCCGCGCCGGCCATCCGGACCCGGCGATCCGCATGACGGACGGCACCGTGCTGACACGGCCGACGGCGGGCGGGCTGCCGCTGGGCATCGACCCGGACGCCGACTACCCCACCACCCGGATCGTCCTCGAATCCGGCGAGACCATGCTGATCTGCACGGACGGCCTGATCGAGACCGGCGGCCACGACCTGGACACCGGCTGGAAGCGCATCCGCACGATCCTCGAGGAGCACGACGGCGACCTGGAGGGACTCGCCGACGCCCTGGTGCAGGGCGTGCACGGACCCTCCTCGCACCACACCACCGGCCCGCTCGTCGACCGGCGCGAGGACGACATAGCGGTACTGCTGCTGTGCCGGCAGGGCGGGGGCTTCGGGGGCGGCGACACGCTCGTGGTCCGGCCCACGGTCCGGCGCACGATGCTGACGGTCGCGCAGGCCGAGCCCGAGCGGGTCGCCGTGGCCCGGCACCAGCTGCGGGAGCTGCTGCACGACTGGTCTTCCCCCGACCAGGTGGACTCTGCGGTCCTGCTGGTGTCCGAGACGCTCACCAACGTCCTCGTGCACACCGACGCGGACGCACTTTTACTGGCCGAGGTCAGCGGCGAGCCGGGCGACCGCCGGATGCGCGTCGAGGTCACCGACACCAGCGACGACCTTCCCCACAAACGCCGCCCGGGCGAACTGGCCTCCTCGGGACGCGGCCTGGTCCTGGTGGAGATGCTCGCCGACGGGTGGGGCGTGGACCCACGGGGCGAGGGCAAGAGCATCTGGTTCGAGTTCTACGAGTCGGACGGCAAGGCCGACGTGACATAGCGGTCGCGCAGTTCGTGGGCGACCCCGAAGGCCGCCGCCGTCAGGGGTACCGCCAGCAGCATTCCGACGATCCCGGCCACGGACGCGCCCGCGGTGATGGTGAGCATGACCACCGCCGGGTGCATCTGCACCGTGCGGCTCTGGATCATCGGCTGGAGCACATGCCCCTCCAGCACCTGCACCGCGAGCACCACCCCGAACGCCCACAGCGCGATGACGAACCCGCGGTCGGCGAGCGCGACCAGCACGGCCACGGCGCCCGAGATGAACGCGCCGAGATAGGGGATGTAGGCCCCCACGAAGACGAGCGCGCCCAGCCCGACGGCCCCCGGGACATCGAGCACGAGCAGCCCGACCGTGATGCACGTCGCGTCGATGAGCGCGATGAGCGTGGTCCCGCGCATGAACCCCTCAACGGCATGAAAGGCCCGCCGGGCCATCGCCTCGACGGTGTCCGCCGTCCCGCGCGGCGCGACGGACCGCAGGGTGCCGGCCGCCCGGTGCGAGTCGCGCAGGAAGAAGAAGACGAGCAACAGAGCGAGAACGGCCATGGCGATGGACTCGCCGACCACGCTGACCCCGCTGATGACATTGGAGGCGGCGGTCCCCCCGAACCTGCTCAGCAACTCCCTCGCATTGGACGCCAGGTCGTCCAGCGACGTCCCCGCCGCCCCGAAGTGGTCGGCGATTCCCCGCGCCGCGTCCCTGAGCGAGGCGACGATCTCGTCCCCGGTGTCGATCAGCGCGGCGACGACGATGTACACGGCCCCACCGACGACTGCCACGACGGCGACGCAGGTGAGCCCGGCGGCCACGGACCGGTTGACCCGAGCCTTGACCAGCCGCAGGTAGAAGGGCCGCAGCAGCGCGGTCCCGAGCAGGGCGAGCAGCACCGGGGTGACGGCCGTCCTGAACTCCACGCACAGCCGGATCCCGACGTAGACGACCCCGGAGACGAGAAGCGCGACCGCACACCAGGCGGCCAGCCGCCGGACGGGTTCGGGGAGCAGTTGCACGTTTCCAGGCGACCACAGCCCTGCCCCGCCGACCTGCCGACATCGGCAGAATCGATGCTTGTGTGCACTATCGGGTGAACATGCTTGCTTCGGACGTCAGTTGCATGCCTGACTGCCGGCTTCCAGGGGTGGCGGTGGTGCTCATGTATGAGCAGAACAGCACGCCGCCGGACCGGTCGGCGGCACAGCTCAAAGGCCAGAAGCCGCAAAGCGAATTTGCGGCTTCTGGCCTCCGCCCAACCTACCGAATCCCCGCGGCCTTACAGACCACCCTCGGACATCCCGTGCACCGCCGGGATCGTCCCCAGCAGGCCCTTCTGAAAGTCCTCGACCGCCTGCTGGAGTTCCTCACGCGTGTTCATGACGAACGGGCCGTAGTGGGCCATGGGTTCACGGATCGGCTGTCCGCCAAGGAGGACGACCTCCAGGTCCGGCGTGTGCGCGTCGTGCTTCTCGTCCGCACGGACGGTCAGCGAGGAACCGGCACCGAAGACGGCGGTCTGGCCCATGTGGACGGGACGCCTCTCAACACCGACGAAACCGCGCCCGGCCAGCACATACGCCAGACCGTTGAAGTCCTCGCGCCACGGCAGCGTGATCTCGGCACCCGGCGCCAGCGTCGCGTGGACCATCGTGATCGGCGTGTGCGTGATACCGGGACCCTGGTGGCCGTCCAGCTCGCCGGCGATGACGCGCAGCAGCGCGCCGCCGTCGGGGGAGGTGAGCAGCTGGACCTGGCCACCGCGGATGTCCTGGTAGCGCGGAGGCATCATCTTGTCCCTCGCCGGCAGGTTCACCCACAGCTGGAGCCCGTGGAAGAGACCGCCGGACATGACCAGGTGCTCCGGTGGGGCCTCGATGTGCAGCAGGCCCGCGCCCGCTGTCATCCACTGGGTGTCGCCGTTGGTGATGGTGCCGCCACCGCCGTTGGAGTCCTGGTGGTCGAAGATCCCGTCGATGATGTAGGTGACGGTCTCGAAGCCGCGGTGCGGGTGCCAAGGGGTGCCCTTGGGCTCGCCGGGCGCGTACTCCACCTCACCCATCTGGTCCATCATGATGAACGGGTCCAGGTGGTGGTAGTTGATCCCGGCGAACGCTCGGCGCACCGGGAAGCCCTCACCTTCGAAACCGCTCGGCGCGGTCGTGACGGCGAGCACGGGACGGGCCACGGCGTCGGTGGACGCGGCTACGCGCGGCAGCGTCAGCGGGTTCTCGACGGTCACTGCAGGCATGTCGGTACCTCCTTGTACTCCGAGTTTAGTTGAGCATTGAACTTTCTGCTACCCCCAACGAGGAAACCCCGGAGGGAATTCCCTCCGGGAACGACGGAAGGCCGGCGCACTCCACAGGGCACCGGCCTTCATCCAAGAGGACCCGAGGGGATCAGACGGCGAGTTCCGCCCGCTTCTCGGCGTACGCGTCCACATCCGCCCCTTCCCGCGCCTCCGCCGTGCGCTCCCGCATCACGAGCACGGCCTGGCGGCTGCCGCCAGGACACCGAACGCGAGGACCGTGAAGGCCGTCGACATCGAGGGGGCCAACGCTCCGCACCCCGAGCGGCGCGATCGACGCGGTGCTGTCGTACGTCATCGGGATGAACACCACGGAGGCGGCCTGGCTCACCGCCATCGCGCTCCGGTGAGAGCGGGGCGGACTTCATCGCCCGCCGTCTGCCCTCCGCCCGGCAGGCCGCCGCAGGCCAGCCACGGCCATCTCGCCGACAGCTACGCCGAAGCCGCCACGGCGACCACGGACCCCGCGGCCCTGCGGGACGAGAGGTCCTCGTATGGCCTGGAGATCATCCTCGACGGCCCGGCGCCGCGGCTGCCGCCGTGACCGCGCGGCCCGGCCTCGCGGCTCCCGCCGTGACCGCTCAGCCGTACATCCGGCGCATCGCGAACTCGACCATCTGCTCCACGGCCTTCGCGTCGAAGACCATGCGGTGCTCGCCCTCCATGTCGAGGACGAAGCCGTAGCCGGTCGGAAGCAGGTCGATCACCTCGGCGCCGGTGATCACGAAGTACTTGGACTCCTTGCCCGCGTACCGGCGCAGCTCCTTGAGCGAGGTGAACATGGGGATCACCGGCTGCTGGGTGTTGTGCAGGGCGAGGAAGCCCGGGTTGTCGCCGCGCGGGCAGTAGACCTTCGAGGTCGCGAAGACCTGCTGGAAGTCCTCGGCGGACATCTGCCCGGTGGTGAAGGCCCGCACCGCGTCCGCGAGCGAGGGCGGTGACGGCTCGGGGTAGAGCGGCGGCTGCTGGCCGTACCCTCCGACGCCGCCGGCCATGGGCTGCTGCGGCGCGGAGTACTGCTGCTGAGCGCCCACGTTCTGGTCGTAGCCGTACATGGACGCAAGGGTACCGAGAGGACCCGGGCGAGTGAGGCGGTACCGGGGCGCACGCGTTCCACGGGGGGGGTTCACAGGGACGACCCTGGTTACACACAGCGCGCGCCCGTAGCGTCCGCGGCACCGGAGAACACGCCACGGAACGGCAGAGCACGGGCAATCGGCGGCAAGGAGCAGGGTCATGAGCGGACACCACCACGACGACGAGATCCACGAGCACGACCGAGGTCTCTCCTACGACCTCCCCGTCCTCGCCCGCCGCCGGATGATCCGGCTGCTCGCCGGTGCGAGCCTGGTGCCGCTGGTCGGCTGCTCCGCCGATGACGCGTCGTCCTCCGCCGGCGGCGGCCCCTCGGCGGCCTCCTCTGCGGAACCTCGGTCAGCTCTCACTTGAGACGGACAACGTCTTCAGCGACGGCTACGAGCGGCAGCTGGCGACGGTGAAGGGCAGCGTCGAGAAGGGCTACAGGGCGACACTCACGGTGCTGGTCTGAGCACGAAGAGCGACCTCGGGGGCGTCACACGTCACAGATACCCGATTGGGGTTGCTTCTTATTACCGACGGGTAGCATCATCGTAGCTACTTGTTGGTACGTGAACTAGCGCGAGGATCCAGTGCCTCGCCGATCTCTCTACGGAGCCGGGAGCCGTCGCCATGGGGCACTACAAGTCGAATCTCCGCGACATCGAATTCAACCTCTTCGAAGTACTCGGGCGCGACAAGCTGTACGGCACCGGCCCGTTCGCCGAGATGGACACGGACACCGCGAAGAGCATCCTCGAGGAGCTGACCCGCCTCGCGGAGAACGAGCTGGCCGAGTCCTTCACCGACGCCGACCGCAACCCGCCGGTCTTCGACCCGGAGACGAACACCGCTCCGGTCCCGGCGTCCTTCAAGAAGAGCTACAAGGCCTTCATGGACTCCGAGTACTGGCGGCTCGGCCTGCCCGAGGGGATCGGCGGCACGACGGCTCCCCCGTCCCTGATCTGGTCGTACGCGGAGCTGATCCTCGGCTCGAACCCGGCCGTGTGGATGTACTCCTCCGGTCCCGCGTTCGCCGGAATCCTCTACGACGAGGGCAACGACGTCCAGAAGAAGATCGCGCAGATCGCCGTGGAGCGGACCTGGGGTTCGACCATGGTGCTCACCGAGCCCGACGCCGGCTCCGACGTGGGCGCCGGCCGCACCAAGGCGGTCCGGCAGGAGGACGGCTCCTGGCACATCGAGGGCGTCAAGCGCTTCATCACGTCCGGTGAGCACGACATGGAGGAGAACATCCTCCACTACGTCCTCGCACGCCCCGAGGGCGCCGGCCCGGGCACCAAGGGCCTGTCCCTCTTCCTCGTCCCGAAGTACCTGTTCGACTTCGAGACCGGCGAGCTGGGCGAGCGAAACGGCGTGTACGCGACGAACGTCGAGCACAAGATGGGCCTCAAGGCCTCCAACACCTGCGAGATGACCTTCGGCGACCGCCACCCCGCCAAGGGCTGGCTGATCGGCGACAAGCACGACGGCATCCGCCAGATGTTCCGGATCATCGAGTTCGCGCGGATGATGGTCGGCACGAAGGCGATCTCGACGCTGTCCACGGGTTACCTCAACGCGCTCGAGTACGCCAAGGAGCGCGTCCAGGGCCCCGACCTCGCGAACTTCATGGACAAGACCGCGCCCAAGGTCACCGTCACCCACCACCCGGACGTGCGCCGCTCGCTGATGACGCAGAAGGCGTACGCGGAGGGCATGCGCGCCCTGGTGCTGTACACGGCGTCGGTGCAGGACGCGATCGCGGTCAAGGAGGCGAACGGCGAGGACGTCTCGGCCGAGCACGCCCTCAACGACCTGCTCCTCCCGATCGTCAAGGGCTACGGCTCCGAGAAGGGCTACGAGCAGCTCGCCCAGTCGCTGCAGACCTTCGGCGGCTCCGGCTTCCTGCAGGAGTACCCGATCGAGCAGTACATCCGCGACGCCAAGATCGACACCCTGTACGAGGGCACCACGGCTATCCAGGGCCAGGACTTCTTCTTCCGGAAGATCGTCCGCAACCAGGGCGCGGCCCTCAACACCCTCGCCGAGGACATCAAGAAGTTCCTGGCCCTGGGCACCGGCGGCGAGGACCTGGCGGGTGCCCGCGAGCACCTGGCCAAGGCGGCCGTCGAGCTGGAGGCCATCGTCGGCCTGATGCTCACCGACCTCGCCGCCACCGAGCAGGACGTCAAGAACATCTACAAGGTCGGCCTCAACACCACCCGCCTGCTGCTCGCCTCCGGCGACGTGGTCGTCGGCTATCTGCTCCTCAAGGGCGCCGCGATCGCCGCCGAGAAGCTCGAGACCGCCTCCGCCAAGGCTGTGTCAGCCAAAGACGTGGCCTTCTACACCGGCAAGATCGCCGCGGCGAAGTTCTTCGCGGCCAACGTCCTGCCAAGCGTCACCCTGGCCCGCAAGGTTGCCGAGGGCGTCGACCTGGACCTCATGGAGCTGGACGAGGCCGCCTTCTAGGCAAACGCGGTCAGTCAACCCGGTCACAGCCACCGCAAACCCCACACCGGTCTCACGAGGGCCCGCTTCCATCACCAGGAGCGGGCCTTCGTCCGTCGTTAAGGTGAACCCCATGAGCGAACCCTCCCGCTTCGACCGCGGACACACCGACGACCTCATGTCGTTCCTGGCGGCGAGCCCGTCGCCTTACCACGCCGTGGCGAACGCCGCCGAGCGGCTGGAGAAGGCCGGCTTCAGGCAGGTCGCGGAGACCGAGGCGTGGGACGGGTCGACCGGCGGAAAGTACGTGCTGCGCGGCGGGGCGATCGTCGCCTGGTACGTCCCCGAGGGCGCCGCACCGCACACGCCGTTCCGGATCGTCGGCGCGCACACCGACTCGCCGAACCTGCGGGTCAAGCCGCTGCCGGACACCGGGGCGCACGGCTGGCGCCAGGTCGCCGTGGAGATCTACGGCGGACCGCTGCTCAACTCGTGGCTCGACCGCGACCTGGGCCTGGCGGGCCGGCTGACCCTGCGGGACGGTTCGACGCGGCTGGTGAACGTGGACCGGCCGCTGCTGCGCGTGCCCCAGCTCGCCATTCACCTGGACCGTTCGGTGACGGCGGAGGGGCTCAAGCTGGACAAGCAGCGGCATCTGCAGCCCGTCTGGGGCCTGGGCAACGACGTGCGCGACGGCGACCTGATCGCCTTCCTGGAGGAGGAGAGCGGGCTCGCGACGGGCGAGGCCGCCGGCTGGGACCTGATGGTCCACTCCGTCGAGCCGCCCGCCTACCTGGGCCGCGACGAGGAGCTGGTCGCCGGTCCGCGCATGGACAACCTGCTGTCCGTGCACGGCGCCGTGGCCGCGCTGACCGCCGTCGCGGCGGCGGACTCCGGGCTGTCGTACATCCCCGTCCTCGCCGCCTTCGACCACGAGGAGAACGGCTCGCAGTCGGACACCGGCGCGGACGGGCCGCTGCTGGGCACCGTGCTGGAGCGTTCGGTGTTCGCGCGCGGAGGATCGTACGAGGACCGGGCCAGAGCCTTCGCCGGCACCGTGTGCCTCTCCTCCGACACCGGTCACGCCGTCCACCCCAACTACGCGGAGCGGCACGACCCGACGCACCACCCGCGCGTCAACGGCGGCCCCATCCTCAAGGTGAACGTCAACAACCGCTACGCGACGGACGGTTCGGGCCGCGCGGTGTTCGCCGCCGCCTGCGAGAAGGCCGGCGTGCCCTTCCAGTCCTTCGTCTCCAACAACTCCATGCCGTGCGGCACCACGATCGGCCCGATCACCGCGGCCCGGCACGGCATCAAGACCGTCGACATCGGTGTGGCGATCCTGTCGATGCACAGCGCGCGCGAGTTGTGCGGCGCCGACGACCCGCACCTGCTGGCGAACGCGCTGGTGGCGTTCCTGGAGGGGTGAGAACGGCGTGCCGCGGCATGGGGGTTGACACCCGGGGTACCCGCCGTCACGGACCGGAACGACCGGACCGGACAGGAGGCAACAGCCATGGGCCTCGGCGGATGCATCATCCTCATCGCCGCGGGAGCCATCCTCACGTTCGCGACCGACTGGGACATGAAGGGGGTCAACCTCGACCTGGTCGGCATCATCCTGATGATCGTCGGACTGATCGGCGTCTCGACGTTCAGCAGCATCGCCCGGCGCAGGCGGGTCATGGTGCCGCCCACGACGACGGTCGTCGAGGAGGAGCGGCACCACCACACGCGCGACGGTTACAGCGACGGATACGGGGTGTGATCCCGGGTCCGGTCAGGCGTCCGGGCCGACCGGGACCAGGGGCAGGCGGTCCGTCCCCTCCACGGTGAGGCGGACGGGCAGGCCGCAGTTCGGCCGGCCGCCCGTGCCGATCAGCTCGGGGCACGGACCCCGGACACGGCGGGCGGGGAGGCGGTCATGGATCAAGCGTGCCACCCGGCACAGACACTCAGCCCAGCGTGTGCCCCGTGGTCGCGTCCAGGTGATCCGGAACGTCGTCGTGGCGGTCGCCGACCGTGAGGGTGCCCGTGGGTTCGAAGAGGAGGAGAGCGGTGGCGGTGGGGGCGTACGGCTTGTGTTCCGTGCCCCGGGGAACCGTGAAGAGTGAGCCCTTCGGGAGAGTCACGGTGCGCTCGCCTTCCGGTTCGCGCAGGGCGATGTGGAGTTCGCCCTCCAGGACCAGGAAGAACTCGTCGGTGTGGTCGTGGACGTGCCACACATGCTCGCCCTCGACCTTGGCGATGCGGACGTCGTAGTCGTTGACGGCGGTGACGATGCGGGGGCTCCACCGGTCCGTGAAGGAGGCGAGGGCCGTTTCCAGAAAGATGGGTTCGCTGGTCATGGGCTCATCCTCGGGTGTGGCGGTGCCGCCGGACGAGTGCTAGAAATCGCGTATGCCGCAAGGATTCTCTCAGCCGCACAAGATCGTCCTCGTCGTCGACGAGAACTCCAACCCCTTCGAGATGAGCTGCGCCATCGAGGTCTTCGGGCTGCGCCGGCCCGAGCTGGGCCGTGAGCTGTACGACTTCAGGCTGTGCGCGGCCGGGCCGGACACCCGTATGCGGGACGCGTTCTTCACGCTCACCGGCGTCGCCGGACTGGAGGCCGCCGAGGAGGCGGACACGCTGATCGTGCCGAATCGGCCCGACACCGACGCCCCTCGCTCCGAGGAGGTGCTGGACGTCGTACGCCGGGCACACGCGCGTGGCGCCCGGCTCGTCGGTTTCTGCTCGGGCGCCTTCACCATCGCGGAGGCCGGGCTGCTGGACGGGCGGCGGGCCGCCTGCCACTGGATGTGGGCACAGTCCTTCCAGGCGCGTTTCCCGCGCGTGCTGCTGGAGCCGGATGTTCTCTTCGTCGACGACGGCGACATCCTCACCGCCTCGGGCAGTGCGTCGGCGCTCGACCTGGGGCTTCATGTCGTACGACGGGACCACGGCGCCGAGATCGCCAACGCCGTCTCCAGGCGGCTGGTGTTCGCCGCGCACCGGGACGGCGGGCAGCGGCAGTTCGTGGAACGGCCACTGCCCAAGGTGCCGGACGAGTCGCTGGGGCCGTTGCTGGCCTGGGCGCAGGAGCGGCTGGGGGAGCCAGTGACGGTGGCGGACCTGGCGGCGCGGGCGGCGGTCAGTCCGGCGACGCTGCACCGCCGCTTCCGGGCGCAGCTCGGTACGACGCCCCTCGCGTGGCTGACCGGCGAGCGGGTCGCGCTGGCCTGCCGGCTGATCGAGCGCGGGGAGGAGCGGCTCGACGTGGTGGCGGCCAGGAGCGGGCTGGGTACGGCGGCCAACCTGCGGGCGCGGCTGCGGCGTGAGACCGGGCTCAGCCCGTCGGCCTATCGGCGGCGTTTCGGAACCGTCGGCGGGGAAGCGGTGACCGTATGAGATTCCTCGTGCGCGACCGGATCCTCGGCATCGGTGACGACTACTGGATCGAGGACGACCGCGGCAACAAGGTGTTCCTCGTCGACGGCAAGGCGCTGCGGCTGCGGGACACCTTCGAGCTGAAGGACACCCGCGGGCGCGTCCTCATCGACATCCGCCAGAAGATGTTCGCCCTGCGGGACACGATGGTGATCGAGCGGGACGGCGAGCCGCTCGCGACGATCCGGCGCAAGCGGCTGTCGCTGCTGCGCAACCACTACCGGGTGGCCCTGGCGGACGGCAGCACGGAGCTGGACGTCAGCGGCAAGATCCTCGACCGGGAGTTCGCCGTCGAGTACGACGGCGAGCTGCTCGCGGTGGTCTCGCGACGATGGCTGCACGTCCGGGAGACGTACGGCGTCGACGTCGTACGGGAGGACGCGGACCCGACGCTGCTGATCGCGGTGGCGGTGTGCGTGATCCATCTGGCGGAGAAGGAGCGAGGGGACGACTGACGCGGACCCGGCCGGGGCCTGTCCTGGAGCAGCCGGTCCCGGACAGCAGTTGGTTCCAGAGCAGCCGGTCCCGAGCAGCCGGTCCTAGAGCACCCTGTCCTTCAGGGCCGGGAAGAGCTCCCGTGTGGTCGCGACTCTTCCGGGGTCGAAGTCCACCGTGAGCACCTGCTCCTCGGCCCCGGCCTCGGCCAGCACCTCGCCCCAGGGATCCACCACGATCGAGTGACCCGCCTGCGGAACTCGCGCGTGTGTCCCGGCCGTTCCGCACGCGAGCACGAAGGCCTGGTTCTCCACCGCCCGCGCCTGCGCCAGCAGCGTCCAGTGCGACCGGCGGCGCTCCGGCCAGCCCGCCGGGACGACGAAGGTCTCGGCGCCGGCGTCGACGAGGCCCCGGAAGAGTTCGGGGAAACGGAGGTCGTAGCAGGTGGCCACGCCGAGGGTCGTCCCGGGCAGACGCACCGTCACCAGTTCACGCCCCGCGCTCATCATGACGGCCTCGCCCTTGTCGAAGCCGAAGCGGTGAATCTTGCGGTAGGCGGCGGCCAGGTCGCCGGACGGGGAGAAGACGAGAGACGTGTTGTAGAGCGGGCCCTCAGGGTCTCGCTCGGGAATCGAGCCCGCGTGCAGCCACACGCCCGCGTCGCTCGCCGCCTTCGCCATCACCTCGTACGTCGGCCCTTCGAGCGGCTCCGCCTCCCGCGCGAACTCCTCGTAGGCGAAGGCACCGGTGGTCCACAGCTCCGGCAGTACGACGAGGTCGGCCCCGGCCTGATCCCGGACCAGCGAGGCCACCCGCCGCCGCCGCGATGCGACCGATTCGTCCTCGTCCACGGCGATCTGGATCAATGAGGCGCGCACACTACCACCGTCCTGGCATTCGAGCCGTCCACACGGGCCTACGATCGTCACACGAAAGCACTGCCGGGGTGCCTCACAGCAGCGTAACTTAGCGTTCCAGACACCCGCCGACAGCAGCCACCTCCCACTGGCAACGCCGCCACAACCCGCCCGTGTACCGACCGCCGAGGGGTCCCGTTCCGTGAGTCTGCATCCCACCCTCCAGCCCTACGCCGACGCCTGGACCCACTCCATCGAAGCGATAGCCGAGTTGGTGCAGCCCCTTGTGGAGGGCGAGTGGAACCGGCGCACCCCGTGCCCCGGCTGGTCGGTGCGGGACATCGTCTCCCATGTCATCGGCCTCGACTGCGAGATGCTCGGCGACCCGCGCCCCATCCACACACTGCCGCGCGACCTGTACCACGTCACCAACGACCAGCAGCGCTACACGGAGATGCAGGTCGACGTCCGCCGTCACCACACGGCGCCGGAGATGACCGCCGAGCTGGAGTACACGGTCATCCGCCGCAACCGCCAGCTGCGCAACGAGTCGCGCGAGCCGGGCACGAAGGTCCGGGGCCCGCTCGGCACTGAGCTCACCCTCGAAGCGTCCATGCGCAGCCACGCGTTCAACGTCTGGGTGCACGAGCAGGATCTGCGCGCAGCCCTCGGCCGCCCCGGCAACCTCGACTCCCCCGGCGCGCACATCGCCCGTGACGTGCTGCTCGCCGAACTCCCGCGTGTGGTGGCGCAGGACGCGGGCGCGCCCCGCAGCTCGGCGGTCGTCTTCGACGTCCACGGCCCCGTCGAGTTCCTGCGCACGATCCGCGTGGACATCCAGGGCCGCGGCACCCTGGAAACGGCCCCCGCGCTCGGCCCCGCCGCCATGCTCACCCTCGACTGGGAGACGTACGTCCGCCTCGCCTGCGGCCGCGTGACCCCGGAGACGGTGGCGGACCGGGTGAAGGCGGAGGGGGACGGGGACCTGGCGGAGGCGATCCTGCGGAACTTCACGGTGACCCAGTAGGCCCTGGCGGGCGGCGCGGCCTGCGGGCAGTCGTCCCGCCGGCTACGCGGGTACGTGCACCGTCTCCACCCGGCTGGCCACCAACCGTTCCCGCTCCCGCCGAGCCGCCTCCTTGCGCAACCGCAGAACCTGGCTCACGCCGAGCACCTGCAGAACGAACATCGCTGAGAAGGCGACGGTGTAGTTGTCGCCGGTGGCGTCGAGCAGCACCCCGATCGCGAACAGGGTGGTCATGGAGGCCACAAAGCCACCCATGTTCGTGATCCCGGACGCGGTCCCCTGCCGCTCGGGCGGATTGGCGGGCCGCGCGAAGTCGAACCCGATCATCGAAGCCGGCCCGCACGCGCCGAGCACCGTGCACAGCACGACCAGCAGCCACATGGGGACCCGCTCCCCGGGATACCCGAGCGTCACCGCCCACGTCACCGCCGTCGCCCCCACGGTCGCGAGGGCGAGCGGCAGCCGTGCCGCGTGGTGCCGGGCGATGATCTGGCCGTAGACCAGCCCGACCACCATGTTCGACAGCACGACGAGCGTCAGCAGTTCGCCGGCCGCGGCGCGGGACAGGCCCTGCGCCTCGACCAGGAACGGCAGGCCCCACAGCAGCAGGAACACCATCGCCGGGAACTGGGTGGTGAAGTGCACCCACAGGCCGAGCCGCGTCCCGGGCTCCCGCCAGGAGGCGGCGATCTGCCGGCGTACGTACGCTGCGCCCTGATGGGGGAAGGGCTCCGGCTCGTGCCCGTCGGGGTGGTCCTTCAGGAACAGCAGGAGCAGGACGAACACCACGACCCCCGCGAGCGCGCTGCCCGCGAACGCCGCCGTCCAGCCGATCCCGTGCAGCAGCCGGGCCAGCACCAGCGTGGAGACCAGGTTCCCCGCCATGCCGGCAAGCCCCGCGAGCTGCGCGACCAGCGGTCCGCGGCGGGCGGGGAACCAGCGCGTGCCGAGCCGCAGCACGCTGATGAACGTCATCGCGTCGCCGCAGCCCAGCAGCGCGCGCGACGCGAGGGCCATGCCGTAGGAGGGGGAGAGGGCGAAGCCGAGCTGCCCCGCCGTGAAGAGGACGACGCCGATGCCCAGCACCTTCTTGGTACCGAGCCGGTCCACCAGCAGGCCGACGGGTATCTGCATGCCCGCGTACACGAGCAGCTGCAGGATCGAGAACGTCGACAGCGCGGACGCGCCCACGTGGAATCGGTCGGCCGCGTCGAGGCCGGCGACCCCCAGCGACGTACGGAAGATGACGGCGACGAAGTAGACCGAGACGCCGATGCCCCACACGGCGACGGCGTGCCGTCCGCCGGGTGGGTCTCCGGGCAGGGAGGCGGACGGGGAGCCGCTCATCGGACCTCCCCCCTGGCCAGGTGGGAGAACCAGCTGACGTGGCGGTGTACGACCGCGACGGCCGCCTCCGCGTCCCCGGAGCGCAGCGCCTGGAGGATCTCCTCGTGCTCGGTGAGGGTCTTGGCGATCCGGTCGGGGTGGGAGTGCATGACGGCGACGCCCATACGCAGCTGACGGTCGCGGAGCTGGTCGTACAGCCGCGACAGGATCTCGTTCCCGCCGCTGCGGACGATCTCGGCATGGAAGCAGCGGTCGGTGACGGCGGCCGCGGCCAGGTCCCCGGCGGCGGCCTGCTCCTTCTGCCGCGCGAGCAGTTCCTCCAGCCGCTCAAGGAGACCGGCGGGCGCGGGGACGGCCTTGCGGGCGGCGTGTTCCTCGACCAGCAGCCGTGTCTCCACCACATCCGCGATCTCCTGCGCGGACACGGGCAGGACCAGCGCGCCCTTCTTCGGGTAGAGCCTGATCAGCCCTTCCACCTCCAGCCGCAGCAACGCCTCCCGCACCGGGGTGCGTGAGACGCCGACGGCCTCCGCGAGCTCGCCCTCCGTGAGGAGGGTCCCGCCCTCGTAACGGCGGTCCAGGACGCCCCGCTTGACGTGGGTGTAGACGCGGTCGGCGGCGGGGGGCTGCTTCAGGGACGCGGGCGGGGCTGAGGGCATGAACACATCTTAGATACAAGAGGTACGCATGAGGGCGCCCGTTCCAGGATGCGGACCGCGGCCTGCTCGCGGGCAATGCCCCGGAAAAGAACACAGCCCCACCCCAGTTGACGTACAGCCGAACGTGCTACACACGTGTCACATGCGTGCGGCCCCTCTGCTTCCCCCCTCCCAACTCGGCCGCACATCAGGGGCATTCGACGTAATCGGGGTATCTCAGTTGATAACCGGCACCCAGGGCATCCGTTTCCGGAGAGCCGCGGCCGTCGCCGTCACGACCGGCGCGATGCTCGCCACCGGAGCCCTCACCGCGGCACCCGCGCAGGCCGTCACCGCGCCCACGATCGCCGCCAAGACCGGCTATGTGATGAACAACGCGAACGGCGCAAAGCTGTACGGGAAGGGCTCGAACACCAAGCTCTCCACCGGATCCACCACCAAGATCATGACCGCGAAGGTCGTGCTCGCGCAGTCGAACCTCAATCTGGACGCCAAGGTCACGATCCAGAAGGCGTACAGCGACTACGTGGTGGCGAACAACGCCTCGCAGGCCCACCTGATCGTCGGCGACAAGGTCACCGTCCGCCAGCTGCTGTACGGGCTGATGCTGCCGTCCGGCTGCGACGCCGCCTACGCGCTGGCCGACAAGTTCGGCTCGGGCTCGACGCGCGCCGCGCGCGTGAAGTCGTTCATCGGCAAGATGAACGCCAAGGCCCAGCAGCTCGGCCTGACGAACACTCACTTCGACTCGTTCGACGGCATCGGCCACGGCGCCAACTACTCGACGGCGAAGGACTTGACGAAGCTCGCCGGCAGCGCGATGAAGAGCTCCACCTTCCGCGCCATCGTGAAGACGAAGAAGTACACGGCGAAGACCATCACCAAGACCGGCAGCATCCGCACCATGGGCACATGGGAGAACACCAACACGCTGCTCAGCAGCTACAGCGGCGCGATCGGCGTGAAGACGGGCTCCGGCCCCGAGGCGAAGTACTGCCTGGTCTTCGCCGCGACCCGTGACGGCAAGACGGTCATCGGCACGGTCCTCGCCTCCACCTCCCCGTCCCAGCGCGCGACGGACGCCACGAGGCTCCTCAACTACGGCTTCGCGACGATCGGCTGACCTCCGCGTTCACCGGCAGGGGCGGCCACTCGACAGTGGCCGCCCTCTCGTCGCACGAAAATACTTCCGTCCGCCGTACATCCATTGACGCTCCTCGTGAGTCTCCTGAGAGCCTCCCCCCTCCACATCGCAGATGTCTTTCACGGCATTTCGCACATACGGAGCGTTCATAGTGATAACCGGCATCAAGGGCGTACGTTTCCGCCGAGCCGCAGCCGTCGTCGCCACCACCGGCGCGCTGCTGGCGGGCGGAGCCCTTTCGGCGCCAGCTCAGGCCGCGACCGCCCCCTCGGTCAGCGCCAAGGGCGCGTTCATGCTCGACAACGCGACAGGCTCCACCCTCTACAGCAAGTACGCCGACACCAAGCTGCCCATGGCGAGCACCACCAAGATCATGGCGGCCCGTGTCGTGCTGAGCACCCCGGACCTGGACCTCGACCGGAAGATCACCATCAAGCAGGCCTACCGGGACTACGTCGCCGCCAAGGGCGCGAGCACCGCGGACCTGAAGACCGGTGACAAGGTCACCGTCCGTCAGCTGCTGCACGCGATGATGCTGCCGTCCGGCTGCGACGCCGCGATGGCCCTCGCGGACTCGTTCGGCACCGGTACCACCATCTCGGCACGCACCAAGTCGTTCATCAGCAAGATGAACTCCAAGGCCGGCGTCCTCAACCTGACGAACACGCACTTCGACTCGTTCGACGGCATCTCGACGCAGAACACGAACTACACGACACCGCGCGACCTCGCCAAGCTCGCGCGCAGCGCGATGAAGTGGTCGACGTTCCGCGGCATCGTGAAGAAGACGAAGACCGTGCAGTACGCGACGACGAGCACCGGCGCCACCCGCACCTACACCTGGTACAACACCAACAAGCTGCTGGGCTCCTACAGCGGCGCGATCGGCGTGAAGACCGGCACCAACACTCCGGCCGGTCCCTGCCTCGTCTTCGCCGCGACACGGGGCGACAAGACGGTCGTCGGCGTGCTCCTCAACGACCAGTACCGCTACGACGACGCCGCCAAGCTGATGGACTACGCCTTCGGCACCAGCTCGGCGAGCACCATGCGGCTGCGCACCCTGCCGGCGGGCGCACAGCAGGACTGACCCGGCCCGAAACCCCGTACACAGCAGGGGCCCACCGCTCGTCCGCGGTGGGCCCCTGCGTCGTGCGCGTCACCTCACGCCCAGGTGATCAGCCTCTTCGGCTGCTCCAGGATCGCGGCCACGTCCGCCAGTACCCTGGAGCCCAGCTCGCCGTCGACCAGACGGTGGTCGAAGGACAGGGCCAGGGTCGTCACCTGACGCGGCTTCACCTTGCCCTTGTGGACCCACGGCTGGAGCTTGATCGAGCCGACCGCGAGGATCGCGGACTCGCCGGGGTTCAGGATCGGCGTACCGGTGTCCACGCCGAACACGCCGACGTTGGTGATCGTCACCGTGCCGCCCTGCATGGCGGCGGGGGACGTCTTGCCCTCGCGCGCCGTCGAGACCAGCTCGCCCAGGGACTCCGCCAGCTGCGGCAGCGTCTTGGCCTGCGCGTCCTTGATGTTCGGGACGATCAGGCCGCGGGGGGTGGCGGCGGCGATGCCCAGGTTCACGTAGTGCTTGACCACGATCTCCTGGTTCGCCTCGTCCCAGGACGCGTTGATGTCCGGGTTGCGCTTGATCGCGACCAGCAGGGCCTTGGCGATCAGCAGGAGCGGGTTGACCCGCAGGCCCTGCATCTCCCTGTCCTGCTTGAGCTCCTCGACCAGCTTCAGCGTGCGGGTCACGTCGACCGTCACGAACTCCGTGACGTGCGGCGCGGTGAACGCCGAGCCGACCATCGCCGCCGCCGTCGCCCTGCGGACGCCCTTGACGGGGATGCGGGTCTCGCGGGCCGTGTCGTACGTGACGACAGGCGCCGCCGCCGGCGCGACCGGGGCCGGCGCCGGGGCGGGCTGCTCGGCGGCCGGGGCCGGCGTCACCGCCGCGTGGACGTCCTCGCGCGTGATGATGCCGTCCGGGCCGGTGGGAACCACCGTCGTCAGGTCGACGCCGAGGTCCTTGGCCAGTTTGCGCACCGGCGGCTTGGCCAGCGGGCGCGGCATGGCAGCCGTCGTCCCATGGCCGTTCAGCTCGGTCTGGAGCGCCGCCGGCGCCTCCTGGACGGGGCTCTCGGGCCCCTTGCGGGGGCGGCGCTTGGTCGAGGACGCGGCGACGCCGTAGCCGACCAGCACCGGCTGGCGGCCCGAGCCCGCGGGCCCGGGCTCCTCCGGCGTGGGCTCCTCCGGCCTCTTCCCGGCGGCCGGAGCCGGAGCCGGTGCCTGGGCAGGAGCGGCAGCGGGAGCGGCGCCCCCGCCCGCGACATCCACCGCGATGATCGGCGTGCCGACGTCCACCGTGGTGCCCTCGGGGAAGTGGAGGTCGCGGACCACACCGTCGTACGGGATGGGAAGTTCCACGGCCGCCTTGGCGGTCTCGACCTCGCACACGACCTGGCCGTCGGTGACCGTGTCGCCGGGCTGGACGTACCACTTGAGGATCTCGGCCTCGGTGAGTCCCTCGCCCACGTCGGGCATCTTGAACTCGCGCACGGACGCTTCAGTCATCGTCGTCACGACCCTCTCCTCAGTACGCCAGGGCACGGTCGACGGCGTCGAGCACCCGGTCCAGACCCGGCAGGTACTCCTCCTCTAGGCGCGCCGGCGGGTACGGGGCGTGGTAGCCGCCGACCCTGAGCACCGGGGCCTCCAGGTGGTAGAAGCAGCGCTCCGTGATCCGGGCGGCGATCTCCGCGCCCGAGCCGAAGAACACCGGCGCCTCGTGGACGACGACCAGACGGCGGGTCTTCTCCACCGAGGTCTGGATCGAGTCGAAGTCGAGCGGGGAGACCGAGCGCAGGTCCAGGACCTCCAGCGACTTGCCCTCCTCGGCGGCCGCGGCGGCGACCTCCTGGCAGAGCTTCACCATCGGGCCGTAGCCGGCGAGGGTGAGGTCGGTGCCCTCGCGGACCACGCGGGCCTTGTGCAGGGGGCCGGGGATCGCCTCGGTGTTGACCTCGGCCTTGTCCCAGTAGCGCCGCTTGGGCTCGAAGAAGATCACCGGGTCGTCGCTCTGGATGGCCTGCTGCATCATCCAGTACGCGTCGGCCGCGTTCGACGGGGAGACCACCTTCAGGCCCGCCACGTGCGCGAAGAGCGCCTCGGGGGACTCCGAGTGGTGCTCCACCGCGCCGATGCCGCCGCCGTACGGGATGCGGACGACGATCGGGAGCTTGACCTTGCCCAGGGAGCGGGCGTGCATCTTCGCCAGCTGCGTGACGATCTGGTCGTACGCCGGGAAGACGAAGCCGTCGAACTGGATCTCCACCACCGGGCGGTAGCCGCGGAGCGCGAGGCCGATCGCGGTGCCCACGATGCCCGACTCGGCGAGCGGGGTGTCGACGACCCGGCTCTCGCCGAAGTCCTTCTGCAGGCCGTCGGTCACACGGAAGACGCCGCCGAGCTTGCCGACGTCCTCGCCCATGATGAGGACCTTGGGGTCCGCCTCCAGGGCGTGGCGCAGCGACTCGTTGATCGCCTTGGCGAGGGCCATGCTCTTTGATACCGCGGTCTCCGCCATGTCACTTACCCCCCTCTGTGTCCGCGAACGACGCCTGGTAGGCGGCGAACTGGGCTCGCTCCTCGTCGACGAGCGCGTGCCCGTCCGCGTACACGTTCTCGAAGATGGCGAAGTGGTCCGGGTCCGGCATGGCGCGGACCGCTTCGCGCACTCGCCTGCCCAACGCCTCGCTCTCGGCCTCGAGTTCCGCGAAGAATCCCTCGTCCGCGTGGTTTGAGGCCTCCAGGTACCGGCGAAGGCGCAGGATCGGGTCCTTCGCCTCCCAGGCCTCGCGCTCCTCGTCGGCCCGGTACTTGCTCGGGTCGTCGGAGGTGGTGTGGGCGCCCATGCGGTACGTGTACGCCTCGACCAGGGTCGGGCCCTCGCCGCGCCGGGCGCGCTCCAGGGCCCACTTGGTGACCGCGAGGCAGGCCAGCACGTCGTTGCCGTCCACGCGCACGCCGGGGAAGCCGTAGCCCTGTGCCCGCTGGTAGAGCGGGACACGGGTCTGCTTCTCGGTCGGCTCGGAGATCGCCCACTGGTTGTTCTGGCAGAAGAACACCACGGGGGCGTTGTAGACCGCGGAGAAGGTGAACGACTCGGCCACGTCGCCCTGGCTGGAGGCGCCGTCGCCGAAGTAGGCGATCACCGCGCTGTCCGCGCCGTCCTTGGCCACGCCCATCGCGTAGCCCGTGGCGTGCAGCGTCTGCGACCCGATGACGATCGTGTAGAGGTGGAAGTTGTTGCCGTTCGGGTCCCAGCCGCCGTTGTTCACGCCGCGGAACATGCCGAGCAGATTGGTCGGGTCGACGCCGCGGCACCAGGCGACGCCGTGTTCGCGGTAGGTCGGGAAGACGTAGTCGTCGTCGCGCAGTGCCCGGCCGGAGCCGATCTGGGCGGCCTCCTGGCCGAGGAGCGAGGCCCACAGGCCCAGCTCGCCCTGGCGCTGCAATGAGGTGGCCTCGGCGTCGAAACGCCGGGTGAGCACCATGTCGCGGTACAGGCCGCGGAGCTCATCGGAGGTGATGTCGGCGACGTACGCCTCGTACTCGGTGCCGTTCGCGGTCTTCGCGTTCTTGACGCGTTTGCCTTCGGGCGTCAGCAGTTGCACGAGCTCGGGCTCGGTGCCCGGCGACTTCTTCGCGGTCGTGCGCTTGCCGGCCGCGCTTTTGGTACTGGCGCTGCGTCGCGATGTGCGCGCGGCAGTGCTCTCCACGGTCACGTGTGCTCCTCCGTCGGTCCGGCTACCCGGGTTCGCCGGGTGCCAGTGCGGCTCACCTGTTGGCCCCACGGACGCACAGGGTGGGTGCGGCTCGTTCGGGAACAGGCGTGACAGGTGCCCCGGCGAGCGCCCTGCAAAAGGCACGTTACCCAGAGCTCCACATTTCTGTGAAACCCTTCCTGACCTGCGTTTTTGCTTGGATTTCCAAGTAAATCGCGAAATCGGGAACAGTTCCTGGTCACAGCCTTGCAGGGGGCCGGAACAACGGCACGTTATCCCGGTGACCCAGTTCACGGGAAGAGTCCACTTGGACCTGTAACGCCACATCGAGCACATAACGTGATCAAAAGCGACTGTCTGTGACAACGCCCAGCTCACGGGGTCGGACTGTGCCCTAGCATCTGGCGCGTGTCGCGCCCATGTGTACCACCCCTCTCGCATCACACGCCCCCGCTGGGCGCCCTCCTCCGCCGGTACGCCGCCGGTTCCGCCGTCACCTGCGAGCCCGTCGAGCAGGGACTGCTCAACCGCGGCTACCGGCTCCGCACGACACGCGGCCGCTACTTCCTCAAGCACCACTTCGACCCGGAGACCGCCGCCCCGGCCGCGATCGACCGCCAGCACCGGGCCACCCGGCGCCTGGCCGACCTGGGCGTCCCGGTGGCGCCGCCGCTGAGCGCCCGCGACGGGCGCACGGTGGCGGTCGTCGGCGGCCACGCGTACGCCCTGCACCCGTGGATCGACGGCAGGCACCGCCACGGCGGCCAGCTCGCCGCCGCGCAGTGCGGACGGCTGGGGGCGCTGCTGGGAGTGGTGCACGCGAGCCTGGAGCGCGTGATGCCGGCGCACGGGCGGGCGCGCGCCGAGCCGGCCGAGAGCCCCGACCCCGCCGGCACCTTCTGCCTCATCGACCACCTCCTCGCCCTCGTGCACCGCCACCGCCCCGCCGACGCCTTCGACGAGCTGGCCCGCCACCGCCTCCTGGAACGGCGCGCGCTCCTCGAACAGCACGCCGTACGGCGGCCGCCGTACGGCGGCTCGGTGGGCTGGGTGCACGGGGACTTCCACCCGTTCAACCTGCTCTACAAGGGGGACGCGCCGGCCGCGATCGTCGACTGGGACCGGCTCGGTGTGAAGCCCCGCGCGGAGGAGGCCGTACGCGCCGCCGCGATCTTCTTCGTCCGCCCGGCCGGCACGCTCGACCTGCCGAAGGTCCGGGCGTACGCGCGCGCGTACCGGCGCACGGCGGGGGCCACCCCCTCGGAGCTCGCGGCGGCCGTGCACCGCGTGTGGTGGGAGCGTCTCAACGACTTCTGGATGCTGCGCTGGCACTACGAGCGCGGCGACACCCGGGCGGACTCCCAGTTCCCGGCGGCCTCGGCGCTCGCGGTGTGGTGGACGCGGGAGTACGACGCGGTGTGCGACGCGTTCGCGGGGTGAGCGTCCGGTGCGCGGCCCGGCGGACGCCACGCGCGCGTGGAGCCCGTTTCCGGGTCCCACGCGCGCGTGAGGGCCGGTCAGGACCGGTCGGCCGATGCCCTCTCAGGGGCCTTCGTTGCCGGCCGTCGTACCGCCGTTGTCCGTGCCGCCGTCCGCCGGGTCCGTCGGCTCGTCCGACGGCTCCGGCTCCGTCGTGGTCGGCTCGTTCGTCGGGTCCGCGGTCGTCGGGGCGTCCGACGGCTCGTTGCTCGGCTCGCTGCTGTAGGTCTCGGACGGCGTGTACGACGGCGTGGGGGACTGTGACCACTGCCCGCCGGAACCCGTCCCCGTACCGTCGTCGGTGGACGTGTCGGAGGGCTCTTCGGTCGGCTCGCGCGTCGGGTCCTCGCTGGTCTCCTTGTCGGGGGCGGACTTCGTGGCGGTCGGCGACTTGGTGGTGTCCGCGCCGCCGCCCTTGCCGCCGCCCGTGTTGTTCAGCGCCAGCGCGACACCCGCGGCGATGGCGATCACCGCGAGGACGGCGAGGATCCACAGCTTGCCGCGGCCGCTGCCGCGGTTGCCGTGCCCCTCGAAGCCGCCGTCGTCCCCGCCGCCGTAGCCCGCGGGCAGGATCGGCTGCGGGATCTGCGTGGTGCCGGAGGAGTCGCTCGGGTGCGGCAGCACGGTCGTGCTCGCGAAGCCCGCCGCCGGGGTCTGCCGGCCCTCGTGCGCGGCCACCGGGCCGGTGTTCCAGGTGCCGGTGTGGCCGCCCTGGTCGTACAGCATCTGCAGTCCGTACTGGACCAGTCCGCGCATCTCCTCGGCAGTCTGGAAGCGGTCGTCGGGCTCCTTGGCGAGGGAGCGCATGACGAGCCCGTCGAGCTCCGGCGGCGACGCGCCGTCCGAGATCTCGGACGGGGGCACCGGAATGTCCTGGACGTGCTGGTAGACCACCGACAGCGGGGTCTCGCCGGTGAACGGCGGGCGCAGCGCGAGGAGTTCGTACAGCAGGCAGCCGGTCGCGTACAGGTCGGAGCGGTGGTCGACGGCCTTGCCGAGCGCCTGCTCCGGGGAGAGGTACTGCGGGGTGCCCATGACCATGCCGGTCTGCGTCATCGTCGTGGACGCGCCGTGCAGGGCGCGGGCGATGCCGAAGTCCATCACCTTGACCGCGCCGTTGTTGGTGATGATCACGTTCGCCGGCTTGATGTCGCGGTGCACGATGCCGTGCTGGTGCGAGTAGGCGAGTGCCTCCAGCACGCCGGAGACGATGATCAGGGCCTGCTCGGGGCCGGGCGCCTCGGCGTTGAGCAGCAGATCGCGGATGGTGCGGCCTTCGACGATCTCCATCACGATGTACGGCACCGACTGGCCGCCCACGAAGTCCTCGCCGGAGTCGTACACGGCGACGATCGCATGGTGGTTGAGGCCGGCGACGGACTGTGCCTCGCGTGTGAAGCGGGCTTTGGAGACCGGGTCCTCGGCGAGGTCGGCGCGCAGCAGTTTGACCGCCACGGTGCGTCCGAGGCGCACGTCCTCTGCGGCGAAGACCTCGGCCATGCCGCCCCGGCCGAGTCTGCGGGTCAGCCGGTACCGGCCGTCCCCCACGAGTCCGCCGTTACCCCACGTCTCGGGCGCATCTGACATCCCGCCGCCAGTCGCCTCGGGGTCGGACGGGCCCTGAGCGCGCTGCTGCTGTGCCATCGGTCCTCGCCGTCGTTTCTGCCCGCGGTGCGCGCGGTGTTGTTACGGTCTCCGTCGGCCACGCTACAGCCTCCGCGCAAGCCATCGGTCCGGGATGAGCCCGGGGACCGGCCCGAGACGGACCGGTCATGAAACCTGTACTGCGTGCCGGCGTGCAAATTCTGTGTACCGGCCGTACGGCACCTGTAACGCTTGCACGACGCTTCATTCGCGTACGGTCACGGAACGGGCACCGCGCTTGACGTGTCAGTGCCCTCCGGCAGACTTGGCCGGGAATAGCACTTTCGATCAAGGGCAAGCACGGCGCCTGAGGGCCTACGGGGGACGCGAAGACATGAGCCAGGACGGCGCACAGGGCCGCTACGCGGGGCGGGCGCTCGCCGGTGGCCGCTATCAGCTGCGCGACTTGCTCGGTGAGGGCGGCATGGCCTCGGTGCACCTCGCGTACGACGCCGTGCTGGACCGCCAGGTCGCCATCAAGACACTCCACACCGAGCTGGGCCGGGAGCAGGCCTTCCGCGAGCGCTTCCGCCGCGAGGCCCAGGCAGTGGCCAAGCTCACGCACACGAACATCGTCTCGGTCTTCGACACCGGCGAGGACGATCTTGACGGTATGACGACGCCGTACATCGTCATGGAGTACATCGAGGGCCGCCCGCTCGGCTCGGTGCTCGACGAGGACGTTCGGCAGTACGGCGCGATGCCCGCCGACAAGGCCCTGAAGATCACCGCGGACGTGCTGGCGGCGCTGGAGATCAGCCACGAGATGGGGCTGGTGCACCGGGACATCAAGCCGGGCAACGTGATGATGACCAAGCGCCAGGTCGTCAAGGTGATGGACTTCGGCATCGCGCGCGCCATGCAGTCCGGTGTCACCTCGATGACGCAGACCGGCATGGTCGTCGGCACCCCGCAGTACCTCTCGCCGGAACAGGCGCTGGGCCGGGGCGTGGACGCCCGCTCCGACCTGTACTCGGTCGGCATCATGCTGTTCCAACTGGTCACCGGGCGGCTGCCGTTCGACGCCGACTCGCCGCTGGCCATCGCGTACGCGCACGTACAGGAGGAGCCGGTCGCGCCCTCCTCGGTCAACCGCTCCCTTCCGCCGGCCGTGGACGCCCTGGTCGCGCGTGCGCTGAAGAAGAACCCGAACGAGCGCTTCCCGAGCGCCGAGGCCATGCGCGACGAGTGCCTGCGCGTGGCGGCCTCCTTCCAGGCGGCCGCGCCGAGCATCGTCCCGGGTGCGCCCACACCGAGCGGCGCCGGCGTCGCGTCCGCGGTCTTCCCGCCGGTCGGCCAGGCGCCCCCGGCGCCCACGGGGGGCGTGCAGACGCCGTACCAGCCGGTCCCGAACCCTTACAGCACTCCGCCGGCCCCGGCGCCCTCCCCCGCGTACGGCTATCCGCAGCAGGGCGGCTACCCGACGCCCGGCCCGGCCGGGTACGCACCGCAGCAGGCCGCGTCGACCCCGCCGCCGTACAACATCACGCCGCAGCCCGCGACCACCGCCTCCCCGAGGGGCGGCAAGGGCAACAAGCCGGTGGTCATCGGCTCGATCGTGGTCTCTCTGGTCGCCGTCGGCGGGCTGATCGCGGCCCTGTTGATGAACAACGGCGGCAGCGGCGGTGACGACACGAAGGGCGGCAGCAGCCCCAGCGCGTCCGCGACGACCGTCGCGGGCCACCGCGGGCCGGACACGTCGCGGACGATCGAGAAGACCGAGTGCACCGAGCCGCAGGAGTCGTACAACGACCCCGACAAGGTGAAGATGCCGGACTTCACCTTCAAGAACTGGACGTCGGTCCTCGCCTGCCTCCAGGCCGCCGGATGGCCCTACGACAAGAACGCGGTGGACGAGAACACCTACGGAGAGGACACCGTCATGCGGCAGTCCCCGCAGGCGGGCACGGACTTCGACCCGGACAATCCGCCGGAGATCCAGTTCGACATCTCCACGGGGGACCCGGCCTGACCCGGTGACGTGAGGGGCCCGGCAGCATCGGCTGCCGGGCCCTTTTCATGCGGTGGGTGGGTTTCGCCTACAGGTACGGCCCGCCCGAGCGGCCGCCCGTCCCCGGGTCGTCCACCCCCTCGTGCCCGCCGACGCCGGGCGGGAGCGCGCGGCGCATCTGTTCCAGCTGGGCGCGCGCCGCCATCTGCTGGGCGAACAGGGTGGTCTGGATCCCGTGGAAGAGCCCCTCCAGCCAGCCGACCAACTGGGCCTGCGCGATGCGCAGTTCCCCGTCGCTCGGGGTCGCCTCGTCCGTGAAGGGCAGGGAGAGCCGCTCCAGTTCCTCGACGAGCTCCGGCGCCAGCCCGTCCTCCAGCTCCTTGACCGAGCTGGCATGGATCTCCTTGAGCCGGACCCGGCTCGCCTCGTCCAGGGGAGCTGCGCGCACCTCCTCCAGGAGCTGCTTGATCATGCTTCCGATCCGCATGACCTTGGCGGGCTGTTCCACCATCTCCGTCACCGGGACCTCGCGGGAGTCCTCGTCTCCGGTGCCGCCGAGCGCCATTCCGTCCTGGCCTACGACCAAGATCTGAGGGTGGTTCTCCGGCGACCGTTCGTTCCTCGGCATCTCCATGCCGCCATTCTCTCGCACCCGTACACCTCATCACCGTCGTGCCCCCTGTCTTGGGTGATCCACCGTTTACAGAGCCCGTCGGCCCGTCGGCGGAGCCTGAAATGCCGGAATGGTTGTTGAATGTGACGCTTGTTCCGTGACTCCATGGCTGCGCGGACTGCGCGCGACGGTACTGCTGATCGCGCTGGGGGCGGGCGTCGTCGTATCGCCGTACGGTGTCGTGCCGTCGTACGGCGCCGAATCCGCGTCTGCCGCCGGCCACTGGGCCTCGCCCGACGCCGGCCCCTCCGCGTCCACGGCCGACCGGTCGCGGTCCGGGAACCGGGCCGACGAGGGACGGCAGCGGCACCGGGGGTGGGAGGAACCGGCACCGGACGGCGTCGTGTCGTCCTACCGCGCCGAGGCCGTGCCTGCCGGCCGCCACTCGGCCCCGCCGTCCGCCTCCGCGTCCGCCCCGGAGCCGTCGCGGGCCGGGAACCTGGCGGGTGAGGGGCGGCAGCGGCCCGGCCGGCGGGAGGAGCCGGTGCCGCAGGAGGACGAGGCGGCGGAGAACGTGCCGGGGACCGATGAAGGCGGCACCCACGAGGGCGACCTGTCGGACGGAGACGTGTCCGGCGGCGACGACGCCACCGCCGTGCCCGAGCCGTCGCGGGAGGCCGCCGCGGTGCCGTCCGGGCCCCCGACGGCGCCCGCACAGTTCGCGCACCCCGGGAGCCCCGCCGAGTCCGCGCTGCAGATCCTGCCCCTCGGCAGCGGACTGATCCTCGTCGGACTCGGCCTGGGCCTCGCCTTCCTCGGCCTGCGGCTGCGCCGCGACTGAGGCATGTCCGGGCGCCCGACGGCCTAGGACGTCACCAGCAGCACCTTGCCCACGTGGGCACTCTCCTCCACGATCCGGTGAGCCGCGGCCGCTTCGCTCATCGGGAGCTCGCGGTCGACGACCGGGCGCACATGACCGGCGTCGAGCAACGGCCAGACGTGCTCGCGTACGGCGGCGACGATGGCCGCCTTCTCGCCGAGCGGGCGGGCGCGCAGCGAGGTCGCGCTGATCGCGGCACGCTTTTTCAGGATCGTGGCGATGTTCAGCTCGGCCTTGACGCCGCCCTGCATACCGATGATCGCGAGCCGGCCGTTGACGGCCAGGGTCTGGACGTTGCGGTCCAGGTACTTCGCGCCCATGTTGTCGAGGATGACGTCGGCGCCCGCGCCGTCCGTGGCCTTCCTGACCTCGGCGACGAAGTCCTGCTCCCGGTAGTTGACGAGGATGTCGGCGCCCAGTTCGGCGCAGCGGTCCAGCTTCTCCCGTGTGCCCGCCGTGACGGCGACCTTGGCGCCCACGGCCTTCGCGAGCTGGATCGCCATGGTGCCGATGCCGCTGGAGCCGCCGTGCACGAGCAGCGTCTCGCCGGGGCGCAGGTGGGCGACCATGAAGACGTTCGACCAGACCGTGCAGGTCACCTCGGGCAGTGCGGCGGCCTGCCTGAGGCCGATCCCCTTGGGCACGGGCAGCAGCTGGCCGGCCGGGACCACCACCTTCTCGGCGTAGCCGCCGCCCGAGAGCAGCGCGCACACCTCGTCGCCGACGGCCCGGCCGGAGACACCGGGACCGAGTGCGGCGATCCGCCCGGAGCACTCGAGACCGGGGTACGGGGACGCACCGGGCGGCGGATCGTAGAAGCCCTGGCGCTGCAGGATGTCGGCCCTGTTCACGGCGCCGGCCGCCACCTCGACCAGCACCTCGCCCTCGCCGGGCACCGGATCCGGGACCTCGGCCCACACCAGCGCCTCGGGCCCACCGGGTTCGGGAATCGTGATCGCATGCATGGGGGGACGCTACTCCTCGGCCTCCGGTCGGACGCACGTCGGCCATTGGACCGATCCACGGAGAAAACCCTGTGCGCGACCGATGAGTTTGCGCGACGGTAAAGGTCTCCCCATGCGTAACCCGAGTACGCGGAAGGACACCCCATCATGAGCCAGCACACGTCCGGCCTGGCCATCGAGACCGCGGGCCTGGTGAAGACGTTCGGCGAGACGAGGGCGGTCGACGGCGTCGACCTGGCCGTGCCCACCGGCACCGTCTACGGCGTCCTCGGCCCGAACGGCGCCGGCAAGACCACCACCGTCAAGATGCTCGCCACCCTGTTGCGGCCCGACGGCGGCGAGGCCCACGTCTTCGGCCATGACGTCGTGCGCGAGGCCGACGAGGTCCGCGGCCGGGTCAGCCTCACCGGCCAGTACGCCTCCGTGGACGAGGACCTCACCGGCACCGAGAACCTGGTGCTGCTGGGCCGCCTCCTCGGCCACGGCAAGAAGACCGCACGGGAACGCTCCGGGCAGCTCCTGGAGGCCTTCGGGCTCACGGACGCGGCAGGAAAGCAGGTCAAGCACTACTCGGGCGGCATGCGGCGCCGTATCGACATCGCCGCGTCCATCCTCAACACCCCCGAGCTGCTCTTCCTCGACGAGCCCACCACCGGGCTCGACCCGCGCAGCCGCAACCAGGTGTGGGACATCGTGCGCGCGGTCGTCGCCCAGGGCACGACCGTGCTGCTGACCACGCAGTACCTGGACGAGGCCGACCAGCTGGCGTCCCGGATCGCCGTCATCGACCACGGCCGGGTGATCGCCGAGGGCACCAAGGGCGAGCTGAAGGCGTCCGTCGGCGCCGGGACCGTCCATCTGCGGCTGCGGGACGCGGCACAGCGGCACCTCGCGGCCGAGGTCCTGCGCCGGACCCTCGACGCGCAGGTGCAGCCGGAGCCGGATCCGGTGGCGCTGACCGCCCGTGTCGGTACGGCGGCGAGCGACACCGCCGCCGAGCAGGCCGCCCGGGCGCTCGGCGAACTGGCCCGCGCCGGGGTCACCGTCGACAACTTCTCGCTGGGGCAGCCCAGCCTGGACGAGGTGTTCCTCGCCCTCACCGGACACGACACCCGGGCCTCACGGGACGCGCAGGCGTCAAAGAGCTCGGCGAACCCGACGGACTCGAAGGACGGTGTGGCGGCATGAGCACCGCGACGACCACGGACGCCAAGGACCTCGCCCCCGTCAGCGCCGAGTCGCTGGCCGCGCTGCTCGTCGCGGGACAGCGACCGCCCCGCCCCAGCGCCCTTTCGGCCTCGCTGACCTTCGGCTGGCGGGCGATCCTCAAGATCAAGCACGTGCCGGAGCAGCTCTTCGACGTCACCGCTTTCCCGATCATGATGGTGCTGATGTACACGTACCTGTTCGGGGGCGCCCTCGCCGGCTCCCCGCAGGAGTACATCCAGTTCCTGCTGCCGGGCATCCTGGTGATGTCGGTCGTGATGATCACCATGTACACCGGTGTCTCGGTCAACACGGACATCGAGAAGGGCGTGTTCGACCGGTTCCGGAGCCTGCCCATCTGGCGGCCGTCGACGATGGTCGGCTATCTGCTCGGCGACGCCCTGCGCTATGCGATCGCGTCGGTCGTGATGCTCACCGTCGGCACGATCCTCGGCTACCGGCCGGACGGCGGGGTCGTCGGCGTGCTCGCCGGCATCGCGCTGCTGATCGTCTTCTCGTTCGCGTTCTCGTGGATCTGGACGATGTTCGGACTGCTGCTGCGGACCGAGAAGTCGGTGATGGGCGTCAGCATGATGGTGATCTTCCCGCTCACCTTCCTGTCCAACGTCTTCGTCGACCCGACGACCATGCCGGGCTGGCTGCAGGCGTTCGTCAACAACAGCCCGATCACCCATCTGTCGTCGGCGGTGCGGGAGTTGATGGCCGGTGACTGGCCCGCCGGCGAGATCGCCTGGTCGCTGGGCTGGGCGGGCCTGTTCGTGCTGGTCTTCGGCCCCATCACGATGCGGCTGTACAACCGCAAGTAGTCAGTCCCGCGGGAGCGGGCGGACGTCGGGCGCGATCTGCGTACCCGGCGACGCCCGCACGATGGTGATGAGCCGGTCCGTCAACTCCAGCGTGCCGACGGCCGGATCGTCGTATCCGAGCACCCGGTGCCCGCGTACGACGCTCACCACCAGGTCCTCCGTCTCCCGCGGCGTCCTGCCCACCTCGGCCTTTATGACCGGCCGTTCGACGATGTCGAGCCCGCTGCCCTGCTGGATGAGGTCCTCCATCACCATGCCGGCCGAGGGGCTGAGCACGGACAGGCCGAGCAGGCGGCCCGCCGCGCTGGCGCTGGTGATCACCGCGTCGGCGCCGGACTGCTTGAGCAGCGGCGCGTTCTCCTCCTCGCGCACCGCGGCCACGATCTTCGCTCCGCGGTTGAGCTGCCGGGCCGTCAGCGTCACGAGCACGGCCGTGTCGTCGCGCTGGGTCGCGATGATGATCTGCCGCGCCCGCTGCACCTCGGCCCGCCGGAGGACATCGCTGCGCGTCGCGTCCCCGACGACCCCCGCGTAGCCGTCGGCGGTCGCGGCCTCGATCACCTTGCCGCTGGGGTCGACCACCACGACCTGCTCCTTCTTCAGCCCCGTCGCACAGACGGTCTGGATCGCGGAACGCCCCTTCGTGCCGAAGCCGACGACGACGGTGTGATCACGCAACGTGGACCTCCAGCGGTTGAGCCGCCATTCCTCGCGGGTGCGTTCGGTGAGGACCTCGAGGGTGGTACCGACGAGGACGATCAGGAACAGCACCCGCGCGGGTGTGATGACGAAGATGTTGGTGAGCCGGGCGGCGTCGCTGACCGGGGTGATGTCGCCGTAACCGGTGGTCGAGAGGGTGACGGTGGCGTAGTAGAAGGAATCGAGCAGGTCGACGGAGCCGTCCGAGTTGTCGTTGTAACCCCGGTGGTCGGCGTAGACGATCAGCGCGGTCCCGACAAGCAGGAACAGAGCCAGGGACAGCCGTTTGGCGACCTGCCGGATCGGGTGCTCCACCACTTTCCTCGGGAGCCTCACCCGATGGGTCACGAGATGCTCGTCCGCCTGCCGGGCGATCGCGTCCTGGCCCGGAAGTTTCACGTGAAACACACCCCGATTCCCGCGGAGGCCCACGGCAGATCGAGAAGTTCGGTCTCCTGACCGGCGCGGGCACCCCCCGGTGGTACGACGGCGAGGGCGTCGGCCGCCGCGATACCGCGCAGCATCGCCGGGCCGACGTAGTGCAGCGGGACCGCGTGGTCACCGCGCAGGACGACGGGGATGAGCCGGGTGTCGTAAGGATGCCCGTGCGCGGCGTCCTGAAGCGGCATCGTGTACGGCTCCGGAGGCCGGCGGGCCGCGAGCGTCCGCAGCAGCGGCTCGGCGAGCGTGAGCAGGCCGGAGACTGCTGCGAGGGGGTTGCCGGGCAGCCCGACGAGGTACTGCTTCTCCTTGGTGCGGGCCAGCAGCATGGGGTGGCCGGGGCGCACCTTGACGCCGTCCACGAGGAGTTCGGCGCCGAGACGGCGCAGGGTGGGATGGACGTGGTCGACGGGGCCGGAGGCGGTGCCGCCGGTGGTGACGATCAGGTCGGCGTCGGAGCTCTTGATCGCCTTGTGCAGTGCCCTGGCGTCGTCGCCGAGTCCGCGGACCGCGCTGACCTCGGCGCCGAGCGCGCGCAGCCAGGGCGGCAGCATCGGGCCGAGGGCGTCCCGGATCAGGCCGTCTCGCGGCAGACCCTCGGTGAGCAGCTCGTCGCCGAGGATCAGGAGCTCGACGCGGGGGCGGGGCACTGCGGTGACGGTGTCGTACCCGGCGGCCGCGGCGAGGCCGAGCACGGCCGGGGTCACCAGGGTGCCGGCCGGCAGCAGCTGGTCGCCGCTGCGGCACTCCTGGGCGCGGGGGCGGATGTCCTGCCCGTGGACCACATCGCGGGTCGCGTGCAGCCGTCCCTTGCCGTCGGTGCGGCCGTGCTCGCTGCGGAGCACGGCGGTGGTGTCCAGCGGGATGCGGGCGCCGGTGGCGATACCGACGGCCTCGCCGTCGGTGAGGGGCGCGGGCTCGTCGTGTCCGGCCAGGACGCCCGCGTCGCGGACGTCCCAGGGGCCCGGGCCGGCGACCGCCCAGCCGTCCATCGCGGAGGTGTCGAAGGAGGGCAGGTCGGTGAGGGCGGTCAGGGGAGCCGCCAGGGTGAGGCCGAGGGCGGCGTCGAGGGGCACGGAGACGGCAGCGCGGCGGGTCTCCGGGGCTTCGGAACGAGCGGCGGCGCGTGCGGCGACGGACCGGGCCCGCGGCCACGGGGTGGCTGCGTGGTGGGCGTCCGGCTTGGCCCCGGGGTGGAGACCGCCGTGTGCGGCGGGTGTGGGCACGTGCTCGCCATGAGCGCGGCCGTTGTCCTCCTTCACGAGGGCGAGCGCCTCCTCGACGTCGAGGTCGTCGGCGTCACAGCGCTCCGCGCCCTCACCGGCCCGGGTGCCTCGCGTGGTCATCCGGCGTCCGGGCGGGGGTCGGGCGTGGCGTCGGGAGCCGGGCCGGGTGTGGCGGGGTCCTCGTCCGCCCAGCGCAGGGCGAGGGCCGCGGCCTTGCGGGATGCCTCGGCCACGGCTTCCGCGCCTCCGCCGGCCCGCGCGGCCGCGTAGCCGACGAGGAAGGTGGTCAGGGGCGCCGCGGGCCTGGCCACACCATGGGCGGCGTCCCGGGCGAGATCGAGCAGGACGCCGGTGTCGACGTCGAGGTCGATGCCCAGCTCGTCCTTGACTGCGGAAATCCATTCATCCAACACGTGCCCATGCTCCCTGATACGTGCCCTGGCGGTGGCGATGTCGTCCCAGGTGTCGCAGTCGAAGGACGCGACGGGGTCGGGGACGCGAGTGAGATCGAGCCGGGCGGTCAGCCGGCGCAGGGGAAGCCCGGCGAGGCCGCCGGCCGCCGGGGGGCCGCCGGTGGGTGCGGGGCCGGAGAGTGCGGCCAGCTCACGGCGCAGCGTGCGCGTACGGTACGCGGCCACGAGCGGCTGGTCGCGGCCGTCGGCGTCGGTGAGCAGCACACCGTCGGTGCCGCTCGTCCGGAGGGTGGCCAGCAGCCTCCGGACGGTTTGTTCGCCGAGGAACGGCAGGTCGGCGGAGAGCACCACGACCTGCTCCGCCGTGGTGTGCCTCAGCCCCGCGTCGAGCGCGGCCAGCGGTCCGCCGCCAGACGGATCCTCGCGCGCCCAGGTCACGGGCCGGGCGGTCGGCCGGGGGTCGGCGACGACGGTGGTGGTCCGTGCCCCGGCGCAGGCGGCCAGGACTCGGTCGAGCAGCGGGCGGCCGCCCACGCTCAGACCGGGCTTGTCCGCTCCGCCGAGCCGGCGGGCCGCTCCGCCGGCCAGCACGACGGCGTCGTACGCGACGTCGTGCACCGCTTCGGCGGTGCCCGGCGCGCGGCCGGTGCCGGCGCCGGGGTCACCGGCGGGCTTGTACGAGGTCACCCCACGAGTATGCGTGCCGCCGCGATCACAGGGAACGCGGGGGAGGCGGTGCGATCACAGCGTGCGCAGCAGCACCGCCGGCTGTTCCACACAGTCCGCCACATAGCGCAGGAAACCGCCCGCGGTGCCGCCGTCGCACACCCGGTGGTCGAAGGTGAGCGAGAGCTGGACGACCTGCCGCACCGCCAGCTCGCCCTCGTGGACCCAGGGCTTGGGGACGATGCGGCCGACGCCGAGCATGGCCGCCTCGGGGTGGTTGATGATCGGCGTGGAGCCGTCGACGCCGAACACGCCGTAGTTGTTCAGCGTGAAGGTGCCGCCGGTGAGTTCCCCGGGTGTCAGCGTCCCCGCGCGGGCCGCCTCAGTGAGCCGGGCGAACTCGGCGCTGAGCGACTCGGCGTCGCGCGCGTGCGCGTCCCGGACGACGGGCACGACGAGTCCGCGCTCGGTCTGCGCGGCGAAGCCGAGGTGCACCGAGGCGAGCCGGACGACTTCCCTGGCCTCCGTGTCGACCGTCGAGTTGAGCTCGGGGAAGCGGGTGAGTGCGGCGGTGCAGACGCGGGCCAGCAGGGCGAGGAGGGAGATCTTCGGCCCTCCGGCCGCGTTCACGGCAGTCCGCGCCCGCATGAGCTCCGTCGCGTCGGCGTCCACCCAGCAGGTGGCGTCCGGTATCTCGCGGCGGCTGCGGGAGAGCTTGTCGGCGGCGGCACCGCGGACACCCTTGAGGGGGATGCGGGTGCCGGTACCGGTGGTGGCCGCCGCGGCCGGTGCGGGGGCCGGGTGCGCGGGCTCGGCCACCTGTGCCTGGGTCACCGTGGAGGGTTCCGGGGCCCGCCCCCGCGCGGCGGCCGCTCGCAACGCGTACTCCACGTCCGCCCGAAGGATCAGCCCGTCGGGTCCGGAGCCGGTCAGTTCCTTGAGGTTCAGGCCGTTCTCGCGGGCGAGCCGACGCACCAGCGGCGAGATCACGGGGACGGGGCCGTCCGCCGTGTCGGGGGCATCGGCATGCCCGTCGGCCGCCCGGGACGCGGGCGGCGCGACGGGCGCCGGCCGCCCCGGCCGGACCCTGCGCCGGCGCGCGGGCGCCTCCGAGGTGCCGTATCCGACCAGTACGTTGCCCGAGCCCCCGGCCCGCTCGCCGGAGGCCGGCGCGCCCACCGCCACCGTGATCAGCGGGGCCCCGACGGGCACTTCCGTGCCCTCCTCGCCGAAGCGGGCGGTGACGACGCCGCCGTAGGGGCAGGGCACGTCGACCATCGCCTTGGCCGTCTCCACCTCGACCACGGGCTGGTCGACTGCGACCACGTCACCGACCTCGACCAGCCAGCGCACGATCTCCGCCCCGGTGAGTCCCTCCCCGAGGTCGGGGAGCCTGAACTCCAACACCTGTGCCATCAGCCCTCGGCCTCCCACTGCAGACGCCCCACGGCGTCCAGGATCCGGTCCACGCCGGGCAGGTGGTGACGCTCCAGCATCGGCGGCGGGTACGGGATGTCGAACCCTGCCACGCGCAGCACCGGCGCCTCCAGGTGGTGGAAGCAGCGCTCCGTGACGCGGGCCGCGATCTCCCCGCCCGGGCCGCCGAACCCGCCCGACTCGTGCACGACGACCGCTCGCCCGGTCCGCCGCACCGAGGCGCAGACCGTCTCGTCGTCGAACGGCACCAGGGAGCGCAGGTCGACGACTTCGAGGTCCCAGCCCTCGCCCCGCGCCGCCTCGGCGGCTTCGAGGCAGACGGGTGCGGACGGCCCGTACGTGATGAGCGTGGCGCTCCGGCCGGAGCGCCGCACCACCGCGCGGCCTATCGGCTCAACGTCCGTCGGATGCTCCGGGTTCCAGGAGTCCTTCGACCAGTACAGGCGCTTGGGCTCCAGGAAGACGACCGGGTCGTCGGAGGCGATGGCGGCGCGCAGCAGCCCGTAGGCGTCGGCGACGGTCGCGGGCGTGACGACATGGAGCCCCGGAGTCGCCATGTAGTACGCCTCGGACGAGTCGCTGTGGTGCTCGACGCCGCCGATGCCGCCGCCGTAGGGGACGCGGATGGTCAGCGGCAGGGGCATCGCCCCGCGCGTGCGGTTGCGCATGCGGGACACGTGCGAGATCAGCTGCTCGAAGGCGGGGTAGGCGAACGCGTCGAACTGCATCTCGACGACCGGGCGCAGTCCGTACATCGCCATGCCGACCGCCGTGCCGAGGATGCCCGCCTCGGCCAGCGGGGTGTCCGTGCAGCGGTCCTCGCCGAACTCCTTGGCCAGCCCGTCGGTGACCCGGAAGACGCCGCCGAGGGTGCCGACGTCCTCGCCCATCACGTGCACGGTCGGGTCGGCGGCCATCGCGTCGCGCATCGCGCGCGTGAGGGCCTGTGCCATGGTGGCCGGCTTGAGGGCGACGGTGGTCATCAGCGCGCCTCATCCCGCTCGGCCTGGAGCTCCGCCCGCAGCTGGGCCTCCTGCTCGCGCAGTTGCGGTGTCGGCTCGGCGTACACCTGGGCGAACAGGTCCATGGGGTCGAGCGCCGGGTCCTGGTTCATGCGCTCGCGCAGGTCGGCGGCCATGGTCTCGGCGGCGTCCCGGGCGGCCCGGATGCCGTCCTCGTCGATGAGGCCGCGCTCGGTCAGTTCGTGCTCCAGGAGCGCGATCGGGTCGTGTCCGCGCCAGGTCTCGACCTCGGCGTCCGCCCGGTAGCGGGTCGCGTCGTCGGCGTTGGTGTGGGCGTCGACGCGGTACGTGATCGCCTCGACCAGCGTCGGACCGCCTCCCGCGCGCGCGTGCCGTACGGCGTCGGCGAGGACCTCGTGCACGGCGGCGGCGTCGTTGCCGTCGACCAGGCGGCCGGGCATGCCGTAGCCGACGGCCTTGTGCGCCAGCGACGGGGCCGCGGTCTGCTTGGCGAGCGGGACGGAGATCGCGAAGCCGTTGTTCTGGACCAGGAAGACGACCGGCGCCTGCCAGACGGCGGCGAAGTTCAGCGCCTCGTGGAAGTCGCCCTCGCTGGTGCCGCCGTCGCCGACCATGGCCAGCGCGACCACGTCGTCGCCCTTGAGGCGGGCGGCGTGCGCGAGGCCTACGGCGTGCGGGAGCTGGGTGGCGAGGGGGGTGCACAAGGGGGCGACGCGGTGCTCGTGCGGGTCGTAGCCGGTGTGCCAGTCGCCGCGCAGGAGGGTGAGGGCCTGGACGGGGTCGAGGCCGCGGGCGACGGCGGCGAGCGTGTCGCGGTAGCTGGGGAAGAGCCAGTCGCGCTCCTCGAGGACGAGTGCGGCGGCGACGTCGCAGGCCTCCTGGCCGGTGCTGGACGGGTAGACGGCGAGGCGGCCCTGCTTGGTGAGGGCGGTGGCCTGCGCGTTGTACCTGCGGCCGCGCACCAGCTCGGCGTACAGCCGGCGGAGCAGGGCCGGGTCGGTCTTGGCGGCGGCCTTCGTGCCGAGGACGCGGTACGGGGTCTCGTCGGGCAGCAGCGGCGCGGGGTCGGTACGGGGCTGCCAGGCGGGCGGCGGGGATGGCCGGTAGGCGCCCCGCTGCTCCATGACCGTCATGACGGCACCTCCTTGTGGGAGCGGCTTCAGGCGCGTCAGGAGTGTGATGCGCCCCACCTACCGATTGTTCGGTCGCCGGCACATTTTGGCTACAGGCACCTTCGGGCTGTGGACAAACGGTTCTCCACAGCCTCATATAGAGGCAGTACGTCCATGGCAGGGAGGCGGGGGGACATGGCATCTGAACAAATGGCCGAGGGCCCGGACGCCGGGCCCTCCCCGCCGCCCGCGCGGCCGCTGGACGCGATCGACCAGGCCATCCTGCAGATGCTCCAAGCGGACGGCCGCGCGTCCATACGGTCGGTCGCCGAACGGGTCCATGTCTCGCGTGCCAACGCCTACGCACGCATCAACCGCCTCGTCGAGGACGGTGTCATCCGAGGTTTCGGCGCCCGCGTCGACCACGAACGCGCCGGCCACGGCACCTCGGCCTACATCACCCTGAAGATCGTCCAGAACTCCTGGCGCATGGTGCGCGAGCAGCTCAGACAGCTCCCGGGGGCCTCCCACATCGCCCTGGTAGGCGGCGACTTCGACGTGCTTCTGCTGGTGCACACGCCGGACAACAGGGCGCTGCGCGAGCTGGTGCTCACCCGGCTCCAGGCGATCCCCGAGGTACTGAGCACGCGCACGCTGCTGGTGTTCGAGGAGGAGGACCTGGAGCCGCAGGGCTGAGACCCTGCGGCCCTCGGCGCCTTCCCCCATCGCTCCTGAGCGGCTCAGTGTTCGTCGCGCAGCCCCGAGAAGACCAACTGGGCCACAGCGTCGGCCACTTCTCGCTGCCCCGCGCCCCGTCCGTCGGGCCGGTACCACTCCACTATGGAGTTGATCATGCCGAACACCAGGCGGGTCGCGAGCCGCACCTCCACGTCGCCGCGCACGTCGCCGTCGGCGGCGGCCGCCTTCAGCAGCTCGGCGACGCGGTGGTCGAAGTCGCGGCGCTGCTCCAGGGCCCACCGCTCGGTGTCCGTGTTGCCGCGCACGCGCAGCAGCAGCGTCACGTACGGCAGCTCCGCGATGAGCACCTCGACCATGCGCCGTACGACATACTGCAGGCGCTCGACGGAACGCCCCACGCGCGCGTGCTCCTCGTCGAGGATCCCGAAGAGCCCGTCCAGTGCCCGGCTCACGGCGCGGCGCAGCAGCTCCTCCTTGCCCGTCACATGGTGGTAGATGGAGGACTTGGAGATACCGGCCGCCCTGGAGAGGTGCTCCATGGAGGTGCCGTCGTAGCCGCGCTCGTTGAAGACCTGCACCGCGACGGACAGCAGACTCTCCGGGGTGTAGGTGTCGCGCTTGGCGGTGGTCATGAGGCGCTGCCTTCCCGCTTGTCGGTGGCGTACGCGTGGCGGTACAGCGCGAGGGACGGCGCGTAGCGCCCCGAGGGGTCACGCAGGTGCAGGTCGTCGAGCAGGGCGTACGCCCAGTTGCGGCCGAGCCTGCGGCTCCACTCGAAGGGACCGAGCGGGTAGTTCACACCCAGGCGCATCGCCGTGTCGGTGTCCTCCTCGGTCGCCACGCCCTTGGCGACGGCGTCGTGGGCCAGGTCGACGATCCGGGCGACCGTGCGGGCGACGATCATTCCGGGGACGTCACCGATGACGCTGACGTGCTTGCCGAGCGCCTGGAAGAGGCCGGTGGCCTCGGCGAGGGTCTGCGGGGCGGTGTCCTGGGAGGCGGACAGGGCGATGCGGGTGGCCTCGCGGTAGTCGAGGGCCAGGTCGAAGTAGACGACGTCCCGGAACTCCACGGAGGTCTGACCGTCGGCGAGCGCCAGCTGTCCGCCGCCGGGCAGCACGAGACGCGTGCCGTGGTCCTCTTCCTCCTCTCGGACCTGGATGCCCGCCTCACGGATCAGCGCGAGCAGTTCGGACGCGGGGCCCAGGTCGCCTTCGGCGACGACGTAGGCGGGCGGCCGTGCCGGCTCCGCGGTGTGCGGCTCTGGGCGCTCGGCGCCGTCACGGTGGTCGTACCAGCCCTGTCCGGTCTTGCGGCCGAGCCGGCCCGACTCGACGAGGCGCCGCTGGGCGAGCGACGGTGTGAAGCGCACGTCCTGGAAGAAGGACCGCCACACGGAGTGCGTGACGGACTCGTTGACGTCCTGCCCGATGAGGTCGGTCAGCTCGAAGGCTCCCATCCGGAAACCGCCGGACTCGCGCAGCACCGCGTCGATGGTGGCGGGGTCGGCGCCCTGGGCCTCGTAGACGGCGAAGGCCTCGGCGTAGAAGGGCCGCGCGATGCGGTTGACGATGAACCCGGGAGTGTCGGCACAGGCGACCGGTGTCTTGCCCCAGGCGCGGGCCGTCTCGTACGCGCGCGTGGCCGACGTGACGTCGGTGGCGAAGCCGGAGACGACCTCGACGAGCGGCAGGAGCGGTGCGGGGTTGAAGAAGTGCAGGCCCACGAAGCGGCCCGGGTTGCGCAGGGCACCGCCGATGGCGGTCACGGACAGGGACGAGGTGTTGGTGGCGAGCAGACAGTCCTCGCCGACGATGTCCTCCAGCTCCCGGAACAGCTCCTGCTTGACGTCCAGCCGCTCCAGGACGGCCTCGACGACCAGGGCGCAGTCCGCGAGGTCGGAGAGGTGGCCGGCGGGCAGCAGGCGGGCACGCGCCGCGTCCCGGTCGGCGCAGGCGAGGCGGTCCTTCTCGACGAGCCGGTCGAGGCGGGCACCGATCGCGGCTGCCGCTTCCCGGGCACGGCCGGGAACGGTGTCGTACAGCCGCACGGTGTGGCCCGCGACCAGCGCGACCTGGGCGATGCCCTGGCCCATGGTGCCGGTGCCGACGACGGCCACGGGGCTGCTGAGGTCGAGTGCTGTCATGTGCGCGATCCTCCCGCACGGGGTTTTCCACAGATGCGGCGGACCCCCTTGTCCCGACCGATCGTTCGGTTACTCTAACTCTGTCCGGCTGTTTCTGCCCAGGTCATGAGCTCGAAGAAGAGTTTCTTGAAACGAGGAGTTGGTCCCTGATGGCCGCCGAACTCACCGCGCACCAGCTGATCGCCCAGCACCGGCCCACCCTCGACCAGGCGCTGGAAGCGATCCGCACACGCGCGTACTGGTCCCCGCATCCCGAACATCCCAAGGCCTACGGCGAGAGCGGAAGCCTGGACGCGGCGGCGGGCAAGGCCGCCTTCGACGCCCTGCTCGGCACCCGCCTCGACCTCGGCCAGCCGGGCACGGACGACTGGACGGGCGAGGAGGTCTCGCCGTACGGCATCGAGCTCGGCGTGACCTACCCGCACGCGGACATCGACGTGCTGCTGCCCGCCATGCGGGCCGGGCAGCGCGCGTGGCGCGACGCGGGCGCCGAGATGCGCGCGGTGGTGTGCCTGGAGATCCTCAAGCGGATCAGCGACCGGACGCACGAGTTCGCGCACGCGGTCATGCACACCAGCGGCCAGGCCTTCATGATGGCGTTCCAGGCGGGCGGCCCGCACGCGCAGGACCGCGGCCTGGAGGCGGTGGCGTACGCGTACGTGGAGCAGGTCCGCACGCCCGACACGGCGGAGTGGACCAAGCCCCAGGGCAAGCGTGACCCGATCGCCCTGACCAAGCAGTTCACCCCGGTCCCGCGCGGAGTCGCGCTGGTCATCGGCTGCAACACCTTCCCGACGTGGAACGGCTATCCGGGCCTGTTCGCCTCCCTGGCGACCGGCAACGCGGTCCTGGTCAAGCCCCACCCGCGCGCGGTGCTGCCGCTCGCGCTCACCGTGCGGGTCGCGCGCCAGGTGCTCGCCGAGGCCGGCTTCGACCCGAACCTGGTGGCGCTGGCCGCCGAGCGGCCCGGCGAGGGCATCGCCAAGACGCTGGCCACCCGCCCCGAGATCCGGATCATCGACTACACGGGCTCGACGGCGTTCGGCGACTGGCTGGAGGCCAACGCCCGCCAGGCGCAGGTCTACACGGAGAAGGCCGGCGTCAACACGGTCCTCGTGCAGTCGACCGGCGACTACAAGGGGATGCTCGCCAACCTGGCGTTCTCCCTGTCGCTGTACAGCGGCCAGATGTGCACGACCCCGCAGAACCTGCTCATCCCCCGGGACGGCATCCGCACCGAGGAAGGCCCCAGGACGTTCGACGAGGTCGTCGCCGACCTCGCCCGCTCGGTGGACGGTCTGCTCGGCGACGACGCGCGCGCGAACGCCCTGCTGGGCGCCATCGTCAACCCTGATGTCAAGGCCCGCCTGGAGGCCGCGGCCGGCCTGGGCGAAGTCGCCCTCGCCTCACGGGAGATCAGCAACCCGGAGTTCCCGGACGCGGCCGTCCGTACGCCGGTGATCGTGAAGCTCGACGGAGCCAAGCCGGACGACGAGGCCGCCTACATGAGCGAGTGCTTCGGTCCTGTCTCCTTCGCCGTCGCCGTCGACTCGGCGGCCGACGCGGTGGAGCTGCTGCGGCGCACGATCCGCGAGAAGGGCGCGATGACGGTCGGCGCGTACACCACCGACGAGGACTTCGAGCAGGCCGTGCGGGAGGTCTGCCTGGAGGAGGCCGCGCAGCTGTCGCTGAACCTCACCGGCGGGGTGTATGTCAACCAGACGGCCGCGTTCTCCGACTTCCACGGCTCGGGCGGCAACCCGGCGGCCAACTCGGCCCTGTGCGACGGCGCGTTCGTCGCGAACCGCTTCCGTGTCGTGGAGGTCCGCCGGGAGGCCTGAGCGGCGCGCTCAAGAGGCGTGCGGTGCGCCCCCGGTGGCGCTCCAGTGGTACAGCGTCATGGCCACACTGGTCGCGAGGTTGTAGCTGGAGACCTGGGGGCGCATCGGCAGCGACACCAAGTGGTCGGCTCGCGCGCGGAGTTCCCCGGACAGTCCGCTGCGCTCCGAGCCGAAGGCGAGCACCGCGTCGTCCGGCAGCTTCAGCCCCCGGATGTCCTCGCCCTCCGGGTCGAGGGCGAACACCGGCCCGGACGGCAGCTCGTCGGCGGTCAGCCGCTCCACGGCGGTCGCGAAGTGCAGCCCCGCACCCCCGCGCACGACCGTGGGGTGCCAGGGATCGAGCGTCCCGGTCGTGACGACGCCGGTCGCTCCGAAACCCGCGGCCAGCCGGATCACGGCCCCCGCGTTGCCCAGGTTGCGCGGGTGGTCGAGGACCACCACGGGGGCGCTGCGCGGCACGTGCGCCAGCCTCGCCAGGTTCTCCGCGCGCTCGGGGCGAACGGCAAGCGCGGCCACCGCGGTGGGGTGCGGGCGCGGCACGAGAGACGTGTACGCCGTCTCCGGCACCTCGGCCAGCAGCGCGTCCAGCGCGTCGCGTACGTCCGGGGCCAGTTCGCCGGCGAGGGCGAGCGCGGCAGCACGGTCGCTGGTGACCGCCACCGGGACCTCGGCCCCGAAGCGCACCGCGTGCTTGAGGGCGTGGAAGCCGTCGAGCAGGACACAGGTGCCGGCGAGCCGGTGCCAGGTGTTCACGGGATCGGGGGCGGCGGGCTCGGTCATGCCGTGAAGCCTACGTGCGTGTCCTCGGTGTCCTTGGGGGCACGCTGCTCCGGCAGCTTCGTACGGCTTCTGCCCGCCCTCAGCCGTCCACGCGCGCGTGCCGCCCGGTCGCCCAGCCGGCGCAGGAACGCCGTCGGCAGGAAGACCGTGTCGGCCGCGATCATCGCCAGGGAGAAGAAGGGCAGCCCGAGCACCACAGCGATCACCGCGTGCTCCGTGATCATGGCCGCCAGCAGGACGTTCTTGACCCGCCGGTTGAACAGCGTGAACGGGAAGGCGACCTGCACGATGACGGTCCCGTACGTGACGAGCATCACCGTCGTGCCGCTGGACGACAGCAGGTCGGCGAGCGCCGGCCACGGGGAGAAGGAGTCGAGGTGCAGCGGATAGTAGACGGCGGTGCCGTCCTGCCAGCGCGAACCCTGGATCTTGTACCAGCCGGCCGTCGCGTAGATCAGACAGGCCTCGGCCATGATCACGAGCAGCGCGCCGTTGTGCACGATGTTGGCGATCACGTCGAGCATGATCCGGGGCTCGGCGGTCCGCGCCCGGCGCCAGACCACCCACCACACGGGCTGCGCGAGCCACACTGCCCACAGCAGCCACGGCACGAACGGGTCGCCGTCGAACAGCCGCCCCGCCGCGGTCGCCGCGGCCAGTCCGAGCCCCAGCACGCCCCACAGCACCGGGCCGACGCGGTCCCCGGCCCCTTCCCCACGCGCGCGTGCCTCCCGCGCGAGCCGTGCCCGCCGCGCGTCCAGTGACCACACCTGGCCGCAGCGCGTGAACACGAGGTAGATGCACATCAGGTGCAGGACGTTGTCGCCGCCGTCCCCCATGAAGACGCTGCGATTCTGCAGCGAGAGCACGCCGAGCATGAAGAGCACGGACATCGCGCGCGTGCGCCAGCCCAGCATCAGCAGGACGCTCGACAGGACCGCGAGCGCGTAGACGATCTCGAACCAGACCTGGCTGTCTGACCACATCAGCACCGTGAACGCGCCGTTGTCCGCGATCAGCTGCCGGGCCAGGCCCCAGCTCCAGGGACCGTCGGGGCCGTACAGCTCCTGGCGGTGTGGCAGCTCGCGCAGCAGGAACAGCAGCCAGGTCGCGCTGAAGCCGATGCGGATCACGGCCGTCTGGTACGGGCCGAGGGCGGATTCGGTGACGCGGGCGATGCCGCGCGAGACCGTCAGGGCGAAGCGGTTCACCGGACGCCTCCCTGGGCCTCGCCGGCCGGGACGGTCCACCAGGACAGCTCGCGGTATACCGCGTTGTCCGGCACCTGCTCGCGGCTCCACTTCGGCGGGCGCACGTTTGTGGTGCGGGCGCGGACCTGGACGCGCTCGACGACTCCGCGCGGCCCGGCCGCGGCCTGCCGGTCCAGGCGCAGCACCACGATGCGGCGCAGGTACGTCTCGGCCAGGGAGCCGCGCAGGCCCGTCGCACGGTTCTGGCTGTCATGGGTGGAGACGAAGAAGTCCCAGGCCCGGCGCAGCCCGTTCTGCTGGGTGTGGCTCGGCAGCAGATTGCCGTCGATGGCGCGGCCGTCCTGGGCGGACAGGTCGTACCAGCCGGTCGTCCGTATCCGGCCGTCCGCCGCGGCGACCTCGGCGCGGACCTGGACCGCGATGTTCTGCTGCAGCGGGTTCGGCGCGAAGAGCATCCAGTTCTGCTCGAACTCCGGGTTGATCCAGTCGTAGACCGCCGTGCCGTGCTGCTTCGTGACCGTGTTCGACGGGGCGACGTGGAGGAAGACCATGCCGACGTGCACGCAGACGCCGATCGCGACGACCGCGAGGGCCAGGGCGACACCGATCCGGTAGCGGACGGACAGGGCCGCCACACCGCTGCGGCCTTCGGCGGGCGCGGCCGTCGGCTCCGCGGTCTGGTACGGGGCGGGGGAGGCCGGCGGGCGCTGCGGCCCGGCAGGCGCGACCGGCCCCTCCGGCCCGGCCGCCGCGCCCGGCCCTCCCGGCCCTCCCGGTCCGTGCGGGGCGTTCGAGCCACCGTCGTACGCGTCCATTCCGCCCCGTTTCCCGATTCCGGTCCGTCTTCCGGCCGCCCGGCGCCGCAGCACCCGCACCCGTCACTCCCAGGCGCTCGCACGGGAACGGTACTCAGGCCCGCCAACCCGGCACAGCCCCTTCCGGGACCCCTTGCCGTGTTCGTCGCCACTCGGCCGGCCCCACGGGCCGCCCGCAGGTTGTCCACAGCGCTTGACACCTTACGGCGCCGTCACACCCCGCGATCGCACCAACCGAACGATCGGTCTTGAGCACACCCGGGCAGAGCTCAGGGCCCCAGCGGAGGGGCAGAGCCGGCCTTCCACCGGTGAGCGCCGGCAGCCCGTTCCCTTCTTGTAGAACCTGTTCTATCTTGACGGGTCGTCAGATCAGACCCGCCGGAAGGACAGGACCGTGGACTTCAGCTTCAGCGAGGAGCAGCAGGCGGCGGCCGAGGCGGCGCGCGGGGTGTTCGCCGGCGTCGCGCCGGACGCGGTACCCAGTCCCGCACTCACCACGGGCGCCGTCGCCGACGACTTCGACCGCGCCCTGTGGGAGAGGCTCGCCGCCGCGGATCTGCTGAGCCTGCTGCTGGAGCCGGAGTACGGCGGCGTGGGCCTGGACGCCGTCGCGCTGTGCCTGGTGCTGGGCGAGTCGGCGAAGGTGCTGGCCCGGGTGCCGCTGCTGGAGAGCTGCGCGGCCGCGGCGGCCGGCCTTCGGCAGCGAGGGGTTGAAGTCCGGCCTGCTGGCCCGGGCGGGCCGCGGGGAGGTCGTGCTGACCGTCGCCGCGAGCGGCCGCACCGGCCATGATCCGGCCGAACTCGCCGTGACCGCACGGCAGTTGGGCGACGAGAGCGAGGAGGGCGCCGGGTGGATCCTGGACGGGGTGCAGACCGCGGTGCCCTGGGCAGAGGCCGCCGACTTCGTCGTCGTACCCGCCCACACGGCTGCCGACCGGACCGTGCTCGCCCTGGTGCCGCCCGTCCACGAGGGAGTCGCGGTCGCCGAGCAGATCTCCACGACCGGTGAGCGGCTCGGCGAGGTGCGTCTGGAGTCGGCGCGGATCGCGGCGCGTGCCGTCATCGACGCCGAGGGCGCCTGGGAGTGGCTGCGCGACCTGCTGGCCACCGGGACGTGCGCGCTGGCGCTCGGCCTGGGCCGGCAGGTGCTGCGCATGACCGGCGACTACACGGGCAAGCGGGAACAGTTCGGCTTCCCGGTCGCCACGTTCCAGGCCGTCGCCATGCAGGCCGCCGACCGCTACATCGACGTGCGCGCGATGGAGGTCACGCTGTGGCAGGCCGCCTGGCGGATCGGTTCGGGGGCGCCGGGCGCCCTGCCCGCGTCCGGAGACGTCGCCGTCGCCAAGATCTGGGCCTCGGAGGGCGTACGCCGGATCGTGCAGACGGCACAGCATCTGCACGGGGGTTTCGGCGCCGACGTCGAGTGCCCACTGCGCCGGTACCACGCCTGGGCCAAGCACCTGGAGCTGTCGCTCGGCCCGGCGGCGGCGCACGAGGAGGCACTGGGGGACCTGCTGGCGGCCCACCCGCTCGGCTGACCGCCGGAGAACGGCGCCGCCTACAGGACGAACCCGGACTGTCCCTCGTCGGTCACGACGGGACGGCCCGCAGCGGCCCACACCTGCATGCCGCCGTCGACGTTCACGGCGTCGATGCCCTGCTGGACGAGGTACATCGCGACCTGGGCCGAGCGGGCGCCGGAACGGCAGATCACATGGACCCGCCCGTCCTGCGGCGCGGCCTCGGTCAGCTCGCCGTACCTGGCCACGAACTCACTGATGGGGATGTGCAGCGCCCCGTCGGCGTGACCCGCCTGCCACTCGTCGTCCTCGCGGACGTCCAGCAGGAAGTCGCCGTCCTTGAGGTCCGTGACCCCGACCGTGGGCACACCAGCTCCGAAATGCATGGCCATGACGCTACCCGAGCATCGTCGCGAGTTCCGCCTCGCGTTCGGCGACCTGGGCCAGGAGCTGTTCGGCGATCTCGTCCAGGAGGCGGTCCGGGTCGTCCGGGGCCATCCGGAGCATCGCGCCGATCGCGCTCTCCTCCAGTTCCCGGGCGACCCGGGCAAGCAGCTCCTTGCGCCGGGCGAGCCATTCGAGGCGGGCGTAGAGCTCGTCGGCGGGGGTCGGACGCGGCTCCTCGGGCGCCGGGCCGGCCGCCCACTCCTCGGAGAGCTCCTTCAGCAGTGTCTCGTCACCCCGCGCGTAGGCGGCGTTTACCCGGGTGATGAACTCCTCGCGCCGCACCCGCTCGGTGTCGTCCTGCGCCAGATCGGGATGGGCCTTGCGGGCCAGCTCGCGGTAGAGCTTGCGGGCCTCGTCGCTGGGGCGCACCCGCTGCGGGGGCCGTACCGGCTGGTCCGTGAGCATCGCGGCCGCCTCCGGGAACAGCCCGTCCCCGTCCATCCAGCCGTGGAACAGCTCCTCGACGCCGGGCATCGGCATGACCCTGGCCCGCGCCTCGTCCGCCTTGCGCACGTCCTCCGGGTCACCCGTACGGGCGGCCCGGGCCTCGGCGATCTGCGCGTCCAGCTCATCGAGCCGGGTGTACATCGGGCCGAGTTTCTGGTGGTGCAGGCGCGAGAAGTTCTCGACCTCGATACGGAAGGTCTCCACCGCGATCTCGTACTCGATCAGCGCCTGCTCGGCGGCCCGCACGGCCCGCTCCAGCCGCTCCTCGGGCCGGGGCGCACCGTCCTGGGGCGTCACCGGCGTCTCACCGGCGCCGCCACCGTCCTGCTCAGCTTCCGCGCTCGTCACCCGACCAGCGTAGGCCACGTCTCGCACACCCCCGCCCGCGTCACCGGGCCCGTCCGGATTCGGGCCAGGGGCCGGGCGACGACCGGGGTGCCCGGGCGGCAGGCGATCTCGTGGGTGCGGCCGCCGGCGGGCGACAGCAGCCCCTTGCCCGGGAGGGGATGCCTCGCCCGCTCGGGCAGCCGCGCGAGGCACGGCCTCGGATCGAGAATCCCGTCCCCGTCACCGTCCCCGTCACCGTCATCGTCGCCGTACTTCACGGTGGGACCAGGCCCGTCACACCCCCGTCTCCGCCGCGATCCGCCCCGACCGCACGGCCGACACCAGCTGTGCGTGGTCCGCCTCCGTGCGGTCGGCGTAGGCGACGGCGAACGCGGCGATCGCCTCGTCCAGTTCCTCGTTCTTGCCGCAGTAGCCCGCGATCCGGCGCGGGTCGGCGCTGTGGGAGTGGGCGCGGGCCAGGAGCGCGCCGGTCATGCGGCCGTAGTCGTCCAGCTGGTCGGCGGCCAGGGCCGCGGGGTCCACGCTCCCCTTGCGGTTGCGGAACTGCCTTACCTGGAAGGGGCGTTCGCCGACCGAGGTCCAGCCCAGCAGGATGTCGCTGACGACCTGCATGCGCTTCTGCCCGATCACGACACGGCTGCCCTCGTGCGCGACCTCCGGAGCCTCGAACCCGGCGCTGACCAGATGCGGCACCAGGGCCGACGGGCGGGCCTCCTTCACCTGCAGGACGAGCGGTTCGCCGCGGTGGTCCAGGAGCAGCACGACGTACGAGCGGGTGCCGACGCTGCCCGTGCCGACGACGCGGAACGCGACGTCGTGCACCGCGTGGCGGGCCAGCAGCGGGAGGCGGTCCTCGGAGAGCGTGGTCACGTACTGGTCCAGGGACGAGGCGACGGCCGCGGCCTCCGCGTCCGGAACGCGGCGCAGAACCGGCGGGGCGTCGACGAAGCGGCGCCCGCCGTCCCCGGTCGGCTCCGTGGACTTCGCCGCGAAGCGCCCGCTGGTGTTGGCCCGCGCCTTCTCCGACACCCGCTCCAGGGTGCCGAGCAGGTCGTGGGCGTCCGTGTGGGAGACGAGCTCCTCGTCCGCGATGGCGTTCCACGCGTCGAGGACCGGGAGCTTGGCGAGCAGCCGCATGGTGCGGCGGTAGGCGCCCACAGCGTCGTGCGCCGCCTTGCGGCAGGTGTCCTCGTCCGCGCCCGCCTCGCGCCCGGCGAGCACGAGCGAGGCGGCCAGCCGCTTGAGGTCCCACTCCCAGGGGCCGTGGACCGTCTCGTCGAAGTCGTTCAGGTCGATGACCAGGCCGCCGCGCGCGTCGCCGTACAGGCCGAAGTTCGCGGCGTGGGCGTCGCCGCAGATCTGGGCGCGGATCCGGGTCAGGGGGGTGCGCGCCAGGTCGTACGCCATCAGGCCCGCCGAACCGCGCATGAAGGCGAAGGGCGTGGCCGCCATCCGGCCGACCCGTATCGGCGTGAGTTCGGGCAGCCGCCCACGGTTGGACTCCTCGACCGCGCTCACCGCGTCCGGCCGGGAGGCGTCCAGGTCGAGCGCGGTGTGCGTGCTGCGCGGGACGCGCTCCCGCAGTGCCTTGCCCTCCTCCTTCGGCGAGCCCTCGGGGGGCCACTCGGCGAAGCCCCGCACCCGGGGAAGCCGACGCGCCACCGCATCGGCCTCCTGCGAAGCCCGCTGTGAAGCCATCTCTGCACCGATCTCGCTCACGCCGACCGCCTCCCCCACACGCACACGAACATCAACTTGTGCCGACCGTACAGCCGGTGGCCGAAACACGTCAGAGCCTGTGGACAACTCCAGGCCTGTGGACAACCCCCGCGCCACCGGATCGGCCCCGGCCCTGCCGTCACCAAGCCGTCAGCCCACCGCCACCGCCACGCCACCGCCCCGTCACCGTGACCGAGAACCGACTCTCCGTCGCTCCGCGCCCCCGCGCCCGCCCACGCAGACTTCGACGGCAGCCTGGACCGGATCGAGCACGATTCCGTCGCCCGCCGAGGCGGCGGGGATGCGGTGTGCGTCGAGGGGCCGTGAGGCAGCCGACGGCGCCGCCAGTGCGTCATATGCTCACCTGCCCGCTGTCCGCTGTCCGCTGTCCGCTGTCCGCTGTCCGGCTGGCTCGGCGCGACCGCGGGCCTCCAGTCCGCTTCGTCGCCCTGGCCGCCGGACTGCCGGCGGTGCGGCTGTGGCCGTCGAAGGAGTCGGCGACCTGTCGAGCACGAGCACACCGGCCTCCATGACGGCCGCCCCCACCCTGCGGACGCCACACCTGTACAAGGCGGCTGGCGATACAGCCACGAGAGCATTGCCGAGGAGCTTCACGCCGGTCGCTGAACGTCGGCTCGGCGGCGTCAGCGGTTGGCGTCCGGGGCCTATGTCGACTCGGCGAGGCCGCTGCGGTGGGCGAAGACGACGAGTTGGGCCCGGTCGCGGGCGCCGACCTTGACCATGGCTCGGTTCACGTGCGTCTTGATGGTGGCGGGGCTGAGCACGAGCTGCGCGGCGATCTCGTCGTTGGACAGGCCGGTTGCCACGAGCGTGGTGACCTGCCGTTCCCGGCCGGTGAGCGCCTCCAGGCCCCGGCGGGCCGGCTCGTCCATGGGCTGTGGCGCTGCGGGTGCGGAGAGGAACCGACCGATGAGCGTTCTGGTCGCCGCGGGAGACAGCAGCGCGTCGCCCCGGCTGACCGTGCGGACCGCATGCAGCAGCTCCTCGGCGTCGGCGCTCTTGCCGAGGAAGCCGCTGGCCCCGGCGCGCAGCGCCTCGAAGACGTACTGATCGATCTCGAAGGTGGTGAGGATCAGCACCTTCACCCCAGCGAGGTCCTCGTCCTCGGTGATCAGACGGGTCGCCGCGAGGCCGTCGAGGACCGGCATACGGATGTCCATCAGGACCAGATCCGCCCGGGCGGCCTTGGCCAGCCGCACCGCCTCGCGCCCGTCGCCCGCCTCTCCGACCACCTCCAGGTCCGGTGCCGGTTCGAGAAGGGCCTTGAATCCGGTGCGCACCAGGGGCTGGTCGTCGGCGATGACTACGCGGATGGTCACGGGCGGTTCTCCGGGACGAGGTCGAGAGGCTGGTAGGGCAGGGCCGCGATCACCTGGAACGCCCCGTTCGAGCGCGGGCCGGCAGTGAAGCGCCCGCCGAGGGCCTGGACGCGTTCGCGCATGCCGACAATGCCGTGCCGGCCGGCGGGGGCAGCGTCCGCAGCAGGGTCACGCTTCTCGGCTCTGTCTCCGCCTCCCAGGTCGTCGACGGTGATGCGCAGTTCGTCGCGGTCGTAGCTGAAGGTCAGGCGTGCCTGCCGCCCGCCGGAATGCTTGACGACGTTCGTCAGCGCTTCCTGGACGACCCGGTACGCGGTGAGATCGGCCGCGGGGGCGAGAGGGAGTGCCGCGCCTTCGACGCGGAGCTCGATCTCCAGGCCCGAGTCACCCAACGAGACGACCAGTTCCTCGAGCCCGTCCAGCCCGGGCGCTGGGCTCGCGGTGGGAGCGACGGTCTCTCCCGGCTGCCGTAGCAGGGTGACGGTGTCGCGCAGTTCCCCCAGGGCCCTGCGGCTGGCGGACTTCACGTGGGCGAGTGCCTCGCGTGCCGTCGCGGCGTCGCTGTCGAGTGCCTGCCCGGCGACGTTGGACTGCACGCTGATGAGCGCAAGTTGGTGTCCCACGGCGTCATGCAGATCGCGTGCGATGCGCAGCCGTTCCTCGGCGATCCGGCGTCGCGCGTCCTTCTCACGCTCACATTCGGCGCGTTCGGCGCGCCGCTCGACCTCGGCGAGGTAGGCGCGGCGATTGCGGGAGGAGTCGCCGGCCGCGATGGCCAGGCCGCCGAGCGCGATGAACGCCAGGTTCTGCGGGCCGAGCAGCGTCGGCTCGTGCACGGCGTGGACGACGGCGAGCGCGGCCACCGCGCCGCAGCCGAGAAACAGGGCGGGCCGGCGTTCGACCAGGTCGGCGACGGTGTAAAGGGCGATCAAAGGGGCGAGCAGGATCAGCTCTCCGCTGGTGCTGCCGCTCATCGCGAGGAAGACCTCGGCGGCCGACGCGCTCACGCCGAGGGCCGCCAGCGGGTGACGGCGCCGCCCGACCAGCGCACCGCAACCGAGCACGGCGGCGACGACAGCGGCAGTCTGATGGCCCCCGGTGGCGGGACGGCCTCCGTACGCGGTCAGCAGGGTGGCGGCGCAGACGGCCAGGGCGATCGTCGCGTCCGCCAGGTGCGCATGTCGGCGGACCTCGCGACGCAGGCGGGCGATGGCGTCCATGTCCTCACGATAGGCGGGCTCGCGCGGACTGCCGTCGGCCGTGCGCGGCAGGCGGGGCTACCGCGGACGCGGTAGACGGCCGGGTCGACACCGTGATGGCGGTAGCCGTCCTTACCGTGTCCGGCCGACGACACGCGGCGGCGGGAACGGGAGCGTGATGTGAGGGCGAAATACGCCGCCCAGTGCCGGACGTCCCGGTCAAGTCACGCAACACCTTGGAAGGGGAGCCCCCCAATGCACCCGACGTTTCCGCCACCTCGGCATATGAGGTCGGCGCCGCACCGGAGGACCCGATGAGCAGCCGTATCACGGTGGACGGCCTGACCCAGCGCTACGGCGCGATGACCGCGGTCGACCAACTGACCTTCGAGGTCGAACCCGGCGTGGTGACCGGGTTCCTCGGCCCCAACGGCGCCGGCAAGACCACCACGCTGCGCATGCTGCTGGGCCTGGTGACGCCCACCGCGGGCCGCGCCCTGATCGACGGCCGCCGCTACACCGAGCTGAGCGAGCCGAGGCGGACCGTCGGGGCGGTGCTGGAGGCGACCGGGTTCCATCCCGGCCGACGCGGGCGCGACCATCTGCGGATCCTCGCCCGGGCCGCGCACATCCCGCAGGCGCGTGTCGAGGAGGTGCTGGAGCGGGTCGGTCTGTCCGACGCCGCGGACCGGCGGGTGGGCGGCTACTCGCTCGGCATGCGCCAGCGCCTCGGCCTGGCCTCCGCCCTGCTCGGCGACCCGCGCGTGCTCGTCCTCGACGAACCCGCCAACGGCCTGGACCCGGCCGGTGTGGCGGAGCTGCGTGACCTGCTGCGCGGCCTGGCAGCCGAGAACCGCACGGTTCTGATGTCCAGCCATGTGCTCAGCGAGGTCGCGCAGACCGTGGACCGTGTGGTCATCGTCGCCCGCGGCACCCTGCGCTACGCCGGGACACTCACCGAGCTCACCAGCGCGAAGACGGAGACGCTCGAAGCCGCTTTCCTCAGGCTCACCTCGAACCCGGACACCAACCCCGCAGACGGCGCCCGGGCGGCGTCGGCCTGTGGCTGAGCACGCGAGGAGCAAACGAACATGCACACCCTGATCCGCACCGAGTTGCTGAAACTGCGCACCATCCGCAGTCCGTGGCTGCTGCTGGCCGCACCCCCTCTGCTGGTTGTAGCGGGCACCAGTGGTCTGGTGATCTCCGGCGACAGGGCACTCGACCCCGCCGCGCAGAGCCAGGCACTCGCGCACGTGGGCCTGGCCTCGCTGTTCACCCTCGTGTTCGGGATCCTCGCGGTCGCCGGGGAGTACCGGCACCAGACGATCACGGACACCTATCTGAGCACTCCCGCGCGTGGGCCGGTCATCGGCGCGAAGCTCCTGCTCTACACGGTCTTCGGCGCGCTGGCCGGGGTGGTCAGCGGTCTCGTGGGGCTCGGCGCGGCGGCCGCCTGGTGGTCGGCCAAGGGCGCGTCCTTCGCCTGGACGGACTCGGCGATGTGGACCACGATCGGCGGCGGCGTCGCCTGGAACGCGGCGTTCGCCGCCATCGGCGTGGGAGTCGGCGCTGTCATCCGCAGCCTCGTCGGCGCGATCGCCGTCGCGCTGGCGTGGGTCGCCCTGGTCGAAGGCATCGTCGGCCAGCTGATCGGCAATCTTGCCCGCTGGCTGCCCTTCAACGCCGGCCAGGCCCTCGGCGCCGCCGCCGAGCCCATGATGACGCGTGACCTGCTGCCACGCTGGGGCGGCGGAACCGTCCTGGTGGTCTACACACTCGTCTTCGCGATCCTGGCGGTCGGCACCAGCATGCGGCGTGACGTGTCCTGAGCACGCGGAGCGAGCGCTGCCCACCGGGGTTGTGCCGTTCGCGGCGGCGACCCGACAACAGGCCCACCGCACCCGCCGACCCAGCCACACGGCGTGACAGCACCGCGCTCACCTCGACAGACACCGTCCGTGTCATGGGAAAGGGTGTCGGGCTCAGACCGCCGCCAGCACGGCGGGCTCCTCGGCCCATCCAGGAGATCCATCAAGGTCGCCCGGGCCTGCCCCACGCGGGAGGGGACCGTGTCGACCGGGCACACGGCACATCCCCGCTCAGGTCCGGCGGGCGGTTCAGCCCCCGACCGGAGTCATCCACCCAAGTGAGCCGTGTTGGCGAGCAGCAGCGCAGGACCCGGCGCCGGGGCCGACGGCAGCGCATAGATCAATCCGAGCCCGGCACAGCAGCACAACGAAGACAGGCCTCACTCGTGAGATAGCTCACGCGTCGGGGCCTGTTGTGTGGCCTGACCAGGCTGTGTGATGTCTCACAACGATCATGAAACGGAGAAACGGGCCCCTGCCGTGACTTCCGTCATCTGCAGAGACCCGTTTGTCGGTTCTTCGCTGTGCGCGAGGGGGGAGTTGAACCCCCACGCCCTTGCGGGCACTGGAACCTGAATCCAGCGCGTCTGCCTATTCCGCCACCCGCGCATTGGGTGTGTCTTCCGGCTCCGACCCCCTTGGGGCTGGCGCCTTCCGACATCCAGAACATTAGCACGCGGGCTGGGGTGGGTTCACATCACTTGTCCGCGGGCAGCCGCCCACCAGCGGCTTCGGTTCCGCCCGCCCCAGACCGGCCGGCCCGCCCGGCCGAGCCGACCCTCCGGCCACGTATCAACGTGTGCCTGTTCACGTATCAACCTCGTACCGGTCCCGCCCGTCTCCCCAAGAGCCGGGCAGGGTCCACAGTCAGGTGCGGGACACTGGTATCCGGCCGCCTCTACGATCCTTGGCAGGACTTCAGTCCCCATCCTTGGCAGGACTGAGTTCCGCAGGAGTTCGAAGAGGAGCTCCGGAGGGAACTTCGTCAGGCGTCGACACCCGTCGACGGGGCCGGCAGGGGGAACCAGCCGATTTACCGGCGCGTGGATACGATCAGTAAGCAGTACGACCAGCACGAGCAGCACGACGGGTACGAGCAGTACCAGACAGGGCAGTACCCGCTCAGCACAATGAGCGGGATGCAGGACGGCAGCGGCTACGGAGGAGGTGCCCCATGGGAGTCCTGAAGAAGTTCGAGCAGCGTCTCGAAGGTCTGGTCAACGGCACCTTCGCCAAGGTGTTCAAGTCCGAGGTCCAGCCCGTCGAGATCGCTGGAGCGCTCCAGCGGGAGTGCGACAACAACGCGACCATCTGGAACCGCGACCGCACCGTCGTACCCAACGACTTCATCGTGGAGCTGAGCACGCCGGACTTCGAGCGCCTGAGCCCCTACTCCGGCCAGCTCGGCGACGAACTCGCCGGCATGGTGCGCGACTACGCCAAGCAGCAGCGCTACACCTTCATGGGCCCCATCAAGGTCAACCTGGAGAAGGCGGACGACCTCGACACCGGCCTGTACCGGGTGCGCAGCCGCACGCTCGCCTCCTCCAGCAGCCAGCAGGCCCCCGGCCCGGCCCCGGCGAGCCCGGCCGCAGGCCGCCCCGGCGGCTACGGCTACCCGCCGGCCGCCGCGGGCGCCCCGCCCATGCCGGCCGCGCCGCCGCCCGTCGGACGCCCCGGCGCCGCCCCCTACGGCCAGCGGCCCGTGGCGGCCCCCCAGGCGGGCGGACGCACCCGCCACTGGATCGAGATCAACGGCACCCGCCATCAGATCTCCCGCCCGACGCTCGTGCTGGGCCGCAGCACCGAAGCCGACGTGCGGATCGACGACCCGGGCGTCTCACGCCGGCACTGTGAGATCCGGACCGGAACGCCCTCGACGATCCAGGATCTCGGGTCCACCAACGGCATCGTGGTGGACGGGCAGCACACCACCCGCGCTACGCTCCGCGACGGCTCGCGGATCGTCGTGGGCAGCACCACCATCATTTACCGGCAAGCCGAAGGGTGAAGCGGGGGCAATGTCAGAGCTGACCCTCACGGTCATGCGGCTGGGTTTCCTGGCCGTTCTGTGGCTGTTCGTGATCGTGGCCGTGCAGGTCATCCGCAGCGACCTGTTCGGTACGCGCGTCACCCAGCGCGGGTCCAGGCGCGAAGCCGGCCGGCCGCAGCAGGCCGCCCGGCAACAGGCCGCGCCCCCGCCGCAGCGCCAGCAGGCCGGCGGCGGCCGCCAGCGCCGCAACGCCCCCACCAAGCTGGTCGTGACCGAGGGCACCCTCACCGGCACCACCGTCGCCCTCCAGGGGCAGACCATCACCCTGGGCCGGGCACACGACAGCACCATCGTGCTGGACGACGACTACGCCTCCAGCCGCCATGCCAGGATCTACCCGGACCGCGACGGCCAGTGGATCGTCGAGGACCTGGGCTCCACCAACGGCACGTACCTCGACCGAACGCGGCTGACGACCCCCACGCCGATCGCGCTGGGTGCGCCGATCCGCATCGGCAAGACCGTCATCGAGCTGCGGAAGTAGTACGACAATGAGCGAGCGGAGCGAGCACGCAACGGTGGCCGGCACCCCGGGCTCCGGCGCGCTCCCGACCGGAGGGTGGGCACCGTGCGGATGTACCCGGAGCCGACGGGCGAGGTGCGCATGAGTCTGTCACTGCGCTTCGCCGCCGGATCGCACAAAGGCATGATCCGGGAAGGCAACGAGGACTCCGGATACGCCGGTCCCCGCCTGCTCGCGATCGCCGACGGCATGGGCGGCGCCGCGGCCGGCGAGGTCGCCTCCTCCGAGGCCATCTCCACCATCGTCGCCCTCGACGACGACGTCCCCGGCTCCGACGTCCTCACCTCCCTCGGCACCGCCGTCCAGCGCGCCAACGACCAGCTGCGCTCCATGGTCGAGGAGGACCCGCAGCTGGAGGGCATGGGCACCACGCTCACCGCCCTGCTGTGGACCGGCCAGCGGCTCGGCCTCGTCCACGTCGGCGACTCCCGCGCCTACCTGCTGCGCGACGGCGTCCTCACGCAGATCACACAGGACCACACCTGGGTGCAGCGCCTCGTCGACGAGGGCCGCATCACCGAAGAGGAAGCCACCACCCACCCGCAGCGCTCCCTGCTGATGCGCGCGCTGGGCAGCGGCGAGCACGTGGAACCGGACCTGTCCATCCGCGAGGTCCGCGCCGGCGACCGCTACCTGATCTGCTCCGACGGACTGTCCGGGGTCGTCTCCCACCAGACGCTCGAGGACACTCTCGCCAGCTACCAGGGCCCCCAGGAGACCGTGCAGGAGCTCATCCAGCTCGCGCTGCGCGGCGGCGGCCCCGACAACATCACGGTCATCGTCGCCGACGTCCTCGACCTCGACACCGGAGACACCCTCGCGGGGCAGCTCTCCGACACCCCGGTCGTGGTGGGCGCGGTCGCCGAGAACCAGCACCAGCTGCACGACAACGGCATCATGCAGACGCCCGCCGGCCGCGCCTCCGGCCTCGGCCGCCGCCGACTGCCCGGGCAGGGCGGCGGAGGCGGCGAGTTCGGCCCGCCCGGCTCCGGCGACACCACCGGCTTCGTCCCGGCGGGCAGCTTCGGCGACTACACCGACGACGACTTCGCCAAACCCCGCAAAAGCCTCAAATGGCTGAAGAGGTCCTGCTACACCGTGCTCGCACTCGCCGTCCTCGGCGGCGGCCTGTACGGCGGCTACCGCTGGACGCAGACGCAGTACTACGTCGGCGCCAACGGCGAGCACGTCGCCCTGTACCGGGGCATCAGCCAGGACCTCGCCTGGGTGTCGCTGTCGAAGGTGGAGAAGGACCACCCCGAGATCGAACTCAAGTACCTGCCGCCCTACCAGCAGAGGCAGGTCAAGGCGACCATCGCCGAGGGCGGACTGTCCGACGCCCGGTCGACGATCTCCAGACTCGCCGTGCAGGCCTCCGCATGCCAGAAGCAGGCCGACCGCAGCACCGCCGGCAGCAAGGACAAGTCCACGACCGACAAGGGCGAGGCCGGAGGCACCACGGGAACCACCAGCACCTCCCTCACGTCCAAGGCGTCGCCGACCCCGAAGCCCTCGGGATCGAAGTCCCCGTCCCCATCAGCGACCGCGACCAGCCCCAGCCCCGGCCCCAGCCTCTCCGACCAGGAGCAGAAGGTCGTCTCGCTGTGCGACAAGCAGTAGCCGAGCCGTGAGAGGCCCTGTCACACGATGAGCAGTACTACCAACACACCGACGCACCACACGTCCACCATCGGCGCCATCGGCGCACCGAGCCGACGCAACACCGAGCTCGCGCTCCTGGTGTTCGCCGTGGTCATCCCGGTTTTCGCGTACGTCAACGTCGGCCTGGCCATCGATGACAAGGTCCCCGCCGGCCTGCTGAGCTACGGCCTGGGCCTCGGCCTCCTGGCCGGCATCGGCCATCTCGTCGTCCGCAAGTTCGCACCGTACGCCGACCCTCTGCTGCTGCCCCTGGCCACCCTCCTGAACGGCCTCGGACTCGTCGCCATCTGGCGGCTCGACCAGTCCAAGCTGCTCCAGTCGATCAACGTGGCCGGCGGCAAGGCGACCAACCAGCTGATCTACACGGCCATGGGCATCGCGCTCTTCGTCGTCGTGCTCGTCTTCCTCAAGGACCACAGGGTCCTGCAGCGCTACACCTACATCTCCATGGTCGGCGCACTGATCCTGCTGCTCCTGCCCCTGGTCCCGGGCCTCGGCCTGAACGTCTTCGGCGCCAAGATCTGGATCCAGGTCGGCAGCTTCACCATCCAGCCGGGCGAGTTCGCGAAGATCGTCCTCGCGGTCTTCTTCGCCGGCTACCTCATGGTCAAGCGCGACGCGCTCGCTCTCGCCAGCCGCCGCTTCATGGGCCTGTACCTGCCGCGCGGCCGCGACCTCGGCCCGATCCTGGTCGTCTGGGCGATCTCGATCCTCATCCTGGTCTTCGAGACCGACCTCGGTACGTCGCTGCTGTTCTTCGGAATGTTCGTCATCATGCTGTACGTCGCCACCGAGCGGACCAGCTGGATCGTCTTCGGTCTGCTGATGTCCGCGGCCGGCGCCGTCGGTGTGGCCAGCTTCGAATCGCACATCCAGACGCGTGTGCAGGCCTGGCTCGACCCGATGCGCGAGTACCAGCTCAGCCGCGCCGGAACCCAGGACGGCATCATCCACTCCGAGCAGGCCATGCAGGCCCTGTGGGCGTTCGGCTCCGGCGGCACCCTCGGCACCGGCTGGGGCCAGGGCCACTCCGAGCTGATCCGGTTCGCCGCCAACTCCGACTTCATCCTCGCCACCTTCGGCGAGGAGCTGGGCCTGGCCGGCCTCATGGCGATCCTGCTGATCTACGGCCTGATCGTGGAGCGCGGCATCCGCACCGCACTCGCCGCCCGCGACCCGTTCGGCAAGCTCCTCGCCGTCGGCCTGTCGGGCGCCTTCGCCCTCCAGGTCTTCGTGGTCGCAGGCGGCGTCATGGGCCTGATCCCGCTGACCGGTATGACCATGCCCTTCCTGGCCTACGGAGGCTCCTCCGTCATCGCCAACTGGGCACTCATCGGCATCCTGCTGAGAATCAGCGACACCGCGCGCCGTCCGGCCCCCGCCCCCGCCCCCAACCCCGACGCCGAAATGACCCAGGTGGTCCGCCCGTCATGAACAAGCCCCTGCGCCGGATCGCGATCTTCTGCGGCCTTCTCGTCCTCACCCTGCTCATCCGCGACAACTGGCTCCAGTACGTCAAGGCCGACGAACTGCGCACCGACACGAACAACCGCCGCGTCGCCATCGAGCAGTACGCCACCCCGCGGGGCAACATCATCGTCGACGGCAAGGAAATCACCGGCTCCAAGAAGGCCACCAGCGGCGACTTCGAGTACAAACGCACCTACAAGGACGGCGCCATGTGGGCGCCCGTCACCGGGTACGCCTCGCAGGCCTACGGCACCAACCAGCTCGAGAACCTCGAGGACGGCATCCTCACCGGCACCGACGACCGGCTCTTCTTCCGCAACACCCTCGACATGCTCACGGGCAAGGAGCGGGAGGGCGGCAACGTCGTCACCACCCTCAACACCGCCGCCCAGAAGGCCGCCTACGAGGGCCTGAAGGACCGCGGCAAGGGCGCCGTCGCCGCCATCGACCCGTCCACCGGCGCGATCCTGGCCCTGGCCTCCTACCCGTCGTACGACCCCTCCAGCATCGCCGGCTCCAACGACGGGGACGCCTGGAACAAGCTCCAGAAGAAGAACAACCCCGACGACCCGATGCTCAACCGGGCGCTGCGCGAGACCTACCCGCCCGGCTCCACCTTCAAGGTCGTCACCGCGGCCGCCGCCCTGGAGAACAAGCTCTACACGTCCGCCGACGAGAAGACGGACTCGCCGCTGCCCTGGATCATGCCGGGCACCAGGACCGAGCTGAAGAACGAGGGCAGCATCCCCTGCAAGAACGCCTCGCTGCGGATCGCCCTGCGCTACTCCTGCAACACCGTCTTCGGCAAGGTCGGCTCCGACCTCGGCAACGACAAGATGCTGGAAGAGGCCAAGAAGTTCGGCTTCACCTCCGAGCAGTTCACGCCGGTCCGCTCCAACGCCTCGGTCTTCTCCGGCGACATGAACAAGTCGCAGACCGCCCTGTCCTCGATCGGCCAGTACAACACCGCCGCGACCCCGCTGCAGATGGCCATGGTCGCGTCGGCCGTCGCCAACGACGGCAAGCTGATGAAGCCGTACATGATCGACAAGCTCCAGGCCCCCAGCCTCGACACCCTCGAGCAGACCGACCCGGAGGAGCTCAGCCGGCCGCTGTCCGAGGAGAACGCGCAGATCCTCCAGTCGATGATGGAGACGGTCGTCAAGGAGGGCACCGGCACCCAGGCGCAGATCGACGGCGTCACCGTGGGCGGCAAGACCGGTACCGCCCAGCACGGCGTCGACAACAGCGAGAAGCCGTACGCCTGGTTCATCTCCTACGCCAAGCTCAGCGACGGCAGCTCGCCGGTCGCCGTGGCCGTGGTCGTCGAGGACGACAAGGCCGTCCGCGACGACATCTCCGGCGGTGGCCTCGCGGCCCCCATCGCGAAGAGCGTGATGGAGGCGGTCATCAACAGCAAGAAGTGACCCCGCTCACGTCCCCTTCACATCGGTGCACGTTGCGATACCGGTCCTGTATCGGGTGACGGGCTTGGCCAGGTCACACACGACGAGCCGGGTACGGTATGCCCGGACGGCAGCCTCCGGCCGCGCACACACGCGCCGGCCGGGACCGACGGAGAGGGCTGGTAGGTAGCTATGGAAGAGCCGCGTCGCCTCGGCGGCCGGTACGAACTGGGCCATGTGCTCGGCCGTGGTGGCATGGCGGAGGTCTACCTCGCGCATGACACCCGCCTCGGCCGCACCGTGGCGGTGAAGACGCTGCGCGCGGACCTCGCGCGCGACCCGTCCTTCCAGGCCCGGTTCCGCCGGGAGGCCCAGTCGGCCGCCTCGCTCAACCATCCCGCGATCGTCGCGGTCTACGACACGGGCGAGGACTACATCGACGGGGTCTCGATCCCGTACATCGTCATGGAGTACGTCGACGGCTCCACGCTCCGTGAGCTCCTGCACAGCGGCCGCAAGCTGCTGCCGGAGCGCGCCATGGAGATGACCATCGGCATCCTCCAGGGCCTCGAGTACGCCCACCGCAGCGGCATCGTGCACCGCGACATCAAGCCCGCCAACGTCATGCTGACGCGCAACGGCCAGGTCAAGGTGATGGACTTCGGCATCGCCCGCGCCATGGGCGACGCCGGCATGACGATGACGCAGACCGCCGCGGTCATCGGCACCGCCCAGTACCTCTCGCCGGAACAGGCGAAGGGCGAGCAGGTCGATGCCCGCTCCGACCTGTACTCGACCGGCTGCCTGCTCTACGAGCTCCTGACGGTCCGCCCGCCGTTCGTCGGCGACTCCCCCGTCGCGGTCGCGTACCAGCACGTGCGCGAGGAGCCACAGCCGCCGAGCGTCTTCGATGCCGAGATCACGCCCGAGATGGACGCGATCGTCCTGAAGGCCCTCACCAAGGACCCGAACTACCGCTACCAGTCCGCCGACGAGATGCGCGCCGACATCGAGGCCTGCCTCGACGGCCAGCCGGTCGCGGCGACGGCGGCGATGGGCTCGGTCGGCTACGGCGGCTACCCGGACGACCAGCCGACCACGGCCCTGCGCGCCACGGACGCCGGCGCCACGTCGATGCTGCCCCCCATGAACCCGGACGACGGCGGCTACGGCTACGACGACCGCCCCGACCGGCGCCGCCAGAAGAAGTCGAACACCTCGACGATCCTGCTGGTCGTGGCGGGCGTCCTAGTGCTCGTGGGCGCGATCCTCATCGGCAAGTGGATCTTCGGCGGGGGCGGGGCGGCCAACGACATGACCCCCGTACCGGACTTCCAGGGCCAGACCAGGATCGAGGCCAAACGGCTGGCCACCAACGCGGAACTGGAGCTGCAGTTCACGCCGAAGCCCTGCGAGGACCAGAGCAAGGGCAAGATCTGCGACCAGGACCCGAAACCCAATACCAAGGTCAAGAAGAACTCGATCGTCAACCTGACGATCTCGACCGGGGCGCCGAAGGTGACCGTGCCGAGCGTGATCGGCCTGTCCCTCGACGAGGCCACCTCGAAGCTCGAGGGCGACGACTACCAGTTCAACATCAAGACGGAGACGCGGGAATCCTCCTCGGACGACCCGAACACCGTTCTGGACCAGGACCCGATCAAGGGCGAGGAGGTGGAGAAGGGATCGACGATCACCCTCACCATCGCCAAGGCCGAGGAGAAGGCCACCGTCCCGGACGTCCTCGGCAAGACCTGTGACGAGGCCAAGGCACAGATGACGGCCAACGAGCTGGTCGGCAACTGCACCGAGGTGGAGACCGACGACCAGAACCAGGTCGGCAAGGTCATCCAGACCACGCCGCCGGCCGGTACCCAGGCCGACAAGAACTCCTCGGTCAACATCCAGATCGGCAAGGCCAAGAGCCAGGTGGCGGTCCCGAACCTCCAGGGCCAGACACTCAAGGACGCCAGGAAACTCCTCCAGCAGGCGGGCCTCCAGCTCGGCAACGTCACCGGCTCCCAGGACGACAACTCCATCGTCTTCAACTCCAACCCGGGCCAAGGCACCCAGGTCGACCAGGGCACCACCGTCGACGTGGTCACCGTGGCCCAGGGAGGCAACGGCAACAACGGCGGCAACGACGGCGGCACCATCTTCGGCGGTGTCACCGGAACGGCAGCCCGCACGGAGAACTGACCCCTCCGACGGCATCACGGCAGAGCCCCGGCTCCCTGGTCACAGGGGGTCGGGGCTCTGCCGTACGGGATGCGGGTGACCACGGCGAGGGCGGTGGCGTACACGGCCCGCACACAGCCTGTGGAAAATCCCGCCCGCCCCGGCCTGCGGGAACAGCAGGACCCAGTCAGCTCAGCGCAGCTCCCGCGGCACGGTCCGCGCGCTGTCGACGTCGTCCACCCGCACCAGCTCCCCCCACACCACATACCGGTACTCCGACGTGAACACCGGCGTGCACGTCGTCAGCGTGATGTAGTGGCCGGCCTTCTTCTTCCCCGACTCCTCCGGGACCGCCGACAGCACGTTGACGTTGTACTTCGACGTCTCGGACAGGACGCCGTAGACCTTGTAGACGTACCACTTGTCCTTCGTCTCGAAGACGATCGGGTCGCCCACCCGCAGCCGGTCGATGTTGTGGAACTTCGCACCGTGACCGTCCCGGTGCGCGGCGAGCGTGAAGTTGCCCTTCTTGCCGGCGGTCGGCAGCGTGGCCTTGACGGGGTCCGTGTAGTAGCCGGCGACGCCGTCGTTGAGGATCTCCGCCGACGTACCCTTCTCGACCAGCACCTCGCCGTTACTCATCGCGGGCACGTGCAGAAAGCCGATGCCGTTCCCCGTGTCCAGCGCACCCGGTCCCGTGTCCTGGGCCCAGTTGTCGCGGACCTTGTCGCCCTCCCGGTCCGCCTTGCGGTCGGCGAGGACGTTCGTCCACCACAGCGAGTAGACGACGAACAGACCCAGGACCAGGCCCGCGGTGATGAGGAGCTCACCGAAGACGCTCACCGCGAACGCGATCCGGCCCATACCGCGGCGCCGCGACGCGGGCGGCGGGGACTCGGGATCGTCGATGTGCTCTTCGTGCTCAGTGTCGTCGGTGGTCGCTGCCACGTTCATCTGCCCTTACTCGACGAGCGCATCCGGCTTTCCCTTGCTGCGCGGCCGTTCCTCGACCATCTTGCCCCAGACGATCAACCGGTACTTACTGGTGAACTCCGGTGTACACGTCGTAAGGGTGATGTAGCGGCCAGGCGCGGTGAAACCGGACCCCTTCGGGACGGGGTCGATGACGCTCGTGTTGCTCGGGGCCGTCACCGGCAGCATCGACGCCATCTTGTAGACGTAGTACTCGTCCTGCGTCTCCACGACGATCGCGTCACCCTGCTGAAGCTTGTTGATGTACCGGAACGGCTCACCGTGCGTGTTGCGATGACCCGCGAGCGCGAAGTTCCCCGTCTTCGCATCGGGCATCGCCGTCTTCAGCTCACCCTCGCCGTAATGGCCCACCATGCCGCGGTCCAGCACCTTCTTGTTGCTGACGCCCTCGGCGATCGGCACCACCACGTCCAGCTTCGGTATGTGCAGTATGGCGAAGCCCTGCCCCGGCTCGAACTCACCCGGGGCACCCTTGCCGCTCGCCCAGTCGTCCTGGAGGCTGCTCGTCTCCTTGTCCGCCTGCGCATGCGCCCGCACGTTCGTCCACCACAACTGGTAGGTCACGAACAGCAGCATCAGCACACCGGTGGTGATGAACACCTCACCGATCGCCCGGCTCGCGACCACCGCCGCACCCGGCTTGCGCGCCCGCGCCTGCCGCCGTGCCTCCACACGCGACAACGGCGCGCCGGACCGGCCCTCCTCCCGCGAGGCCGCACGCGACGCCTCAGGCGCACCGCCATGACGCCCGTGGCGGCGCTTGGCGGCCTTTCTGCGGGCCGCACGACCACCCGGGGCAACTCCCGTGGCAGATGAGACTGATGAGGCGCCAGAGGCCGATCTGGAGCCGCCGGCCGTCCGCGTGGGCGGCTCGGGAATCCGCAGCGCCACCGTCTCGTCGTCGACCGGCGGTTCGTACGGCACCGAGCCGTAGGACTCATACGACGCGCCGCCGTACGACTCCTCGCGCTCGGGGCGCAGCGCGGTCACGCCCTGGCCCTGCCCACCACCGGGGCAAGCCCCGCCGACCTCGCCACCGCACCCTGGTCACCGCACTCCACCAGCCAGTTGGCCAGCATCCGGTGCCCGTGCTCGGTCAGCACCGACTCAGGATGGAACTGCACACCCTCGACCCGCAGTTCACGGTGGCGCAGCCCCATGATGATCCCGTCGTGCGTACGCGCCGTGACCTCCAGCTCGCCCGGCACCGTGGCCGGCTCCGCCGCGAGCGAGTGATAGCGCGTCGCCGTGAACGGCGACGGCAGACCCGCGAAAACACCCCTGCCCTCGTGCTCGACCAGGGACGTCTTGCCGTGCAGCAGCTCCGGTGCCCGGTCCACCACACCCCCGTACGCCACCTGCATCGACTGCATCCCCAGACACACGCCGAACACCGGCACCCCGGTCGCCGCACAGTGCCGCACCATCTCGATGCAGACACCCGCCTCCTCCGGCGTACCCGGCCCCGGCGACAGCAGCACACCGTCGAAACCGTCCTGCGCATGCGCCGTCGACACCTCGTCGTTGCGCAGCACCTCGCACTCGGCACCCAGCTGATACAGGTACTGGACCAGGTTGAAAACGAAGCTGTCGTAGTTGTCGACGACGAGAATCCGCGCACTCACTGGTTGTCCACCGTCACATCGTTGAAGGGAAGCAGCGGTTCGGCCCACGGAAACACGTACTGGAACAGGCCGTAGACCACGGCCACGATCAACACGAGCGAGATGAACGCCTTCACCAACGCGTTCCCCGGCAGATGCCGCCAGATCCAGCCGTACATGCCGTCCCTTTCCATCGCACCACGGCACCAGACGCACGCCGTACCGCACCAGACTAACGGCGCAGAGCCCCAGGTTCCCCGGCCTCCACAGGCTGTGTCGAGTCCAGATGCGCCCAGACGATCAACCGGTGACTGTGCCCCCACTCCGGATCGCACGTCGTCAGCGTCAGATACCGCCCCGCACGCGTATACCCCGACTTACGTGGCACAGGGTCGATCACCTCGACATCCGACGGCACTGTTCTGTAAGGCCCTTTGTCGATCCGATACGTGAACCAGGTCAACCCGTCCGTCAGGACCACCGCATCCCCTTGACGCAGCTTCGGAAAATCCTTGAACGGATCACCATATGTACGGCGGTGACCGGCAACCGCGAAGTTGCCCTCCTGCCCCAGCTGCGCGCTGCGCACGTAATGCCCCAGCCCGTTCTTCAGGACCCCCGTGCCCGCGCCTTCGAGTACCGGCTTGTTCCACGTGAAACCAAGCCGCGGAATGTACATGATCGCGAAAGGCCTGCCGTACTTGTAGGGTGCCGGCTCCTCGGGACCGGCAGCAGCACTCCCCGCGGACGTCGACGGCCGCACGCTGCTCCTCGCCCACTGGTCCTGCAGCAGGTCGATCTGGTGCTGCATGGCCCCATCGGCCCGTACACCCGTCCAGAACAGCACGTACACCACGAACAACACGATCAGGGTGCCGACGGTGATGCACAGTTCGCTGACGGTCCTGACCACCACGCGCACCGGCAACTCCCCCAAGGGCTCACACGACCTAGTCGACGGGTTCGGCGTACTGCAGATTTACAGTGCCCGAGTAGCCGGGAAGAGTCACCGCCCCGTCCTCCTCGACTTTCCAGCCGAGCCCATAGACGTTGACGTACACCATGTAGTTCTGAATCGCGGGACTCTCCGCCAGCGCCTTCTGCAACCTGCCCGGATCACCGACCGCCGTGATCTTGTACGGCGGTGAGTAGACCCGGCCCTGCAGGATCAGCGTGTTGCCCACACAACGCACGGCGCTCGTGGAGATCAGCCGCTGGTCCATGACCTTGATGCCCTTGGCGCCGCCCTTCCACAGAGCGTTCACCACCGCCTGCAGGTCCTGCTGGTGAATCACCAGGTAGTCCGGCTGCGGCTCCGGATAACCCGGGAGCTTCGCGGTGGCGTCCGGCGGGGCGTCATTGAGCGTCACCGTGACCGCCTCACCGCTGAGCTTCTGCGTACCCGCACTCTTCTCCAGGCCCGCCAGCTTGTCGTCCTCGGCCTTCGTACTGCCGTCGTCACGCTCGGCGAGCGACTCGACATCACTGCGCAATGACCCGTTGGACTCCTCGAGCTCTCCGTTCTTGCGGCTGCGCTCCTGGATGAGGTCCGACAGCTTCAGAAGCGACGCATCCGTACGGATATTGGTGCCCTTGGCAGTATTGAAGCTGGTGAAGAAAATGAGCCCCGCGAGAGCGAAGACGCCCACCGTGAGCACCCGCACCGGGCGGAAGCGGCGCACCGGGGCAGGACTGGAACCCGTCCCGGGGGAGTCGGCAGAATTGCTCAACGTACCCTTATCTCCTTCGGCGCCGCGGAAGCACTACGCTAACGGACGCCCGGGGGAGCACTCAGTGTCCCCTTGTACGCTGCCCCGGAGCCCACGCCAGTTCCCTGCGCGGCCACGCAGCGCATCGACAGGAGAGACCCTCGTGCCGAAGTCACGTATCCGCAAGAAGGCCGACTACACGCCGCCGCCCGCGAAGCAGGCGACCACGATCAAGCTGAACAGCCGCGCCTGGGTCGCGCCCGTGATGCTGGCCATGTTCCTGGTCGGCCTGGCCTGGATCGTCGTCTTCTATGTGACGGACGGTTCGCTGCCGATCGACAAGCTGGACAACTGGAACATCGTGGTCGGCTTCGGCTTCATCGCGGCCGGATTCGGCGTCTCGACGCAGTGGAAGTAGGCGCCACGGGGCGGTGAACATACCTCTGCCCAGGGCTATCCACTGAGTTATCCACAGCGGTTTTCCACATGGGGAAAAGAAAGACGATCTGTGGATAACCCATCAAGCGTTGACGCCAGTGTGACTGACTGACCGGCAACCGAAAGCCTGTTCGCCCCCTGCCTGACCTGCGGAGACACGGGTCGGTGTCAGGGGGCACACCTGTTCCCGCACGGTATGCACAAGATCCGCCACACGCTGTGGAAAACGCCTGCTCAGGTGAGCTGTGCGGTTCTCAGCACGGTCATGCCCACGACCACAGCGAGCACCAGGGCGCAGGTGCCGTACTGGATCAGTGCCCTTCGTTCGCGCGGGGCGTGGACCATGGCGTAACCGGTCACTACGCCGGCGACGAGGCCGCCGATGTGGGCCTGCCAGGAGATGTTGAAGCCGGGGTTGAAGGTGAAGATCAGGTTGATCACCAGCAGGGCGATGATCGGCCGCATGTCGTAGTTGAGCCGGCGCATGAGGACGGCAGTGGCGCCGAACAGGCCGAAGACGGCGCCGGAGGCTCCGAGGGTGGCGGTGGTGGGGGAGGTGAGCAGATAGGCGAGCGCGCTGCCGGCGAGGCCCGAGACCAGGTAGAGGGTGAGGTAGCGGGCGCGGCCGAGGGCTGCTTCGAGGGGTCCGCCGAGCCACCACAGGCTCAGCATGTTGAACGCGATGTGCCAGATTTCCTGGTGGGTGAACATCGAGGTCACCATGCGGTACCACTCGCCGCCCGCGACGCCCTCGGTGGGTGTGAACGGTGCCGGTGGCCATGCGCCGAGGAGGACCAGGTCGTTCAGCAGCGATGTGCGTACGTGGACGGCGATGAAGACCGCGACGTTGATCCCGATGAGGATTTTGGTGAGGAGGCGGGGGTCGGCGGTGACGGTGCCGCCGGCGATGGTGCGGGGGCTGGCCGCGGTGGGGGCGGGTCCGGTGCCGGAGGTGCCGCGGACGCAGTCGGGGCACTGGAAGCCGACGGAGGCGCTGACCATGCATTCCGGGCAGATCGGGCGGTCGCAGCGGGTGCAGCGGATGCCGGTTTCGCGGTCCGGGTGGCGGTAGCAGCCGGGCAGGTTGTGAGCGGGCCGGGTGCTGTGATCTTCCGGGCCCTGCGGGCTGCCTGGCGCCTGGTCCATGAGGTCCCCTAAGTCGTCGTCCGCACATGCCCCGCCCCGCTCATCCTTACGGACGAGCGGGGCGAATGGTTCCCTTCGGGCGCGGTCCGTGAGGGATCGGCCGTGGGAGGGCGGTGTCTCAGCTCGTGCGGGTCTCGATGACCACCGACTCGATGACGACGTCGTTGACCGGACGGTCGTTGGGGCGGGTGGTGGGGACGGTGGCGATGGTGTCCACGATCTTCTGGCTGGCGGGGTCGGTGATTTCGCCGAAGATGCTGTGCTTGCGGTTCAGCCAGGCCGTCGGGGAGACGGTGATGAAGAACTGCGAGCCGTTGGTGCCGGGGCCGGCGTTGGCCATGGCGAGCAGGTAGGGCTTGTTGAAGGAGAGGTCGGGGTGGAACTCGTCCTCGAACTCGTAGCCGGGGCCGCCGATGCCGGTCCCCAGGGGGTCGCCGCCCTGGATCATGAAGCCGCTGATGACGCGGTGGAAGATGGTGCCGTCATAAAGCTTCTTGGTGGACTTCTCGCCGGTGGCCGGGTGGGTCCATTCGCGCTCGCCCTGGGCGAGTTCGACGAAGTTCCGGACCGTCTTGGGGGCGTGGTTCGGCAGGAGCCGGACTTCGATGTCGCCGTGGTTGGTCTTCAGGGTGGCGTAAAGCTGCTCGGCCACGATCTGCCTTCCGTTGTCTTCTTGTGCCCCTCCGATCCTTGCACGGTTCGGGCTGTGCGTCGCCCGGCATCCAGGCGGGGGCGGCGGTTCGGGGGGTTCGGGTGCAGAAAAGCCGGTCGAGTAGTCCCGGGCCGGGGGCGCGGGGCGGCGATCCGTGGCATTGTCGACGACAAGCTCTTGTTGACCCGTATTCATCCGCTATTGCACTTTGATCGGTTCTTGAGGAGTTCTTGATCGGAGATGGTCCGGCGTCATGCTGCATGACCCGGATGCCCGCCCTAACATGCCCCGGGGCTCGTTGGCAGGCATGATCCGCAAAAGGGTGGAAAGTCGAAATACCGTACGCCACCGAGGAGGAGGAAGCCCGTGACCCGCATCGACAGCGTGCGCGCCGCGACCGGCTCGGCGAAGGACAGCGTGCTGCACGCCGCGGAAGCGGTGGCGCCCTACGCCGACACGGCCAAGGACAGGGCCGCGCACTACGCACACGAGGCGCGCGTACGGCTCGCGCCGAAGGTGTCGCTGGCCGCCGAGCAGGCCCGCGTCCAGTACGACACGCTTCTAGTGCCGCGCCTGGAGCTGGCCCGTACGCATGTGCCGCCGAAGGTCGATCAGGCCGCCCATGAGGCTGCCGCCCGTACCCGGAAGGCTGCCCGGCTGGCCGCCGACTACTCCCGGCCGAGGATCGAGCAGGCGGTGGCCGCGGCCGGGCCCGTGAAGGAGGAGGCCGCCGCGCGATCCGCCGCGGCGTTGGCCGCGCTGCGTGGCCAGGTCTCCGCGAAGGAGATCCAGAAGCTGGTCCGCAAGCATGAGCGGCGGGCGCGGGCCGGTCGTCTTGCGAGGGGGATGGCGTTTCTGGGGGTTCTTGCGGGTGGCGCCTTCGCCGCCTGGAAGTGGTGGGACAAGCAGGCCAACCCGGACTGGCTGGTCGAGCCGCCTGCCGCGACGGAGGTGCCCGAGTCGGGTGGGCTGACGTCGGTGGACGGCAGTGGTCAGTCCGTTCTCGATCCCGAGGTACAGGCCAAGGAGGCCGAGGAGGAGGCCACGGACCGCGACGAGCGCCCGTGACACCATCGGGCCTCGCCCGATCTGTTCAACGTCGCCGTGGGTCAGGAGACTTGGTGTCTCCGGACCCACGGCGACGTTTCACGTGGAACCGACGGGCCCCTTACACACTCATCCACGATGACGTTTGCAACTGATGGAGCGTGTGGATTCCGTGCAGGATTCCGTCACAGAGTGTGTCTTTGTAGTCACCCAACGCGGTAAGGGCCAGCTCACGCAAGGTCTCCGCCTGGCGTTGGGGGGCCTCCTGATTCGGCGGACAGCCGTGCCGTCGCCCCGCCGCAGACTCTTGCCGTAGATATTTGCGCAAATACCTGCAACGCCCATCCTCGCCCGTGATTCATGTCGAGTGACGCACGTCACGTCGGGGTGTCCGGTGGATGCAGAAAACCGGCCAGGGGCCCGTTGAGGGCACCTGGCCGGTCCGAGGTGTGGAGCCTAGGGGAGTCGAACCCCTGACATCTGCCATGCAAAGACAGCGCTCTACCAACTGAGCTAAGGCCCCGGAAGAGGAGCGTCCGACCGGTGAACCGCATACCGTCGGGCGCCGCAGACCAGAGTACCGGGTCGCCCCGGGTATCTCGCAAAAAGATTGGGGGTCCCGATGAACGACCACTCTCCGTAAGATGCTCGGCGTGGTTCGCTACAGCGAACCACAGTACTTGGGGAAGCGATGGGGAGACGCAATGGACGCCGCACAGCAGGAAGCGACCGCGAGAGCGCGGGAACTGCAGCGGAACTGGTACGGGGAGCCGCTGGGGGCGCTCTTCCGTAAGCTCATAGACGATCTTGGGCTCAACCAGGCTCGTCTCGCGGGGGTACTCGGCCTGTCGGCACCGATGCTGTCGCAGCTGATGAGCGGCCAGCGGGCGAAGATCGGCAATCCCGCTGTGGTGCAGCGGGTGCAGCTGCTGCAGGACCTCGCCGGGCAGGTCGCGGACGGCAGCGTGAGCGCGGCGGAGGCGACCGAGCGCATGGACGAGATCAAGAAGTCCCAGGGGGGCTCGGTGCTCAGCAACACGACGCAGACGACGAGCAGTTCGGGGGCGCCCACCGTCAAGCGCGTGGTCCGCGAGATCCAGTCGCTGCTGCGTTCGGTGGCGGCGGCGGGGGACATCATCGACGCGGCGGACACCCTCGCCCCGACCTATCCGGAACTGGCAGAGTTCCTCCGGGTGTACGGCGCGGGCCGGACTTCGGACGCGGTCTCGCACTACCAGTCCCACCAGAGCTGAGCCAACGGGCGGGTCGCCGAAGGGGGTTCGGCGGCCGGGCCCGCGGCCGGGGAGGGGCGCGAGGGGGGCGCGTCCCCTCTCCGTGCGGGACACGCGGGGGTGTGTCCCGCACGGGAAGGCGGCGCGGGGGGTCGTATCGCTCGTCCGGGGGAAGCAAGGGGGTAGCCGAAGGGGGAGGAGTGGCGTACAGCCATGGGTGAGGTCTTCGCCGGCCGGTACGAACTGGCCGACCCGATCGGGCGTGGAGGAGTCGGCGCCGTATGGCGTGCCTGGGACCACCGCCGCCGCCGTTACGTGGCGGCCAAGGTCCTGCAGCAGAGTGACGCGCACTCGCTGTTGCGGTTCGTCCGCGAGCAGGCGCTGCGGATCGATCACCCCCATGTGCTTGCGCCCGCCAGCTGGGCCGCAGACGACGACAAGGTCCTGTTCACCATGGACCTGGTCGCCGGCGGTTCGCTGGTCCATCTGATCGGGGACTACGGCCCGCTTCCGCCGGCGTTCGTCTGCACGCTGCTCGACCAGCTTCTGGCGGGGCTGGCCGCGGTGCACGCGGAAGGTGTCGTGCACCGCGACATCAAGCCCGCCAATGTGCTGCTGGAGGCCACGGGCACGAATCGGCCGCGGTTGCGGCTGTCCGACTTCGGCATCGCGATGCGGCTGGGTGAGCCGCGTCTGACCGAGACCAACCTCGTGGTGGGGACGCCGGGTTATCTGGCGCCCGAGCAGATGATGGGTGCGGAACCGGACTTCCCCGCGGACCTGTTCGCCGTGGGACTGGTGGCGTTGTATCTGCTGGAGGGCGCGAAGCCGGACGCCAAGGCGATCATCCAGTACTTCGCGGAGCACGGAACTCCGAGTGCGCCCAAGGGCGTTCCCGAGCCGCTGTGGCAGGTTGTGGCGTCGCTGTTGGAGCCGGATCCTCAGGCGCGGTTCCGCACGGCCACGGGGGCGCGCAAGGCGCTCGCCGCGGTTCACGGACTCCTGCCGGATCCGGGCCCCGACGACGAGCTGATCGAGATCTTCGACCAACTCGGCCCACTGCCACCGGGGTTCGGCCCGGACGGCCCGCTCAAACCTGGGCGGGGAGTGGATGCGCAGGCGGGGCCTGGCGCGGGAGCTTCCAGGTCGGCGGGTGGGTCGCCGTCGTTGCCGGGGGGCGCTGGGCCGGCTGACGGCGGGAGCGCCGGCCACATGGCCGCCGGGCCGGGCACCGGTTCCGTGCCGCCGGGCGCGGGCGAAGGCGTCGGATCGCCCGGTCCGTGGGGCACCGGCCCGCAGTCGGTGCCGGAGGGTACGCCGTCGCCGCCCGCTCACGCTCCCGCGATGCCGGGCTTCCATCCGGAGCCTTCGGTCCCCGCGCAGCCGTCCACCGCTTCGGACACCGGAAGCTTCCATCTGCCGCCTCCGCAGGCGACCGTGTCCTCCTCTCGGACGCCCGCCGCACCGACGCCTCACGCCCGGGGACAGGAACAGGCGCACTCGCCGGCGCGGGTGCAGCCACAGCCACAGGCCCCGGAACACGACCAGGGGCAGGACCACTCCCTCCATGTCTCCCCCTACGACCCCACGCATGTGCTGTCCTCCCCCCGACCTCACGCTCCGCGCCACCCCGCCCAGGCCCTGTCGCCTGCCCCGGCCCCAAGTCCGGCCCCCCACCGGCGCGCCGATGCCTCTACCGCTTCGTACACCGCCCAGGTCCCGCGGGTTCCACCCCCGGCGCAGGAGATTCCGCGGCGACGGCATCGGGCGGGCCGCCCGGGCCGCCGCGCCGCACGCCGTCCCGGCCCTCCGGCCCGGGTCGCGGTCCCGCTCCTGCTGCTCGCGCTGCTCTGCTACGCGGTCGGGTTCTGGGCACTGGTCCGCATGTGACCCGCGTCAGCCGTCGTCCCGCCCGTCCGGCCTTCCTCCCGTCGCCGTCCCGGCCGGGCCCGCGCATCCGGGCGCGTCCGGTCCCAGGGCCGTCCCGGGCCCGGGACGGCCGGCCCACGCCCCGCCAGGCGGCACGGGCTGGGCCCTGTCAGGCCCCCGCCCTCCGCCGCCCCAGCGCCGTCCACACGCCGAGCACCACCAGCAGAACGGTGCCGGTGCCGATCCCGCCCGCGGCGACGAGCTTCATCGTGGCGTCCCCGCCGCCCTCGGCCCCGCCACGCCCCTCCGATGCCGCCGCCCGGTCCTGTGCCGTGATCCCGAAGAGGCCTTCCGGCGCGGACCGCCCCGAGTAGCCGGGCCCGGCCTTCGTCGTGCCCTCGACCCGCACACGCAGCTTCAGCCCGAACGGTACGTCGCTGAATGTGTCGGCGACCTGCGCCGCGAGGTGCACGACGAGGTAGTACGAGCCGGCGAACCGCACCGTGTTCACGCGGCCGACGGCGGCGTAGCGGTTGGGATACGCGACCGGCGGCAGCGGTTGCAGGACGGCCGACTTCTGGCTGCCGTCGTAGCTGACACCGGCGTCCTCGACCTCGTCGCGCACCGGGTTGTACAGCGACATGTCCAGGGCGCCCGGCACGAAGCCGGTACCGTCTCCGGCTGCACTTCCCAGGTCGGCCGTGGCGTAGAGCTGCTGGCCCCAGTCGACCGGCACTCTGTAGAAGAGGGTCTGCCCGGGCCGGATGTCGTCACGCCAGATCCCCTGCCCGAGGGGTCTCGCCGAGGCGAAGCCCGAGCCGCCCGTGCGACGGGCGGCGCCGCCCGTGAGGGGCTCGGGTGAGGCCGAGTTCCAGGCCTCGGGCGCGCTTGTCGGACCGGTGCGCTCGAGGCGCGGCTCCAGTACGGGGGTGAGCTCCAGCTCCCAGGCGTCCGGCGAGGATCCCGTCCTGGCGACGCGCTCGACGATTACGTAGTAGGTGCCGCCGCCCTGGCAGAGGGTGCCCGTGGGTTTGGCCTCGCGCGCGCCCACGGCGGTGATGGGGTGCGGGCTGCGGCTCGCGCCGATGGTGGCGCTCTCGAAGGAGCAGGAGCTGCCGTTGGCGTCCTGCACGGACACCCTGATGCCGTCGGTGGCGGAGACTGCCGTGCCCGCCGGGGGGACGGCGGTGGCGGAGACGTACGCGGTCGACGTGTCGTCGAGTTCGAGGCTGTAGTAGAGCTTGCCGGTGCTCGGGAGGGAGCTTTTGTAGGTCGTGCCGGGCTTCAGGCCTTCGGCGTCCGTGGTGCTCGTCGCGCCCCGGACGGACCGGGCGTCCTCGGCGAAGCCGTAGGGGCTCGGTGTGCCGGCTGCCGACGCTGCCGGGCCCGGCAGCGCCGCCGCCGCGCACAGCACCGCGCCGACCGCGGCCACGCGCGCGGGCGCGGAAGGACGACCGCACGATGCCCTCGCGCGCCACCGCGCCGTACGCCGCCCGATCATGCGCCACCCCTCGTGGTTGTCCGGACCGTGGGACCGGGGCCCATCCTGCCCCGCGGAGCCGTGCGGCATCCGCGCAATGGGCGCGGGCGTCCGAAACACCCAACACAAAACCCCGACCGTGAGGACGGCCGGGGTCTGTTCAGATTCGGTTGTCGGTACTCACGAACCCGTGGGCACGGAGTCAGTCGCCTCCGTCCACAGATCCTGCTCGGCGCGATCCGCCTGGATCTGGCGGTACACGAGGAGCCCGCCGATAGCGGCCAGTGCGACCAGGAGAAGCTTCTTCACCGCGCGACCTCGTCTTTCCTTGACGTAGGGGACCTCTGGCGCCCGACTATACACACCGACCGATATCGATCGGTGACCTGCGTCGGCCCCTCAACTTCCTTCCGCGACACCGCAATAGAAGCGGACGGCACCCTTCCGATCAGAGGGTGATCACATCCTCACGAACGGTGAGTTTGAGTGCACTACTCCCGTTTCTTCCGTTTTCCTCCCTTCTTGCACCCATCCGAGTGGTGTTCATCCGAAGATCGACGCGCCATGGGCGTTGGTCCACCACTTCGCGATCCCCATACACATCATGAGGAAAGTACGCAAATCGCCCGACCCGAAAGTGAGGGGCCATGGCCCAGAACACGGTCATGAAGCTGTGGACCACCATCGTCACCGCCTTCCTGGCGCTGTTCACGGCGCTCGGACTCGTCACGCCGGCCGCCGCCGCGGCCGTACCGCAGACCGAGGCACCGCGCAACAGCGAGAGCATCAGCATCGCGCACAGGACGGCGCCGACGACGTCCCTCTGGTCCTGGTTGTACGCCAGGTCCCTGCCCCCCACGATGAAACAGCGCATCCGCGCCGAGGCCCACGGCAAGTCCCCCAGCTGCCGCCACCGTCCGTCGGCGGACGCGGCCCCCTCGGCCGACTCCTTGTGCGACACCGCCGTGTCGCCCGACGAGCCCACCGCTCCCCTCCAGCGCTGACAGTCGCGGCACCTCACGGCGCCCCACCCGGCTTCTCTCTCACGTCCACGACGTAACGGCGACCTTGCGTACAACGCCCTCGAGAAAGAACGACGAAGACCCCCGGCCCAGGCCGGGGGTCTTCGTTCTGGTGGGGTCAACGGGATTGGAACCTGCGGTGAGGCGCAGGTGATGCTGCACCTCGACATGTCAAAGACCCCCGATCCTGGAGGACCGGGGGTCTTTTCGCTGGTGGGGCTAACAGGATTTGAACCTGTGGCCTCATCCTTATCAGGGATGCGCTCTAACCAACTGAGCTATAGCCCCGCCGCGCTCTGCGGTGTGTGTCCCGCGCGCTGACTCCTGAAGATTAGCGCACGACATGGGCAGTCCCAAAATCGGTTGTCGCGGGACCACGGGGAAGGTTTGAAACCGCCGTCGCGGTTAATGTCACTCGTCCTCGGCGAGCGTGAGCTCGATGCCGCCGACGAAGCCCGCCGAGAGGTTGTAGATGAACGCGCCGAGGGTCGCCAGCGCCGTCGCGAGGACGACATCGATGACCGCGATGATCGTCGCGAACATCAGGACATGCGGGAGCGACAGGAAGGCCTGCAGGTCGAAGCCGTTGGACTCGTTGGAGCCGGTGGCCTCCGAGATGGTGCCGCCGACCGTCGAGAACACGCCCATCGCGTCCATGACCATCCACAGCACGGCGGCCGCGACGATCGTGCAGATGCCCAGCGCGATGGAGAGCAGGAAGCTGACCTTCATGACCGACCAGGGGTCGGCCTTGGCCACGCGCAGACGTGCCTTGCGGGTGCGGGGCGTGGTGCGCGCACCGGTGCGGGGGCGGCGTACGGCGCTCGCCTGAGCACCCTGGGCCGGATAGGCCTGCGGCGGGTGGTAGGGCCCTGCGGACTGCTGCGGCTGGCGCTCCCCCGGCAGCGGGGAGGTCGTCTGCGGCGCCGCGGCCTGGCCCGCTCCGGCGGCGGGCCGCTGGGCCTGCGGACCTCGGGTGTCCGTCACAGTTCCCCCCTGGGATCCATGCGTGTCGGGCGAGCGGGAGTCGGTCGCGGGTGACTTGATCGCTTGCAGATTGGTCGTGTGCGAGTCCGTCGTATTCGCAGCGGAGCCACGGCCGCCGCCGTCCGTGTTCGTACCGGTCGATCCGGCGCCCGTGGCTCCGCTCACGATGACTCACTCCTCGTGTTACTCGGTCGAGGGCGCCTCGCCCTCGTCCGTGCCGGCAATCGCGGCACCTTCGGCGGTCTCGTCGACGGCAACGCCGCCGTCGACCTCCTCCGCCTCGCGTCCCGCCTCGGCGTTACGAGCGATGCCGACCACGGCATCGCGCTTGCCCAGGTTGATCAGTTGGACGCCCATGGTGTCACGGCCCGTCTCCCTGACCTCGTTGACTCGCGTGCGAATCACACCGCCGGACAGCGTGATGGCGAGGATCTCGTCGGTCTCCTCGACCACCAGCGCGCCGACGAGCGACCCGCGGTCCTCGACGATCTTGGCGGCCTTGATGCCGAGGCCGCCGCGACCCTGAACGCGGTACTCGTCGACGGCGGTGCGCTTCGCGTACCCGCCGTCCGTGGCAGTGAACACGAACGTACCGGGTCGAACAACATTCATCGAGAGCAGCTGGTCGCCCTCGCGGAAGCTCATTCCCTTGACGCCCGAGGTGGCACGGCCCATGGGACGCAGTGCTTCGTCGGTGGCGGTGAACCTGATCGACTGGGCCTTCTTGCTGATCAGAAGCAGATCGTCATCGGCCGATACGAGTTCGGCTCCGATCAGTTCGTCGTCGGAACCGTCCTCCGTCTCACGGAGATTGATCGCGATGACGCCACCGGAGCGCGGCGAATCGTAATCCTTCAGAGGCGTCTTCTTGACCAGGCCGCCCTTGGTGGCCAGGACCAGATAGGGCGCCGCCTCGTAGTCGCGGATCGCGAGGATCTCGGCGATCGCCTCGTCCGGCTGGAAGGCCAGCAGGTTCGCGACGTGCTGTCCACGCGCGTCACGGCCGGCGTCCGGCAGCTCGTACGCCTTCGCCCGGTACACCCGGCCCTTGTTGGTGAAGAACAGCAGCCAGTGATGGGTGGTCGACACGAAGAAGTGGTCGACGATGTCGTCTTCCTTGAGCTTCGTGCCGCGCACGCCCTTGCCGCCGCGCTTCTGGGCGCGGTAGTCGTCGGCCTTGGTGCGCTTGACGTACCCGCCACGCGTGACCGTCACGACGATGTCCTCCTCGGCGATCAGGTCCTCCATGGACATGTCGCCGTCGTAGGGCACCAGCATGGTCTTGCGGTCGTCGCCGTACTTCTCGACGATCGCGGCGAGTTCCTGGCTGACGATGCCGCGCTGGCGGACCGGGGAGGCGAGGATCTCGTTGTACTCGGTGATCTTCGCCTGGAGTTCGTCGTGTTCCTGGATGATCTTCTGGCGTTCCAGGGCGGCGAGTCGGCGCAGCTGCATCTCGAGGATGGCGTTGGCCTGGATCTCGTCGATCTCCAGGAGGTTCATCAGGCCCCCGCGCGCGATCTCGACGGTGTCGCTGCGCCGGATCAGCGCGATGACCTCGTCGATGGCGTCCAGGGCCTTCAGCAGGCCGCGCAGGATGTGCGCCCGCTCCTCGGCCTTGCGCAGCCGGAAGCGCGTACGGCGGACGACGACCTCGATCTGGTGCGTCACCCAGTGGCGGATGAACGCGTCGAGGGACAGGGTGCGCGGCACGCCGTCGACCAGCGCCAGCATGTTGGCGCCGAAGTTCGTCTGCAGATCGGTGTGCTTGTAGAGGTTGTTCAGTACGACCTTGGCGACCGCGTCCCGCTTGAGGACGATGACAAGCCGCTGGCCCGTACGGGAGGACGTCTCGTCGCGGACGTCGGCGATGCCGCCGATCTTGCCGTCCTTCACCAGGTCGGCGATCTTCTGCGCGAGGTTGTCCGGGTTGACCTGGTAGGGCAGCTCGGTGACCACCAGGCACTGGCGGTTCTGGATCTCCTCGACCTCGACGACCGCACGCATGGTGATCGAGCCGCGGCCCGTGCGGTACGCCTCCTCGATGCCCCTGCGGCCGACCACCAGGGCGCCGGTCGGGAAGTCCGGGCCCTTGATCCGCTCGATCAGCGCGTCCAGGAGCTCCTCGTGCGAGGCCTCCGGGTTCTCCAGGTACCACTGGGCGCCGGCCGCGACCTCGCGCAGGTTGTGCGGCGGGATGTTGGTCGCCATGCCGACCGCGATACCGGCCGAGCCGTTGATCAGCAGGTTCGGGAAGCGGGCCGGCAGGACGGTCGGCTCCTGGGAGCGGCCGTCGTAGTTGTCCGTGAAGTCGACGGTCTCCTCGTCGATGTCACGGACCATCTCCATCGACAGCGGCGCCATCTTGCACTCGGTGTAGCGCATGGCCGCCGCCGGGTCGTTGCCCGGAGAGCCGAAGTTGCCGTTGGAGTCCACCAGCGGCATCCGCATCGACCACGGCTGCGCGAGGCGGACCAGCGCGTCGTAGATCGAGGAGTCGCCGTGCGGGTGGTAGTTGCCCATGACGTCGCCGACGACGCGGGCGCACTTGTAGAACCCGCGCTCGGGGCGGTAGCCGCCGTCGTACATGGCGTACAGCACGCGGCGGTGGACGGGCTTGAGACCGTCCCGGACGTCCGGCAGCGCACGCGAGACGATGACGGACATCGCGTAGTCGAGGTAGGAGCGCTGCATCTCCGTCTCGAGCCCCACGGGCTCGACGCGGAGCGTGATCTCGCCGCCCTCTTCAGGCGTCACTGGAGTGTTCTCGTCGGCCATTGCTGGTGAGGATCCTTCCTGGTGCGGTCAGCTGAGACCGACTCAGATGTCGAGGAAGCGGACGTCCTTGGCGTTGCGCTGGATGAACTGGCGGCGCGCCTCGACGTCCTCGCCCATGAGGACCGAGAACAGGTCGTCGGCCTGCGCGGCGTCGTCGAGCGTGACCTGGCCGAGCACACGGTGCTCCTGGTCCATGGTGGTCACGCGCAGCTCCTCGGCGTTCATCTCGCCGAGACCCTTGAAGCGCTGGACCGAGTCGTCCCTGATGCGCTTGCCGGCCTGCTTGCCCAGCTCGATCAGCGCGTCGCGCTCGCGGTCGGAGTACGCGTACTCGAAGTCGTCCCTGCCCCACTTGATCTTGTAGAGCGGGGGACGCGACAGGTACACGTGCCCGGCCTCGACCAGCGGCCGCATGAAGCGGAACAGGAAGGTGAGCAGCAGGGTGTTGATGTGCTGGCCGTCGACGTCGGCGTCCGCCATCAGGATGATCTTGTGGTACCGCAGCCTCTCGATGTCGAAGTCCTCGTGGACTCCGGTGCCGAACGCGGAGATCAGAGCCTGGATCTCCTGGTTCTGCAGGATCTTGTCGATCCGCGCCTTCTCGACGTTGAGGATCTTGCCGCGGATCGGGAGGATCGCCTGGTACTGCGGGTTGCGGCCGGACTTGGCCGAGCCGCCGGCGGAGTCACCCTCGACGATGAAGATCTCGCACTTGGTGGGGTCGTTCGACTGGCAGTCGGAGAGCTTGCCCGGCAGCGAGGCGGTCTCCAGGAGGCCCTTGCGGCGCGTCAGGTCACGGGCCTTGCGGGCCGCCACGCGCGCCGTGGCCGCCTGGATCCCCTTGCGGACGATGTCCGCCGCCTCGTTCGGGTTGCGGTCCAGCCAGTCGTTGAGGTGCTCGTAGACGGCCTTCTGCACGAAGGTCTTCGCCTCCGTGTTGCCCAGCTTGGTCTTCGTCTGGCCCTCGAACTGCGGCTCGCTCAGCTTCACCGAGATGATCGCGGTCAGACCCTCGCGGATGTCGTCACCCGTGAGGTTGTCGTCCTTCTCGCGCAGCAGCTTCTTGTCGCGCGCGTACTTGTTGATCAGGTTCGTGAGCGCCGCGCGGAAGCCCTCTTCGTGCGTACCGCCCTCATGCGTGTGGATGATGTTGGCGAAGGAGTACACGCCCTCGCTGTAGCCGCTGTTCCACTGCATCGCGACTTCGAGGGAGAGGCTCTTCTCCCTGTCCTCGGCCTCGAGGTCGATGACCGTCGGGTGCACCGCGTCTCCCTTGCGGGAGTTGAGGTACTTCACGAAGTCGACGATGCCGCCGTCGTAGTGGTACGTGACGGTCTTGACCTCGGCCGTCTCGTCCGCGCCCGCCTCGTCCGCCCCGGACGTCGCCTTCGCCGACTCGCGCTCGTCAGTGAGTTTGATCGTCAAACCCTTGTTGAGGAACGCCATCTCCTGGAAGCGCCGCGAGAGCGTCTCGAAGGAGTACTCGGTGGTCTCGAAGATGTCGCCGTCGGCCCAGAAGGTGACCGACGTGCCCGTCTCCTCGATGGCCTCGTGCTTGGCCAGCGGAGCCGTCGGCACGCCCATCTTGTAGTCCTGCGTCCAGCGGTGGCCGTCCGTCCTGACCTCGACGGCCACCTTCGAGGAAAGCGCGTTCACGACGGAGACACCCACGCCGTGCAGACCACCGGAGACCGCGTAGCCGCCACCGCCGAACTTGCCGCCCGCGTGCAGCACGGTCAGCACGACCTCGACGGCCGGCTTGCCCTCGGAGGGGACGATGCCCACCGGAATGCCGCGGCCGTTGTCGACGACCCGCACGCCGCCGTCGGCGAGGATCGTCACGTCGATGGTGTCCGCGTGACCGGCCAGCGCCTCGTCGACGGAGTTGTCCACCACCTCGTACACAAGGTGGTGGAGTCCGCGCTCACCGGTCGAGCCGATGTACATACCGGGTCGCTTGCGGACCGCGTCCAGACCCTCGAGGACGGTGATGGCGCTGGCGTCGTACGAGGTGTTGACCTCGCCGTTCGCGCCGGCGTCTGTGGACGGGATGTTCTCGTTGGGGTTGCCGGAATCGGCCACGAAGCGCCCTTTCTGGCACAGCACGAGCCAGGCTCGTCGGCGGGTTGCCGGAGCGGCTGCGGCATGTTGCGTTGGTAAGCCTTGATCAGCGTTGCTCAGCTTTTCCCGGGCGGTCCCCACGTTTGGGGCGGGATTGGCTTCCAGTCTACCGGTAGCGCCGACAGTGATGGGGGTTTGCCGGTACCTGAGTCCGCATGTGCCGCCCTCAACCGGACTCCGCCGGGTCCCCATATACGGAACGGGGCTCAAAGTGGCTCACAGCGGCACTCAGCGCTTCCGAGCGTCAACCCTTGGCTACTTGGGAGTCAGGTCGGGATTCACAACCGTGTGCGGTCGAACGACGGAACCCCCGTCGGCCCTCCACGGCGGCCGCCGACGTGATGTACGTCACCCGTAGGTGTCACCGGGGCCCGTGCTACCAGGGGCGCGCAAGGGACCGTAGCGGCGGGCGGGACCACCGGGACCATTCACCTTGATCAGCGTCACCGTGCCATGACCCAGGTCCTCGTTCAGGCGCGCGACCAGCTGCGGAGCCAGCAACCGCAGATTCGTCGCCCACGCCGTCGAGTCACAGCGCACGACCAGCACCCGCTCGTCCTCGTCGTACGTCTCCGGCACGCAGTGCTTGGCCAGGTCCTCGCCGACGATCTGCGGCCAGCGCCCCATGACACCGCCCACCGCGGCCGGGGCCTCCCAGCCGCGCTCCGTGATCAGGCGGTTGATCGCGGCACCCAACGCCATCGGATCACGTCCGTCGGCACGCGCTCCCGACCGCAGACCCCCGCGCCGCGCCTGCTTCTTCTGCCGCGCCGCATCCCCACGCGCGCGTGCCTGCTCCTTCGCCGCCCTCAGTGCCACACGCGCGAGATCGACACCGGAGGGCTCAGGGCTCTTCCCGGGAACCGGCTCGTCCGTACTCATACGCGCTCCACCGACCCGTCCGACACCGCGAACCGGACACCCGCCAGAACCTGCGGCACGTCGTCGTCGACCGCGGCGGTCACCAGTACCTGCTCACCGGGCGCGACCAGCTCCGCCAGACGCTCACGGCGGCGGTTGTCCAACTCGGCGAAGACGTCGTCCAGCACCAGCACCGGCTCGTTCCCCTCGGCCCGCAGCAAGTCGTACGACGCCAGCCGCAACGCCAGCGCACAGGACCACGACTCGCCGTGCGACGCGTACCCCTTCGCGGGCAGCTGACCGAGTTTGAGCAGCAGCTCGTCCCGATGCGGCCCCACAAGCGTCACACCCCGCTCGATCTCCTGCTTACGGGCATCGGCGAGCGCCGCCATCAGCTGCCCGTAGAGATCTTCGCGCGTGTGCGCCTCACCAGGCGCCGACGGCTTGTACTCCAAGGCCACCGGACCACCGCCCGGCGCCAGTTGCTCGTACGCCTTGTCGGCCAGCGGCTGGACGGCCGCGATCAGATTCAGGCGCTGGGCGAGCAACTCGGCGCCCGCGCGCGCGAGATGCTGGTCCCAGACGTCGAGCGTGGACAGATCCATGGAACGTCCGCCGTGCCGACGGGCCAGCGCGGCCGTCTTCAGGAGCGTGTTGCGCTGCTTGAGGACCCGCTCGTAGTCGGAACGCACACCGGCCATACGCGGGGAGCGGGCGGTGATCAGCTCGTCCAGGAAGCGGCGCCGCTCACCCGGATCACCCTTGACCAGGGCAAGATCCTCGGGCGCGAACAGGACGGTCCGTACGATGCCCAGCACGTCACGCGGTCTGACCTGCGAGGACCTGTTGATGCGGGCACGGTTGGCCCGGCCGGGGTTCAGCTCCAGCTCCACCAGCTGCTGCCGTTCGCCCTGCTTCACCTGCGCCCGGATCACCGCCCGCTCGGCGCCCATGCGAACGAGCGGGGCGTCCGAGGAGACCCGGTGACTGCCGAGCGTGGCGAGATAGCCGACCGCCTCGACGAGATTCGTCTTGCCGTGCCCGTTCGGGCCCACGAAGGCCGTGACGCCCGGGTCGAGCGGGACCTCGACCCGGGCGTACGAGCGGAAGTCGGCCAGCGACAGATGCGTGACGTGCATGGTCGTTCGCCGACCTCCCCCAGGGTTGTGGACCGCCGGGCGGCCCTGTGGACTACTTCTTCTCGACCGCGTGGCCGCCGAACTGGTTCCGCAGCGCCGCGATCATCTTCATCTGCGGCGAGTCCTCCTGGCGGGACGCGAACCGCGCGAACAGCGACGCGGTGATCGCCGGCAGCGGCACCGCGTTGTCGATCGCGGCCTCCACGGTCCAGCGTCCCTCGCCGGAGTCCTGTGCATGACCCCGGAGCCTGTCCAGGTGCTCGTCCTCGTCGAGGGCGTTCACCGCGAGGTCCAGCAGCCAGGAACGGATGACCGTGCCCTCCTGCCAGGAACGGAAGACCTCACGGACATCGGTCACCGAGTCGACCTTCTCCAGGAGTTCCCAGCCCTCGGCGTAGGCCTGCATCATCGCGTACTCGATGCCGTTGTGGACCATCTTCGCGAAGTGGCCGGCACCCACCTTGCCGGCGTGCACCGAGCCGAAGCCGCCCTCCGGCTTGAGGGCGTCGAAGACCGGCTGCACCTTGGCCACGTTCTCCGCGTCGCCGCCGTACATCAGCGCATAGCCGTTCTCCAGGCCCCAGACACCGCCGGAGACACCGCAGTCGACGAAGCCGATGCCCTTGGCCGCCAGCTCCTCGGCGTGCTTCTCGTCGTCCGTCCAGCGCGAGTTCCCGCCGTCCACGACGACGTCGCCGGGCTCCAGCAGCTCCGCCAGCTCGTCGATCGTCGACTGGGTCGGGGCACCGGCCGGAACCATCACCCACACGACGCGCGGGCCCTTCAGCTTGCCCACAAGCTCTTCCAGGCTGTGGACATCGGCGAGATCCGGGTTGCGGTCGTATCCGAGGACGGTGTGGCCTGCGCGGCGAATCCGCTCGCGCATGTTGCCGCCCATCTTGCCGAGGCCGACGAGACCGAGCTCCATCAGTTGTTCCTTAGGTTTTGCGACGTGGCGTTACGGCACTTTCGTACCTGCGTCCGAGCCTAAACCCGGACGCTCGCGCACATCTGTGGGCATACGCGCTCACACGTATGCCCCGACCTGTGGGTTCTCTGAAGGAGACGTCAGCCGCTCAGACGCACAGGCATGATCAGGTACTTGTAGGCCTCGTCCGCCTCGGCGTCCACCGCCGGCTTGCCGCTCAGCAGCGCGGGCTTCGTGGACGTCGTGAAGGACAGCTGGGCCACCGGGGAGTCGATGGCGCTCAGGCCGTCCAGCAGGAACGTCGGGTTGAAGGCGATCGAGATGTCGTCGCCCTCCAGCTGCGCGTCAACCCTTTCCACAGCCTGTGCGTCGTCGCTGGAACCGGCCTCCAGGATCAGCACGCCCTGCTCGAAGCTGAGCCGCACCGGGGTGTTCCGCTCGGCGACCAGCGCCACTCGCTTGACGGCCTCCACGAAGGGGGCGGTCTCGATCACGGCGACCGAGTTGAACTCCGTCGGGAACAGCGTGCGGTACTTCGGGAGGTCGCCCTCCAGCAGACGGGTCGTCGTACGACGGCCGGCGCCCTCGAAGCCGATCAGGCCCTCACCGGCGCCCGAGCCGGACAGCGCCAGGATGACGCTGTCGCCGCTGGTGAGCGCCTTGGCGGTGTCCAGGAGCGTCTTGGCGGGCACCAGGGCGACCGCGGACGCCTCCGGGTTCTCCGGCTTCCACAGGAACTCGCGGACCGCGAAGCGGTAGCGGTCGGTGGAGGCCAGCGTGACCGTGTCGCCCTCGATCTCGATGCGCACACCGGTGAGGACCGGCAGCGTGTCGTCACGGCCCGCGGCGATCGCCACCTGGGCGGCCGCGGCGGCGAAGACCTCGCCGGGAACCGTGCCCGTGGCGTTCGGCATCTGCGGAAGCGCCGGGTACTCCTCCACAGGCAGGGTGTGCAGTGTGAACCGCGAGGAGCCGCAGACCACCGTCGCCCGTACACCGTCTGTGGAAATCTCCACCGGACGGTTGGGGAGGGCGCGGGAGATGTCCGCGAGGAGGCGGCCGGAGACGAGGACGGTGCCCTCCTCCTCGACCTCCGCCTCCACGGACACGCGCGCGGAGACCTCGTAGTCGAAGCTGGACAGGCTCAGCTGGCCGTCCTCGGCCTTCAGCAGAAGGCCGGCGAGGACAGGCGCCGGCGGACGGGCCGGGAGGCTGCGTGCCGCCCAGGCCACTGCCTCCGCGAGTACGTCGCGTTCCACCCGGATCTTCACTGTTGCCGCCTCCTGCTGTTGCCGGCGCTTCTCGCCCTGCCTGGCTTCGTCGTCTGTCTCGGTGTCGCCGGACCCCGTGAAGGGAAGGACACCGGGACCAGTCTGACGCACCGCACTGACAGTAGGTGCCCCTCGGGGTCAAGTCGTGACGAGGGGCAGCCGGGAGCCGGACGGCGAGTTGTGCACAGGACCCCCTTCGAAACGGATTCCCAGCTCTCTCTAGTTGGGAGTAGTAGTAGGGGCTGTGGAAACCGTGGATAACCGCGTTTGCGCAGGTCAGCAGGGAAATTTTGTCCACGGGCCCTGTGGGCGGAAGCGGTGGACAACTGCGGGTCTCTGTGGAGAACGGAAAGTTCTGCACACTCCGTGCACAGCATCGAGGGAGTTCTCCCCAGCGCCGTCCCCAGCTTTACCCACGTTTCCCACAGCCCAACCCGGCACCTTGGTGTGACGCCTTTCACTCGACACGGTGAGGAGGTGCGCAGGGTTGCCGAACAGTGGACAGCGGTGTGGAGAAGCCGGGGATAGCTGGGGACAACCGACGCGATCCTGTGGGTTGCCGGTGGACAACTCGATGCACAGGTTGTGGATCATCTCTCCGTCCACAGTCTGTGGAGATCGTTCGTCCACGAATCCACAAGCACCTGACCTGGTCTGATGGTCTTTCAACAGTCGGCTCTGTGGACACGGTCTGGACAACTCCACAGTCCCCAGGATGTGGACGGGAAAAAGTCACCGGATCTGTGGAGAGAGGCCGTAACCCGGCACGCATTCGAACACCGGGTGCCCGGGGGACGACGAAGGGCGCCCCCGGGATCTCCTCCCGGGGGCGCCCTCAGCGACGGATCGAGGCGGTCGTCAGCCGTTCTTGATGCGGTTGGTCAGTTCGGTGACCTGGTTGTAGATGGAGCGCCGCTCGGCCATCAGATTGCGGATCTTTCGGTCGGCGTGCATCACCGTCGTGTGGTCGCGGCCGCCGAACAGTGCGCCGATCTTCGGCAGGGAGAGATCCGTCAGCTCGCGGCACAGGTACATGGCGATCTGGCGGGCCGTGACCAGGGCGCGGCCGCGCGAGGTGCCGCACAGGTCCTCGACGGTGAGTCCGAAGTAGTCGGCGGTCGCGCCCATGATCGCCGTCGAGGTGATCTCGGGGGCGGAGTCCTCGCCGCCGGGGATGAGGTCCTTGAGGACGATCTCCGTCAGGCCGAGGTCCACGGGCTGACGGTTGAGCGACGCGAACGCCGTCACCCGGATCAGCGCGCCCTCCAGCTCGCGGATGTTGCGCGAGATGCGGGAGGCGATGAACTCCAGGACTTCCGGCGGGGCGTTGAGCTGCTCCTGGACCGCCTTCTTGCGCAGGATCGCGATGCGCGTCTCCAGCTCGGGCGGCTGGACGTCGGTGATCAGGCCCCACTCGAAACGGTTCCGCAGCCGGTCCTCGAGCGTGACCAGCTGCTTGGGAGGCCGGTCCGAGGACAGCACGATCTGCTTGTTGGCGTTGTGGAGCGTGTTGAAGGTGTGGAAGAACTCCTCCTGCGTCGACTCCTTGTCCGCGAGGAACTGGATGTCGTCGACGAGCAGGATGTCCATCTCGCGGTAGCGCTTGCGGAAGCTGTCGCCCTTGCCGTCGCGGATGGAGTTGATGAACTCGTTGGTGAACTCCTCCGAGCTCACGTAGCGCACGCGGGTGCCCGGGTAGAGGCTGCGCGCGTAGTGCCCGATGGCGTGCAGCAGGTGCGTCTTGCCGAGGCCCGACTCCCCATAGATGAAGAGGGGGTTGTACGCCTTCGCGGGTGCTTCGGCGACGGCGACCGCGGCCGCGTGTGCGAAGCGGTTGGATGCGCCGATGACGAACGTGTCGAAGAGGTACTTCGGGTTCAGGCGGGCGGTGGGTTCGCCGGGGCCGGTCGCCGGGGCGGGTTTCGCGGCGAGAGGGCCGGGGGCGCCGCTGGAGGCGGGCAGCGAGGAGCCGACGGGGCCGCCGCGGTGGACGTGCCCGGAGCCGGCGCGCGGCTCGGGGAGGTCCCTGCGGGGGGCGCGCTGTTCGTAGTCGGAGCGCTGGTCGTAGTCCGCGCGTGCCGGGTCGTAGTCCGACCGCGGCTGGTCGTAGTCGGGGCGCTGGGCGTCGTACGACGGGCGCTCCACCGGCTGCGGGCGGTAGTCCTGTGACGGCGGGGAGTACGCGTCCGGGGCGGGGGATCCGTAGGTGTCCTGGGCCGGCGAGGCGTACGGGTCGCGTTCCGGGAAGCCCAGGCGCTGCTGCTGCCAGCTGTACTCGTCCTGTGCCGGGCGTGGCCAGGAGCCGGGCTCGGGGCGCTGGTACTCGGAAGGGTAGGCGGGCCGGGCGGTGGGGAGCTGGTCGCCGGGCGGGCCGGGGTGCTGTTCGGCGCGGCTGGGCGTGTGGTCGTCGGCGCGGTGGCGGCCGTATCCCTCGTACGCGTCGCGGCTCTGGGTGGAGGGGAGCTCCGGTTCTTCGTACCTGGGGCGGGCCGGCGGTGGCGGCGGGGGGTCGCCCGCCGAGTCGTCGACGGTGATGGCGATGCGGATCGGGCGGCCGCACTCGCGGCTCAGGGTCTCGCTGACGATCGGGGCGAGCCGGCCTTCGAGCACTCCCTTGGCGAACTCGTTCGGTACGGCGAGCAGCGCCGTGTCGGCGACCAGCGCGAGCGGCTGGCAGCGCCGGATCCAGTGTTCGTCCTTGACCTCGACGCCTTGTCCGCGCCCTTCACCGAGGAGTTGTTCCAGTACTCGTGGCCACACTGCGGCAAGATCGGCAGGTACGTCAGCCACAGGGCACGCTCTCTCACGGGTCCCTCGAACGTGTGATTCGGGGACGGGTTGGGGTGTAAGTCGGGGGACAGAGGAACGATTCGGAGTTCAGTCACGGTAGTCAGGGCGGCGGGTGCGGTTCAAGTTGTTGTCCCCAGGCTGTGGATAGTGTCTCCCAGGGGACCCTGGTTTGACCGGATGGCGTAGCCCCGCGTACCGTGACCAGGTCGAGTTGTCGATGGCTGCTGCCGCCTGCCTCCGATGGGCACAGATCATTTGGGTGATCGGTCAGCGGTGCACTCGGGCGTGACGCGAGCTACTCGTGGGCGCACGGTGACAGCCAGGACGGCACCCCGCAACCACCGATTCATTTCTGGAGCCCCCGAGTGAGCAAGCGCACCTTCCAGCCGAACAACCGTCGTCGCGCGAAGACCCACGGCTTCCGGCTGCGTATGCGCACCCGTGCCGGCCGCGCGATTCTCGCGTCCCGCCGTAGCAAGGGTCGCGCCCGCCTGTCCGCCTGATCCCGGTCAGGTCATGCCGTCGTGCTGCCCACCGAGAACCGGCTGAGGCGGCGCGAGGACTTCGCGACCGCGGTACGACGAGGTCGTCGGGCTGGACGCCCGTGTCTCGTCGTCCATCTTCGTAGCGGTTCCACGGACCCGCACGCGCCTGGGGAGAGCGCTCCCCCGACGCGTGCGGGTTTCGTCGTCAGCAAGGCAGTGGGCGGTGCGGTGGTGCGGAACAAGGTGAAGCGCAGGCTTCGCCATCTGATGCGCGATCGAGTCGCCCTGTTGCCCCCCGGTAGCCTGGTAGTCGTACGAGCGCTGCCCGGTGCGGGTGACGCCGAGAACGCAGAGCTGGCCCGAGACCTGGATGCCGCCCTCGAGCGGCTGCTGGGAGGGGGCGCGCGATGAAGTACCCGCTGCTGGCGCTGATCAAGCTGTACCAGTGGACCATCAGTCCGCTGCTCGGACCGGTGTGCAAGTACTACCCGTCGTGTTCTCACTACGGCTACCAGGCCATCGACCGGCATGGTGCGATCAAGGGCACAGCACTCACGGCCTGGCGCATCCTGCGGTGCAATCCGTGGTCGCTGGGCGGTGTGGACCATGTCCCGCCGCGCAAGCGCCCGCGGTGGCACGAAACGCTGCGTCACGCCTGGCGTGCACGCAAGGGCGGGCCCACCTCCGCCGAACCGGCCACCGAAGGGCAGAATCCTTCGAGCCCGGCCGCAGAGACCCCGTCCCATGCCCAAGGAGCATGATTAGTGGACACGATTGCCAGCTTCTTCAGCTTCATCACGACACCCGTTTCATGGGTCATCGTCCAGTTCCACACGGTGTACGGCGCCATTTTCGGCCCTGACACCGGGTGGGCCTGGGGCCTGTCCATCGTGTCCCTCGTGATCCTTATCCGCATCTGCCTGATCCCGCTCTTTGTGAAGCAGATCAAGGCGACCCGGGCCATGCAGACGCTCCAGCCCGAGATGAAGAAGATCCAGGAGCGCTACAAGAACGACAAACAGCGTCAGTCCGAAGAGATGATGAAGCTGTACAAGGAGACGGGCACCAACCCGCTCTCCTCGTGCCTTCCCATCCTGGCGCAGTCGCCGTTCTTCTTCGCCCTGTACCACGTGCTCAACAGCATCGCGAACAACGACACCATCGGTGTGATCAACCAGAGCCTGCTGCAGAGCGCGCAGAAGGCGCACATCTTCGGTGCTCCGCTGGCGGCGAAGTTCACCGACAGCTCCGCGGAGGTCGCGGCGCTCGACGCCTCGCTGACCACGGTCCGCATCGTCACCGCGGTCATGATCGTCCTGATGTCGGCGTCGCAGTTCTACACGCAGCGCCAGCTGATGACGAAGAACGTCGACACCACGGTGAAGACGCCGTTCATGCAGCAGCAGAAGATGCTGATGTACGTCTTCCCGGTCATGTTCGCGGTCTTCGGTATCAACTTCCCGGTCGGTGTCCTCGTCTACTGGCTGACCACCAACGTGTGGACGATGGGCCAGCAGATGTATGTGATCCACAACAACCCGACCCCGGGCTCCAAGGCCCAGGCCGCGTACCTGGAGCGTCTCCACAAGCACGTCACCCAGCACGAGAAGACGCGTGGCCGCGGTGAGAAGGCCATCGTGAAGGCCATTGTCGCCAAGGGCCGCGACCGCAACGAGTTCGAGCGCAAGTTCATCAACGGTCTCAGCAAGGCGGGCCTGGCAGCCCAGGCCGACGGCAGCGTGGTGAAGAGCGAGGGCGCCGTCGCCGTGCAGACCGAGGACGGTACGCCGACCACCGGTGGTACGCCCAGGCGTCAGCAGCCCAAGCGGCAGAGCAAGGCGCAGCGGCAGTCCGGCGGTCCGAAGGCGGCCGGGGACTCCGAGCAGAAGACGTCGCTGAGCAAGTCCGACGAGCCGGAGGACGCAAAGCCCGCCGCCGCCGAGAAGGCCGCGCCCGGCTCCAGTACCCGCAGCAAGGCCCAGTCCGGACAGCGCAAGGGCCCGCAGCGGCCCAAGTCCCCGTCCAAGAAGTAAGAAGGAGTCCATCCCGTGACGGAAGGCACCACCTCCGCCGCTGCCGAGGGTGCAGACACCCTGACCCGCCTGGAGCAGGAGGGTGAGATCGCGGCGGACTACCTCGAGGGTCTGCTGGACATCGCCGACCTCGACGGCGACATCGATATGGACGTCGAAGCCGACCGTGCCGCTGTCTCGATCATCAGTGACGCGGCCAGCCGAGACCTGCAGAAGCTGGTCGGCCGCGACGGTGAGGTGCTGGAGGCCCTCCAGGAGCTCACGCGCCTGGCCGTGCACCGGGAGACCGGGGACCGCAGCCGGCTGATGCTGGACATCGGGGGCTACCGCGCCAAGAAGCGTGCTGAGCTGTCCGAGCTGGGTGCCAAGACCGCGGCCGAGGTCAAGAGCACCGGTGAGTCCGTGAAGCTGAAGCCGATGACGCCGTTCGAGCGCAAGGTCGTGCACGACGCGGTCAAGGCCGCGGGCCTGCGCAGCGAGTCCGAGGGCGAGGAGCCGCAGCGCTTCGTCGTTGTGCTTCCCGCCTGATCGGTCCGTACGTTCCTCCGGCCCCGTCTGTTGCGCAGGCGGGGCCGATCTTTGTCAGCCTGATAGTTCTGGTGGTTCTGGCGTCGGTGCCCGGTGCGCCGATGCGGTACGGAAGGACGGTCCCCCGTGACGGAGGCAGCGGAGCTTCCCCCCGCGCCCGAGCAGGCGCGTGAGGTGTTCGGTGATCGCTTCGCGGACGCGGTCCGGTACGCGGAGCTGCTCGCTGAGGCGGGCGTGCAGCGTGGTCTGATCGGTCCGCGGGAAGTGCCCCGACTGTGGGAGCGGCACCTGCTGAACTGCGCTGTGCTCTCGGAGGTTGTTCCCGAGGGTGTGACGGTGTGCGATGTCGGGTCGGGAGCCGGCCTGCCGGGGATTCCTCTGGCGCTTGTCCGGGAGGATCTGAAGATCACGCTGCTGGAGCCCCTGCTGCGGCGTACGACCTTTCTGACCGAGGTCGTGGAGCTGCTGGGCCTGGACCATGTGACGGTGGTCCGCGGCCGTGCCGAGGAGGTCATGGGCAAGCTCAACCCCGTCCACGTGGTGACGGCACGGGCCGTGGCTCCCCTGGACCGCCTGGCGACCTGGGGCATTCCCTTGCTGCGCCCGTACGGCGAGATGCTGGCACTCAAGGGGGATACCGCCGAGGAGGAACTGAAGAGCGCGACCACCGCGTTGAGCAAGCTCGGCGCTGTGGCGACGTCAGTCCTCCATGTCGGTGAGGGTGTGGTGGATCCCCTGTCCACGGTGGTGCGGGTGGAGGTCGGGGAGAGTCCCGGTGGTGTGCGCTTTGCGGCGAAGCGTGCCAAGGCCGCGCGTACGGGGCGTGCACGTCGGCGTCGGGGATAGCCAGGAGGGTCGTTCGCGTCGCCGGCACTGATCCGTCCTGACGACGAGACGTACTCCACACAAGCTGGCCAACCTATGCATGCCGGAGTGTCGCGGCAGTTGGGCCGGGGCCGCTGTGCATCGTGTTTCACGTGAAACGTCGCTCACTGCTGCACGGCATCATCAGTCGGGGCCGCGCTGCGGCCGAACCCCGCGACCGTAAGCCTCTCGGTTCGCTCGGAGAGGGCCCCGCTTCCGACGATCCTTCGTCCCCCTCGGGGGGCACGGAGTTGTCCACAGAGGTGGATTTCTCCACAGAACGCCAGGCCTCACTGGTTCACCACCCCGAAGGCATGGGAGGCTCTGTTCAATGCGAGCCTGAAGTCGAGGAGAGTGAATCCTTGCGGTCCGACGCCAACATCGCGGGACCGATGACCGATCCGGTCCCCGGTCCCCGTACCGAGTCGATGGGGGAGGATGTTTCACGTGAAACACCGCCCCCGATGGACGACACTCCGATCGGTCGTGCTGCCCAACTGGCGGTGGAGGCTCTAGGCCGCGCCGGTGAGGGTCTGCCACGGCCCGAGCAGACCCGCGTCATCGTCGTCGCCAACCAGAAGGGCGGGGTGGGCAAGACGACGACGACCGTCAATCTTGCTGCTTCGCTGGCTCTGCACGGCGGTCGTGTCCTGGTGATCGACCTCGACCCACAGGGCAATGCGTCCACCGCGCTGGGCATCGACCATCACGCCGAAGTCCCGTCCATCTACGACGTCCTGGTCGAGAGCAAGCCGCTCGCCGACGTCGTACAGCCGGTCCCGGATGTCGAGGGTCTGTTCTGTGCCCCCGCCACGATCGATCTCGCCGGTGCGGAGATCGAGCTGGTGTCCCTGGTGGCCAGGGAGAGCAGGCTGGAGCGGGCCATTCAGGCCTATGAGCAGCCGCTGGACTACATCCTCATCGACTGCCCGCCCTCGCTCGGTCTGCTGACCGTCAATGCACTGGTGGCAGGGCAGGAAGTCCTCATCCCGATTCAGTGCGAGTACTACGCGCTGGAAGGCCTGGGCCAGCTGCTGCGCAACGTCGACCTGGTACGGGGTCACCTCAACCCCACTCTGCATGTGTCGACCATTCTGCTCACCATGTACGACGGCCGGACGCGGCTCGCGTCCCAGGTCGCGGACGAGGTGCGCAACCACTTCGGCGACGAGGTGCTGCGGACGAGCATTCCCCGCTCGGTCCGTATTTCCGAGGCGCCGAGCTACGGCCAGACGGTGCTGACCTACGATCCAGGATCGAGCGGTGCCCTGTCCTATCTTGAGGCGGCACGAGAAATCGCACTGAAGGGCGTCGGCGTCAGCTACGACGCGACACACGCCCACATCGGCGCACAGAGCGACCCGAGCATGGTGGAGGGGATCCAGTGAGCGAGCGACGGAGGGGGTTGGGCCGTGGTCTCGGCGCACTGATCCCTGCTGCCCCGACGGAGAAGACGGTGGCTCCGGCCGCGATGGGGGGCGCTGCTTCCGCGCCCCCGGCGGTTGCCCCGGTGCTGACCGCCGACCGTGGGGTGGCCGCGGCGAAGGTGGCCACGCTGCCGCCTGTTTCACATGAAACCGAAGAGCCGTCGATGAACGGCGCGGTGGAGATGCCGGCCGCTCCTGTCGGCGCCCACTTCGCGGAGATCCCCCTCGACTCCATCACGCCGAACCCGCGTCAGCCACGTGAGGTCTTCGACGAGGACGCACTGCAGGAACTGGTCACCTCCATTCAGGAGGTCGGTCTCCTCCAGCCAGTCGTCGTACGGCAGCTCGGTCCCGGGCGCTACGAGCTCATCATGGGCGAGCGGCGCTGGCGGGCCTGCCGTGAGGCGGGGCTCGAGGCGATCCCGGCGATCGTGCGGGCCACGGATGACGAGAAGCTCCTTCTGGACGCCCTGCTGGAGAACCTGCACCGGGCTCAGCTGAACCCGCTGGAAGAGGCTGCCGCCTACGACCAGCTGCTGAAGGACTTCAACTGCACGCACGACCAGCTGGCGGACCGGATCGGGCGTTCCCGCCCGCAGGTCTCCAACACCCTGCGTCTGCTGAAGCTCTCACCGAAGGTCCAGAACCGGGTGGCTGCCGGGGTGCTCTCCGCCGGGCATGCCCGGGCGCTGCTCTCCGTCGAGGACCCGGAAGAGCAGGAGCGGCTGGCCTTCCGGGTCGTGGCCGAGGGGCTTTCGGTGCGGGCGGTCGAGGAGATCGTGACCCTGATGGGCTCGCGGTCGCAGACGGCACGGCGGTCCAAGGGCCCGCGGGCCGGCACCCGTGTCTCCCCGGCGCTGACCGACCTGGCTACCCGGCTCTCGGATCGCTTCGAGACCCGGGTGAAGGTCGAACTGGGCCAGAAGAAGGGCAAGATCACCGTCGAGTTCGCCTCCCCGGAGGACCTCGAGCGGATCCTCAGCACGCTCGCTCCGGGCGAGAGGCTGGCTCTCCAGAAGAGTCTTCTGGAGAGCGAGGGCGAGGAGCCGGAGGACTGAGCCTCCGGGTCAGAGAGGGGTATCGCCCCCCGACCGACGGAGCGGGCCGTGTCCGGTGTGTACCGGACACGGCCCGCTCTTTGCTTTCAGGCGGTATCGATGCAATCGCATCGTGGATACGATGAGTTTGGGGTATGGGGCATCCACTCGGTAGCACCTCTGAGAGAGGGCAGGGGCCATGCGAACGGTGAGCCGCACCGGACTGGTGAGCGCGGGCCTGGGGTTGGGCGCGGTCGGCGGGTTCGTCGGCAGCCTGCTCAGGGAACGGAGCGCTCTGACTGCCGCCCGCGACGCGGCGGGCGAAGGAAGCGAGGAACAGCCTTCATGGGGCGTCGGCTCGTACCGCTCACGCTGGACAACCTTCAGGACCTTCCCAAGCGCTGTCGCACGTGTGTCTTCTGGGAGTTGGATCCAGTCAGTGGCGAGGCCGCGGTAAAGGCGGGCACACCCGCCCTTGAGAAGGAAGCCTGGATCTCCGCCGTCCTGCTGGACTGGGGGTCCTGCGGCAGGGTCGTCTACGTCGACGACGTACCGGTGGGCTTCGTGCTCTACGCTCCTCCCGCGTACGTCCCCCGCTCGACGGCGTTCCCCACGAGCCCTGTCTCCCCCGACGCGGTGCAGTTGATGACCGCGTTCATCATGCCGGGCTACCAGGGGCAGGGGCTGGGCCGGGTGATGGTCCAGACGGTCGCCAAGGATCTGCTGCGGCGGGGCTTCAAAGCGATCGAGGCGTTCGGAGACGCACGCTGGAAGGAGCCGGCCTGTGTCCTTCCTGCCGACCATCTCCTGGCGGTGGGCTTCAAGACCGTCCGGCACCATCCGACGTATCCCCGGCTGAGGCTGGAGCTGCGTTCGACGCTTTCCTGGAAGGAAGACGTGGAGATGGCGCTGGACCGGCTCCTGGGTGCCGTACAGAAGGAACCAGCACTGCGTCCGCTCTGACCGGCACCGCATCCGCTCGTATCAACGCGAATGGGCCAGCCCGGCGGGGCTGGCCCATTCGTGTTTCACGTGAAACGTCACTCGGCGATGAAGTCCTCGAGGTCGCGGACGATCGCGGCCTTCGGCTTCGCGCCGACGATGGTCTTGGCGACCTCGCCACCCTGGTAGACGTTCAGGGTCGGGATGGACATGACGCCGTACTTGGCGGCCGTACCCGGGTTCTCGTCAATGTTGAGCTTGACGACCTCGATCTTGTCGCCGTATTCGGCGGCGATCGCCTCGAGGGACGGCGCGATCTGGCGGCACGGACCGCACCAGGCGGCCCAGAAGTCCACCAGTACGGGCTTGTCGCTCTTCAGGACGTCCTGCTCGAAGGAGTCGTCAGTCACATTCTTCAGGGTGCCGGCCACGGCGGGCTCCTTAACTTGATCGTGCGGTGGGGCGGATGGGGGTTCGGGGTCAGACGGTGGTCTTCGCGGGCTCGGCGTTCTCCTCGTCCGCGAGGGCGGAGAGGAAGCGCTCGGCGTCGAGGGCGGCGGAACAGCCGGTGCCGGCAGCGGTGATCGCCTGGCGGTAGGTGTGGTCGACGACGTCACCGGCGCCGAAGACACCGGTCAGACTCGTTCGCGTCGAGGGCGCGTTCACCCTCAGGTAGCCCTCGTCGTCCAGCTCCAGCTGGCCCTTGAAGAGCTCGGTGCGCGGGTCGTGGCCGATCGCGATGAACAGACCGGTCACCGGGAGCTCGGAGATCTCGCCGGTCTTGAGGTTGCGCAGCGACAGCCCCTCCAGCTTCGGGTCACCCTTGATCTCGGCGACCTCGCTGTCCCAGACGAACTTGATCTTCGGGTCGGCGAACGCGCGGTCCTGCATTGCCTTGGAGGCGCGCAGCGAGTCGCGGCGGTGGACGATCGTCACGGACCTGGCGAAGCGCGAGAGGAAGGTTGCCTCCTCCATCGCGGTGTCACCGCCACCGATCACGGCGATGTCCTGGTCCTTGAAGAAGAAGCCGTCACAGGTGGCGCACCAGGAGACACCACGGCCGGAGAGGGCGTCCTCGTTCGGCAGACCGAGCTTGCGGTGCTGGGAGCCGGTCGCGACGATGACGGCCTTCGCCTTGTGGACCGTGCCCGCGGTGTCGGTGACGGTCTTGATCTCACCGGTCAGGTCGACGTTGACGACGTCGTCCGGCAGGAGCTCGGCACCGAAGCGCTCGGCCTGGGCGCGCATGTTGTCCATGAGCTCGGGGCCCATGATGCCGTCCTGGAAGCCCGGGAAGTTCTCCACCTCGGTCGTGTTCATCAGTGCGCCCCCCGCGGTGACGGCGCCCTCGAACACCAGCGGCTTCAGCGACGCGCGCGCGGTGTAGAGCGCCGCCGTGTAGCCGGCGGGCCCGGAGCCGATGATGATCACGTTACGGACGTCGCTCACGGCTTGTTCCTCGTCTCTGGACTGCGTCGTAGGTCCGGTGGGAGTACCTTTCAGAACTCTCACCCCACCCAACGGATCCTAAGGGGCGCGCATTCCCACTGTGTCCGGGCACACGGAGACGCGACACCGTACGGGACTACCACGCCGGACGGAGGCGAAGCGTTTGTGCTCAGGAGCGCGTGTAGGACTGCTTCAGCAGCACCTTGGCTGTGCCGGACGACGGATGGTCCACGCAGGCCGCATCGACGATGTACGCCGTGACGCGGGCCGGACCGGAGGCGTCGGGCAGCACCACCAGCAGTGCGTCCTTCCCCTCGTAGATGCCCTTCTCGGTGGCGAGCGCCGCGTCGTTGCGGCCGATGCCCTGCTGGACGCATTCGGGAACCGTGGGCTTCTTCAGGACCCTGGGGGAGTCGGTGCCGACATTGCCCTCCACACCCAGGCTGTGCGGAGTGCGGGAGCCGCCCGCCTCGCTCTTGCTCTTGGCGAGGAGATCAGCGACCTGCGTCTCCAGCCTTCCCTCGGAGAAGGTGTCCGAGGCGGCCTCCTGCCCGCCTACGTCGGGGCCGGATGGCTCGCCGTCGAGCGATGACACCAGCAAGGAGCCGAATCCCAGAGCGGCGGCGGTGAAGACAGCGCCCAGGACGGCGATCCTGCGGCGCCCTCCCCTCTTGTGCTCCTTACGGCCGGGACCCGTGGTCGAGGTACGGGCGCGGCCCGTCGGACGGTCCGTCGTGGCCGGTGTTTCACGTGAAACGCGAGCGGTGTCGTCCACGTCCGGCAGGGAGCTGGACGATGCGGCGGGCGCCGCGCTGTCCCCTGCATCGGGCGGTGCCGTGGCGTGGAGCAGGGCCTCCGCGGCCAGGGCGGCATCGATCCGCCCCGCGACATCGGCCGGCATGCGGGGCGGGCCCGGCAGAGTCCCGAGCAGCCCCCGGATCTCCTCCAGCGACGCATGGACGTCCGCGCACAGTTCGCACTCGTCCAGATGCCGCCGTACATCGGAGGTCCGGGAGGGCGGGAGCAGGCCTTCGGTGAGGTCGGAGATCTCCGCGACGTCCGGGTGTCCGGCCGTGTCCGTCGTGGATGTCACGCTCGCCCACCTCCGCCCTTCACAGCAGCTGAATCACTTGGCCCCGTATCCGGCGGACCCGTATCCGGCGGTCCCGCATCGTGCGGTCCCGCATCGTGCGGTCCCGCTGCGGGTGGGACGGATGTCCCCTGCGCGCGGTTCCGTCCCGAGGCCGGTTCCTTGCTGTCTCCGGGGTTTTCCGGCCGCAGATGGGTCAGCAGGGGCAGGAGTCTGGCTCTGCCACGGGCACAGCGGCTCTTCACCGTGCCCGTGGGAATGTCCAGCATCCGGGCGGCTTCGGCTACCGGGTAACCCTGCATGTCCACCAGGACGAGGGCGGCCCGCTGGTCGGGGGGAAGGGTTCCGAGCGCGTCGAGGAGCTGGCGGTGCAGGTCGTTGCGCTCTGCCGGTGCCGAGGCCGACTCGTGCGGCTCCAGCAGCTGCTCCAGACGCTCGGTGTCGTCGATCGGAGACGTCTTGCGGGAAGCCGCCTTGCGGGCACGGTCGAGGCAGGCGTTCACCGTGATCCGGTGCAGCCACGTCGTGACGGCCGACTGGCCACGGAAGGTGTGGGCGGCCCGGTAGGCGGAGACGAGGGCGTCCTGCACCGCGTCAGCGGCCTCCTCGCGGTCTCCCAGGGTGCGCAGGGCTACCGCCCAGAGCCGGTCACGGTGCCGCCGGACGAGCTCACCGAAGGCGTCGGGGTCGCCCTCCACATGGCGGGCCAGGAGGTCCTGATCGCTCGCGTCGCCATATGCGGTGCCATCTGCCATCGGACCCCCCTCCTTTGTCTGCGGTGAGCTCTCAGCCGGTGAACTTCACGTCGGTGATGGCCTGTTTGTAGCCGGCTCCGCTGTACCCGTCCGGGTCGGCGTCTGCGCGCGGCAGCGCGGTGAGCCACACGAGCACGTACCGCGTCTTCACCGTTTTGGTGACCTTCACCGTGGCGGTGTTCCCGCTCGTAGTGAGGGTGCCGATCTTCTGCATCGAGCTGAGCGATCCCGGAGACAGCGAGTCGGCCGCGTACAGCTCGACGGTCGTGTGATCGCCTGCGTAGCGGAGCCCGAGAGTCGCCGTGGCGACGGTCTGGGCCGAGCCGAGGTCGTAGACGATGCCCACGCCCGGCTTGTACGGCGCGAGCGGCGGACCCTTCACGAAGGTGCTGGTCCGCCAGTACGTCGAACTGTCGCCGTCGAGCGTCTTGTCGACGTCGTTGGGGTGCTGGGAGTCGCCCTGGGCGACGTACTCCTGCGCTCCCTGGACCTTGAGCGCCTTGGTCGGCTTGGGGGTTTTACCGGCCTTGTCGTTGCCGTCCGTCGGCTGGGTCTGGTTCGTGTCGTCGGACTTGTCGCCCTGGTCCATGAGCGCGTCCGCCAGCTGCCAGCTGCCGAGGCCGAGCGCGGCGATGAGCAGCGCGGATACGGCCCACTTCAGGGCCTTGCCGGTACGGCTCTGCAGCGGGGCGGGCGGCGCCGGCACGGGCTGGGTGGCGCCAGGGTGCGGCGCCGGGCGGCCGTACGTGCCCTGCTGGTACGTCGTGCGCTGATACTCGGGCGGGGCGGTGAACGCCGGCTCCGGCGGGCGGATGCGGGGCATCTCGCCGATCGCCTTCACCAGTTCCTCCGGCGTGGTGCACGGCGACTCGTGACGGGAGGCGGTGGCGCCGTCGTTGGCGAGTGCCCGCATGGAGAGCTCGGAAAGCCCGCGGTGAACTCCCGCACGCACCTGGTCGGGGGCGATGAGGCCGACGTCCTTGGGCAGGCCCGACAGGCCGTAGGCGTCGTTCTCGTACGGCCAGCGCTGGGTGAGCGCCGCGTACAGCAGGGCGCCGATCGCTTCCGTGTCGGTGCGCTGCGGGGTGTCCGAACTGATGCCGCGCAGCGCGGCGTTGACGGCGAGGCCCCGGATGCGCCACTGGCCGCTCGACGTGCGCAGGACCGCGTTCGGGTTCAGGCGCAGATGTGCGAGGCCCTCGCGGTGGGCGGCGGCCATGGCCGAGGCGACCTGACTGACCATCTGGTAGGCGTCGTACACCTCCAGCGGACCCGGAGCGAGGAGCGTGGTCAGCTCGGTCGCGTCGGGGAGCCACTCGTGCACGACGTAGACGAGGTCGTTCTCCTCGACGGCGTCGAGGACCTGGACGAACCGGGGATCGCCCAACAACGCGGAGGAACGGGCCGCCGCGAGGACGGAACGGGCCCGTGAGTGGTCCGCGGGCAGGATGTGGACGCCGACGGCACGACGGAGCTTCTCGTCGACGGCACGCCAACTGCTGAAACCGTCCAGACGAGTGACGCACTCCTCGAGACGGTAGCGTCTGGCGAGTTTGTGACCGCTGTGCAGCTCGGGTGGTGAGACCCTCCCGGGACTCTCGGTCCCGCCACTCCCCTGTGCCTCGACGTTGTCCGTGTCCCGCTCCCGGTTCTGGGCCTCCCCGTCGGCCGTGGACTGGTCCGCCTTGGCGGTCAGCGGCTCGTCGCCGCTGTTGTCTGCCACGTCGACGGCAGCCGTGCTCCGTTCCGCCACCGTCGTTCCTGCCTCCCCATCCGTTGCGCGCCGTGCGACGCAGAATCCAATTGTGCCCACAGTCCGCCGCTATGCACGACACACGATGGCGGACGATGGTTGTGCGCTTACCCCCCGCGTCACCGCCCCAGGCGCCCGCGGACCATGCCAACCAGTGAGTTCAACTCCTCGATGCGCATGCGGCGGGCGGCGACGTAGAAGATTCCGAGCAGTACGGCCCCGCCGACCAGCAGCGCCGCGAAGGAACCGGCGACGCCCTGGCCGAGGGTGTGGCCGAGCCCGTAGCAGGCCGCGCCGGCCAGCAGCGCCGCAGGCACCGAGGCGATGCCGAGCCGCGCGTACGTCCGCAGCACGCGGGCCCCGTCCAGGTCCCCGCCGAGCCGTTTGCGCAGCCGGTTCCAGGCGACGCCGACGCCGATCGCATAGGCGAGACCGTAGGCGGCGGACATGCCGACCACGGCCCAGCGGGACGGGAGGACGAGGTAGCAGAGCACCGAGGCACCGGCGTTGACCGCGGCCACGATGACCGTGTTGTAGAACGGGGTCCGCGTGTCCTCGTAGGCGTAGAAGGCCCGCAGGACGACGTACTGCACGGAGTACGGGATCAGGCCGAGGCCGAAGGCCATCAGCATGAAGCCCATGTTGGTCGCCTCGCTCGTGCCCGAGGAGCCGAAGATCAGCGTGCACATCGGGATGCCGAGGGCGAGGAAGCCGAAGGCGATCGGCACGATCGCGACGGCGGTGGTGCGCAGGCCCTGCGAGATGTCGTCGCGGACGGCGCCGCCGTCGCCCTCGGCCGCCGAGCGCGAGATGCGCGGCAGCAGGGCCGCCATCAGCGAGACGGTGATGATGGCCTGCGGCAGGCCCCAGATCAGCTGGGCGTTGGCGTAGGCGGCGAAGCCGGTGCCGTCGACGGGCGAATCCTTGCCCGCGGCGGTGGACAGCTGGGAGACGACGATCGCGCCGGCCTGGTTGGCGAGGACGAACAGGACGGTCCACTTCGCCAGCGTCACGGCCTTGCCGAGGCCGTGGCCCTTCCAGTCGAAGCGCAGGCGCACCCGGAATCCGGTTTCGCGCAGATACGGGATCATCGCGAGGGCCTGTACGACCAGGCCGAGCAGGACACCGATACCGAGGAGCCGCTGGCCCTCGGGGGGAATGTTCGTGACCTTCATTCCGGAGTCGGCCGAAGTGCCGTACACCCACATGAACATGCCGAGCGTCACGATGATGACGATGTTGTTCAGAACCGGCGTCCACATCATCGCGCCGAACTTCCCGCGCGCGTTGAGGATCTGTCCCATCACGACATGGATGCCCATGAAGAAGATCGAGGGCAGGAAGTAGCGGACGAAGGTGATGCCGACCTCGTTGGCCGCGGGATCGTCGGCCACCGAGTCGGACAGCAGGCGGATCAGCAGCGGCGCCGCGAGGACCGCGAGCGCGGTGAGTACGCCCAGCGCCACCATGACCAGGGTCAGCAGGCGGTTGGCGTACGCCTCGCCGCCGTCCTCGTCCTCCTTCATGGCACGCACCAGCTGCGGCACGAAGACGGAGTTGAGGCCGCCGCCGACGGTCAGGATGTAGATCATCGTCGGCAGCTGGTAGGCGACCTGGAAGGTGTCGCCGAGCAGGCCGACGCCCAGCGCCGAGACGATCAGCGCGGAGCGGATGAAGCCGGTCAGACGGGAGACCATCGTGCCCGCCGCCATCACGGCGCTCGACTTCAGCAGGCCCGAGGCCCGCCCGCCCTTCTTCGCAGCCGGGGAGGGCGCGGGGTCGGGGACCGGAGCGGGAGGTTCGGCGGCGGCCGGCGGGGATGCCGCCGGGTACGGCCCTGCGGTCGGTGCCTGGGCCGGGCCGGGCACCGACGGGTGCTCCGCCGGCGGGCGCCCGCCGCCCTGCTGCTGGTCGCGGAAGAGGTGCGCGAAGGCGTCCGGCTCGTGGTGTTCCTCGCCGGCCTGGGTCATGAGGTCGTCGACGCCCACGAACCGGGTCGTACGGGGGTCGTCGCCGTACGGCAGGTACTGGGTCGGGCCCTCCGGCTCGGGTGCCGGGGTCTGCGCCCACACGTTCGGGTCGGGGGCGTACGGCGACTGGGGCGGTCGGCCGTAGAGCGGCTGCTGCGGCTGGTACGCGCCCGGGGGCGGCGGGGGGTGCGCGGCACGGTCGTAGAGGGCCTCGGCGACCGGGTCCTGGGCGTGGAGGTCCTGCGCCTGGTAGGGATCCTGGTCGTAGGCGTCCTGGAGGTACATGTCCGCGGGAGGCTGCGGCGGTACCTGGCCGTGCTCGGGCGGCGGGCCCTCGGGGTGGCCCGAGCTGCCCGCGGCCTGGCCGCGGTCACCGTCGTACGGCGCGTTCATGGTTACCCCACCTCATCGTCCCGGGCCCACCGGCCACGCCATCCTCAACGGTCCACTCTCTCACCCGTGCCGGACGGGCCTGCGCTTTCCACTGGGGTGTCAGCTGTCGGGTCACTCGGCTGCTCCGGCTCGTCTGCCCCGGGCCGGGTGCCCGACTCCTCCTTGAGACGGTCATCGGGGCCCTCGGGGTTCTCCGGGCCTGCCATGGCTTCGTCCGACTCGTCAGGACCGTCTGCCTCGGCCTCGCGGGCGGCAGCGCGCTTGCGCTGCGTGTACATACGGAAGCCGGCCAGGACGAGCAGGAGGAAACCGCCGCCGATCACCAGCATCACGGTGGCTGTGAACTCGGTGACCTTCACTTCGAAGCTGACCTCGTCGCCGTACTTCTGTCCGTCCTCCGTGTACAGCTGGGCGATCACCGTGGCCTGGCCGTTGGCCTTGGCCGTCGTGGTGAACTTCACTGTCTGGCTGTGCCCGCCGGAGACCGTGACCGGCTGATCCTCGTAGGCATCGCCGCCGATCTCGAGGCGCGGGCTGGTCGATTTGAGCCGCAGCACCAGGTGCTCGACGCCCTGGACCAGATTGTTCTGCACGGTCACCGGGATGGTGGCGCTGCGGCCGGAGAGCTTGGTCGGGGACTTGTCGATCAGCTTGACCTGGTCGGTCAGGCTGTCGAGATACCGCTTCACACCGTCGCGATAGCCGGCCGCCTCGGTGGCACGACCGCGCCAGGACGAGGACATCTCACGGTTCATGGCCCGCCCGAAGGGGGTCACCACCCGGGACTCGTCGCTGAGGATCACCTTGAAGTTGTCGAGCTTGTCCTGCGTGCTCGCGATCTGCTGGAAGGCCGCCCGCCGCAGCTCCTGCTTGCGCAGTGAGGACGGGTACGCGGACTTCGACGGAACCTTCGTCGTGGCCCCGGGGTCCGGCTTGGCCTTGGCGGCTGCCGTGAGGTCCTGGGACTCGGACCAGTTTCCGCCCTGGAGCGCCGTGATCGCCTCCGCCATCGCCTGTGCCTGGCGGGCCGACGGCATGCGCTGCGGGGCGACGACGATGCTGCGCTGCTTGTTCGTCTGGACATCGAGGGCCAGGCTCTGGGCCAGGAAACGCTGCACGGCGAGCGTGGAGGCGGAGGCCCTCGTCAGGTCGCCCTGGAAAGCCACCGACATCCTGGCGTCCGCGACGACCGCCGTGGTGCCGCCGCCGATGGGGCGGGGCGCGGAGGGCGTGTACGGCAGGCCGCCGGTCTCCTCCAGGCTGTCGCTGCGGGCTATCACCTTGTCGGCGCCGGCAGAGGTGGCGACCTTGACGATCGACGGGTCGACGGCTCCGTCCACGGGCCAGGCGAAGTCGGTGGCCGGTTTCACGTGGAGGATCGGCTCCACGGTGTTGGCGACGACGTCGGTGGCCTCCTTGAGATGGCTCAGCGAGCCGGTGACGCTCGTGCCGTTGTGGGCGAGGGAGGCCAGGTCCGGGTCGGCGAAGGGGAGGGCGACGACCTCCTTGTCCGCCACCGCGTTCTGCAGCTCGGCGAGCCACTGCTTGGCGAGCGCCTGGTGGGTGCCCGCGGTGGTGGTGCCGTCCTCGCCCTGAATCTCGTAGCTGCGTGTCATCGCGTCGACGGACGCGAGCAGGTCCGGGTCGATCACCCAGGTGACGTCCAGGCCCTTGCCCAGCGACAGGAGCTGGTCCAGGCGCCCGCCCGGCGAGATGTCCTCGGCGAGGTCGTCGTTGAGGAAGACCGGCGTCTGCTGCTCGTTCGATCCGGTCTGCGCCGTCATGTGGACGGTGGAGACGAGCGGCCACAGATACGTCGTCTTCGTCTTTGTGTCCGCCTCGTCCGGCTGCCACGGCAGGAACGTCCGCTGGATGCCCAGCACCTGGTCCCACGGCTGGGCGGATGTCTGCCCGGACAGGGAGACGGCGAACTGGTAGACCCCGTCGTCGCCGAGGTCGAGCTTGTCGACCGGCACGGAGATCGAGAAGTGCTGTGCGACGCCCGGAGTGAGTTTGGAGAACTCCTCCACGTACTTGCCGCCGACCTCTGCGCCGGTGGCGGCCTGGACGTCCGTGCTGTTCCGGGATGCGTCGTCGACGGAGGAGCGGGTGGTCAGCTGGGTTCCCACACGCAGTCCCACGTGGGCGTCCGTGACCGGCTGCTTTCCGTTGTTGGTCACCGTGCCGGACACGGTCAGCGTGTCGCCGTCCGTGGGGACACCGGGGCTGAGGGTGTCGAGGTTGACGTCCACGGTGCCCGAGCTGGTGGCGGCCTTCGGGGAGGCCTGCTCCACGGCTTGTGCGGAGGGGGCGGGGGGCAGCTGGAACAGGCCGGCCAGCAGGGGCGCGCCGGCCAGGAGTGCTCCGGTGCGCCGCAGCCACCGGCGGGCAGGTGAGGGACTCGTCCCCTGGAAGTCTGCCGCCTCGGCCACGCGTTCGTCCGTCCCTCGTCGTCAGTGGTCGTCGGGATGTGCGTCCACGCATGGTAACGATGCCCGCGGAGGGGAAGTGCCGCGGACTGCTCCGCAAGATCGGGAAAGCGCAGCGAGCTATCCCTTATGTACATGTATAAAGCGAAGCGCCTTCCTGCACCTCCAGGGCGGCGCTTGTGCGGGTATGGACAGACATATCCGCGCGTGGATGTGCACGTTTTAATGGAGGCGCTTACGGCCGCCCGGGCCACGTACCCTCTTCTGTTGTGCCGAACGCCAACGAAGAAACCCCCAGTGCCCTGAGTCAGGTGCAGCACCGCGCGGTGATCGAACTGCTGCGGGTCGCCCCTGTCGCCGACGACCTCGCCCGCCGCTTCCAGGAGGCCGGGTTCTCCCTCGCGCTGGTCGGCGGCTCGGTCCGGGATGCGCTGCTCGGCCGGCTCGGCAACGACCTCGACTTCACGACCGACGCCCGCCCCGAGGACGTGCTCAAGATCGTGCGGCCATGGGCGGACGCGGTGTGGGAGGTCGGGATCGCCTTCGGGACCGTCGGCGCACAGAAGGACGGCTACCAGGTCGAAGTGACCACCTATCGGTCCGAGGCCTACGACCGCACCTCACGCAAGCCCGACGTGTCGTACGGCCACTCCATCGAGGAGGACCTCGTCCGGCGTGACTTCACCGTGAACGCGATGGCCGTCGCGCTCCCGGAGAAGGAGTTCATCGACCCGCACGGAGGACTCGACGACCTCGCGGCGCGCGTACTGCGCACGCCGGGCACTCCCGAGGGGTCCTTCTCCGACGATCCGCTGCGGATGATGCGGGCCGCGCGCTTCGCCGCCCAGCTCGACTTCGAGGTGGCTCCGGACGTCGTCGCGGCGATGAGGGACATGGCCGGGCGTCTCGAGATCGTCTCGGCCGAGCGGGTGCGGGACGAGCTGAACAAGCTGATCCTCTCCGCCTGTCCGCGCAAGGGGCTGGCGCTGCTGGTCGACACCGGACTCGCCGATCATGTGCTGCCCGAGCTGCCGGCCCTGCGTCTGGAGAGCGACGAGCACCACCGGCACAAGGATGTCTACGAGCACACGCTGATCGTCCTGGAGCAGGCGATCGCACTGGAGGAGGACGGGCCCGACCTGACCCTCCGCCTGGCCGCGCTGCTGCACGACATCGGCAAGCCGCGTACGCGTCGCTTCGAGAAGGACGGCCGGGTCTCGTTCCACCACCACGAGATGGTCGGGGCGAAGATGACAAAGAAGCGCATGACAGCTCTGAAGTACTCCAACGAGCTGGTGAAGGACGTTTCCCGTCTTGTCGAACTTCACCTGCGCTTCCACGGTTACGGAACCGGGGAGTGGACGGACTCGGCTGTTCGCCGCTACGTCCGTGACGCGGGCCCGCTTCTCGCCCGTCTCCACAAGCTGACCCGCTCGGACTGCACCACCCGCAACAAGCGCAAGGCGGCCACGCTGTCGCGTGCCTACGACGGTCTGGAGGAGCGGATCGCCCAGCTCCAGGAGCAGGAGGAGCTGGACGCGATCCGCCCGGACCTCGACGGCAACCAGATCATGGAGATCCTCGGTGTCGGGCCCGGCCCGGCCGTCGGGCGGGCATACAAGCACATGCTGGAGCTGCGTCTGGAAAACGGGCCGATGGAGCACGATGAGGCGGTGGCGGCCCTCAAGGAGTGGTGGGCCGAGCAGAGCTGAGGCTGTGACGCGGGTCATGTTTCACGTGAAACATGACCCGAGACGCGCCGAGGGGCGGTGTTTCACGTGAAACACCGCCCCTCGGCGCATGGGGAGGCCAGATCAGGCGTCCGTCAGGCACAGCAGGAACTCTTCCCCGTCACCCGTCTCGGCGTAGAAACCGGTGGCGCCGTCGACCTTGCGGCACTCGGTCTCGGCCGTGATCTCCGAGTAGTGGCCCTTGATCTTCTTGAGGACCTTGGCCTCGGCGTCCGAGGAGCTGCAGTCCACAACCTCCATGCGGTCCGAGGACGAGGACGCGGACTTCAGGCAGTCGCCCACGTTGGCGTGATCGGCGTCGTCCTGGCTGGCTATGTAGCCGACCACAGCCATGACGACGACGGCCACGACGATGACGATGTTCTTGATCGTCTTGAAGCTGAACTTGCGGCGAGGCTGCTCCGGCGGGACCGGCGCGTACGGAGCCGCGGCCTGCTGGGGGAACCCAGGCTGAGGCGGGTACGGGGCCTGCCCCTGGGGCTGGCCGACGGGCTGCTGACCCTGAGCGAAGGGGTTCTGGCCCTGGGGCGGCGGAGTGGTCACTTGGGGATCCCCCTAGAACATAGGCGCGTGACGCGAACATGGTGCGAGATAAGACGCACGTAAGTTACCGGTCCCCTGTGACAACTCTGTAGTCCAGAGTGGCTCTGTGGCATTGATGTGACACTTACTGGCTCTCAAAGCGGGCCATAACGCCAGCAACTGCTCCGTAGATAACGGCGATTGTGACCACCAGCGGAACCGAGCGGCCGTCCGGTGGCAGCATGACGGCGGCAACCGCGGCCGCGGCGACGAAGGCGACGTTGAAGAGCACGTCGTAAACGGAGAAGATCCGGCCACGGAAGCCGTCGTCGACCGAGGCCTGCACGAGTGTGTCCGTCGAGATCTTCGCGCCCTGCGTGGTCAGACCCAGGACGAACGCCGCGGCCAGCAAGGGCCCGATGGCGAACGGGAGACCGAGGGCGGGCTCCAGGACCGCGGCCGCCCCGGCACACACGACGATCCAGCGGCCGGGCCCCAGTCGGCCGGCCGCCCATGGCGTCACCACGGCCGCCGCGAAGAATCCGGCGCCGGAGGTGCCCAACGCCAGCCCCAGCAGGCGCAGTCCGTCGTCCGGGTCCGAGGACAGGGCGTACCGGCAGAGCATCAGCAGCATGACCGTCAGGGCGCCGTAGCAGAACCGCATCAGGGTCATCGCGGCGAGCGCCCACGCGGCCTCCCGGCGGGACGGCTCGGCAAGATGGCGTAGCCCCGCCGCCAGGTCGCGAGAGGCGCCGACGAGAGCCGTCCCGAGCTGCGGCTGCACCAACTCGTGGTCGGGCCCCAGCAGTTCCGGTGCGATGCGCAGTGAGGCGAGCGTCGCGCACAGGTACAGGGCGGAGCCCAGCAGCACCACGGCGGCGTCGGAGTCCGCGACCACCAGCCGTACGAGGAAGGCGAGACCGCCGCCCACCGTCGCGGCGAGCGTCCCGGCGGTCGGAGAAAGGGAGTTGGCGATCACGAGGCGCTCGTCGTCGACCACGCGCGGCAGCGCTGCGGACAGCCCCGCCAGGACGAACCGGTTGACGGCGGTGACGGACAGGGCGGAGACGTAGAAGAGCCAGTCGGGGGCGTGGCTGATCATCAGGACGGCCGTCGCCGACGCCAGCAGGGCGCGCAGCAGGTTGCCGTACAGCAAGACCTGACGGCGCCGCCAGCGGTCCAGCAGGACGCCGGCGAAGGGGCCCACCAGCGAGTACGGGAGCAGCAGGACCGCCATGGCGGACGCGATCGCGGCGGCTGAGGTTTCCTTCTCCGGTGAGAAGACGACGTAGGCGGCGAGCGCGACCTGGTAGACGCCGTCGGCGCCCTGGGACAGCAGGCGAACGGCGAGCAGGCGTCGGAAGTTCCGGAAGCGGAGCAGGACGCGCAGATCACGCACGACGGACATGGGGCACAGCCTCACATACGCGAAGGGTCCCCGGGCGCAATGCCTCGGGGACCCTCAACAGCCCACTGGGGGAGCCTGGTCTCGCTAGCGCTCGACCTCGCCCTTGATGAACTTCTCGACGTTCTCGCGGGCCTCGTCGTCGAAGTACTGGACCGGCGGGGACTTCATGAAGTACGAGGACGCCGAGAGGATCGGGCCGCCGATGCCGCGGTCCTTGGCGATCTTCGCGGCACGCACGGCGTCGATGATGACACCGGCGGAGTTCGGGGAGTCCCAGACCTCGAGCTTGTACTCCAGGTTCAGCGGGACGTCACCGAAGGCGCGGCCCTCGAGGCGGACGTACGCCCACTTGCGGTCGTCGAGCCAGGCGACGTAGTCGGACGGGCCGATGTGGACGTTGTTCTCGCCGAGGTCCCGGTCGGGGATCTGGGAGGTGACTGCCTGCGTCTTGGAGATCTTCTTGGACTCCAGGCGCTCGCGCTCGAGCATGTTCTTGAAGTCCATGTTGCCGCCGACGTTCAGCTGCATCGTGCGGTCCAGGATGACGCCGCGGTCCTCGAACAGCTTCGCCATGACGCGGTGCGTGATGGTGGCGCCGACCTGGGACTTGATGTCGTCGCCGACGATCGGGACGCCCGCCTCGGTGAACTTGTCGGCCCACTCCTTGGTGCCGGCGATGAAGACCGGAAGGGCGTTGACGAAGGCGACCTTGGCGTCGATGGCGCACTGGGCGTAGAACTTCGCCGCGTCCTCGGAGCCGACGGGCAGGTAGCAGACCAGGACGTCGACCTGCTTGTCCTTGAGGACCTGGACGATGTCGACCGGGGCCTCGGCGGACTCCTCGATCGTCTGACGGTAGTACTTGCCCAGGCCGTCGAGGGTGTGGCCGCGCTGGACGGTCACGCCGGAGTTCGGCACGTCGCAGATCTTGATGGTGTTGTTCTCGGAGGCACCGATGGCGTCCGCAAGGTCGAGGCCGACCTTCTTCGCGTCGACGTCGAAGGCGGCGACGAACTCCACGTCACGGACGTGGTAGTCGCCGAACTGGACGTGCATCAGGCCGGGGACCTTGGACGCCGCGTCGGCGTCCTTGTAGTACTCGACTCCCTGAACCAGCGACGCGGCGCAGTTGCCCACACCGACGATGGCTACGCGAACCGAACCCATTCCGGTTGCTCCCTGTGTGTACGGGTGAGGCCCTGGCAGGGACCTCACGTGGCGGTGTCGCCGGGCGTATCCGGCCGGGGGGTGTCCCCGGTCCGGGGCAGGACGCCCGGCGCTCCCTCTGTGGTGTCGCGAGCGGTTTCTCCGTGGGCGGGCCCCTTCAGGTCCCGGCCCGCCCGCTCGCTCTCGATGAGCTCGTTCAGCCAGCGCACTTCGCGCTCCACGGACTCCATCCCGTGACGCTGAAGCTCAAGCGTGTAGTCGTCGAGGCGCTCCCGGGTGCGCGCCAGGGAGGCGCGCATCTTCTCCAGGCGCTCCTCCAGCCGGCTGCGTCGGCCCTCCAGCACACGCATGCGTACGTCGCGTGACGTCTGCCCGAAGAAGGCGAAGCGAGCGGCGAAGTGCTCGTCCTCGTACGCGTCGGGGCCCGTCTGCGAGAGCAGCTCCTCGAAGTGTTCTTTTCCTTCCGCCGTCAACCGATACACGATTTTGGCGCGACGTCCCGCGAGTGGTGCCGCGAGGGCGTCCTCGTGAGTGTTCCCCGTCTCTTCGATCAACCAGCCGTTGGCGACCAGCGTCTTGAGGCAGGGGTACAGCGTCCCGTAGCTGAACGCACGGAACACACCCAGTGACGTATTGAGTCGTTTGCGCAGCTCATAGCCGTGCATCGGGGACTCGCGGAGCAGGCCGAGTACGGCGAACTCGAGGATCCCGGAACGCCGGCTCATCGTCGCCTCCTCTCTGCCGCGGACGTGCCGTCAGGTCTCTATGCCGAGCTGATGTATCGACTCGATACATCAAGACGATAGAACGGCCTTCCGGATGCGGCAAGACAGGAGACGGTGAACGGGATCACATCACCGATTCTTCGGAAGTGAATTGTCCGATTTGGTGTGGACTTCGGGGCTAGGCGGGTTTTGCCGGTGCGTAGTCTGGGCGCCATGCACATCACCGGGAACCGAGTGACGTTTGGGGACGTCCTCGTCCCCGGTGCAGTACGGGTGAATGCGGAACCGACCACATCCGTACTTCGGGGGGACCGGAAACCAGCCGCCGTTTCCAGGCGCGCAAGGGTGCGCCTGCCCGAGGAGTAATCGTTCGATGAGCGAGCACCGTCGCAAACCGCAGCCGCCGCAGGGAGGCGGACGTGCCGCGGCCCGACGCGGCCAGTCCGGACCGTCCTCCGGCCGCCGTGCGGCACCGCGAGGCGCCACCGGGTCTCCTTCCGACTCGTATGGGTCGGATGCTTACGGCCGGGGAGGTGAAGAGCCTTCGTACGGCGGCCGCGCCGAGGCGCGGCGGGCAGCGCAGAGAAGCGGCGGCGGCCGCCGCAGAGCAGCCGAGCCCGCCGGCCGCCGCGGCCCCGGGCGAGGCAGGGGGCGCTCGGCGCCGCCCACGAAGAAGCGGTTCATCGACTACCCGCGCGCGGGCAAGTACGGCCTGGCGCGGTGGGTGCCGTCGTGGAAGCTCGTGACGGGCCTGTTCCTCGGCTTCATCGGGACCCTGGTCGGGGTCGCGGGTATCGGGTACGCCATGGTGAGCGTGCCCAACATCCAGGAGACCGCGGAGGCGCAGAACAACGTCTACTACTGGTCCGACGGCACCCAGATGGTGGCCACCGGTGGTGAGACGAACCGCCAGATCATCAACTACGCGTCCATCCCCACGGCCATGCGGTACGCCGTCATCTCGCAGGAGAACAAGACCTTCGAGACCGACCGGGGCATCGACCCCAAGGGCATCGCCCGCGCCGTGTTCAACATGGCCAGGGGCGGTGATACGCAGGGCGGTTCCACCATCACCCAGCAGTACGTCAAGAACGCGCGGCTGGACGACCAGTCCCAGACCTTCTCGCGGAAGTTCCAGGAGATCTTCATCTCCATAAAGGTGAACGCCACGGTCTCGAAGTACGAGATCATGGCCGGCTACCTGAACTCCGCGTACTACGGCCGCAACGCCTACGGGCTCCAGGCGGCCGCGCGCGCCTACTTCAACAAGGACGCCGTCAACCTGGACCCCGGTGAATGCGCCTTCCTAGCGGCCATGCTCAAGGGCGCCACGTACTACGACCCGGCGGGCGCGACGAACGTCGACTCGGCCGCGACTGCCACCGCGAACGCCAGGCGTGCCAAGATCCAGATGCAGGACACGCTCGACAAGATGGTCGAGTACGGGCATCTGAGCCCCTCGGTGCGGGCCAAGTACACGGACCTCCCCGACTGGAAGAACCCGCGCTCGAACACCGCGCTGAGCGGGCAGATCGGCTACCTCGTCGACCTCGCCAAGGGCTATCTGATCAACAACACGAACATCACGGCGGACGACCTGCAGCAGGGCGGGTACTCGATCTACACGACCTTCGACAAGAAGAAGGTCAACGAGCTCGAGGAAGCCGTCACGAAGGTTCGGAAGGCGAACATCGATCCGAAGAAGCGCCCGGACACGGACACCCACGTCCAGTTCGGCGGGGCTTCGGTGGATCCGGCGACCGGGGCCATCAGGGCCGTCTACGGCGGTGAGGACGCGACCAAGCACTTCACCAACAACTCCGACTACACCGGTGTCCAGATCGGTTCGACGATGAAGGCGTTCGTCGTCGCGGCGGCGATGAAGTGGGGTGTACGGGATCCCGAGGGTCCCGCCTCACAGGCCCAGGACGAGCGCACCGTCGTCTCTCCGAAGAGCCTGTACAGCGGCAAGAACAAGCTCAAGATCGAGGACTACCAGGGGAACGTCTGGAGGAACGAGAAGGGCGAGGAGTGGCTGCAGACCAACGACGGCAATCAGTCGTACGGCAGCCCGCCGAACTACCAGATCGACCTCCGCGAGGCGATGAGGGAGTCGGTGAACTCCGCCTTCGTGCAGCTCGGCATGGACGTCGGTCTGGACAAGGTGAAGGAGTCAGCCGTCGCCGCGGGCATCAAGCCCGACAGCCTCGCCGGAACCGGCTTCCCGTCCTTCTCCATCGGTACCTCGGCCCCCAGCGCGATCCGCATGGCAGGCGCGTACGCCACGTTCGCGGCCAGCGGTGAGCAGCGCGATCCGTTCTCCGTCGCGAAGGTCACGAGCAAGGACGGCACGGTCTACAGCCACACGACCCGGACCGTGCAGGCCTTCGAGTCGAAGGTCGCCGACAACGTCACCGACATCCTCAAAACCGTGGTCGAGAAGGGCACGGGTACCAACGCCCAGCTGACCGGCCGTGACGTGGCCGGAAAGACCGGTACCACCGACGGCAACAAGTCCGCCTGGTTCGTCGGCTACACGCCGCAGCTGTCCACCTCGATCAGCATGTTCCGGTACGACGACGATGAGACCAAGAAGAACCGCACGTTCCTGGAGATGTACGGAACGGGTGGCCAGAAGAAGATCCACGGTGCGTCGTTCCCGGCCCAGATCTGGCACGACTACATGGAGCAGGCGCTGAAAGGGGAGGCTCCGGAGCCGTTCCCGGCCCCGGAGCCCATTGGTACGGTCGTCAACGACGTTCCGACTCCGACTCCGACTCCCACGTTCAGTGAGACCCAGGAGGCCAGTCCCACCCCGACCCCCACGCCGAGCGAGACGCCGACCTCCCCGTCGCCCTCCGCGAGCGAGTCCTGCAGGTTCGGCTGGCAGTGCGACGATTCCTCCGGAGGGACCGATGGGGGCGTGACCTCCTCGCCCTCGGTCTCGGCCACGGAGTCGTCCGGGAACGGCAACACCAGAGGCAATGGCAACGGCGGACTCTTCGGGGGCTCGACCGGCTAGTCGCCATATCGCCCGTCGAGGCTGTTTCACGTGAAACAGGGGCCGCCGCATCCACAGGGTGCGGCGGCCCTCGGCGTATTCCTGGACACGTACGGCAGGATGTGCGGCATGCCCAGTGCTGAATCGACGCAAGAGAGCGCGCACGAGACGGACCCCGTGCGGCCGACCAAGGAGGACGAGGTCGCCGCGAACGGCAGCGAGCTGATCGGTGGCCCCATCGGCCGGCGCGCCCTGCTCGGGACCTCGTGGTGGACTCCCGTGCGGGTCATCGTGATCGTGGCGATCGGCGTGTTCGCCCTGGGCCTGGTACAGAAGGCGCCGTGCTACGACGGCGCCTGGTTCTTCGGCGCGAGCTCGCAGTACACGCACGCGTGCTACTCGGACATCCCGCACCTCTACCAGGGGCGCGGCTTCGCCGACGGACTCGTTCCGTACTTCGACAAGCTGCCCGGTGACATGCAATACCTCGAATACCCGGTACTGACCGGTGTGTTCATGGAGGTGGCCTCCTGGTTCACTCCGGGCAGCGGCACCATCCAGGACCAGGAGCAGTGGTACTGGATGGTCAACGCCGGGATGCTGATGGTGTGCGCGGCCGTCATCGCCGTGTGCGTGGCGCGGACGCACGCCCGGCGGCCCTGGGACGGTCTGCTGGTCGCCGTGGCGCCGGCCTTCGCACTGACCGCGACCATCAACTGGGACCTGCTGGCCGTGGCCCTGACGGCCGCCGCGATGGTGATGTGGTCGCGGGGCCGGTCCCTCGCCTTCGGCGTCCTGCTGGGGCTCGCCACCGCCGCCAAGCTCTATCCCGTCTTCCTGCTCGGCCCGCTGTTCGTGCTGTGCTGGCGGGTCGGCAAGTGGCGGGACTTCGGAACGGCTCTGGGAGGTGCGGCTGTCGCATGGCTGGTCGTGAACCTGCCGGTGATGCTCTTCGCCTTCGACGGCTGGTCGAAGTTCTACACCTTCAGCCAGGAGCGGGGCGTCGACTTCGGGTCCTTCTGGCTCATCATGGCCCAGAACTCGAAGAACCCGCTCAGCACCGACACGGTCAACTTCCTCGCCACGCTGCTGGTCCTGCTGTGCGCCGTGGGAATCGCGGTGCTCACGCTGACGGCGCCGCGCAGGCCGCGGTTCGCTCAGCTCGCCTTCCTGATCGTCGCCGCGTTCATCCTCACCAACAAGGTCTACTCGCCGCAGTACGTCCTGTGGCTGGTCCCCCTGGCCGCGCTGGCCCGCCCGAAGTGGCGGGACTTCCTGATCTGGCAGGCGTGCGAAGTGGCGTACTTCCTCGGGATCTGGATGTACCTCGCGTACACGACCAGCGGGGACGCCCACAAAGGCCTGCCGCAGGACGGCTACCACTGGGCCATCGCCCTGCACCTGCTCGGGACGCTGTACCTGTGCGCGGTCGTCGTGCGCGACATCCTCATGCCGGAGCGGGACGTGGTGCGCCGGGCCGGCGACGACGACCCCTCGGGCGGTGTCCTCGACGGCGCCGAGGACGTCTTCGCCCTCGGCCCCGCCGCCCATCCGCCGCGGCACGCCGCTCACTTCGGGGGACAGCCGGTGGAGTGGGGCAGCCGGGACGCCGCCGACAGTTCGGTCTGACAGGCCGCCAGGCGGGCTTCACCCGATCCGGCACCCTGTTCGCTGTGAGCGAACACTGTGTGGACAAGGGATGCGAAAGGCCGTACACGGACCCTCCCGTGTACGGCCTTTCGGCTGTCTCCAGACCGCTCAGCGGTCGACGAGCCGGTCGAACTGCGTGGTGGTGTGCCGCAGATGGGCCACCAGCTCCTCGCCGACCTTCGGCTCCGGGGCGTCCGCCGGCACGAACAGGATCGAGACCTGCATGTGCGGGGGTTCGGCGAACCAGCGCTGCTTGCCGCCCCAGACGAACGGAGAAAGGTTCCGGTTCACCGTGGCGAGACCGGCGCGCGCGACGCCCTTGGCACGCGGCATGACGCCGTGCAGCGCCTTGGGGGCCTCCAGACCCACCCCGTGCGAGGTACCGCCCGCCACGACCACGAGGAAGCCGTCGGAGGCCGCCTTCTGCTGCCGGTAGCCGAAGCGGTCGCCCTTGGCGACGCACGTGACGTCCAGAACGGCCCCGCGGTACTCGGTGGCATCGTGGTCCCCCAGCCACAGCCGTGTGCCGATGCGGGCCCGGAAGCGGGTCTGCGGGAACTGCTGCTGCAGCCGCGCCAGATCGTCGGCCTTGAGGTGGCTGACGAACATCGTGTGCAGCGGCAGCCGGGCGGCGCGCAGCCGGTCCATCCAGCCGATGACCTCCTCGACGGCGTCCGAGCCGTCGGTACGGTCCAGCGGCAGGTGGATCGCGAAGCCCTCGAGACGGACGTTCTCTATGGCGGCGTGCAGCTGCGGCAGTTCCTGCTCGCTGATGCCGTGCCGCTTCATCGACGACATCACCTCGATGACCACCCGGGCACCCACGAGGCCGTACACGCCGTCCACCGACGAGACCGAGCGGATGACCCGGTCCGGCAGCGGCACGGGCTCCTCGCCGCGCCGGTACGGCGTCAGCACCAGCAGGTCGCCGCCGAACCAGTCCTTGATGCGTGCGGCTTCATAGGTCGTGCCGACGGCGAGAACGTCCGAGCCCAGCCGGGTGGCCTCCTCCGCCAGCCGCTCGTGCCCGAAGCCGTAGCCGTTGCCCTTGCAGACCGGGACGAGCCCCGGGAACTGCTCCTGCACGTGCTTGTGGTGCGCCCGCCAGCGCGCGGTGTCGACGTAGAGCGTGAGCGCCATGGCCGGACCTGGAACCTTTCTCGTGGCTGCGGTGTATCAGAGGTATGGGAGCTGTCGATGTTGTCGAAGGCATCGGAGCAAAGAACGCGGGATCAGCGGCGCGACATGTAGATGTCGAGCGCCTTGTGGAGCAGCTTGTTCAGCGGGAAGTCCCACTCGCCGAGGTATTCGGCAGCCTGGCCGCCCGTGCCCACCTTGAACTGGATCAGGCCGAAGAGGTGGTCGGTCTCGTCCAGCGAGTCGGAGATGCCGCGCAGGTCGTAGACGGTCGCGCCGAGCGCGTAGGCGTCGCGCAGCATCCGCCACTGCATCGCGTTCGAGGGCCGGACCTCACGGCCGATGTTGTCGGAGGCGCCGTAGGAGTACCAGACGTGCCCGCCGACGATCAGCATCGTCGCGGCCGACAGGTTCACGCCGTTGTGGCGCGCGAAGTACAGCCGCATGCGGTTGGGGTCCTCGGTGTTGAGGGCCGTCCACATACGCTGGAAGTACGACAGCGGGCGGGGCCGGAAGTGGTCGCGCACGGCCGTGATCTCGTACAGCCGCTGCCATTCCGCGAGGTCCTGGTAACCGCCCTGGACGACCTCGACGCCGGCCTTCTCGGCCTTCTTGATGTTGCGGCGCCAGAGCTGGTTGAAGTTCTTGTGGACCTCTTCCAGGGACCGGTTGGCCAGCGGCACCTGGAAAACGTAGCGGGGCTGTACGTCGCCGAAGCCGGCGCCGCCGTCCTCACCCTGCTGCCAGCCCATCCGGCGCAGCTTGTCGGCGACCTCGAAGGCGCGCGGCTCGATGAAGTCGGCCTCGATGTCACGCAGGCGCTTCACGTCCGGGTTCTGGATGCCCTGCTTGATGGAGCCGGCGTCCCAGCGCCGGATGATCACCGGCGGGCCCATCTTCACCGAGAAGGCGCCCTGCTGCTTGAGGTGCGCGAGCATCGGTTCCAGCCAGTCGCTCAGATTTGGCGCGAACCAGTTGATGACCGGGCCCTCGGGAAGATAGGCGAGATAGCGCTTGATCTTGGGCAGCTGCCGGTAGAGGACGAGGCCCGCACCGACCATCTCGCCGGTACGGCCGTCGAACCAGCCGAGGCTCTCGGAGCGCCACTCCGCCTTGACATCCGCCCAGGCCGGAACCTGCATGTGACTCGCCGCCGGCAGGCTCTGGATGTAGGCCAGATGCTGCTCGCGACTGATGGTCCTCAGGGTCAGGCTCATTCGGGGCGCTCCTCGGGCTGGTGTGTCCCCATGGGTACAGGGGCTCCGGCTCTCGCGCCGAAGCCTACTGCGCCTTGCGAGCGCCCCGACTGGGCGTGCTGCATCATCGCCCCGGCCTGTTGGACGCCGGGGCGTTCAGTGATGCCTTATGCGGTGTTCTGGGGACGGTGTCCGAGGCGTCAGTCGAAGACCCCGCCGAAGAGGCCGCCGTGCGCCATGCCGAGGAAGAAGCCGATCGCGGAGGCGCCGAGGCCCAGGATGAGCCCGAAGCGCTCGCGCGTCGTCACCGAGATCCACTGGCCGTACGCACCGGTGAGGATGCCCACCAGGCCGGTCCATGAACTGACCAGGTGCAGGCTGTCGAACATCGCCGTGACGAAGGCCGTCACTCCGAGCACCAGGGTCACCGCGAGCAGGGCGTCCTGGAGGGGGTGGGGCCGGCCGTCCGTGGCGAAAAGGCCTCCGGCGGTATTGGGTCGCATTGCTTGTGCCATAGGGCACCTCCTGCGGAAGGCAGCGCATCGTAGCGCCATACACACCCGATGGGTACAGATTGACGGCCCCCGAGGGCGGATTTCAACCGGAAGCCGGTGTGCAGGTACTCTGTACCGTCTGCACCGGTGTCTGCCCACGTCACGGCAGGGGATCCCCCGAGGAGCCCCCGATTGTCAGTGGTGGCCGATACCGTTGCGTACGCATCACAACCCTCCTGCCACGGAACGACCGTGGCCGCTGAGTCCAAAGGAGGTGGGTTCCACATGCGTCACTACGAGGTGATGGTCATCCTCGACCCCGATCTCGAGGAGCGCGCTGTCTCCCCGCTGATCGAGAACTTCCTCTCCGTCGTCCGTGAGGGCAACGGAAAGGTGGAGAAGGTCGACACCTGGGGCCGTCGTCGTCTCGCGTACGAGATCAAGAAGAAGCCCGAGGGCATCTACTCGGTCATCGACCTGCAGGCCGAGCCTGCGGTCGTCAAGGAGCTCGACCGCCAGATGAACCTGAACGAGTCGGTCCTCCGGACCAAGGTCCTCCGCCCCGAGACCCACTGAGCTCTCCCGCTCAGCTGATCCCGGGATTCGAGTAGCAGCACAAGCAGCCAGCAGCAAACCCGCCGAGAGGTTCCCCCATGGCAGGCGAGACCGTCATCACGGTCGTCGGCAATCTTGTCGACGACCCCGAGCTGCGCTTCACCCCCTCCGGTGCGGCGGTCGCGAAGTTCCGCGTCGCGTCAACGCCCCGCACCTTCGACCGTCAGACGAACGAGTGGAAGGACGGCGAGAGCCTGTTCCTGACCTGCTCGGTCTGGCGTCAGGCGGCGGAGAACGTCGCGGAGTCGCTCCAGCGAGGCATGCGCGTCATCGTGCAGGGCCGACTGAAGCAGCGGTCCTACGAGGACCGTGAGGGCGTCAAGCGCACGGTCTATGAGCTGGACGTCGAGGAAGTCGGCGCCAGCCTGCGCAACGCCACGGCCAAGGTCACCAAGACCGCCGGTCGCGGTGGCCAGGGCGGTTACAGCGGCGGTGGCGGCCAGGGTGGCAGCGGCTGGGGCGGCGGCCCCGGTGGCGGCCAGCAGGGCGGCGGCGCTGCTCCCGCCGACGACCCGTGGGCGACCGGCGCTCCCGCCGGTGGCAACCAGGGCGGCGGTGGCGGCGGCGGCTGGGGTGGAAACTCCGGCGCCAGCGGTGGCGGCTACTCGGACGAGCCCCCCTTCTAAGGGGCCGGCTCGTACCCCAACTTCTTGATCACACAGGAGAAACACCATGGCGAAGCCGCCTGTGCGCAAGCCGAAGAAGAAGGTCTGCGCTTTCTGCAAGGACAAGGTCACGTACGTGGACTACAAGGACACGAACATGCTGCGGAAGTTCATTTCCGACCGCGGCAAGATCCGTGCCCGCCGCGTGACCGGCAACTGCACGCAGCACCAGCGTGACGTCGCCACGGCTGTCAAGAACAGCCGTGAGATGGCGCTGCTGCCCTACACCTCCACCGCGCGCTAAGGGAAGGGTGACCGACTAATGAAGATCATCCTCACCCACGAGGTCTCCGGCCTCGGTGCCGCGGGCGAAGTCGTCGACGTCAAGGACGGTTACGCTCGCAACTACCTGATCCCGCGGAAGTTCGCGATCCGCTGGACCAAGGGCGGCGAGAAGGACGTCGAGCAGATCCGTCGTGCTCGCAAGATCCACGAGATCCAGACCATCGAGCAGGCCAACGCTGTGAAGGCCCAGCTCGAGGGCGTCAAGGTCCGTCTGGCTGTTCGTTCCGGCGACGCCGGTCGTCTCTTCGGTTCCGTCACCCCGGCCGACATCGCTTCCGCGATCAAGGCTTCCGGTGGCCCCGAGGTCGACAAGCGCCGCATCGAGCTGGCCGCTCCGATCAAGACCCTGGGCGCCCACGAGACGTCCGTGCGTCTGCACCCCGAGGTTGCCGCCAAGGTCAACATCGAGGTCGTCGCGGCCTGATCGCTGCGCTCGGCTTGAACAGCTGAGAGAAGGGGCCGCACCCGCTGGGGTGCGGCCCCTTCTTCCTGTGTTTCACGTGAAACACAGGACGTGAAACGCCGGTCCACCTGAAACGCCGAATGTGAAACGGTGGTTCCACGTGAAACGGTCAGCGTGTTGCGCCGGTGACGATCCACCGGCCCGAGCGGGCGCGCAACCAGAGCGTCAGCATGCGTACCGTCATCATCAGCGTCATCGCCCCCCAGAGTGCCGTGAGGCCGCCGCCGAGTGCGGGGAGGAGCAGTGCCACGGGAGCGAAGACCGCCAGGGTGAGCACCATCGCCCAGGCGAGGTACGGTCCGTCGCCGGCTCCCATCAGGACTCCGTCCAGGACGAAGACCACTCCGCAGATCGGCTGGGAGAGCGCCACCATGACCAGGGCGGGCAGTGCCGTGTCCTTGACGACGCTGTCACTGGTGAACAGCGGCAGGAAGAGCGGCCTGCTGATCACCACGAGGAGGGCGAGTACGACACCGGCTGCGATGCCCCACTCCACCATGCGGCGGCAGGCGGCGCGGGCACCTTGGGGATCGTCGGCACCGAGATAGCGCCCGATGATGGCCTGCCCGGCGATGGCGATGGCGTCGAGTGCGAAGGCGAGCAGGCTCCACAGCGACAGGATGATCTGGTGCGCCGCGATGTCGGAGTCGCCGAGGCGGGCCGCGACGGCGGTGGCAATCATGAGGATCGCCCGCAGTGACAGCGTGCGCACCAGAAGCGGTACGCCGGCCTGGGCGGAAGCCCTGATCCCGGCCGCGTCGGGGCGCAGCGAGGCGCCGTGCTTGCGAGCTCCGCGAACGACCACCGCGAGATACACGGCGGCCATGCCCCACTGTGCGATGACGGTGCCCCAGGCGGAGCCCGCGATGCCGAGGCCGGCACCGTAGACGAGGCCTGCGTTGAGGGCGCCGTTGGCGACGAAGCCTCCGACGGCGACATAGAGGGGGGTCTTTGTGTCCTGCAGTCCACGCAGAACACCGGTCGCGGCCAGCACGACGAGCATGGCCGGGATGCCGATTGCCGAGATCCGCAGATAGGTGGTCGCGTACGGGGCGGCCGTGTCCGAGGCACCGAAGAGCTCCACGAGCGCCGGTGCGGTGGGCAGGACGACGACGATGACCGTGGCGCCGAGCAGCAGTGCCAGCCAGATGCCGTCCATGCCTTGGCGGATGGCGGCCCCGTGGTCGCCGGCCCCGACGCGACGGGCGACGGCTGCGGTGGTGGCGTAGGCAAGGAAGACGAAGACACTGACAGCTGTCGTGAGGAGGGCCGACGCGACGCCGAGCCCGGCGAGTTGAGCCGTGCCGAGATGGCCCACGATCGCGCTGTCGACCATGACGAAGAGGGGCTCGGCGACGAGCGCGCCGAAGGCCGGGACGGCCAGGGCGACTATCTCGCGGTCGTGCTGTCGCCGTTCGGCCCTGGGGGTCGCGGGAGCCAGTGTCATGGCCACCAATCTAATCGTCCACAGGTAAGAGATGCAATTGAGTTATGCCCCTTACCTTCCGTCGGCGGGCGCGTGTTGCCGCGCCCTGTTCGAAGCGATCTTGGTCCGGCTGGGAAAGTTTTTCTTCTGCACAGCCGGTGGATGGGAAAGATGCAGGTCAGGGAGGGTTGCTTCAAGGAGGCGAGGGCTTGTTCACAGGCCTGTCCACCGTGTCGTGCACAGGTTTTGCGGAGTTCTCCACAGCATCCGGGCCGTCGTCCACATGGCCTGTGGATAACCAGATTGGCTGACGGTGCCCGCGGGCCTACCGTGGTGCGGCGCCCACTGTGTCCGACCGGCTTGGGAAACGTCACAAAACAGACGTGCCAGAACCGGAGTTGGGCCTCTCATTTGTCAGTGGCGTGCCGTAGAAAAGAGGGGCACGGCGAGGTCCGCCAGGTCGGACGGGAGGAGGTGGCTCGGTGAGCATTTCCGAGCCCTTGGACGACCCCTGGGCCGACAGCGGTCCCAGTGATCGTCTGCCCTCCTCCCGCCGCCGCAGCGACGGTGGCCGAGGTCGTGACGAGCAGCACGAACGCGGCCGGGAGAACGGCTCCTGGGACGGCGGCGGTTCCTCCTTCGAGCGCGTGCCACCGCAGGACCTCGATGCCGAGCAGTCCGTGCTCGGCGGCATGCTCCTGTCCAAGGACGCCATCGCCGACGTCGTCGAGGTCCTCAAGGGCCACGACTTCTACAAGCCGGCGCACGAGACGATCTACCAGGCGATTCTCGACGTCTACGCCAAAGGCGAGCCAGCCGACCCCATCACGATCGCCGCCGAGCTCACCAAACGCGGCGAGATCAACAAGGTCGGCGGTGCGTCGTATCTGCACACCCTCGTCCAGACGGTGCCCACGGCGGCGAACGCCGAGTACTACGCGGAGATCGTCCACGAGCGTGCGGTCCTGCGCCGTCTGGTCGAGGCCGGCACCCGCATCACGCAGATGGGGTACGCGGCAGACGACGACGTCGACGAGATCGTCAACCGGGCCCAGGCCGAGATCTACGCGGTCACCGAGCAGCGCACCAGCGAGGACTATCTGCCGCTCGGCGACATCATGGAGGGCGCGCTCGACGAGATCGAGGCGATCGGCTCCCGCAGCGGGGAAATGACCGGTGTTCCCACGGGCTTCACCGACTTCGACTCGCTCACCAACGGCCTGCACCCGGGCCAGATGATCGTCATCGCCGCGCGTCCCGCGATGGGCAAGTCGACGCTCGCGCTGGACTTCGCCCGGGCGGCGTCGATCAAGAACAACCTGCCCAGCGTCATCTTCTCCCTCGAAATGGGCCGCAACGAGATCGCGATGCGCCTGCTGTCCGCCGAAGCCCGCGTCGCCCTGCACCACATGCGGTCCGGCACGATGACCGACGAGGACTGGACGCGCCTGGCCCGCAGGATGCCGGACGTCTCGGCCGCCCCGCTCTTCATCGACGACTCTCCGAACCTGTCGATGATGGAGATCCGTGCCAAGTGCCGCCGCCTCAAACAGCGCAATGACATCAGGCTCGTCGTCATCGACTATCTCCAGCTGATGCAGTCCGGAGGCTCCAAGCGTGCCGAGAACCGTCAGCAGGAGGTCTCGGACATGTCCCGTAACCTCAAGCTGCTGGCGAAGGAGCTGGAGGTCCCGGTCATCGCGCTCTCCCAGCTCAACCGTGGTCCGGAGCAGCGTACGGACAAGAAGCCGATGGTCTCCGACCTGCGTGAGTCCGGTTCGATCGAGCAGGACGCCGACATGGTCATCCTGCTCCACCGCGAGGACGCCTACGAGAAGGAGTCGCCGCGCGCCGGTGAGGCCGACCTGATCGTGGCCAAGCACCGAAACGGCCCGACGGCGACGATCACGGTCGCCTTCCAGGGCCACTACTCGCGGTTCGTGGACATGGCGCAGACCTGAGCCGGCCGTCCCGGCGTAAATGAACTCGACTCCCGCATGCTCCGAGGGGTGGACTGGGGGAATGACGACACCCCAGGAAGAACTGCTTCCCAGCACCCGGCGGGCGCTGCTGCACCGGATCGCCGTGGCCCAGTCCGAAGGGCGCACACCGTCGATGGTCGCCGCGGTCGTAAGGGGTGGCCGTGCTGTGTGGCATGGCGCGCGGACCTCGGTGGACGGGCACGGGCCGGACGAGAACGTGCAGTACCGGATCGGCTCGATCACCAAGACGTTCACCGCCGTTCTTGTGCTGCGCCTGCGTGACGAGGGTGTGCTCGATCTCGGTGATCCATTGGAGAAGCATGTGCCGGGCACCGGCGCGGGGGAGGCCACCGTCGCCGAATTGCTCGCGCACACGAGCGGGTTGGCGGCCGAGTCGCCTGCGCCGTGGTGGGAGCGGACCTCTGGGTCCCTGCGCCCCGAACTCACCGACGTACTGGGTGAGCAGCCCTTCGTGCATCCGGTCGGCCGCCGCTTCCATTACTCGAACCCCGGGTACACGCTCCTCGGTGCGCTTGTCGAGAAGCTGCGCGGGGCTCCGTGGGGAGAGGTCCTGCGGCATGAAGTGCTCGAACCCCTGGGCCTCGACCGTACGAGCGTGCGCCCGCAGGCGCCCCATGCGGGCGGCTGGGCGGTGCACCCCTGGGCCGATGTCATGCTGCCGGAGCCCTCCGAGGACCTCGGCCGGATGGCTCCGGCCGGACAACTGTGGTCGACCAGTGGTGACTTGGCCCGGTTTGCCGTCTTTCTGACGCAGGGGGACGACCGGGTGCTGAGCGCGCAGACCGTACGGGAGATGCGGGCGCCCGCGGCGCCGGCCGAGGCCGCGGATGTCGCGGACGGTGCCGCCTACGGACTCGGACTGCAGATCCAGCACCGCGACGGCCGACTGCTCGTGGGCCACTCCGGTTCGCTGCCCGGCTTCCTGGCGAACCTCACCATCAGCGTCGCGGACGACGTCGCGGCGGTGGTGCTGGCCAACTGCACCTCGGGCCCGATGCTGTCCACCGTGGGCGCGGACCTCGTACGCATCGTGGCAGAGGCCGAGCCACGCATCCCCGAGCCTTGGAGGCCGCTGCCCGAAGCCGATCCGTCCGTACTGGAGCTGGCAGGACAGTGGTACTGGGGTACCCACGGCTTCGCCCTGCGGCTGACGGCCGACGGTCTCGTCTCGATGGAGCCTCTGTCCGGCGGCGGCCGCCGCTCCCGCTTCCGGGCGAACGGTGACGGTACGTGGACCGGGCTGGAGGGCTATTTCGCGGGAGAGCTCCTGAAGGCCGTACGGCGCCCGGACGGGTCCGTGGACCATCTGGACCTCGGGTCGTTCGTCTTCACGCGTCAGCCGTACGACGAGGGCGCATCCGTCCCGGGCGGGGTGGATCCCGACGGGTGGCGCGGCATCGGTTAGTTGTCGCTGGACGCTGGGCACCCTGTTGATCACCTACATCGCGCCGATGATGACCAGTCACCCTGGGCGCTCTGGCCGTCGTGCTCGCGCTCTGCACGCTCACTGCGCGCAAGGCTCTCGCAGCCGTCACGATCGCTGAGCACTACGGCGTCGTACAGGAGCGTCTCAGCCCGCCGCCACCGTCAGCGGAGCGAACCGTCGGCTCCAGTCCCCGGGCAGCTCCGTGATGCCGTACGTCATGACCGCGTTGAAAGCGACGGATTCCAGGCCGCGCTCTTTCGCCCACGCCAGCAGCTCTTCGTGCCGTACATCGATGTCGGTGCGCAACGGGCGGTTGGTGTGGGCGGCGAGAGAGGCGAAAAGTGCCTCGGCCGTCTTCGTGTCGCGGGCGATCAGCGGCCCCACGACATGGGTGTTCACGTTGGGCCAGGCGGCCGCGTAACCGATGATCCGGCCGCCCTCCTCGGCGACACGCAACTGGTCGGCGAATGCGGGCAGGCGGGTGATCATGTGCGTGCGGTCGGCGCCGAACACCTCCTCGTCGAGCCGGAGGATCGGGGTGAGGTCTTCGGCAGTAGCCGAACGCGTGGCGACCTCGGACGCCGGCCCGCAGGCTTTGAAACGGCCATGCAGCATCTCGGCCTGTCCAGTGACCTTGAAGCCGAGCTCTTCGTAGAGCGGGCGCCCATATGGCGTCGCATGGAGGGTCAGTGGTGTCGTGCCCATCGCCGAGACGATGTGACGCATCAGTCGTCGCCCGACGCCCCTGCGGGCATACCGTTCGGCGACGAGCACCATCCCGATGGCCCCGAGATCAGGGCGGTCCTGCGGCCCGTACTCGGTGACGACGCAGGCACCGACGAGTCCGCCGTCGGGGTCGGCGATGCCGTAGCCCTTCCCTGCCGCGAGGAGGAGGCCCCACTTGCGCTCTTCACGTGGCCACCCCCGGTTCTCGGACAAGTCGGCGCAGGCGGTGAGATCGCGAAGCGTCAGACGGCGGATGGGCAGAGCGGCGAGGGAAGCAATCGGCACGCAGGTGAGGCTGTCTGACGGGCCACTTCGGCGTCCACCTCTTTCCGGGGTGACGTACGAGCTTTTGGCCATGTCGTGGCAAACCGCACAGCGCACGAACAAGCCCCAGGTGTTTCACGTGAAACTGGTCCCTGTCGTCACATCCCGCCTGCCCCGCGACGCCATGCACGCGCTCTCGCCGCGGGGTCCGCCCTCCAGGCGGACGACGGGAATGTGACGACGGGACCTAGGCGAACGGTGAGAGACCGGCGATCTCATGGAGGAGCTGACAGCAGGTCCCACTAACCTCACACGCATGGCGAGACTTCATCTCTTCGACCTCGACGGCACGTTGCTGCACGGAACCACCGCGCCCGTGGAAATCTCGCGGCAGCTCGGACTTGAAGCCGAGGCCGTGGCGCTCGACCAGGCGGTGTCGGCGGGGCTGATAGGGCCGCCCGAGTACGCGAGACGAGCACGTGAGCTCTGGACGGATCTCACCGAGGCGCATGTGGCGGCGGCTTTCGAGGGCGCGCCGTGGCTGGCCCGTATCCGTGAAGTCTGGACGGAGATCAGGCAGGACGGCGACTACTGCGCTGTCGTGTCGCTTTCTCCGTCCTTCTTCGTGGAACGGCTGACCGGTTGGGGTGCGCATGCGGCGCACGGCTCTCGCTTTCCGGCCGTTCCCTTCACTGAGCCGGTGGATCCGGCCGGCGTCCTCAGCGCAGCGGCCAAGGTGCTGATCGCCGACCGGCTCTGCGCGGAGTTCGGGGTGAACCGGGCCGACTGCATTGCCTATGGCGACTCGCTGTCGGACAAGGACCTCTTCGGTGCGGTTCCGATCTCTGTCGCCGTCAATGCGGACCGCCATCTGTCCGGCATCGCCACCCACACCTACGTGGGCAGGGATCTGTGGGAAGCCTATGAATTGGTGCGGGGCGCCCGGTAGTTAAGGAATTGATGGTTCGTCCCTCTCCTCAATCATGGCGGAGGAGGGGGACTTGTGCGCGGAGCGGTGGCCGGTATGGTCGACTCCGGTTCGCCGAGGCAGGAGTGCGCATCCCCTGTGGGCCGAGAACGGGCAATGCAGCCTAACGGGACGGAGAGATCGAAGACCCGCATTTCCGGTTATGCGGCGGGACGTCCAGGGCGAGTGGGATGCTGCCGTGAGAGTACTGCGGCCAATGTCACACGCTCGCCTTACTTGTCCGTGAGGGAGCGAAATCCGGGTTGAGTGTGGCCGCTTCGGCCGCGGCACCGAACGTGAATACAAGCCGTCTGCGGGGGAAGCAGGCAACTTCCGACCGACGAAGTGCGCAGACCGACCGACAGATGTTCGAGGCGAGGCACACCATGGACGCTCCGACCACCAGGTCGGCCGACAACGGCACGTCCGGCGGCGGGGGCGGCTGGTTCAGCCCGCGTCAGCAGCCGGCGATGACTCCGGACAGCGAACAGGAGACGACCGAGGGCAGCCGCCTGGCCGCCATGCGCCCGGCGAGTAGGAGCACGGCTGGCGGGACGACCCCTCCGGACCACGAGGCACCGCAGAGCGACGAGAGAGTGACCGTCCGGTCCGCCCCGTCGGCCCCGCCCTTCCCGCCCGAGCCGCAGCGGCCCGCTCGCCTTCCCCACGAGAAGCTGTCCGCGAAACCGCCCGAGAGCGCCTCCCCGGACGCCGTCCTCATCCGCGGGACCATGGCCGAGATCGCCCCGGTGGCCGACAAGGTCGCGTCGTACTTCTACGCACTGCTCTTTGTGCGCCACCCCGATCTGCGCTCGCTGTTCCCCGCCGCCATGGACACCCAGCGGGACCGGCTCCTGAAGGCGCTGCTCACCGCGGCCGAGCACATCGACAACACGGCGGTGCTCGTCGACTACCTGCAGAACCTCGGCCGCGGCCACCGCAAGTACGGCACTCGGCCAGAGCACTACCCGGCGGTCGGTGAGTGCCTCATCGGCGCGCTCAGCAAGTACGCGGGCGGCATCTGGAGCGCGGACACGGAGGCGGCCTGGGTCCGGGCGTACACGACGATCTCGCAGGTGATGATCGATGCGGCGGCCGCTGACGAGCTGCGTGCGCCGGCCTGGTGGCACGCGGAGATCGTGGCGCACGACCTGAGAACCCGGGATGTAGCGGTCGTGACCGTCCGGCCCGACCAGCCGTACCCCTTCCTCGCCGGACAGTACGCCAGCGTGGAGACGCCCTGGTGGCCGCGGATCTGGCGGCACTACTCCTTCGCCTCCGTCCCCCGCTCCGACGGTCTGCTGTCGTTCCATGTCAAGGCCGTCCCAGCGGGCTGGGTCTCCAACGCCCTGGTGCACCGTGCCCGGCCCGGCGACATCATCCGGCTCGGCCCGCCCGCCGGTTCGATGACCGTCGACCACAGCACCGACAGCGGACTGCTCTGTCTGGGCGGCGGCACCGGCATAGCCCCCATCAAGGCGCTGGTCGAGGACGTCGCCGAGCACGGAGAGCGGCGCCCGGTCGAGGTCTTCTACGGCGCCCGCACCGGCCACGACCTGTACGACATCGACACCATGCTCAGGCTCCAGCAGTCCCATCCGTGGCTGTCGGTCCGCGCGGTCGTCGACCAGCAGGCGCATCTCCAGCTCCCCGACGCCATCCGCGCTTACGGGCCGTGGAACGAGTACGACGCCTATATTTCGGGCCCGCCCGGAATGATCCGCAGCGGAGTGGACGCTCTGCGGGACATCGGCATCCCGACGGAACGCATACGCCATGACTCGGTGGAGGAGCTCGTCGCCGTCACCTGACTCCGCGCGGTCTCAGCCCAGGTCCGGGGCGTGCATGGCGCGTACGCCCTCGATGTTCCCGTCCAGGTAGTGCCGCAGCGAAAGCGGGACGAGATGGACGGAGGCGATGCCGACCCTGGTGAACGGCACCCGCACGATCTCGTACTCACCGGTGGGCTCGTCCACTTCGGGACCGTGCCGCAGGGACGTATCCATGGACTCGAGGCGGCAGACGAAAAAGTGCTGAACCTTCACACCGGTCGCGCCTGCGTCCTCGCCGATGTGCTCGACGGTGTCCACGAAGCACGGCACCACGTCGGTGATCTTGGCGCCGAGTTCCTCATAGACCTCGCGGTGCAGGGCGTGCACAACGGTCGTGTCGTCGGGCTCGACCCCGCCGCCGGGGGTGACCCAGTAGGGATCCACACCGGGCTTGGTGCGTTTGATCAGGATCAGGTCGTCGCCGTCCAGCAGGACGGCACGGGCGGTGCGCTTGACCACGGGTCGGACGGTCATGGGAGAAATGTGGCCCGGCTCGTTCCACGTGAAACATCGCGAAATGTCACCGATCGAGCTCATGGCGTGATGTCCGCGCGGCCCAGCACCTCGATCTCCCCTGGTGCAGCTCTCAGCACCACTCGACGGCCGCGCGCAGCAGCCACTCATGGGCACGCGCGATGTGCGGCATCGCCAGCGTGCCCGTGCGGACCACCAGGAAGTACGTCCGCAGCGGCGGCACCGCGGGATCGTGCAGGGCGAGGACCTCGCCGCGCTCCAGGGCGGCCCCGCACAGATAGCGGGGCAGCACCGCCAGGCCTGCGCCCGCGACCGCGCAGGCGAGGACCGCGCGCAGGTCGGGCACGATGACGGTGCCCGGAGCGGCCGGCCGGGAGTCGAAGACGGAGGCCCAGTAGCGGGAGACGAAGGGCAGCGACTCGTGCACCTCGACCAAGGGGACGTTCTCGAGTGCGAGCGCCCCCTTGCGGCGGGGTGCACCGGGGCCGATCTGCCCGGCCCAGCGGGGGGCGGCGACGAGGAGGTGCTCCTCGTCGCAGAGCGGCGTCGCCGTGAGCAGAGCACCGCGGGGTCGGGCCGTACTGATTGCCAGATCTTGATGTCCGGCGGCGAGTCCCTCCAGGGCTTCCTCGGCGTTTCCGAAGGAGGCACGCAGGGCGAAGCCCCGTCCGTCCTCGCCGGTCAGCTCCGTGAGCGCGGGCAGCGCCCGCTCGGCGGTGAATTCAGGAGGGCCGGCGAGATGCAGTGTCCGTAAGGAGGACTCGTCGTCGAGTCCGCTCTCGGCGATCTCCACCAGCGCGTCGAGATGCGGCGCCGCCTTGTGGGCGAGTTCGTCGCCGATGGTCGTCGGTGTCACTCCGCGGGCCTGCCGCAGGAACAGAGGGCGGCCCAATTGCCGCTCCAAGGTGCGGATCTGCGAGGTGACGGCCGGCTGGGAGAGTCCGAGCAGCGCGGCGGCGCGGGTGAAGGAACCAGCCCGGTGCACGGTCACGAACGTGCGCAGTAAGGCCAGATCCATCGCACGCCCTCCCCTCCCCTTGCCTGCCCTACGTGCGGCCCCCGGCCCGCGCCCAACTATAAATAAGTCGATAGGTCTCTGTCGCTACGGTGATTGGACACTGACACAGAGTCAACTAGCCTTGGTCGCGCGGTTCTTCGCGCGCGGAACCGGGGACGGTCCGAGCCACGAGGGGGGAGGCTCGGACCGTCCGTTGTGCGTAGCCCGAGACCCACCGGCGCAGCGCAAAGCCGTCAGTCCGCCGACTCCTCCAGCGCACGCAGCACATCAGCCACCAGGTCCTCGGGATCCTCGGCTCCGACCGAGAAGCGGATGAAGCCCTCCGGCACCGCGTCTCCGCCCCAGCGGCCACGGCGTTCGGCTGTGGAGCGCACTCCGCCGAAGCTGGTCGCGTCGTCCACGAGCCGCAGTGCCTCGAGAAAACGGTCGGCACGCGCGCGCGTGGGCAGCGTGAAGGAAACCACGCACCCGTAGCGGCGCATCTGCTGCGAGGCGATCTTGTGCGAGGGGTCGGCCGGCAGCCCCGGGTACCGCAGCCCGGTCACCTCAGGCAGCTCCCGCAGGGCCTCGGCGAGGGCGAGGGCGCTCGTGTTCTGCCGGTCGACGCGCAGGTGGAGCGTGGCGATCGAACGGTGCGCGAGCCATGCCTCCATGGGCCCCGGAACGGCCCCGACGATCTTCCGCCAGCGGCGTACGGCAGCCATGGTCGCGGCGTCGCGGCCCGCCACGTAGCCCAGGAGGATGTCGCCGTGCCCCGTGAGCTGCTTGGTGCCGCTGGCCACCGAGAAGTCGGCGCCGAGCTCCAGCGGGCGCTGTCCGAGTGGCGTCGCGAGCGTGTTGTCGACGGCCACCAGAGCGCCACGCGCGTGTGCCGCCTCGACGAGCCTGCGGATGTCGCACACGTCCAGGCCGGGATTCGAGGGGCTCTCGATCCACAGCAGTTTCGCGCCGTCGAGGACGTCGAGCTGGGCGTCGCCGCCGGTCGGCGCGGTGCGCACCTCGATGCCGTACGCCTCCAGCTGGGCGCGCACCAGGGGAAGCACCTGGTAGCCGTCGCTGGGCAGGACGACCGTGTCCCCGGCGCGCAGCTGTGAGAAGAGCACGGACGAGACGGCGGCCATGCCCGAGGCGAACACGAGCGTCTCGGTGCCGTCCCGCCCGGGAGCCTCGAGCTCGCCGACGGCGCGCTCCAGCAGGGTCCAGGTCGGGTTCTCGTCGCGGCCGTAGGTGTACGGGCCCGTGGGGTCGCCCGGCAGATGGAAGTGGGCGGCGAACACCGGCCCGGGCAGGGGCGGCGCGTGCTTGACCGGCTCGGGCAGCCCGGCCCGCACCGCGCGCGTGCCCTCACCACTGCCGGCGGACAGCCCAGGCGTATCCGTACCGCTCATGCCGCTCGTCCCTCCAGGCGCTCTCGTACCGCGGCGAGCAGCCCCCCGCTCGCCGCCTCCACCATCGCAAGGCACTCCTCGAAGCCGTCCATGCCCCCGTAGTACGGGTCGGGTACGCCGAGATCGTCACCGGCGGCGGAGTCGTAGGAGCGAAGAAGCCGGATCTTTTCCGCGTCGTGTCCGCCGGGCGCGAGGCGGCGCAGCGCCTTGAGATGGCCGGCGTCGAGGGCGACGACGAGGTCCAGCCGGGAGAACCAGGACGCCTGGAACTGCCGGGCCGTGTGGGTGCACTCGTAGCCGTTGTCCTCAAGGACCGCGACGGTGCGCGGGTCGGCGCCGTCGCCCTCGTGCCAGCCGCCCGTGCCCGCGCTGTCGACCTCGACCAGGCCGTCGAGCCCGGCCTCCTGAACGCGGGTGCGGAAGACGGACTCGGCCATCGGCGAGCGGCAGATGTTGCCGGTGCAGACGAAGCAGACGCGGTAGGTCATGGCGGGCTCAGTCCCCGTCGGGCAGGACGACGTTGAGCGCCCAGGAAACGATGGAGATGATCAGGCCGCCGACCACGGCGGTCCAGAAGCCCTCGACGTGGAAGCTCAGGTCGAGCTTGTCGGCCAGCCACGAGGTGAGCAGCAGCATCAGGGCGTTGACCACCAGGGTGATCAGGCCGAGCGTCAGGATGAACAGGGGAAAGGTCAGCACCTGCACGATCGGCTTGACCAGGAAGTTCACCAGGCCGAAAACCAGCGCGACCAGTATCAGCGTGCCGACTTTCTTGCCCGTGCTGTCACCGGTCAGGGTGATCTTGTCGAGCAGCCATACGGCGACCGCGACAGCGCCCGCGTTGGCGAGCGTCTTGACTACGAAATTCTTCATGTGTCTGATCGTGGCAGAAGAGATCGGTTACGAGTATGGGCGAGGGCGGACGAAGTCGATGAAGGCATTCCGGTTGGACGAGCTGGAGGCGGAGCGCGCCGCCAACGAGGGTGCCTACCTTCAGTTCCTGCGGGAGCGGAACATGTCGGTCGGCCTGTACGCACTCAACGCGGGCCAGCACGACCCGCAGCAGCCGCACAACCAGGACGAGGTGTACTTCGTCGTCAGCGGCCGCGCTGCGATCACCGTCGGCCTGGAGACCACCGAGGTGGCACGCGGCAGCGTGGTCTACGTACCGGCCGGCGTCGCCCACAAGTTCCACCACATCAGCGAGGACCTGAGGGTCCTGGTGGTGTTCTCTCCGCCCGAGAGCTGACCTGCCGCCTCAGGGTTCCCTAGGGGATCGGTCAGGGGAGGACAAGGGATGCGAGGCCCCCGTCCGGCCCCCTTGCCGCCCTAGCATCGAGTGCAGGACATCAAGCAGGATCGAGCGGACCCGGCACAGCGACGGGCGGAGAGGTAAGGGCGAGGGCGATGCGAGAGATCTTCGCGGGACTGCCGTGGTGGGTGAAGTGGGTCGCGGTGCCGGTCATCGCTCTCGTCGTGTTCGGCGGGCTGATAGCGAGCGTCGTCGGCTTCGTCATCGGCCTGCTCTTCAAGGTGCTGGTCTTCGTCGCGCTGCTGGGCGGACTGGTCTACGTCGTACGGAAGTTCACGTCGAGCTCCTCGTCGCGCAGCGACTGGTGAGCACCCCGGGCAACCGGTGACCGGTAACAGGAATCACCGGTTCCCTCGGGCGAGGGAAGTTTTCCGGACGGGCCGTCTGCCAGCGGTGGAGCGCGGCTAGAGTCCGGAATTCGACGCGGGGACAACCCCGCGAGCGGCGTACACCCCCTCCCGTGTCCCCCCCGCACGGACTGCCCCCTCGCGCTTCGGGAGTGACCCTTGGCCACCGTTGACACCGCACCCACGGAAACCCAGGCACCCCTCGCAACGGCCCGGTCCGCCGTCCCCTCCCCGGGGACCCGCCTGCGGCCCCCCGAGCAACCCGCACGGCCGCACCCAACGCCACCGCCGGTCCAGCGGCACCCGACGGCACCGTCCGGGCAACCGAACCCGGCCACACTCATCGGGTCCGTCCAGCGGGCGATGCGCCTCCTGGAATGCGTCGCCGAGCACGAACACGGAGCCCCCGCCAAACAACTGGCCCGTGAGACGGGCCTGGCCCTCCCCACGGCGTACCACCTGCTGCGCACCCTCGTGCACGAGGGCTATCTGCGGCGCGAGAAGGGCTTGTTCTTCCTCGGCGAGGCGGCCGAGCGACTGGGCAGCAGCGGAGCCCAGCAGAAACGTCGCAGCACGGTGGCCGACACCCTCGCGCACTGGCGCGACGCGATCGGTGTGCCCGTCTACTACGCGATGTACCGCGACGGCGAGATCGAAATCATGTGTGTCTCGGACACACCGGGCAATCCGGCCGTCGAGGAATGGGCCGACTTCCGTGAGACCGGACACGCGCACGCCATCGGGCAGTGCCTGCTGGCCCAGCTGGACGAGGACGCCCGCCGCGATCACCTCGACCGCTACCCGGTGCAGTCGCTCACCCCGTACACGGTGCGCGACAACCACATCCTGCTCCGGCGTCTGGAGCGGACGCCGCGAAGGGAACCGGTGACCGAGCGTCAGGAGTACGCGCTGGGGACGGTGTGTGCGGCCATCCCGATCACGGTGGGCACCACGGCCGCCACGATGGCCATCTCCCTGCCTGCTCACCACGCCGCGCATCTGCTCCCCGCGGCGCACCAGTTGCAGCAGGAGATCGGCAGGTTCCTCGGGTCGCTCGCGATCTCTATCAGTATCTGAAAACTCACTCCTTGTGATCTGCCGTGTACGTTCAGCAAGATGCCCTCAGAGTCAGAGATTCATTCCCGGCCAGTCGACGGCAAATGACGGGGTAGGCGATGCGCGAGTCCGTACAGGCAGAGGTCATGATGAGCTTTCTCGTCTCCGAGGAGCTCTCCTTCCGCATCCCGGTGGAACTGCGGTACGAGACCGGTGATCCCTATGCCGTCCGGCTGACCTTCCATCTGCCCGGCGACGCCCCGGTCACCTGGGCCTTCGGTCGCGAACTGCTGATCGACGGAGTGGGCCGGCCGTGCGGGGAGGGAGACGTGCGGGTCTCGCCCGCCGATCCCGAATCCCTGAGCGACGTCCTGATCCGGCTTCAGGTAGGTGGCGACCACGCGTTGTTCCGCTCGTCGACCGCGCCACTCATCGCCTTCCTCGACCGCACCGACAAGCTGGTGCCGCTGGGCCAGGAAGGGGCGCTGGGCGACTTCGACGCCCACCTCGACGAGGCACTAGACCGCATCCTGGCGGAGGAGCAGAGCGCGGGCTGAGGTCTTACGGGCAGGGCGGTTGGTGGAAGGCTTCCCGGCGGGACTGCGCAGTAACGCTTCTGCTCAGGCGGCTGTGCGGGATCGAGCAGAGCCGGTCGGGTGGCAGCGGAACGAGGCGGGGGCGGGCGGCTGGTCGCGAAACCAGGCAGGGGCGTGATCCGGTTTGCGGCGTCACCGCCTCAGCGCTTGCGCCGCCGGCCCCTGCTGCCGCGCGCCGGCGCCGGGTGAGGCTCGGCAGACACCGTCTCCTGGCCCGGCCGGTCGGCCGAGACCATCACGGCCGCGAGCAACGTCGTCACGGGCACCGAGGCGACCAGACCGATCGAGCCGACGAGCGTGCGCACGATCTCCTGCGCGACGAGTTCGCTGTTGGCGACCGTCCCCACGCTGCTCTGGGCGATGGAGAAGAGCAGCAGCAGCGGCAGCGCGGCGCCCGCGTACGCGAGGACGAGCGTGTTGACGACGGACGCGATGTGGTCGCGGCCGATGCGGATGGCCGCCCGGTACAGTCCGCGCGGGCCCAGCGTCGGATTGGCCTCGTGCAGTTCCCAGACCGCCGACGTCTGCGTGACCGTCACATCGTCGAGGACACCGAGCGAGCCGATGATGATGCCGGCGAGCAGCAGACCGCTCATGTCGATCGACGGATACAGGCCGTGGATCAGCCCGGTGTTGTCGTCCGTGTTGCCGGTGAGCGAGGCCCAGTCGATGAACACCGAGCCGAGAACGCCGATCAGTACCAGTGAGATCAGCGTGCCGAGCACCGCCACCGACGTACGCGCCGACAGTCCGTGGCACATGTAGAGGGCGATCAGCATGATGGCGCTCGACCCGACCACCGCCACGACCAGCGGATTCGAGCCCTGCAGGATCGCGGGCAGGATGAAGAAGGTCAGCACCAGGAAGCTGACGGCCAGCGCCACCAGCGCCATGACGCCACGCATCCGGCCCACCAGCACGACGGCGAGCGCGAAGATACCGGCGAGCACGGTCATCGGGATCCTGCGGTTCACGTCAGTGACCGAGTACTGCAGATCCTTGGGCGCGGAGGGCTCGTAGGCGACCAAGACCTTCTCGCCCTCGTGCAACTGCCGTGACTGGTCGGGCTGGACGATCTCCGTGAACGTGCGGCCCTTGTCCTCGCCGGTGTCGACCCGGATGGTGGCCGTCTTGCACGTGCCGTTCGCCTGCTGCTCGGCGGACGAGCCCTCGGCGGTGGACGTGTCGCCGGTCGGCGTGTCCCCCGAGGCGTTCACCGACTTGCAGCTCACACTGACGACCTCGGTGACCGTGGCCTGCTGGGTCTGCCGGTCGAAGCCGACGCCGGTGCGCTCGTGCGGCGGGGCGCCGCCGGGCCACAGCACCACGAGGCCGACCACCACCGCCGCGGCGAACGGGATGAGGATCGCTGCGATGACCTTGCGCAGGTGCTTGGATACGGGCGCGGCCGGCCCATGGCCGTGACCATGACCATGACCATGACCTGCGCCCGAGCCCGGTCCGTGTCCGTCTCCCGATCCGGGTTCGTGACCGCCGTCGGCTCCCGGTTCCTGGCCGTGCCCGTCGTCGTAAGCATGGCCATCGCCGAAACCGCCGGTACTCCCGGCTCCGGGCCTGCGGGGTGGCCCGGGCGGCGGGTACGGGGGCTGATGCATCGTGGTCACCGACCGATCATCGCAAGAACGTGAGGGGCCCACTGTTCACCGCGCCACAAATGACGCTAGCGTGGGGGCAACCTTTGCACACGCGGGAGCTCGGAGCACCGGGCTGAGAGGGCGCTGACCTCCGTCCCGTCGATGTTTCACATGAAACATCGACGGAAGCGAGTGATGTTTCACACGAAACGTCGCCGGACGGAAACCGCTGCGTCGACCGCCGAACCTGTTACCGGGTAATGCCGGCGTAGGGAGTAGGTCTCATGACCAACCAGGACGCACGCACGCCTGCCTCCACGCAGATTCCGTCCAACGGATCGACGAGCGGGGATGCCGGGAAGTCCATTGGCTGGCACAAGGCGTACGTCGAGGGCTCACGCCCCGATCTACGGGTGCCGGTCCGCCAGGTGCATCTCACCAACGGGCAGTCGGTCACGCTGTACGACACCTCGGGCCCGTATACCGATCCCCTCCTGGACACGGACGTCCGCAGGGGGCTGCCGCCGCTACGGGAGAACTGGATCATCGCCCGCGGCGACACCGAGGAGTACACGGGCCGTCCGGTCCGCCCCGAGGACGACGGCATCAAGCACACCTCTCCGCGAGGCGGCCTGCGCAACCTCGACGCGGTCTTCCCGGGCCGCCCGCGCCAGCCCCGCCGCGGCCGCGACGGCAAGGCGGTCACGCAACTCGCGTACGCGCGACAGGGCGAGATCACGCCGGAGATGGAGTACGTGGCCATCCGGGAGAGCGTCGCGCCCGAGGTGGTACGCGAGGAGATCGCGGCGGGCCGCGCGGTGCTCCCGGCCAACGTCAACCACCCGGAGATCGAGCCGATGATCATCGGCAAGCGGTTCCTGGTGAAGGTCAACGCCAACATCGGCAATTCGGCGGTCACTTCCTCCATCGAGGAAGAGGTCGAGAAGATGACCTGGGCGACCCGGTGGGGCGCCGACACGGTCATGGACCTCTCCACCGGCCGCAACATCCACACCACTCGCGAATGGGTGCTGCGCAACTCCCCCGTGCCGATCGGCACCGTGCCGCTCTATCAGGCGTTGGAGAAGGTCGACGGCCGCGCCGAGGAGCTCACCTGGGAGATCTACAAGGACACGGTCATCGAGCAGGCCGAGCAGGGCGTGGACTACATGACGGTCCACGCGGGCGTGCGCCTGCCGTACGTGCCGCTCACCGCCAACCGCAAGACCGGCATCGTCTCCCGCGGCGGCTCGATCATGGCCGCGTGGTGCCTCGCGCACCACAAGGAGAGCTTCCTGTACGAGAACTTCGAGGAACTCTGCGAGATTCTCGCCGCCTACGACGTCACCTACTCGCTGGGCGACGGCCTCAGGCCGGGCTCGATCGCGGACGCCAACGACGCGGCGCAGTTCGCGGAGTTGCGCACGCTCGGGGAACTCAACCGGATCGCGAAGCGTTTCAATGTTCAGACCATGATCGAGGGCCCGGGCCATGTCCCGATGCACAAGATCAAGGAGAACATCGACCTTCAGCAGGAGATCTGTGATGAAGCTCCGTTCTATACGCTCGGCCCGCTGACGACGGACGTCGCGCCCGCGTACGACCACATCACGTCCGGCATCGGTGCCGCGATGATCGCCTGGTGGGGCACGGCCATGCTCTGCTACGTCACACCCAAGGAGCACTTGGGTCTGCCCAACCGCGACGACGTCAAGACCGGCGTCATCACCTACAAGATCGCCGCCCACGCGGCCGACCTCGCCAAGGGGCACCCCGGTGCACAAGAGTGGGACGACGCGCTGTCCGACGCCCGCTTCGAGTTCCGGTGGGAGGACCAGTTCAACCTCGCCCTCGACCCGGACACGGCACGTGAGTTCCACGACGAGACCCTGCCCGCCGAACCCGCCAAGACGGCTCACTTCTGCTCGATGTGCGGCCCGAAGTTCTGCAGCATGAAGATCAGTCAAAGCATCACAGAGCGGTTCGGCGGTGCGGCTGCTGAAGGTGCCTCGAACGAGGAGATCGCCGAGGGGATGCTCCAGAAGTCGAAGGAGTTCGCGGCCAGCGGCAACCGGGTGTACCTCCCCCTGGCGGACTGACATGCCTGAGGGGCAGATCCGCAGACCTGCCCCTCACCGGCAACTGGCAGAACTGGCACCGGCACCGCCCGTGGTGACGGCGCCACCGGGGAACCCGGGCTCTGCAGCATGAAGATCTCCCAGGACATCCGCCGTGAACACGGCGGCTCCCGGGTCGGCGACCGGGAGTTCGGCTTGCGCTCGCCGGGACGGGGCGCAAGCCGAGGGGCTACTCCGGCTGGTGTTCCGGTCCTCCGAAGTCCGGGCTGGTGTAGTCCGGGCTCGAAAAGCTCGGACGCGGGCCCGGGGCCGGACCGTCGTCGGGGCTGGTGAAGCCCGGGCGGTCATAGCCGAGGTGCGGGATGCGGCTGGGCGGCGCCTGCGGTGCCGTACGGCGCAGGGCGGCGGTGCCGGGGCCGGCCAGTGCCTCCCGCAGGAAGGGCAGGATGCCGCGCTCCAGAAGGGCCTCGCGCCAGGCTTCCCTGGCCCGGGCCACCTCCTCGCTCATCTCGCCGTACGGGCCGGTGGCGAGCGAGGGCCGGTTGCGCAGGGCCGTGAGCAGCAGCCCGACGGCGGCGACGAGGATCGCGGCCGCGGTCATGGCGCCGAACACCCAGCCGGTGGTGAGCATGGTCTGCGCGAAGGCCCGCTCGGGGTCCAGCATCCTCAGGATGTAGCCCACGAGCAGGAAGATCGCCGCGGCGGTTCCGGCGAGGACGGGGGCCAGCACCGCGACGACGGCGACGGCGCCCGCGCCGGCGGTCTCGGCGACCTCCCCCATGGTGGTGGCAAGCCCCATCGCGCCCGCGCCCGGCTCCGAGGAGCCGGTGTCGCGAACGGTCGAAGGGGTGGCCGGCGCCGGCTGGCGCAGTTCCTCGCGGACCTTCACGTAGTGCTGGTACTCGGTCGCCGCGGCCGCCGTGATGAGTGCGGTGGCGTTGAGCGCCATGGTGCGCAGTTGTTCGGGGTTGAGCCGCTGTCCGACAGCGGCCAGTTCCGGGCGGTTTGGTGCGGAGCGCAGCGCCTCATCGAGGATCCGCTCGTATTCCTGGCGGTCCTCACTCAACAGGTGCTGCGGAACGCTGTTCATGTGCATCCCCCGATGCTCCGTAGGGCTTGGGACTCGGCATGGCGACGAGCCGTCGGGCAGAAACGGAGGGGAGCCTGCTACGGATAAGCCGATGGTAGAGCGGCGACGGCCGGCGGTGACAGGGGGTTTGCAGAAATTGGCCCCCGGCCCGCGCCGTCGCCGGTCACTCCGCCACGTGTGGTGCCTGCCCCGTGAACGTTCAGATATCCAGGGGAAGTTGCTGGACCAGCAGCTTTCCGGCCATGGTCACCCCGCCGTCCATCGCGATGGCGAGTCCGTCGGCGTACACGTGCGGTCCCTCGACCACGGGGTCGCCGGTGTCCTCGCCGTCCTCGGAGCCGACTTCGCCCAGGAGGTAGGGAATGGGGCTGTGACCGTGCACGATGCGGGTGCCGCCGTACGTGTCCAGCAGAGAGCGCACGGCGTCGGCTCCGCCTTCGTCGCGGAAGGAGAAGCGCTTGGTGAACTTGCGGAACAGGTCCCACACCTCGTCCGCGTCATTGCGCGTGAGGGTCTCGCGGACCGTGTCGTTGACCGCCTCGATCGAGTCGCCGTAGTCGAGGTAGGCGGTGGTGTCCGAGTGGACGAGCAGGTGGCCGTCGACCGCCTCGACGGCGTCGAGGCGGGCCATCCACTGGAGGTGGTGGTCCTGCAGCCGGTCCATGTCGGTCTTCTGGCCGCCGTTGAGCAGCCAGGCCGCCTGGAAGGTGGCGGTACCCGCGCCGGAGTTGACGGGCGTGTCGCCGAACCGCTTTGCGCCGAGCAGCAGCAGCTCGTGGTTGCCCATGAGGGCCTTGCAGTAGCCGCCGGCCGCGGCGGCCTCGGCGGACAGCCGCATCACGAGGTCGATGACGCCGATGCCGTCGGGTCCGCGATCGGTGAAGTCGCCGAGGAACCACAGCCGGGCGGTGCCCGCGCACCAGTTCCCCGCGGAGTCGATGAGGCCCTTGTCCTGCAGGGCGGCCACCAGTTCGTCGAGGTAGCCGTGCACGTCGCCGACGACGTACAGAGGGCCGGGGCCCGCGGCCGGCTGCGGGGCCGGCGCGGACGCCGGGTCGATCGTCACCTGCAGCGTGTCACCACGGTTGATGACGGGGAGATCGCGCTGCGTGGGCGTGTACCCCTCCGGATGGTCCACCGGCTCCTCTACGGGTCTGACGGCCTCGTCGGCATGCGCGCTCTGCGGGTACGGCCCGGTCTCGTGGACGTATGCCGGTACCCGGAAGTCGCGCAACGTCGCCGTCCGCTCCACCTCGGGTCCCTGACCGGCCCCCTGAGTCATCGACCCCTCCACCATCGCGCCGCATCTGCACCGCATCGGACTGCCTGGTCGCAGCGGCCCGCGGTGTCGTGGGCCCATCATAGGAATGCGGATAGCGACATGTGATGACCCAGGGGTGGTGAATCGGAGCGGGACTCCACTTCACCGCCGCTTTCGCCCCGATTGGGCAGGGCTTCTGCCGCCACGCGGGCGGCCGTGCCCTACCCCTTCTCGGGCGACCGCGGCGGGCTGACGGTTGTGCGCGGCGAACGTCGCTGGGACGAGGTGCGCACGATCAGCTCGGTCGGTATCACCTGCTCGACCGGTTGGTCCGATTCGACCCCCTCGATGGCGTCGATGAGGAGCTGGACCACCGCGGTGCCGATGCGGCGCGGCTTCAGGGACAGCGTGGTGATGGGCGGTTCGGTGTTGGCGTACACGGTGGACTCGCTGCAGCACACCAGCAGCAGGTCGTCCGGGACGCGCAGCCCGTAGCGGCGGGCGGCGGCGAGCAGGTCGGTGCCGTTCGGGTCGAACAGGCCGTAGACGGCGTCGGGCCGGTCGGGACGGGCGAGGAGCCGGTCGGCGGCGACGGCGCCCGCGCACGGATCGTGCGCCGGATAGGCCTCGTAAACAGGATCCTGGCCCACGCGCTCGCACCAGCGCAGGTACGCGGTGGTCGACAGATGGGTGTACGTGTCCGTCGTGGTCCCGGTCAGCAGGCCGATACGGCGGGCGCCGGCGTCGGCCAGGTGGTCGAGGATGCCGAGTACGGCGGCTTCGTGGTCGTTGTCGACCCAGGCGGTGACCGGGAGCGCGCCGGCCGGGCGGCCGTCGGAGACGACCGGTAACCCCTGGCGGACCAGTTCGCTGACGACGGGGTCCTGGTCGGACGGGTCGATGACCACGGTCCCGTCGAGGGCGACGTTCGACCACACGTCGTGGCGCGAGGTCGCTGGGAGGATGACGAGGGCGTAGCCGCGGGCGAGCGCGGCGGAGGTGGCGGCCCGTGCCATCTCGGCGAAGTACGCGAACTCGGTGAAGGTGAAAGGTTCATCCCCGTACGTCGTCACGGTCAGGCCGATCAGCCCGGACTTGCCGGTACGGAGTGTGCGTGCGGCGGCCGAGGGGCGGTAACCGAGCCGGTCGGCGACTTCGCGGACGTGGCGTCGGGTGGCGTCCGGAAGCCGGCCCTTGCCGTTGAGAGCGTCGGAGACGGTCGTGATGGAGACTCCGGCGGCGGCGGCCACGTCCCTGATGCCCGCCCGGCCCGGCCGGCTGCCTCGGCGTGAGGTTTCCGCGCGGCTCACCTGTTGCTTCCCTGCTGCTGTCATGGCGAGCCGATAGTAGGGCTCATCCGGTGGGGTAGGGCGGACGCATATGCACGCATTGACAGGCACGTTTCTGCATGGTCGATAGGTATCAAACTCCTTGGAAAGCAAGGGAGTTGAGCGATCCAATGGCAGGACGTGACTTGACGGCGTGCACCGGCCTGCCAAGTCCCCGATGTCTCGAAGAGGTCTCAACTCACCTTCACGAGGGATGCGCGCCACGGCGCGAGCCACCGGCGCGTAGATATATGTGGCCGCGCCCCCCGATTCGTATGCCTTCGCGCGGTGATGCCCCTGGTGCGGATGTGATGGATGAGGTCCGAGCCCCGCCGGGAAGGAGGCCGCTCCCCACCTGTACGCAGCGGAGCCGAATCCTCATAAGGTGAGGAGCATTGGAAGCCGGTGGTGGGACGGTCCCGCCGGTGGTCGCGAGGAGGACTGCGGTGAGCGAGACGAGCCCCAAGCTGCGTGCCGAGCTGGAGGGTATCCCCACCTACAAGCCGGGCAAGCCGGCCGTGGCGGGCGGCCCGGTCGCGTACAAGCTGTCCTCCAACGAGAATCCCTATCCGCCGCTGCCGGGCGTGATGGAGACCGTGACGGCCACCGCCTCGTCGTTCAACCGCTACCCGGACATGGCCTGCACGGGCCTCATGAACGAGCTGTCCGAGCGTTTCGGGGTGCCCCTGTCCCACTTGGCGACCGGGACCGGCTCGGTCGGTGTCGCCCAGCAGCTGGTGCAGGCGACCTCCGGACCCGGAGACGAGGTGATCTACGCCTGGCGGTCGTTCGAGGCGTACCCGATCATCACGCAGATCAGCGGCGCGGCCTCGGTGCAGGTGCCGCTGACGCCGGGCGATGTGCACGACCTGGACGCCATGGCGGACGCCATCACCGACCGGACCCGGCTGATCTTCGTATGCAACCCCAACAACCCGACGGGGACGGCCGTCCGGCGGGCCGAGCTGGAGCGGTTCCTCGACCGGGTGCCCGGGGACGTGCTGGTGGTGCTGGACGAGGCGTACCGCGAGTTCGTCCGCGACGCGGAGGTGCCGGACGGCGTGACGCTGTACCGGGACCGGCCGAACGTCTGCGTCCTGCGCACGTTCTCCAAGGCGTACGGCCTCGCCGGCCTGCGGGTCGGGTTCGCGATCGCCCACGAGCCGGTCGCAGCCGCCCTGCGCAAGACAGCGGTGCCCTTCGGGGTGAGCCAGCTGGCCCAGGATGCGGCCATCGCCTCTCTGCGTGCCGAGGACGAACTGCTCGGCCGGGTCGGCTCGCTGGTGTGCGAGCGCAACCGGGTGGTCGACACGTTGCGTGCCCAGGGCTGGACGGTGCCCGAGACGCAGGCCAACTTCGTGTGGCTGCGGCTGGGGGAGCACACCGTGGCCTTCGCGGCGGCGTGTGACCAGGCGGGCGTGGTGGTGCGGCCGTTCCCGGGCGAGGGTGTGCGGGTCACGGTCGGGGAGAACGAGGCGAACGACATCTTCCTGAAGGTGGCGGAAGGGTTCCGCAAGGAGCTCTGACCGGCCTCTGGCCGGCGTCGCCGTCGGTGGCATCGTGAACAGGTTCATGCCTGGTGAGGCGGGTGGGTCGCGCTACGGGACCCCCCGCCTTTCAGGTCTCGAACGGGCATGCGTCATAATTGCTTGTGAATGTGAACGCGTTCACAAGCGTGTCCTGGTTGCTCCCTTGTTGCGTGTGACACAAGGGACAAAATCCAGCCGTGGACACGGCGATGTAAGGAGACTGACGACGTGGAATTGGCTTTGGCGCCGGAGACCCTGGCGCGATGGCAGTTCGGGATCACCACCGTCTACCACTTCCTGTTCGTCCCCCTGACGATCTCGCTCGCCGCCCTCACGGCCGGGCTGCAGACCGCCTGGGTGCGCACGGAGAAGGAGAAGTACCTCAGGGCGACCAAGTTCTGGGGCAAGCTTTTCCTGATCAACATCGCGATGGGGGTGGTCACCGGCATCGTGCAGGAGTTCCAGTTCGGCATGAACTGGTCGGACTACTCCCGCTTCGTCGGGGACATCTTCGGAGCCCCACTCGCCTTCGAGGCCCTGATCGCGTTCTTCTTCGAGTCCACCTTCATCGGCCTGTGGATCTTCGGCTGGGACAGGCTGCCGAAGAGGATCCATCTCGCCTGCATCTGGATGGTCTCGATCGGCACGATCCTGTCGGCGTACTTCATCCTCGCGGCGAACTCGTGGATGCAGCACCCGGTGGGTTACAAGATCAATGAGGCCAAGGGGCGGGCCGAGCTCACCGACTTCTGGCTGGTGCTGACGCAGAACACCACGCTCGCCCAGGTCTTCCACACCCTGTCCGCCGCGTTTCTCACCGGTGGTGCCTTCATGGTCGGCATCTCCGCCTATCACCTGCTCCGCAGGAAGCACATCCGTGAGATGAAGACCTCGCTGCGGCTCGGTCTGGTCACCGTCGCCGTCGGCGGCCTGCTCACCGCCGTGAGCGGCGACGTTCTCGGCAAGATCATGTTCGAGCAGCAGCCGATGAAGATGGCCGCCGCCGAGGCGCTGTGGGACGGTGAGGCGCCCGCGCCCTTCTCGGTCTTCGCCTACGGGGACGTCGACAAGGGGCACAACAAGGTCGCCATAGAGGTCCCGGGCCTGCTGTCCTTCCTCGCCAAGGACGACTTCAGCTCGTACGTGCCCGGCATCAACGACGTCAACAAGGCCGAGCAGGAGCGGTTCGGACCCGGTGACTACCGGCCCAACATCCCCGTCGCCTACTGGGGCTTCCGCTGGATGATCGGCTTCGGCATGGCGTCCCTCGCCATCGGCGTGGCCGGCCTGTGGCTCACGCGCAAGAAGTTCATGCTGTCGCAGCACCTGAGGGTCGGCGACGACGAGGTGCCGCATCTGGTCCTCTTCAGGAACAAGGCGCTCAACCCCAAGCTCACCAGGCTGTACTGGCTCCTGGCCGTCTGGACCCTGGCCTTCCCGCTGATCGCCAACTCCTGGGGCTGGATCTTCACCGAGATGGGCCGCCAGCCGTGGGTCGTCTACGGCGTGCTGCAGACCCGCGACGCGGTCTCCCCCGGTGTCTCCCAGGGCGAGGTCCTCACCTCGATGATCGTCTTCACCGCCCTGTACGCCGTCCTCGCCGTCGTCGAGGTCAAGCTGCTGGTGAAGTACGTCAAGGCCGGCCCGCCAGAACTCACCGAGGCCGACCTCAACCCGCCCACGAAGATCGGCGGCGACTCCCGTGACGCCGACAAGCCGATGGCCTTCTCGTACTAGGCCGAGGGAGCTGCACAGTCATGGAACTTCACGACGTCTGGTTCGTCCTCATCGCCGTCCTGTGGACCGGCTACTTCTTCCTGGAGGGGTTCGACTTCGGTGTCGGCATCCTCACCAGGCTGCTCGCCCGCGACCGGTCCGAGAAACGGGTGCTGATCAACACCATCGGTCCGGTCTGGGACGGCAACGAGGTCTGGCTGCTCACGGCGGGCGGCGCGACCTTCGCCGCCTTCCCCGAGTGGTACGCCACCCTCTTCTCCGGCTTCTATCTGCCCCTGCTGATCATCCTGGTCTGCCTGATCGTCCGGGGCGTCGCCTTCGAGTACCGGGCGAAGCGGCCCGAGGAGAAGTGGCAGCGCAACTGGGAGACCGCGATTTTCTGGACCTCGCTGATCCCGGCCTTCCTGTGGGGCGTGGCCTTCGGCAACATCGTGCGGGGCGTGAAGATCGACCGGAACCTGGAGTACGTCGGCACCTTCTGGGACCTGCTCAACCCGTACGCCCTTCTCGGCGGGCTGGTGACGCTGACGCTGTTCACCTTCCACGGCGCGGTGTTCACGGCGCTCAAGACGGTAGGGGACATCCGGGAGCGGGCGCGGAGACTGGCGCTGCGTGTCGGTCTCACCGCCGCCGTGTCGGCGCTGGTCTTCCTGCTGTGGACGCAGATCGACAGCGGTGACGGCAAGAGCCTGGTCGCGCTCGTCGTGGCCGTCGCCGGACTGGTCGCGGCGCTGGTGGCGAACCAGGCCGGGCGTGAGGGATGGTCCTTCGCACTGTCCGGCGTCACTATCGTGGCCGCAGTGGCCATGCTCTTCCTGACGCTCTTCCCGAACGTCATGCCGTCCTCGCTCGATGAGAACTGGAGCCTCACGGTCACCAACGCCTCGTCGAGCCCGTACACCCTGAAGATCATGACCTGGTGCGCGGCGGTCGCCACACCGATCGTCCTGCTCTACCAGGGCTGGACCTACTGGGTGTTCCGCAAGCGGATCGGGACACAGCACATCGCCGATGCCACGCACTGAGGTGTGTTTCACGTGAAACCGATCGATCCGCGACTCCTGCGATACGCCCGCGCCACCCGCCTCTTCCTGGTGGCTGTCGTCGGCCTGGGGGCCGTCGGTGCGGGGCTGGTCATCGCGCAGGCGATGCTCATCGCCGAAGTGGTGGTCGGTGCCTTCCAGCACGGGATGCCGGTCTCCGAACTCCGCACCCCCCTGCTGTTGCTGGTGGCCGTCGCGCTGGGCCGCGCCCTGGTCTCCTGGCTCACCGAGCTCGCCGCCCACCGGGCGAGTGCGGCGGTCAAGTCGGAGCTGCGAGGGCGGCTGCTGGAGCGCGCGGTGGCGCTCGGCCCCGGCTGGCTGAGCGGGCAACGGACGGGATCACTGGTCGCCCTCGTAACGCGGGGAGCGGACGCCCTCGACGACTACTTCGCGCGCTATCTGCCGCAGTTGGGGCTCGCCGTGGTCGTGCCGGTGGCGGTGCTGGCGCGGATCGTGACCGAGGACTGGGTGTCGGCGGCCATCATCGTCGGCACCCTCCCGCTCATTCCGCTCTTCATGGTGCTGATCGGATGGGCCACCCAGTCCCGGATGGATCGCCAGTGGCGGCTGCTGTCCCGGCTGTCGGGGCACTTCCTCGACGTGGTCGCGGGCCTGCCGACCCTGAAGGTGTTCGGGCGGGCCAAGGCGCAGGCCGACTCGATCCGGCGGATCACCGGCGCGTACCGGCAGGCGACCATGCGCACCCTGCGGATCGCCTTCATCTCCTCCTTCGCTCTGGAACTGCTCTCCACCCTCTCGGTGGCCCTGGTCGCCGTGACCATCGGGATGCGGCTGGTCCACGGTGAGATGGACCTGTACATCGGCCTGGTCATCCTCGTCCTGGCGCCGGAGGCCTACCTGCCGCTGCGCCAGGTGGGAGCGCAGTACCACGCGGCGGCGGAGGGACTCGCCGCGGCAGAGGAGATCTTCTCGGTGCTGGAGACGCCGGTACCGGCGTCGGGGGCCGGCGCCGTGCCGCCGGGTGCCCTCGCCTTCGAGCGGGTCACGGTCAGCTACCCAGGCCGGTCCGGGGACGCCGTGTCGGACGTGTCCTTCGCCGTCGAGCCCGGGGAAACCGTCGCCCTCGTCGGGCCCAGCGGTGCGGGCAAATCGACGCTGCTGAACGTGCTTCTGGGGTTCGTGCGGCCGAGCGCCGGACGGGTCCTGGCGGGGGGAGCGGATCTCGCCGAGATCGATCTCGGGCAGTGGCGCTCGCGGATCGCGTGGGTGCCCCAGCGACCGCATCTGTTCGCAGGGACGATCACCGAGAACGTACGGCTCGCGCGGCCCGACGCGGACGAGGCCGACGTAAGGCGGGCGCTCGCGGACGCGGGGGCTCTGCAGTTCGTCGACGCGCTGCCCCAAGGGTCCGGCACCCTGCTCGGCGAGGACGGGGCCGGGCTGTCCGCGGGCCAGCGGCAGCGGCTCGCGCTGGCCCGGGCGTTCCTCGCGGACCGGCCCGTGCTGCTCCTCGACGAGCCGACGGCCGCGCTCGACGGGGCCACCGAGGCGGAGGTCGTGGAGGCGGTACGACGGCTGGCCGTCGGGCGGACGGTGCTGCTGGTGGTGCACCGGCCGGCGCTGCTGCGAGTGGCGGACCGGGTGGTGCGGCTGGAAGCCCCGGACGGGGCGGTGCGGCCGGCGGAGCCCGAGACGCGTGTTCGCGTCCCCGCCGGGACCGAGGGGTCGCAGGCCCAGCCCGTCCGGGTCGGGCCCGTCCGCACCACCCCTGCTGAACCGGAGACGGGCCGCACGACCACCGCCGGTGGCGTACTCGTCCGCGTCCGCGCCCTGTCCGGCGCCCGGCGCGGGCGCCTGGCCCTCGCCCTGCTGCTCGGGAGCCTCGCCCTCGGCAGCGCGGTCGGCCTCATGGCCACGTCGGGGTGGCTCATCTCGCGGGCCTCGCAGCAGCCGCCCGTGCTGTATCTGATGGTGGCCGTGACGGCGACGCGGGCCTTCGGCATCGGGCGGGCCGTCTTCCGGTACGCCGAGCGGCTCGTGTCGCACGACGCCGTACTGCGGATGCTGGCCGACACACGCGTCGCCGTGTACCGCCGCCTGGAGCGGCTGGCGCCCGCCGGACTGCGCAGGACCCGCCGGGGCGACCTGCTTTCCCGGCTCGTCGCCGACGTGGACGCACTCCAGGACTACTGGCTGCGCTGGCTCCTGCCCGCCGGTTCCGCGGTCGTGGTGTCCGCCGCGTCCGTCGCCTTCACGGCCTGGATGCTGCCGGAGGCCGGCGCCGCGCTCGCGGCCGGGCTGCTGGCGGCCGGGGCCGGAGTCCCGCTGGTCACCGGTGCCGTTGCACGCCGAGCGGAGCGCAGGCTGGCCCCCGCCCGAGGAGTGCTGGCAACGCGCGTGACCGACCTGCTCACAGGCACCGCCGAGCTGGCCGTCGCCGGCGCCCTGCCCGCACGCACCGCACAGGCGCGGCGGGCCGACGGCACCCTCACCCGGATCGCCTCGCGTGCCGCCACCGCCACCGCGCTCGGCGACGGGCTCACCGCGCTGCTGTCGGGCCTGACCGTCGCCGCCACCGCCCTCCTCGGTGCCCAGGCGGTCGCCGCCGGGCGGCTGGGCGGCGTGGCCATGGCCGTCGTCGTTCTCACCCCGCTGGCCGCGTTCGAAGCCGTCCTCGGGCTGCCGTCGGCCGTTCAGTACCGGCAGCGGGTGCGCAGAAGCGCCGAGCGCGTGTTCGAGGTGCTGGACGCCCCCGAACCCGTAAGGGAGCCGGAGCAGCCGCAGCCGGCGCCCGCGTCGCCGTTCCCGCTCGTCGTCAAAGGCCTGGCCGCCCGCCACTCAGGGCAGGACCGGGACGCCCTGGCCGGACTCGACCTCACCCTGGAGGAAGGCCGACGAACCGCCGTCGTCGGGCCCTCCGGCTCCGGCAAGACGACGCTGGCGCAGGTACTGCTGCGCTTCCTGGACGCGGACGCGGGCTCGTACACGCTGGACGGCGTGGACGCGTACGCGCTGGACGGCGACGACGTACGGCGGCTCGTGGGGCTGTGCGCGCAGGACGCGCACCTCTTCGACAGCTCGGTGCGTGAGAACCTCCTCCTCGCCAAGAAGGACGCCACCGAGGGCGAGGTGCGCGACGCGCTCGCGCGGGCCCGGCTGCTCGACTGGGCCGACGGGCTGCCCGACGGGCTCGACACCCTGGTCGGCGAGTACGGGGCGCGGCTGTCGGGCGGACAGCGGCAGCGGCTGGCGCTGGCCCGTGCGCTGCTCGCGGACTTTCCCGTCCTTGTGCTCGACGAGCCCGCCGAACATCTCGACCTGCCGACGGCCGACGCGCTCACCGCCGATCTGCTGGCCGCCACCGAGGGCCGCACGACGCTGCTCATCACCCACCGGCTGGCCGGACTTGCGGCGGTCGACGAGGTGGTCGTGCTGGACGAGGGGCGGGTGGTGCAGCGGGGCTCCTACGAGGAGCTGGCCGCCGTGGAGGGGCCTCTGCGGACGATGGTGGAGCGGGAGGCGGAGTCGGAGCAGCCGGCGGGGGCGCGCTAGACAGGGCCCAGCGGTACGGAAGCGGGCGTCCTGCGGCCGGACTCGCCGCGCGGGAAACGGCCTGCCAGGCTTGCGCGTGACCCGTCCGCACCAACGGTTCCCCCAACCGTACGACTTGAACAGGACCGCGAACCTCGGCACGGGCCACGATCGCTGACATGCGATCACTTCGCCGCCATCCGCTGCTCGTTCCAGCGCTGCTGTGCGCGCTCGCCCTGCTCGCGACCCCGCCCGCCGATGCGGCCGGCGACGGCGACGGCGCCCCGGGCGGCACCGGAACGGACTCCGGGCTCAGCGGTCAGGTGGCGCGCCTCTACGAGGACGCCGCCCTGGCGACGCAGCAGTACGAGGCGGGGCGGAGCGAGGCCGAGGCGCAGCGGGCGCGGGCGCACCGGTACGAGGAACTCCTCCACCGCGAGCGGCGGGAGATCGCCGTCATGCGCGAGGATCTGGGCCGTATCGCGCGCGCCCAGTACCGTGACGGCGGCGGTCTGCCGCTCGCCGCGCAGATGATCCTGGCGGACGACCCGGAAGAGCTGATGCGCGGTCAGCACGCCGTGTGGCAGGCGGATCTCGCCGTCAACAACGCCATCGGCAAGAGCCGCCGGGCCGAGGCACGGCTCGCCGCCGACGAGGCGAAGGCCGCGGCGGCCTGGCAGGCGCTGGACAAGCGGAACACCGAACTCGCCGAGCTGAAGCAGGGGATCGAGCAGAAGCTCGAAGAGGCACGGTGGCAGTTGCAGGACCAGGCGAACGCCTCCGTCGCGGCAGGTTCCTGCCGCGGCGCCGTCCGGCTGGACCAGCCGCCGTCGGACCTCACGCGCGCGTGGGTCGCGCCGGTGGAGGGGTACGAGCTGTCCGCGGGGTTCGGCAGCGGCGGCTCGCGGTGGGCGAACCGGCACACCGGACAGGACTTCGCGGTGCCGATCGGCACGCCCGTGCGGGCGGTGGGGGCGGGCCGGGTGGTGAAGGTGTCCTGCGGAGGCCCGTTCGGCATCGAGATCGTGATCGAGCACGGAGGCGGCTACTACACCCAGTACGCCCATCTCGCCGCGGTCACCGTCGACCAGGGGGAGCGTGTCGCCACCGGACAGTGGATCGGGCAGTCGGGCACGAGCGGCAACTCCACCGGCCCGCATCTGCACTTCGAGGTGCGGGTCACGCCACAATCGGGTTCGGCGATCGACCCGGTGCCCTGGCTGACGGCACGAGGTGTGCGGGTCGGATAGGGCGCCCCGGACAGGTCCTACGCCCGCTCCGCCAGCATCCGCTCGATCACGACCGCCACGCCGTCCTCGTTGTTGGCGACCGTCCTCCCCGACGCGGCGGCGAGCACATCCGGGTGCGCGTTGCCCATCGCGTACGACCGGCCCGCCCAGGTCAGCATCTCGACGTCGTTCGGCATGTCCCCGAAGGCGACGACCTCCTCGTGGGAGATGCCGCGCTCGGCACAGGACAGGGCGAGCGTGCTGGCCTTGGAGACGCCCGGGCCGCTGATCTCCAGCAGGGCGCTGGGGCTGGAGCGGGTGACGTTGGCGCGGTCGCCGATGGCGAGGCGGGCGAGGGTGAGGAAGGCGTCCGGGTCGATCCGGGGGTGGTACGCCAGGATTTTGAGGACCGGCTCGTCGGCGCCGGGCGCGTCCGGCGCGAGAAGCCGCTCGGCGGGCGCGAGGCTGTCGGGGATCTCCATGTGGAGCTTCGGGTAGTCCGGCTCCTGGTAGAAGCCGTACGTCTGCTCGACCGCGTACACCGTGCCCGGCGCGGCCTCGCGCAGCAGCCGTACGGCGTCCAGCGCGTTCTCCCGCGCGAGCTCCCGCACTTTCACGAACCGGTGGGTGCCGGGGCCACCGTGCAGGTCGACCACGGCGGCGCCGTTGCCGCAGATCGCCAGGCCGTGACCGTGGACGTGTTCGCTGACGACGTCCATCCAGCGGGCCGGGCGGCCGGTGACGAAGAAGACCTCGATACCCGCCTCCTCGGCGGCGGCGAGGGCGGCGACCGTGCGCGGGGAGACCGACTTGTCGTCGCGCAGCAGAGTGCCGTCGAGATCGGTGGCGATCAGCCGGGGCGGGACGGTGGCGGCCGGGGTCTCGGGCTGTCGAGTCGCTGAGGTCACCCGGCCATTCTCCCGCATATGCCCGCACGACCGTGCAGGAGTCCGCACAGGTGAGTGGTTACCGCCCTCACCGGCAGCCTCGAGCTTCGCCGACTCAGCCCAGTTGCGCGGGTACCTCCATGGCGATCTGCTCGAAGACCTTCTCGTCCGCGGCGAAGTCGGAGTCGGGGACGGGCCAGTGGACCACGATCTCGGTGAAGCCCAGTTCCCGGTGCCGTCCCGCGAAGTCCACGAACGCGTCGAGTGACTGCAGCGGCCGGCCGCGGTCCGGGGTGAAACCGGTGAGCAGGATCTTGTCGAGCCCGGTCACGTCCCGGCCGATCTCGGCGCACGCGTCGGCCAGCCTGTCGGCCTGTCCGCGAATGGCTTGAATCGACTGTTCAGGAGTGCCCTTCTCGTACAGCTTGGGGTCGCCCGTGGTCACCCATGCCTGTCCGTACCGCGCGGCGATCCCAAGCCCGCGCGGCCCGGTCGCGGCCACCGCGAAGGGCAGCCGGGGGCGCTGCACACAGCCCGGGATGTTGCGCGCCTCGTGCGCCGAGTAGTAGTCGCCCTCGTATGACACGGAATCCTCGGTCAGCAACCGGTCCAGCAGCGGGACGAACTCCCCGAACCGGTCGGCACGCTCGCGGGGGGTCCACGGCTCCTGGCCGAGCGCGGTGGCGTCGAAGCCGGTGCCGCCCGCGCCGACGCCGAGCGTGACCCGGCCCCCGGAGATGTCGTCGAGGGAGATGAGTTCCTTGGCGAGGGTCACCGGGTGGCGGAAGTTCGGCGAAGTCACCAGGGTGCCCAGGCGCAGCCGGTCGGTGACGGCCGCCGCGGCGGTCAGCGTCGGCACGGCACCGAACCACGGACCGTCCCGGAAGCTGCGCCAGGACAGGTGGTCGTACGTGAAGGCGGCGTGGAAGCCGAGCTGCTCCGCACGCTGCCATGCCGCACGACCTCCCTCGTGCCAGCGGCGGTGGGGGAGGATCACGGTGCTCAGACGCAGACTCATGGGTTCGAGCGTATGCGGCCGAACGGGTTTCACGTGAAACGGTCACCGGCGGTCATCGCACGCGGCCGCTCAGCCACGGGCCGAGGCCGACCATCGCCATGGACTCCTTGTGCAGACGGTCGCCGGGCAGCGGCACCATCAGGAAGTAGCCGGGCGGGAAGCGGCGGGCCCTGACGTGTGCGAGGCCGCCGAAGACGGAGCGCAGGAAGGCCGGCACGTCGCCGCGGGCTGTAGGGGCACTCGATGCCCTCGACGGTGATCAGAGCGTCGTCCTCCGGGCAGAGCCGCACGCTCACCCGGGGCAGGCCGCCGAACCCGACGTACGCCTCGTGGGGCAGGCAACCGTCCGGGTCCGTGGTGACGCCGGCGCCCGCGGCGCTGCGGCGGAACGTCCGGTCGGCGACGATGTCGTGGGTGACCTCGATCTCACGCGCGTACTCGGCGGCGATCGTGCGGAGAGCGGTGACGGCGGCCTCGGTGGTGGGGAGGTGGTCCATACCGCCGATCGTGGCGGACGGAGGCTCAATGCTGCCCGGGAAACCGCAGGTACTGCGGCGGTACGGCCTTCGTCAGCCACACGCCGTTCGCGCTCACGTGGAAGACGTGCCCGTCGCGGTGCATGGCGCCCGCGTCCACTGACAGCACGACGGGACGGCCCCGGCGGGCTCCGACGCGGGTCGCGGTGGTGCGGTCGGCCGAGAGGTGCACGTCGTGTCTGTTCATGGGCCGCAGGCCCTCGGCGCGGATCGCGTCCAGGGAGCGGGCCACGGTCCCGTGGTAGAGGTACGGCGGCGGGGTCGCCGGGGGGAGCCCGAGGTCGACCTCGACGGTGTGGCCCTGGCTGGCGCGGATCCGGGTGCCCTCGACGGCGAAACGCCGCTTGTCGTTGGCGGCGACCACGTGGTTCAGCTCGTAGCGCGTGAACCGGAATCCGTGCGCGGCGGCCGCTGCGATCAGTACGTCGATCTCGACCCAGCCGCCCGCGTCCAGCGTCAGCCCGATCCGCTCCGGCTGGTGACGCAGATGCTTCGAGAGGTACTTCGACACCTTCACGGTGCGTCTTTCATCCATCCTCTCAGCCTGCCTGGGGAGACGTGAATCACGCGAATGATTTTGCTCCCGATGTTTGGTCCACAACCAAGTGCTGTTATCCACAGGGGGAATTGGCGGTTCTGTGGACAACCACCCTGCAGCGCAAGGCCGTTCGCCAACATCGCTTGGTTGCAGGGTCATTTGAGCCAGTACGGTCCAAAGTCCGTGCCAAGGACGCAAGTTGGGTGACGAGTCGTGAACCGCCGGAAGTTCAGCGGTAATTTGCGGTCTCGACTACCAACTCGTATGCCCGCCAGACGGGACAGGAGGCGGGCGCCGTGGGTCTCGGGTGTGACCGGTGCGACGGTCTCGTCCCGTGCGACGGCTCGCAGAATCACGTAAGCGACCTTTTCCGGACCGCAGTTGCGCAGCGGGCTCAGCCGCGTGGCCCGCTTCCGGCGCCGCTTCTCCTCCTCCGCGTCGACGCCCGCGAAGCGTGTGGCTGAGGTGATTCCGGGGTCGACAATTCCGGGGCATATCGCCTTCATACCGATTCCCCGGCCCGCGAGTTCGGCGCGCAGGCACTCGCTCAGCATCAGTCGGCCGCCTTGGAAGTGCTGTAGGCGGACAGTGACTTGGACGGCTGGTACGCCGCCGCCGCGATGTTGACGATGTGGCCCCCCTGCCCGCGCTCGGCCATCCGTCCGCCGACGTGAAAGCGGTCCACCAGCCGTGCGGCCACCTCCGACCACACCTCCTTGCTGTCCGGGTAACCGTGCACGAGCAGGACCGTCGGCTGTGCCGGGTCTCCCGGCTCGGCCACGCACAGCTCGACCCCGCCGGTCCGCACCCAGCGCTCCCTCATGCCACCGCCCTCACTGTCCGCAACGATCAAGCTACTTGTCCGTAACCTGACAGTGGCGAAGTGGCAGTTGTTGGAGGATGCGTCAACAGGACGGCCCCGGCTGTGGAAAACCATGCCGGTGTGGAAAATCAGGGGCCTTTGTTCGACCTCAGGGGGACCCTTAGGGACCCGTACGCCTGGAGTCTGACTCCGAGACGGCTCTCCGGTCTGACGACGGGAGTGGTCCGCGTCACTACCGTCGTGGATGTGACTGTGATCGCGACCGAAAGCCTGAGCAAGCGGTTCCCCCGGGTGACCGCGCTTGACCGGCTCTCCGTGGACGTCGGGCCCGGTGTGACCGGACTCGTCGGAGCCAACGGAGCCGGCAAGTCCACACTGATCAAGATCCTGCTGGGTCTGTCCCCCGCCACCGAGGGCCGCGCCGAAGTGCTCGGACTCGATGTCGCCGCCCCGTCGTCGGGCCGCGCCATCCGCGAGCGGGTCGGCTACATGCCGGAACACGACTGCCTGCCGCCCGACGTCTCGGCCACCGAGTTCGTCGTCCACATGGCCCGCATGTCCGGCCTCCCGCCGACCGCCGCGCGCGAGCGCACCGCGGACACGCTGCGCCACGTCGGCCTGTACGAGGAGCGCTACCGCCCCATCGGCGGCTACTCGACCGGCATGAAGCAGCGCGTGAAGCTCGCCCAGGCCCTCGTCCACGACCCGCAGCTGGTCTTCCTGGACGAACCGACCAACGGCCTCGACCCGGTCGGCCGCGACGAGATGCTCGGCCTGATCCGCCGCATCCACACCGACTTCGGCATCTCGGTCCTCGTCACCTCGCACCTGCTCGGCGAACTGGAGCGCACCTGCGACCACGTCGTCGTCATCGACGGCGGCAAGCTCCTGCGCTCCAGCTCCACCACCGACTTCACCCAAACCACCACGACCCTCGCGATCGAGGTCACCGACACCGACGCGCACCCGGACGGCACCCGCGCGGCGCGCGACGCGCTCCACGCGCGCGGGATCGAGGTGCACGACGGCGGCGGCCTGCCCGGCGCCGGCCACATCCTGCTGCTCACCGCGCAGGGCGAGGAGACCTACGACGTCGTACGTGACGTGGTCGCCGACCTCGGACTGGGCCTGGTCCGCATGGAGCAGCGCCGGCACCACATCTCGGAGGTCTTCAAGGACAGCGACGAGCAGCAGCGGAAGGAGGCGGTCGGCCATGGCGGTTGAGCAGCCCCTGCACACACCGGTCTCACCGTCGGGCGATCAGACCCGCATCCACGACATCGGCTACCGCGGCTACGACGGCCCGCGCCTGGGCCGCTCCTACGCCACCCGCTCGCTGTACTCGCAGTCCCTGCGCGGCGCCTACGGCCTCGGCCGCTCGGTGAAGTCCAAGGTGCTGCCGATGCTGCTGTTCGTGGTGATGTGCGTGCCCGCCGCCATCATGGTCGCCGTCGCCGTCGCCACCAAGGCGAAGGAACTCCCCCTCGACTACACGCGCTACGCGATCGTCATGCAGGCCGTCATCAGCCTGTACGTCGCCTCGCAGGCCCCCCAGTCCGTCTCGCGGGACCTGCGCTTCAAGACCGTACCGCTGTACTTCTCGCGGCCCATCGAGACCGCCGACTACGTGCGCGCCAAGTACGCGGCGCTGGCCTCGGCGATGTTCGTCCTCACGGCCGCTCCGCTGCTCGTGCTCTATGTGGGCGCACTGCTGGCCAAGCTCGACTTCGCCGGCCAGACCGAGGGATTCGCGCAGGGACTCGTCTCCGTGGCACTGCTCTCACTGCTCTTCGCCGGCCTCGGCCTGGTCATAGCGTCGGTCACGCCGCGCCGCGGCTTCGGTATCGCGGCCGTGATCGCCGTACTGACCATCTCCTACGGGGCGGTCTCCACGCTGCAGGCCATCGCCGATGCGCAGGGCAGCGCCGGAGCCATCGCCTGGATCGGCCTGTTCTCGCCCGTCACGCTCATCGACGGGGTGCAGTCCGCGTTCCTCGGCGCGAGCTCGGCGTTCCCCGGCGGCGTCGGACCCACGAACGGTGAGGGAGCGGTGTACGTCCTCGTCACCCTGGGCCTCATCGCCGCCGCATACGGACTCCTGATGCGCCGCTACCGAAAGGTCGGACTGTGACCACGCTCAACATCGACCACGTATCGCGCTGGTTCGGCAACGTGGTCGCCGTCAACGACATCACCATGACGATCGGCCCCGGCGTCACCGGCCTCCTCGGCCCCAACGGCGCCGGAAAGTCCACCCTCATCAACATGATGGGCGGCTTCCTCGCCCCCTCCACCGGCACCGTCACCCTCGACGGGCAGCAGGTGTGGCGCAACGAGAACATCTACAGACACATCGGCATCGTCCCCGAGCGTGAGGCGATGTACGACTTCCTCACCGGACGCGAATTCGTCGTCGCCAACGCCGAGTTGCACGGTCTGGGCGCCAAGGCCGCCCAGAAGGCACTGGCCACGGTCGAGATGGAGTACGCGCAGGACCGGAAGATCGCCACCTACTCCAAGGGTATGCGGCAGCGTGTGAAGATGGCGTCCGCGCTGGTCCACGCCCCGTCGCTGCTGCTGCTCGACGAGCCCTTCAACGGCATGGACCCGCGTCAGCGCATGCAGCTCATGGATCTGCTGCGACGCATGGGAGACGAGGGCCGCACGGTGCTGTTCTCGTCCCACATCCTCGAAGAGGTCGAGCAACTCGCCCGGCACATCGAGGTCGTTGTCGCGGGCAGGCACGCGGCCAGCGGCGACTTCCGCAGAATCCGCCGCCTGATGACCGACCGTCCGCACCGCTACCTGGTGCGCTCCAGCGACGACCGCGCGCTCGCGGCCGCGCTGATCGCCGACCCGTCGACCTCCGGCATCGAAGTCGACCTGGCGGAGGGCGCGCTGCGCATCCAGGCCGTCGACTTCGGCCGTTTCACGGCCCTGCTGCCGAGGGTCGCCAAGGACCACGGCATCCGGCTGCTCACGGTCTCGCCGTCCGACGAGTCCCTCGAGTCCGTCTTCTCGTATCTCGTCGCCGCGTAGGAGGCCGAAGATGTACGACCCCACAGTCGCCCGGCTCACCTACCGGGCCCTGCTCGGCCGTCGCCGGGCCCTCATCCTGGGCGCGCTGCCCCTGTTGCTGATCGCCATCGCCGTGGTGGTGCGCGGCCTGGCCGGAGCCGACGACCAGACGGCGTCGGACCTGCTGGGCGGGCTGGCGCTCGCCACGATGGTGCCGATCATCGGCGTCATCGCAGGCACGGGCGCGATCGGACCGGAGATCGACGACGGCTCCGTGGTGTACCTGCTCTCCAAGCCGCTGAAGCGGCCGACGATCATCTTCACCAAACTGATCGTCGCGATCGGCGTGACGATGGTGTTCTCGGCGTTGCCGACGCTGATCGCCGGGTTCATCCTCAACGGCAACGGCCAGCAGATCGCCGTCGCCTACACGGTGGCGGCGCTGGTCTCCTCCATCGCGTACGCGGCGCTCTTCCTCCTGCTGGGCACGGTGTCCCGGCACGCGGTGGTCTTCGGGCTGGTCTACGCACTCGTCTGGGAAGCCCTGTTCGGCTCCTTGGTGCCGGGGGCGCGCACGCTGAGCGTCCAGCAGTGGTCGCTGGCCGTCGCCCACAAGGTCGCGGGCGGTGACCTGGTGACCTCGGACGTCGGGCTGACGACCGCGACGGTCCTGCTGGCCGCGGTCACCGTGCTGGCCACCTGGTACGCCGGGCAGAAGCTGCGGTCGCTGACGCTGGCGGGCGAGGAGTAAGCGGCCGGATCTTGACGGGGGCTTCACCTCTGTCCGGCCACACTGGGCAGTCGGGATGCACGAGGACGCACGAGGACGCACGGGGACACACGGCTGAGAGGAACGGGGATGGCAGGCGAGATACCGGAGAGCGACGGTCGCGGGCGGACCGGGGACGTGTGGGACGAACTCGTCCTGGACGAGGACTTCGTCCGGTCCGCCGAGACCGCCGAGCCGTCCGCGCGGGCCCGGATGCTCGCCGCGCGCTGGCGTGCCGAGGAGCCCGTACCGCAGCCGTGGCGTTCCGACGAGCCGCCCGCCGGGTGGTTCTTCAGCAAGGCGCGTCGGCGCAGGTGGCGCCGCCGTTAGCGACGTGCGGCCGCCCGTAAATCAGTGGCGGCCAACTCGTCGTACAGGCACAGTGGTTGTGTCCACGACGCCGGATCGCACCGGCGCCCACGTTCGGGGAGAGGAGCTGGGCGATGTCCCTGCACGACAGTACGCCGAGCTCCCTTCAGGGCAGCCCGCGGCGGACTCCGGAGTAGTTACCCCTCCGTCGAGCCCGCCCCGCACGGGGAGCTGCCCGGGCGGCCGCTTCGAGCACGCGAATCAGTTCGCGTGGGCCGCCTTCCCGGAGGATTGGCCGAGTGGTAAGGCACCGGCTTGCTAAGCCGCGGTCGGGGTTCTCCCCGCGCACGTTCGATCCGTGCATCCTCCGCAAGACCGAAGCGTCCCCGCCGAGCGGGAACTTCGGCGCTCAGCCCAGCAACCGCTCCAGCACCACAGCGATCCCGTCCTCCTCGTTGGAGGACGTCACCTCGTCCGCGACCGCCTTCAGTTCCTCGTGGGCGTTGGCCATGGCCACGCCCCGGGACGCCCAGGCGAACATCGGGATGTCGTTGGGCATGTCGCCGAAGGCGATCGTGTCCGCCGCCTTCAGCCCCAGACGGCGAGCAGCCAAGGACAGTCCCGTCGCCTTGGACAGGCCGAGGGGGAGGAGCTCGACGATGCCCTCGCCCGCCATGGTGACGGTGACGAAGCCGCCGGCGGCCCGTGTGGCGACCTCGGCGAGCTCGTCGTCCGTGAGCGTCGCGTGCTGGATGTAGAGCTTGTTCAGCGGCGCGGTCCACAGGTCGGACGCGTCCGTGAACGGGGTCGCCGGGAGTGTGCCCGTGACCGCGTAACCGGGCCCGACCAGCACCTCGCCGTCCAGACCGTCCCGGCTCGCCGCGAGGAACAGCGGGCCGGTTTCCGCCTCGATCTTGGCGAGCGCGACACCGGCCAGCTGCCGGTCCAGGGTCACCGACGTCAGCAGACGGTGCTCTCCGGCGTCGTACACCTGCGCGCCCTGGCCGCAGACCGCGAGGCCCCGGTAGCCGAGGTCGTCGAGGATGTGCCGGGTCCACGGGACGGCGCGCCCCGTCACGACGATGTGCGCGGCGCCCGCCGCGGTGGCCGCGGCGAGCGCCTCACGGGTGCGCCGCGAGAGCGACTCGTCGGAGCGCAGGAGTGTTCCGTCCAGGTCGGTGGCGACGAGTCCGAAAGGGAAACCCGAGCTCACTTGGCGACCGGCTCCAGCACCTCACGCCCGCCCAGGTACGGTCGCAGCACCTCGGGCACGCGCACGGAGCCGTCGGCCTGCTGGTGGTTCTCCAGGATCGCCACGATGGTGCGCGGTACGGCGCACAGCGTGCCGTTCAGCGTGGCCAGCGGCTGCACCTTCTTGCCGTCGCGCATGCGGACGGACAGCCGGCGCGCCTGGAAGCCGTCGCAGTTGGAGGCCGAGGTCAGCTCGCGGTACTTGCCCTGGGTCGGGATCCACGCCTCGCAGTCGTACTTGCGCGACGCCGACGCGCCCAGGTCGCCCGTGGCCACGTCGATGACCTGGAAGGGCAGCTCCAGGCCGGTCAGCCACTGCTTCTCCCACTCCAGGAGCCGCTTGTGCTCCTGCTCGGCGTCCTCCGGAGCGACGTACGAGAACATCTCGACCTTGTCGAACTGGTGCACGCGGAAGATGCCCCGCGTGTCCTTGCCGTAGGTGCCGGCCTCGCGGCGGAAGCACGGCGAGAAGCCCGCGTAACGCAGCGGCAGCCGGTCGGCGTCGAGGATCTCGTCCATGTGGTACGCCGCGAGCGGGACCTCGGAGGTGCCGACCAGGTAGTAGTCGTCCTTCTCCAGGTGGTAGACGTTCTCCGCGGCCTGGCCGAGGAAACCGGTGCCCTCCATGGCACGTGGGCGGACCAGCGCCGGGGTGAGCATCGGGATGAAGCCCGCCTCGGTGGCCTGCGCGATCGCCGCGTTGACGAGCGCCAGTTCGAGGAGGGCGCCGACGCCCGTCAGGTAGTAGAAGCGGGAGCCGGACACCTTGGCGCCGCGCTCGACGTCGATGGCGCCCAGCGCCTCGCCGAGTTCCAGGTGGTCCTTGGGCTCGAAGCCCTCGGCGCCGAAGTCGCGGATGGTGCCGTGCGTCTCCAGGACGACGAAGTCCTCCTCGCCGCCCACGGGGACGTCGGGGTGCACCAGGTTGCCGAGCTGGAGCAGGAGGCGCTTGGTCTCCTCGTCCGCCTCGGTCTGCTCGGCATCGGCCGCCTTGACGCCGGCGGCCAGTCGGCCGGCCTTCTTCAGCAGCTCGGCCTTCTCGTCACCCGAGGCCCTGGGGATGAGCTTGCCGAGCGCCTTCTGCTCGGAACGCAACTCGTCGAAGCGGACGCCGGACGACCTGCGCCGCTCGTCGGCAGACAGGAGAGCGTCGACGAGTGCGACGTCCTCTCCACGGGCGCGCTGCGACGCACGCACACGGTCGGGGTCCTCACGGAGCAGGCGAAGGTCAATCACGCGCTCAAGGCTACCGGTGCGGGGTGACGGCCCACGACTCACTATTCCCAACAGTGGCTTACGTTCTGTTATGGGTTAAATGCCTGGAGTGTTCACAGTGTCAATAAAGCGTGTCTCACTCCCTGGAACGGGGCAGGCGGAACGCGTCCGGTTGACTCGAATTCCTTGTGGGGAACGGGACTTGGGGCCCGGGTTGTCCACAGGGGTCTGCACCATCCGGAGAGTTATCCACAGGCTGTGCGGAAGATCTGTGGACTTCGGAAATGATCATTCCGTGCTAGGTGTCCAAGGCGAGGAATTCCTGTCCCGAACGCGCTGAGCACCCACTTTCGGATGGAAATGCGTCGCCCCAAAGGATTGAACGAAGGAAACGGGTGGACGAAGAGTGACCCAAGGGACTGTGGACGAGTTGGGGACCTCTGGAGCGATTTGTCGACCGGACAGCACCTAGTTGTCGACTTGTCCCCAGGTCGAGAAGCGCCGGGAGGTCAACCTGTGGACAACGCCTGTGGATAACTGCCCCCCGCAGGTAGGAGTGGCTGGAAGCCGCTAGAAACGTCCGTCCTGGCACCGCGCCACCCAGTCCGCCGCCGCCACGAACTCCTCGTCCGAGGTTCCGGGCGGCACGGCGCGCACCCCGTCCGTGCCCACGTCCGCACGCGGGTACGAGCCGAGGAACCGCACCTGGAGGCAGATCCGCTTGAGGCCCGTCAGCGCCTCGGCGACCCGGCGGTCGGAGATGTGGCCCTCGGCGTCGATGCAGAAGCAGTAGTTGCCGATGCCGGCGCCGGTGGGCCGGGACTGCAGCAGCATCAGGTTGATGCCCCGGGTGGCGAACTCGCCGAGGAGGTCGCGCAGCCCGCCGGGGTGGTCGTCGCGCTGCCACAGCACGACGGACGTCTTGTCCGCGCCGGTCGGCGCCGCTGGCCGGGCGGGCCGGCCGACCAGCACGAACCGTGTCTGGGCGTTCTCCGCGTCGTGGATGCCGGTCTCCAGGGCCTCAAGGCCGTAGCGGGCGGCGGCGAACTCGCCCGCGAAGGCCGCGTCGTACCGGCCTTCCTGGACCAGGCGGGCGCCGTCCGCGTTCGAGGCGGCCGACTCCCAGACCGCGTCCGGGAGGTTCGCCTTGAGCCAGTTGCGCACCTGCGGCTGGGCGGCCGGGTGGGCCGTGACCGTCTTGATCTCCGACAGCTTCGTGCCGGGCCTGACCAGCAGCGCGAAGGTGATCGACAGCAGCACCTCGCGGTAGATCATCAGCGGCGCGCCCGCGACCAGCTCGTCGAGGGTGGTCGTGATCCCGCCCTCGACGGAGTTCTCGATCGGCACGAACGCGGCCTCGGCCTCGCCTGCCCGCACCGCGTCGAGCGCGGACTGCACGGACACGTAGGGGATCAGCTGCCGGGTGGCCGCCTCCGGCAGCGTGCGCAGGGCGACTTCGGTGAATGTGCCCTCAGGGCCGAGATACGCATAGCTCGCTGGCATGACCTCACCCTAATGGGCCCACGGAATCGGGGCCCACGCGTCTCACGAGAGCCCCTCATGCGAGTGACTCTCACCCCTCCAGCAACCGCTGCCCCACGTACTCGCCCTCGGCTGCCCCGCCCGGCACCGCGAACAGACCGCTCGCCTCGTGCCGGACGTACTGCGAGAGCGCGTCGCCCCGGTCGAGCTTGCGCTGGACGGGAACGAAGCCGCGCAGGGGGTCGGCCTGCCAGCAGATGAAGAGGAGGCCCGCGTCGGGGACTCCGTCGTTGTCGATGCCGTCGTGATAGGAGAACGGGCGGCGGAGCATCGCCGCGCCGCCGTTCTGGTCGGGGCGCGTGATGCGGGCGTGGGCGTCGACCGGGACCACGAGGTTGCCCTTGGCGTCCGTCTTCTCCAGGTCCATCTCGGTGGTCTCGGTGCCGCCGGACAGCGCCGCCCCGTCGGCCTTGCGGCGCCCGATGACGTTCTCCTGGGCCGTCGTCGAGAGCTTCTCCCAGTCGTCGAGAAGCATGCGGATGCGGCGTACGACGGCGTAGGAGCCGTTCGCCATCCACGCCGGGTCGGCCGAACCCGAGGCCGGGACGAAGATCCGCTCGTCGAAGTCGGCGTCGGCCGGCTTCGGATTGCGGGTGCCGTCCAGCTGGCCCATGAGGTTGCGGGCCGTCATGGGATGCGCGGTGGCGCCGGGCGAGCGGTTGAAGCCGTTCATCTGCCAGCGGACGCGGGCCGCGCCGCCGGCGTCCTTCTGGATCGCGCGCAGGGCGTGGAAGGCGACCAGCGCGTCGTTGGCGCCGATCTGCGCCCACAGGTCGCCGTTGCTGCGCGTCTTGTCGAGGTGGTCGGAGGAGAAGTCGGGCAGCGGGTCGAGGGAGTCCGGGCGCTGCTTCTCCAGGCCGGTCCGGGAGAAGAAGCTGTGGCCGAAGCCGAACGTGATGGTCAGTGAGGAGGGGCCGGAGTCCCGGGCGACACCGGTGTCGTCGTGCGCGGTCGCCTCGCCGGCCATCAGCCGCCGGGCCGTTTCCGACCAGCGGCGCAGCAGGGCGGCCGCCTCCTTGCGGCCGGCGCCGGCCGCAAGGTCGAAGGCGACGAGGTGGCCGCGAGCCTGGAGGCCCTCGGTGATCCCGGGCTGATGTTTCCCGTGAAACATCACCTGGCCGGAGCCCACCGAGGTGAGCGGCGTGGCCTCGGCGGGCTGGGCGGCGTATCCCGCCGCCCCGCCGGCCGCGCCGAGCACGAGCCCGGTGGCACCGGCGGTGCTCAGCAGCCTGCGCCGCGAGAGTCCCTCCGCGGAGGGGGCCTGTGCGGAAACGCCTTCCCGAGGGGGCGTCTCGGAGGTCCGGACCTCCGGAATGGACTGGTCAGCCATGGTGCGTTCAGCCGATCTGCGCGTTCTTGGAGACGGTCGCCTGGTCGATGTCGGAGGTCCGCACGGTCACAGCGATCTTCCAGTCGCCGGCCATGGGGATCTGCACTCCGCTCGCCGACCAGTGTCCGGTGGTGATGCGGTCGGGGACGACGGGGAGCGGCCCGATCTTCTTGGCGTCGAGGGTGAAGGCGACCTTCACCTCCGGGACGTCGAAGGCGCGCCCGTTGGGCCGCTGGACGTAGACGTGCATCTCGTTGCCGCCCACGCGCGCGGGGTCGAAGTCGACCGTGACGACGCCCTTGCCGTCCTCGCCGCCCGTGTCGAAGGACATGTCGAGGGTCAGCGCTGACGAGGTGGATGAGCTCGAAGAGCTCGCAGAGGAGGACGAGGAGGTGGCCGCCCTGGCCTCCTGCTCCGTGCGTCCGGGTTCGGTCTGGGTGAGCACGGTGGTGACGGCGAGCAGGACGACGGCGACGCCCGCCTCGGCGAGCACCGAGCGGCGCAGCCCGAACCGGTTCGGATCGGCGTCACGCAGCCTCTTCTGCCGTGCCGCGTCCACGGCGGCCTTCTGCCGGGCGAGCTGGGCGGCCCGCTTGGAGTCCGCTGCGCCTGCACCGGCGCTGACGTGCTCCTTCTCCCGGTCCTTCGTAGCCTTGCCGGCCGCAGCGGGCACGGTCTGCGCCAGCCGGGCCGTCCACCGCCGCGAGATCCAGGCCATGCCGACGAGCAGTGCCACGAGCCCGATCTTGACGAGCAGTAGCTGTCCGTACCTCGTGTCGGTGAACGCCGACCAGGAGCCGAGCTGGCGCCACGACTGGTAGACACCGGTGACGACCAGCGCGACGACGCTGCCGAAGGCGACGGCCGAGAAGCGGCGTACGGCGGCCGTGTCGACCGGTGTCTGCTCGGGGGCCCGGTAGAGCGCGACCAAAAGGGCGGCGAGTCCGCCGAGCCAGGCGGCGACGGCCAGCAGATGGACGACGTCGACGGGCATCGCGATGCCCGGCTGGAGGCCGGTGGAGGCGTGTTCGGCCATCGCCCAGCTCGCGGCGAGTCCGGCGGCCACTACGGTTCCGCCGATCGCGAGCCCGAACGTCAGGTCCCGCTTCTCCTCGTCCTCCCGCTTGTCGTAGGCGCCGAAGAGCACGGCGATGAACAGGGCACCGGCGGCGAGCAGCAGCAGCCTGGACACCAGGGCCGCGCCGGTCTTGGTCTGGAGCACCTGTCCGAGCAGGCTCAGGTCGAAGACGTCACCGATCTTTCCGGTGCCGGTGTAGGAGCCGCGCAGGAGCAGCAGCAACAGCGTGGCGGCGGTGAGCGTGACCCAGCCGGAGACGATGAGCCGCTGCAGGGGCCGTACGCCGGAGCCGCGCTGCCAGCAGGCGAGGACGAAGGCGGCGCCGCCGACGAGGACGATGAAGCCGGCATACGACATGTACCGCCCGAAGCCGTACAGCCGGCCCACGACCCCGCCGCCGGCGGTCTGTGCGGGCACCGACACGGACGTGGCGGAGGGGGCGCCGACGGAGAAGGTGAAGGCGCCGGCGACGGGATGGCTGTCCGCCGACACCACCTGGTAGGTGACGGTGTACGTGCCGTCGGGCAGGCCGCTGTGCAGTTTCACGGCGTACGTCGTCCCGCTCACGTTGAACGGCTTTCCGGCGTCGACGCGCTCGCCCTTGGGGTCGAGGACGCGCAGCGAGTCGTCGGACGTGGCTACCTTCTCGGAGAAGGTGAGCGAGACCTCGGTGGGTGCCTTGTCGACCACCACCCCCTGCTGGGGGTCGCTGCCGGTCAGCGCGGCGTGCGCGGAGGCCGGCGAGGCGCCGGCGAGGAGCAGGCCGGTCGCGGCCAGGAGCAGCAGCACGAGGGTCCGCACGCGGGGGGCGATGGTCCGGTTCAAGGTCCCCTCCCTCAGTGCCCGGTCTTCGGGGTGTAGGTCGCCGGCTTCACCGGCATCCTGACGACGACCGGGTCGGACTCTGCGAAGTGCAGCTCTACGGAGACCGTCTGGCCCTGCTTCGGTTGGCGCTTCAGCTTCTCGAACATCAGGTGGTTGCCACCGCTTTCGAACACGAGTTGACCGTGGGCGGGCACGGCGAGGTTCTGGGCCTCTTCCATGGTGCCGCCGGTCGTCTTGTGAACGGTGACCTCGCCCGCGACGTCGCTGGTGACCGAGGTCAGCTCGTCCTTCGTGCCGCTGTCGTTGACGATCGTCAGGAAGCCGGCGGCCATGGAGTCGGAGACGGGCTGCGGCATGTAGGCGGAGTCGACGGAGATGGCGGCCTTGGTGTCAGCGGCGTCGGGGTCGTCCGAGCCGCAGCCCGCGATGGCCAGGGCCCCGGCCATCGCCACCACCGGAAGCACGGTCCGCCTCATGGGTTCTCCCCCCTGATGATCTTGGGGAGGTCCTTGGTGTACTCGTCGACGGTGGTGTCCTCGCCGTAGAGGAGGTAGCCCCCCTCGGTCTTCGGGGAGAAGGCCACGACCTGGGTGCCGTGCACGGAGACGAGCTTGCCGTTCTTGTCCTTGTGCGTCGGCTCGATGGAGATGCCGAGGGTGCGGGCGCCGGCCTGGATGGTGGCGAAGTCGCCGGTCAGGCCGACGATCTCGCTGTCGATGCCCTTCAGCCACTTGCCGAGCTCGGCGGGGGTGTCCCGCGCCGGGTCGGTGGTCACGAACACGATGCGCAGCCGGTCCTGCGCGGACCTGGGCAGCTGCTTCTTGGCGACGGCGAGGTTGTTCATCGTCAGCGGGCAGATGTCGGGGCAGTGCGTGTAGCCGAAGTAGACGAGTGTGGGCTTGCCCGCGGTCTCCTTGCGGAGGTCGTACTTCTTGCCCCGGGTGTCGGTGAGGACGAGGTCCGGCTTTTCGAACGGCCGGTCGAGGACGGTGGCGGCCTTGCCCGAGGCGGACTCCTCGGAGACCACGGCGACGGGCGGGTTGCTGTCGTCGCCGCTGCCGCAGGCGGAGAGGGTGAGAGTGGCGGCGGCGAGGAGCGCGGCCGCGGCGAACGTCTTCTTGCGCATAGAAAAATGTCCCAGATGTGTTGGCTACGGCCCGAGCCGGGGTCGTACGACCCGTCGAATGAGAAGTCGACGAGGCTGTGCGACCCCGTGCGCGCGCCGCGGTCGAGCGGGCCTCAGGCGTCGGTGCGCCGACGGCCGGCGAGCACCCCGTACGCCACACCCACCAGGCCGACGACGATGCCCACCACGCCGAGGACGCGGGCGGTGGTGTCGCTGCTGTCGGCGGAGTCGGAGGTGTCGGCGGCGGTGTTCTCGGCGGCCTTGGCGTCGTCCTCGGCCTCCTCGGCCGTCGAGCCGTGGGAGTGCTCGTCCTCGGAGGCGGCGGACAGCGCGAGCACCGGGGCCGGGTTCTCGGGCTCTTCCTGGCCGTCCTCCTGCACCTCGATCCAGCGCACGACCTCCTTGTCGGAGTACGTCTGGAGGGCCTTGAAGACCAGTTCGTCGGTGTCCTCGGGCAGCGTGCCGACGGAGACCGGGAACTTCTGGAAGTAGCCGGGCTCGATGCCCTTGCCGGTGGCGGTCCAGGTGATCTTGGAGACGGCCTCGTCGATCTTCTCGCCGTGCAGCTCGATCGGCTTGTCCAGCTCGGACTTGGTGACCTTGATGTCCCAGCCGTCGATCGGCTGCGGCATCGCGGAGGCCAGCGGGTGGTCGGCCGGGAAGTTGACCTCGAGCTTGGTGGTCGAGGCGTTGTCGCGCTCGTTGGGGACCTTGAAGTCGACGACCGCGTAGCCGCCCTTGGCGGCCGTGCCCTCGGGCTGCACGGAGACGTGGGCGAGAGCGGGCGAGGACAGGACGACGACGGTGGCGGCGGCGACGGCGCCGGCGGCGGCGAGGCGAGAAGCCTTCATGGAGAGCACTCCGCTTTGAGTTGTGAGAGAGATTCCGGTGATGAAGAGGGGTACGCGCGCGCAGGCGTCACCGATCACGCACAGGCGATCGCGGTCAGGCGATCACGGGCTACCGATCACGGCATGTGCACGCGCGTCCTGCCGCACGACGGCGGCCCTCTCCAGGCGGATCCGCGTGGAGTGCCGGCCGTGTCAGGCGGCGAGGACGAGTGCGGCGGCGGGCGGTGGTCCGCGCCTGATCACCGTGTCCTGGAGTGCGGTGGTGCGGGGCCGTGGTGGCGCGAGCAGAGCGGTGCGCTGGAAGCGCGGAGCGGGCTCCTGTGCGCCGGGGAGGCCGGCACGCAGGGCGCGCACCAGCGCGAGCGCCCCGCGCAGGGATCGTACGAGCGCTTCCTCGGCGACCGAATGTGCCGAGTGCGCCGACAGTTCGACGAGCCGCAGCAGGGCCATGTCCCCTCGCCGCAGCAGCCATCCGGCGGCGAGTGCCGCGAGGAGGTGGCCGAGCAGCATCGTCGGGGAGGGCAGCAGCGGCATGGAGGAGCCCGCGGAGGTGGACAGGGCGTCCGCCGGGTGGTGGTGCATGGAGCCATGGCCCGTGCCCGTGCCCGTGCCCGGAAGGATCCGTGCGTCGGCGAGGATGCGGTAGGCCCGTGCCGGGCTGATCGCCGCCGCGGTGGTCCCGCACACCAGCCGCGCCGCCTGTTCGACGAGTGCGGCGTCGGACATCGGGGAAAGGGAGCCGGAACCCGCGGAGCTCATGGAGTTCATCGAGCTCATGGACACCGCACCGGACGCCGTGGCCGCCGTGCCCTGCTGGCCCAGACCGAACAGGGTGTGCAGCACGGTCTGTCCGAGCGCGAGCAGCGCCGCGGTCCCGGGCAGCGAGCGCGCCCGTCCGGTGAGCGGCGCCACGACCAGGACGGCCCCCAGGAATCCCGCGCCCAGCGTCCACAGCGGAACGGAGGCGCAGGAGGCGAGGGTATGACCGGCCGCGGCCAGCACGACACAGACCGCGGCGAACACCGCGGCCCGCAGGACCCGGAGATCGCTTCCGGAACGCGCCGTGCGTGGGTGGGGGGCAGTCATGGCGGGCTCATCATCGCACCGGCGCCATCGGCGCCGTACGGCAGGTCCACAAGATGCCGTACGACCGGAAGGACACCCTCTGGTACCAGTCGCCCCACATACACCTGTGAGTGTTCTCGGCGCATCCACCATATGGGCGGCATCACGTCAACCGTGTGCTTATACCCGTGCACGGGCGGCAATACGTAACGGTATGTCGAGCCGCGGCCGGGAGGCTGGAGCATGAGCATCTGGTGGTCCCTCCATCTCCGGCGTGAAGCTGCGAGCGTGCCGCTCGCCCGGCGCCTGCTGCTCGGCACCATGGAGACGGCGGGCGTCGACCCCGACGTCTCGTACGATCTGTCCGTCGCTCTCAGCGAGGCCTGTGCGAACGCCGTCGAACACGGGGGGAACGCCGGGCACGGCGGATCCTCGGAGGCGTACCGCGTCACCGCCTACCTCGACGGCGAGATGTGCCGCATCGAAGTCGCCGACTCGGGCCCCGGTTTCGCCCGCCCCCAGGCCGTGCGCCGCGCGCCCGGCGAGGCCGAGCACGGCCGCGGGCTGTGTCTCATCGAGGAGCTCGCCGACCACGTCCACTTCGGCAGCGAGCCGGGCCGGGGCGGCGCGGTGGTGAGCTTCGACAAGATCCTCAAGTGGAGGGAAGACGCGCCTCTGGTGGCTGTGTAGGGCGCCCGCCGGCTCCGTAGTCGAGCCGCCTCGCGGTCTCCACCAGCGACGTCAGAGGGTCGCGCTGCGTGATGCGCGCGCCCAAGCGCGTGCCCCAGCCCCGTTCTTGGCGCAGGCGGGCGAGCCATGCCTTGATCGCGGGCGGGCGACGGCGCGGTGCGCCACCGTAAAACGCCATGGTGCGCCACCCCTTCCGGTGCGCAGAAATATCTACCAGCATGGCAATCCGAATCGGGTCAGATCGCCGGAAATTCGCACATTCTTGCGCTCCGTCCTCGGGTGCGCCTTGGTGGCGCGAGGCCGTCGGGCGCGAAGGAGAGCCATGGGAAGACAGACCAGACAGGCCGTGGAGTGGCTCGCCGCCGCCGCGACCGACCCGCGGAGCTGCAAACGGCAGTGGCACGGCGAGTCCGGGATCGCGGTGCTTGCCTGCGGGCGGTTCTGGGACGTCCTGAGCGTGCCGGAAGACCTCGGCAGGCCGACCCTCGAGGCTCTGTTGTGCATTCCGGAGGCGCCCGGCCCGGTGCTGGTCGACACCGCGGCCCGCCGGGTGGCCTTCTTCCTCCCACCGGATCCCGAGGGCCGTTGGATCGGCACCGGCATCCGGTATGCCGGCCAGGGCGCGTGGATCGCGGTGCCCGCACCGCATCGGGCCGCGGGACGTCTGTGCTGGCTGGTCCCGCCCGACGGCACCGGCGCGCTGTTCGGTCCCGCCGCCGTGGAACTGGCCCTGCAACTGGCGCTGGGGCGACTTGCCGAGCACGCCGGCGCGAGGCGACGCTGCCCGACGTGCGGGGAGTCGGCCGCGCGGCCCCGCATCCGCGGCGGCGGCCGGCCCGGCTGAGGCGGCGCAGACCAGGAGAGCGGGCTCATCCGTGCCAGTACCGGCTGATCACGGCGGGGCTGACGGAGGTGAGGAGGGTCCACTGCGGGTCCCGCGCACCCGGGAGCGTCCGGCCGCCGGCCCGCCACTGCCGGACGAGAGCGGCGTAGATGGGCGGGTCCGCCTGGGACGGCCTGATGAGTTCGCCGTACGACGCCTGCTGGTCCTCGCTGTCCAGGAGGAGCCGCCCGGTGGTGGGGCTGCAATCCATGTACGTGCAACGCGACCGCGCACGCCGGTGGTACGCCCTTTCCCTGACATGGCCCCAACGGATGAGGCCGCGTCCCCCGTCCGGGGCCATGTGTTCATCGGACTGGATGACAGTGCCGGAGCGCCGGATTTCAGCTTGCTCAGCATTCTCAGCCTGCGCACAGAGTAAATGGCTCTGTCAGCCGCCCGTCCCGCACGGCGTCACGCAGGGCTCGCTCAAGCCCGGCGCGACGCCCTTCCCCGGCGTCGGCCTCCAGACGCAGGTCCACCCCAACGCCCCCAGGGGCGCGGGACTGTGACATGTGCGGCTCCGCCGCGTGGGCGCGATCGGGCACGAACGACCCGCAGACGCGCGGTTAGCTCGCCGCCCCCTGGAGCCGCGCCATCCACGCCTCGACCTCGTCGGACCGCCGCGGCAGCCCGTCGGACAGGTTCCTGTTGCCGTCCTCGGTCACGAGGATGTCGTCCTCGATGCGCACCCCGATCCCCCGGTACTCCTGCGGCACCGTCAGGTCGTCGGCCTGGAAGTACAGCCCCGGCTCGACGGTCAGCACCATGCCGGGCTCCAGGACACCGTCCACATACGTCTCCACCCGCGCGGCAGCGCAGTCGTGAACGTCCATGCCGAGCATGTGACCCGTGCCGTGCAGCGTCCACCGGCGCTGCAGCCCGAGCTCCAGGACCCGCTCCACCGGCCCCTCGACGAGCCCCCACTCGACGAGCCTCTCGGCCAGCACCCGCTGCGCGGCATCGTGGAAGTCGCGGTACTTCGCACCCGGCCGCACGGCCGCGATCCCGGCCTCCTGGGCGTCGTACACGGCGTCGTAGATCTTCTTCTGGATCTCGCCGTACGTGCCGTTGACCGGCAGTGTGCGCGTGACGTCGGCGGTGTAGAGCGTGTGCGTCTCCACGCCGGCGTCGAGCAGCAGCAGGTCCCCGGAGCGCACGGGACCGTCGTTGCGCACCCAGTGCAGCGTGCAGGCGTGCGGGCCGGCCGCGCAGATGGAGCCGTAGCCGACGTCGTTGCCCTCCACGCGCGCGCGGAGGAAGAACGTGCCCTCGATGTAGCGCTCGCTGGTCGCCTCGGCCTTGTCGAGGACCTTGACCACGTCCTCGAAGCCGCGGACCGTCGAGTCGACGGCCTTCTGCAGCTCGCCGATCTCGAACTCGTCCTTGACCAGCCGGGCTTCGGAGAGGAAGACGCGCAGTTCCTCGTCGCGCTCGGCGGTGACCTTGTCCGTGAGGGCCGCCTCGATGCCGGCGTCGTGACCGCGCATGACGCGCACCGGACCCGTCGCCTCGCGCAGCCTGTCGGCCAGCTCGCGCACATCTGCGGCCGGGATGCCGTACAGCGCCTCGGACTCGGTGAGCGAGTGGCGGCGGCCGACCCACAACTCGCCCTGGCCGGACAGCCAGAACTCACCGTTCTCGCGGTCGGAGCGGGGCAGCAGGTAGATCGTCGCCTCGTGGCCTTCGGCGCTGGGCTCCAGGACCAGGACACCGTCCTCGGTCTGGTTGCCCGTGAGGTACGCGTACTCGACCGACGCCCGGAAGGGGTACTCGGTGTCGTTCGAGCGGGTCTTCAGGTTGCCCGCGGGGATCACCAGACGCTCGCCCGGGAAGCGCGCGGACAGCGCGGCACGGCGGGCGGCGGTCTCGGCCGCCTGGGGGACCGGCCGCAGGTCGCGCAGCTCCGTGTCGGCCCAGCCGGACTGCATGTTCTCGGCCAGCTCGTCGGACACGCCCGGGTACAGGCCGTTCTTGCGCTGCTTGATCGGCTCTTCGCTCTCTTCCGGGGTCTCCGGGGTGAGCTCCTCGGCCACGGTCATCCTCCTCGGTACGGCACTGGACCCCCTCCATCGTACGGTCGTACGGAAGGGGGCCCAGCGCCTGAAGACCTATTACAGACGCCTACTCGAAGTGAGCGGCGAGCAGCACCACGTCCTCCTCGGAGACCCCGGCGTCCAGCCCGTCCGGCAGCACCGTCCGCAGGACGTGGTCGGCGATCGCGCCCGGGTTGCGTCTCAGCGCCTTCGGTACGCCGGCGGCCGCCGCGTGCAGCCGGGCGAAGGCGCGGTCGGTGGGGTCACCGGTCCGGTGCAGCAGCCCGTCGGTGTAGAGCAGAACCGTCTCTCCCGGTTCTGCCTGCAGCTCCACGCTCGGCGCCTCCCAGCAGGCGAGCATGCCGAGCGGCGCGGAGACGGACGTCTCCACGAACTCCGTGCGCCGCTCGCCGATCAGCAGCGGCGGGCTGTGCCCGGCACCCGCGAGGGTGATCTTGCGCAGCGCGGGCTCGCAGTAGGCGAACAGCGCGGTGGCCGAGCGGGCGGGCTCGGTGAGCCTGAGCAGCAGCTCCAGGTCGGACAGTACGGCGACGGGGTCCTCGCCCTCCATCACGGCGTACGCGCGCAGGCTGGCCCGCAGCCGTCCCATCGCGGCGACCGCGCTGGGACCCGAACCGGTCACCGAGCCCACCGCCAGACCCAGCGCGGCGTCCGGCAGCGGCAGCGCGTCGTACCAGTCACCGCCACCGCGCGGGCCGGTGTGGTGCCGGACGGCGAGCTGTACTCCTGCGACCCGGGGGAGCCGGGGCGGCAGCAGCTCCTCGGACATCGTCGCCATGCACGCGCGCGTGCGCTCGACCTCCAGGAGCCGGGCCAGGTGCTCGGTGGCGTAGCGGGTGTACAGGCCGACGAGGTGGCGCTGGCGTTCGCCGGGCTCGGCGGGCTCGTCGTAGAGCCACACGGCGGCGCCCAGCCGGCCCGCGGCCTCGGAGGACAGGGGCAGTGCGTAGCTGGCGGCGTAGCCGAGGCGGGCCGCCACCTCGCGGTGCCGGGGATCGAGGGCGTCCTCGGCGAACAGGTCCGGCTCGGCGACCTCGCCGTCCGCGCCCGGCAGACCGTCGAGGATCCGGCCGTACGACAGCGAGCTGCGCGGCACGGTCTCGATGTGACCGAGATCCGCTCGGGCCAGGCCCAGGCCGATCGTGGTGTCGGGGCCCAGCCCGTCGCCCGGTTCCAGCACGACGAGACCGCGCCGGGCACCCACGAGGGCGGCTCCGGCACGCAGCAGTTCCTGGAGGGCGTCGGCGAGTGCGTCCGTACGGACGAGGCGTTCGGTGAGTTCGTGGAGTGTCGTGAGGTCCGAGATCCAGCCGGCGAGACGGTCCTGAAGAAGAGCACCTGGTGGGTGGGGCGGCGAGACCGGAGAGGTGTCCGAGGCGGCGGGCGCGGGCGCGACAGTGTGTGCGGGCGAGGGAACCGTTGAATCGATTCCAGCCACTTTCGGAGGGTGAGGGGCGTTCATGGTGTCCGGCTTTCCGACCGGTGCGTATTGCTCAAAAGCATCGCAAACCCCCATGTCATTCTGCGCCGCTAGCAGTGTCTCCACATGTACACGCACTCGTGAGGGGATGTCCAGCATTGTCCTGCCGGGAATCCTGGTGTCCATGGGTCACCGGCGCACTCCCTGTGGAATGGCAAAGTTGGCTTAAAAATGCCTCATGTAACGCCCTATTGCGGTCGACTGGGCTTGTTCGACGGAGCGTCACAGCGGTCGTGATGGGTACGTACTCGGAGAAGGCCAGGGGCGGTTGACAGTCGCCCGGAACCTGGCGAAGGCCCCGGGCGTCTTAGCCACCGACGACCGTGCCCCATCCTCCCGTGGCGGAGGCGAAGAGGAATACGCGGGACGGCAAAACGCCAGACTTCGCCACCCCCACGCCACGCCCATGCTTTTGATAGACGCAGTATGGGTCAGGTTGCCGCGGACGCAGCCAACGCTCGACCCGTAGGGGTTCCCCTTGCCTCACGCAGGGGTGTGATGCGCCAAGAGTACGCACAGTGAAGCGATCGACACATGGTGTGATGTGGACCACGGTGTTGCCAGGCGTGCAACGGAAAGGAACGAGCGCTCATGCGCGAGATCCTCGGAAGGCGACGCAGGCTCCTGTCCCAGTGCGGCGACGGGAGGCCTGAGTTGATCAGCGCGGCCCTGACCTTCGCGACGGAATGGCAGTGGCCCGTACTCCCGGGTGTGACGGCGGACCCGCAGGGGCACTCCCGCTGCGGCTGCCCCGACCAGGACTGCACGGTGCCCGGCGCGCACCCCTTCGACCCCGGCCTCCTCGCGGCCACCACCGACGCCCGCATGCTGCGCTGGTGGTGGACCAACCGCCCCGCCGCGCCGATCATCCTCGCCACCGGCGGCAAGGCCCCCTGCGCGGTCAGCCTGCCGGCGCCCGCCGCCGCCCGCGCGCTCGACGCGCTCGACCGCAGGGGCATGCGCCTCGGCCCGGTCGTCGCCTCGCCCACGCGCTGGGCTCTGCTCGTGAAGCCGTACTCCATGGAGCAGTTGGGCGAACTGCTGTACGCCCAGGACTTCGTCCCCGGCTCCCTCCGCTTCCACGGTGAGGGCGGCTACCTCGCCCTGCCCCCCTCCGAGACCGGCCAGGGGCAGATCACCTGGGAGCGCGCACCACTGCCCGGCTCCGCCTCGCCGTGGGTGCCCGACGTCGAGGCCGTGGTGGACACGGTCGTCGAGACCCTCACTCGTACGGGTGTGAGCGCGCCCGAGTTGTAGGGGTGCCGGGCACGCGCGGAACGGCGTGTCTGTCCGCGGTCGTTGCATGACCGTCCTTGTGCGACATTCCGGGGGCGCCCCCCGGACCCCCGACGAACTCGTCTCCTCACCCTCGCGGGCCTCGTGGTGTGTGCGGTCGTGCTGCCGCCGGCCGTGGCGTCCGCGGGACCTGCAGGCGACGAGAGCCGCCGGACGCAGCTTGCGGACGCGCTGCGCCGTGGGAGCCGATGACGAACCGGGGAGGCGCGAGACGCCCCGGAGCGCACGCGGGGAAGCCGGACGCGTACACGGCGGTCGTGGGGTTCGCGGCGCGGGCCGCTGCTGCTGGCGGTCGGGGAGCAACTCCGCGCGGCCTGAGGTTCGCTGACATCCGGCGTCATTCCGTAAAGAGAGGACGCACATGGAAAGACCCGGTTGCTGGCGACGGGGGATGCACCAGCAACCGGGCTAATGGAACGGTAACAAGAGATCGGCTGTTCGCAAATTCGATCTCAGGTATTCCTCGGCTATTCGGACACCGACTGGCTTGTCCCTGCCGGGAGTTGAAAGTGGAGTCACCGATTCCGCCGGTCTTGTGCGGCTGACCGACCGGTCAGCCGCACAGGATCCGTCAGCTGAGTGTGACCTGCCGGTTGGTCAGGCCGCCGCGCGCGCGTCGCTCGTCCGCGGTGAGCGGTGCGTCCGTGGCCAGGGCGCCGGCGAGGCGCTCGGCGAACTCGGCGGCGGGCTTCTCGATGTAGTCCGCGGTGACCGGGCTCGGCAGGTCCCAGACCGGAACGGTCAGGCCGTGAGCGCGGAAGGAGCCCACGAGACGGGTGCCCTCACCGAGGCTCGAACCGCCCGCGGCGTGCAGCCGCGCGAGGGCGTCCAGAAGCTGCTCCTCCGCGTGCGGCATGACCCAGCGCAGGTGGTTCTTCTCCGGGGTCTCGCACCAGTACGCGGCGTCGACGCCGGTGAGCTTCGCGGTCGGGATGGCCGCGGCGTTGGCCCGCTCCAGGGAAGCGGTCACCTCCGGCGTTGCGTTCTCGGGGTCGGGGACCCAGAACTCGAAGCCCGCGTGCACCACCGGCTCGAACGGCCCTTCGGGATCGAGCAGGTCCTGCAGCCGCGGACCGTCGGCCGGGGCGCGACGGCCCTGGACCGGCGTGCCCGGCTCGGCGGTCAGCGCGCGCTGCAGCGTGTCTGCGAGGTCGCGGCTGATGTCGCCCGACGCGGTGTCGTTCTGCAGGCCCAGCAGCACCGAGCCGTCGTCGCGGCGCAACGCGGGCCAGGCCATCGGCAGGACCGTGGCCAGCGTGACCGACGGGACGCCCTCGGGGAGGCCGCCCCGCAAGGTCAGCTCGACCGTGGCGGCCGGGACCAGCTCGCGCAGCGCGACCCAGTCGCACTCGCCCGGCAGTCCCTCGAACGGGCGCTGCACCAGCTCGGTCACGGCGTGCGCCGCGGCCCGGCCGTGGCAGGCCTTGTAACGGCGGCCGCTGCCGCACGGGCAGGGCTCGCGGGCGCCGACGACCGGGATCTCCCCGTCAGTGAGCTGCGGCCGCTTGGCCTTCGTCTGGGGTCGCTTCTTGGCCATCGTGGGTGTCTCCCGGTTACGGCTCGTCTCGTACGGGCGGGAGCCTAGCCGTTCACGCCATCGCCGTTGGGGCCTGTGGACAACGCGGCCGATGTGCCGGACCTGTGGACAACAGGACTGATCTGCCGACCTGCGGGCTCAGTCCAGGTCGTCGAAGGCGTCCGCGAAGTCCAGGGCGGGTATGGCCGCCGCCGAGGGGGTCATGGAGGTCCCTCCCGCTCGAGCGAAGCCGCGAGCGGGGGAGCGCGTGGCGAAGCCGTCGCGACGGCGACCGGCGTCCGGATCGTGAACGCCCTTGTGGATGACGACCCACACCGTGACCTCGCCGCGGATCTCGTCCCGTACACCCCAGTCGTCGGCGAGCGCGGTGATGATGTTGAGCCCGCGGCCGCCGTGCGCGGTGACCGAGGGCGTGGCCGGAGCAGGGCGGGTGGGCCCGCCGCCGTCCGTCACCTCGACCGTGAGTCTGCCGCCCGTGTCCACGCGCCAGGCGGCGCGGACGTCGCCGTCCCCGGCCAGGGCGTCGCCCAGCGGCCGGCCGTGCTTGCACGCATTGCTCAAGAGTTCCGAAAGAATGAGTACGGCATCGTCGATGACCGATTCCGAGACGCCTCCCCTGCGCAGCTGATCGCGCATACGGTGTCTCGCCCTCCCCACGCCCGCAGGGCCATGGGGTACGGCCATGCTCGACGACGTGGGCACCTCCTGTGCCACCACCAACGCCACCCCCGAGACCTCCTTTGCCCCCACGCCACGGTGTGGATGCCCCATTGGCCTGTACCGGAAACCGGCCAATCCATGTCCTGTGACGCATTCGCAAACGTCGAACACGGACCGAACGCGCCGGAGCACTCCCTGTGAGCGTGTGGCTGGATTTCGACGGTGTGGCCGAGACCGGAGAATGCTTCAGCGGGGCGGCCGGGTCAAGGTTCGTTCGCAGGTCTTTATCAGTCAGCGACCGAGTTGACGCAGTACCGCGCGCGGGCGGTTGGTGATGATGGCGTCGACGCCCAGGTCGCCGCAGAGATCCACGTCCTCCGGGTCGTTCACCGTCCACACGTGCACTTGATTACCGGCCTGCTTCAGGCGCTCGACGTAAGCGGGCTGGCTGCGCACGATCCGGATCGAGGGGCCCGCGATCCGGACACCCGCGGGCAGCCGGCCGTCCCGCAGCCGGGGCGAGACGAACTGCATCAGATAGACCGTCGGCAAAGTCGGCGAAGCGGCCCGCACGCGATGCAGCGAACGCGCCGAGAAGCTCATGACGCGGACCGCCGACTCTTCGGCCGACGCAGGGGCATCCAGGCCGAACCGCTTCAGAAGCACCAGCAGCCGCTCCTCGACCTGCCCCGCCCACCGCGTGGGGTGCTTGGTCTCGATCGCCAGCTCCACCCGGCGTCCCGCGTCGGCGACGAGCTCCAGCAGTCGTTCCAGGGTGAGGACGGAGGTGTCCTCGCGGTCCTCGGGGCGGAACTCCCAGTCGGGCTCCTCGTCACGCGTGCGCCAGAATTCCCGTGCTCTGCGGGAGCCGAAGTCCAGTGCGGCGAGGTCGGCGAGCTCGAGCGCCGAGACCGCGCCGCGGCCGTTGGACGTACGGTTGACGCGACGGTCGTGGACACAGACGAGATGCCCGTCCGCCGTCAGGCGTACGTCGCACTCCAGGGCGTCGGCACCGTCCTCGATCGCTTTCCTGTACGCCGCCAGCGTGTGCTCGGGGGCTTCCTCGGAGGCTCCGCGGTGGGCGACGACTTGGATCCGGTGCGGTCGTGCATGGGTCACCGCGTCATGGTGCCACCGTGCCGGGGTACGCGTGGCGCAGGAGGGCCACAGCAGGACTACGGGAAGGCAACAGAATGCGCCCTTTTAGTCCTGATGATCCTATATAAAGGATGGTCCCGGACGCACAGTCACCGCTTATGGTGCCCTGACGCCCCGTGGGAAAAGCTGGCGGCATACAAAGCACATGCACAGCTGCATCGCGCCGGACCGTCGACAAGCGTGAACGAGCGTGACCGAGTGCGAACCGGAACAACAGCCGTGGATCTAGGAGAAAAGCTGTGAGCACCGAGAACGAGGGCACTGCGGTACCCCCGGCCCCGTCCGCACCTCCCGTGCCGGTGGAATCCCCCGCAGCATCCCCGCAGGCCGCCCCGCCCGAGAGCGGCGCGCCGACGACTCCGATGCCTGCGGTGCCGCCGGGCGCACCGGAGCAGGAACTGGTGCACGCCGGCCAGGTCCCCGCGTACGCCTCGGCGGGCTCCCAGGGCCAGGCACCCGGAAGCGCCGGCTCCGCCCCCGACAGCGGCTGGCCGCCTCCGCCCCCCGCCACCCCCTCGTACGCCGATGGCGGCGCCGGAGGGGGATCCGGATGGGGGTCCGCCTACCAGCAGCCCGCCCCGAAGCCCCGCAGCGGGCGCGGCGGTCTGCTCGCCGCGATCCTCGTGGCCGCACTGGTCGCGGGCGGCCTGGGCGGCGGCCTCGGCTACACCCTGGCCAAGAACAACGACTCCGGCTCCTCCACCACCGTCTCCGCCTCCGACAGCGGCGGCTCCCTCAAGCGCGACTCCGGCACTGTCGCGGGCGTGGCCGCCAGGGCGCTGCCGAGCACCGTCACCATCGAGGCCGAGAGCAACAGCGGCGAGGGCGGCACCGGCACCGGCTTCGTCTTCGACACCGAGGGCCACATCGTCACCAACAACCACGTGGTGGCGGACGCGGTCGACGGCGGCAAGCTCTCCGCGACGTTCCCCAACGGCAAGAAGTACGACGCCGAGGTCGTCGGCCACGCACAGGGCTACGACGTGGCGGTCATCAAGCTCAAGAACGCCCCTTCGGACCTGAAGCCGCTGACCCTCGGCGACTCGGACAAGGTGGCCGTCGGCGACTCGACGATCGCGATCGGCGCGCCCTTCGGCCTCTCCAACACGGTGACGACCGGCATCATCAGCGCCAAGAACCGCCCGGTGGCCTCGAGCGACGGCAGCGGCAGCAACGCCTCGTACATGAGCGCCCTGCAGACCGACGCCTCGATCAACCCGGGCAACTCCGGCGGCCCGCTGCTCGACGCCCGGGGCAACGTCATCGGCATCAACTCCGCGATCCAGTCCACCAGCAACGGCGGCCTCGGCGGCACCAGCCAGTCCGGCTCGATCGGCCTCGGCTTCGCCATCCCGATCAACCAGGCCAAGTACGTCGCCCAGCAGCTGATCAAGACCGGCAAGCCGGTCTACGCGAAGATCGGCGCGTCCGTGTCACTCGACGACTCGACAGGCGGCGCGAAGATCACCGAGCAGGGTGCCAGCGGCTCCGAGGCCGTGGAGTCGGGCGGCCCGGCGGACAAGGCCGGCCTCAAGCCCGGCGACGTCATCACCAAGCTCGACGACCGGGTGATCGACAGCGGCCCCACCCTGATCGGCGAGATCTGGACCCACGAGCCCGGCGACAAGGTCACGATCACCTACGAGCGCGACGGCAAGGAGCACACGGTCGAACTCACCCTGGCCTCCCGCCAGGGCGACAGCTGACCCACCCACGCCCGCCCCAACCCGTTACTCTTGTCCCGCGCCGCCGATCACGTGCGGCGCGGGGAGGCGTGCCCGAGCGGCCTAAGGGAACGGTCTTGAAAACCGTCGTGGCAGCGATGTCACCGTGAGTTCGAATCTCACCGCCTCCGCCCAGGCCACAAGGCTTGCAGGTCAAATGGGGTGCCACTCTCCGGAGCGGCACCCCTTCCGCGTGCACCTTGTCTCACCCTGGCTCGCCCGTATCCCGGGTTTGACCAGTGCGTATGGGCCATCTGTGGGCCAGGACGGGCGGGATAGGAACGGTGCGTGTTGCGCCGCTCCTACGTCGCTTGAGGCCGCGCTTCTCGTATGACGTGCCCTCGTCCGTCCAGCCACCGCCGACCTCGGGACGGCTCACCCCCGAGAAGCAGGTCGCCCCACTCCTTCACGGACTCCGGTGAGTTGGGCGGCAGGGTGCAGTCCGACTCCTTGAACGCGACGATTCTGGGCAACTTGACATGCCGCGGACGGCGGCGAAGTGTGGAGAGACAGCCGCCCACCGGGGTCACCGCTCATGTCCGATCCACTGAGGTCCGGGCCCCCGTCCGGTCCGCCGTTCTGGCCACCATCTCGCCCACCGCCTGAGACGCCGCCGGGAGAGGGGAAACCCGCGCGTCGGCGTAAGGCGAACGTGATCATGGTTCTGATCGGTGTCGTCTCGTTGATCCTGGCGGCCGTCGTGTCCTTCAAGACATGGCAGGGCCAGGACCAGGAACAGGACCAAGAAGGGGAGATCCTGCTGCAGCCGGCCGCGGAGGCGGGCCCCGAACCGTTCATCTCGACCGTCGCGGCTGTGCCCCCCGGCACCCCCACGGCCACGCCCACCGGTGACCAGCCTCCTCCCCCGGAGACAGATGGGTGGGTCGCCGTAGCCAGCCGGCGCGGAGACGAACTCGGACTCTTCGGCGGCACCAGGAACGTGTCCCCCTATGACTCCCGCGGCCTGGTCGACTTCCTCACCCAGAACCCGAGCAGGGGCAGGGCCTGGGCGGGAGCCCTCGGCATCAGCTCCGCGGACATACCGCGATACGTCGCCGCGCTCACCCCCGTGCTGCTGGCCACGGACACCCGGGTCACCAACCACGGCTTTCGCGACGCCCGCGCGGTGCCGTACCAGGCGGTCCTGCAGACCGGCACCGCGGTCCTGGTGGACCGGTACGGGGTGCCGCGCGTGCGCTCTGCCTGCGGCAACCCGCTGCTGCCGCCGACCGCGGTCAACTCCAAGCCGACCTACACCGGTCCGCGCTGGCCCACGTTCCAGCCCGCGGCCGTCGTGCGGGTGGTCCCGGCCGCCCGGCCGCTGGAGGTCCTGGTGCTCCGGGACGTGAACACCGGGCGCGCAATCGAACGGCCGGTGACCGGCACAGGGGCCACCGACAGGGACGCACCTCCACCGCCGCCCCCGCCCACCGCCCGCCCGCCGACATCTCCGACCACCGCCCTCGCGCCGGAGACCAGCCCGCCCGGCACTCCACAGCGTCACCCGCCACCACCCGGCCAGCCCAGGGGCAGCCCCCGCACCGCCTTGCTGATCAAGGGAACCACCACCACCGGGGCGTACGACGACCGGGGCCCGGCGCAACCCAGGCCGAAGCCCACCGTCCGCATCGGAGACAAGCGGACCAGCACCGGGTCGCACGGCACGGGACTCGGCACGATCGAGTCCGGCCCGCACGAGGTGACCGGCACGCCACCGCCCGTCACATCGCCGGAGGTGAAGACCACGGGCGAGTCGGCCCCGGGCGTCCACGGCCCGAACGGCACGCAGGTCACCTTCGAACCGGTCCCCGGCACTGCGTCGCCCGCCAGCGCCGGCGACTACGAGTCGCGGGCGGGCGGTTCGCCGTGATCACGACCAGGCTACGAGCCCCCGGTGGCCGCAGCGGCCCGAGGAGGCGTGATGTACAGCGTTGAACAACTGATGAGCATGACGGCGCAGCAACTGCGTAACAGCCAGTTGACGCTCCAGGACCTGCAGCAGCTGAACCCGGAACAGCTGCGGCAACTCGCCCCCAAGTTCGATGAGATGATGCGCGTCAGGGAGTGGCTGCCCGACTGGGAAGCCCAGGCATCCCGCAGCTTGCAGGCGTTTCAGCGGGCCCAGGAACAGGTATGGCGCCTGATGCGGCTGCCCGCCGGTGACCCGGCGAAGTCCCTGCTGCCCGAGCTCAATGAACAGCTCCTGAAACTCAGGGACGCTTGGTACAAAGCGGATCTCTCCCTCGATGGTACGAAAGCAGCATGGGGGAGGGCGCTGGAGAAGCGGGAGATGTTCCGGCTTGCGTCCGGCTACGTGGGCGAGGCAGCTCCAGCGGTGAGCGAGGGCGTGGCCGCCGCCGAGGGTGCCGCGAGTCAGGCGGGCCAGGCGGGCCAGGCCGGGATCCGGGACCGGTTGATGTCGCTCCTGCAGCGCGTGCAGCAACGCGGCGGGGCCGCCGCCGAGACGCTCAAGGGCTGGATAGGCAAGGGCGTGGACAAGGGCAGCCAGGTGCTGCCGAAGATCGCCAACGCGGGCGGCAGGGTGCTGAACGGTCTCGGCAACATGGCGCGTTCCGCACGAGATCTGCTCACGAATCCGGGCCAATGGTTGCCCGCTCTCAGGAACGCGGCGCAGAGCCTGTGGAACTCGGGCAAGAGCCTTCTGGGCCAGTTCGCCTCCGCCGTCATGGCCGGCCTCACCTTCGGTCGCGCGCTCCTCGGCGGCCTCGTCCGCGCCATCGCCGGATTCCTGAGCGGCCTGAGCTGGCCCGCCATCCTCGCCGGCCTGGGGGTGGCCGCGCTGGTGGCTGCCGGCGGCTGGGCGCTGAGCAGCACGGGTGGCAAGCCCGACACGGTGGGCAATCAGCAGCCGCCCGCGAACCAGCAGCCGCAGGGCGGGGCGGAGCCCCCGCAGGGTGGGGCGGAGCCGCCGCAGGGCGGGCCAGCGCCCCCGCCCGGACCTGGAGAGCCGGCGCCGCCGGGACAGCCGCAGCCCGGCCAGCCCGGCCAGCCGCCCGGCGAGCCCGGCCAGCCCGGCCAGCCGCCCGGCGTGCCCCCGCCGGCCGTTCCCGAGCCCGAGCCCCCGAAGCCCGGCACCGCACTGCGCATCAAGGTGATCACCACGGAGGCCTGCCCCGGCGATGAAACCGCCGACCCCAAGCCGGACTCCTTCGTCCGGGTCGGCGAGCACGTCATCGACACCGGCAGCGACGGGGTCGGCCGAGCCGTGGTCCCGCCCGGCATATACACCGTGTCCGCGACACCGCCGGTCCTCAAGATCAACATTCATCCCACCGGAGAGCCCGGCAGTGGGGTCTCCGGCGGGAACGGCATGACGTTCACCGCCCAGAATTCCAACCCCCGCAGCCAGAGCGACTACGAGATCGCGGTGCAGAGGGAGGCCTCCGACTGCTCGGAGCCAGGTGAGGAGGAGCCACCCAGGCCTGAGGTGCCCGCGCCCCCACCCCCGCCCCCGCCTCAGCCTGAGGTGCCCGCGCCCCCACCCCCACCCGCGCCCCCGCCTCAGCCAGAAGTGCCCGCGCCACCACCCCCACCCCCGCCTCAGCCGGAGGTGCCCGCGCCGCCACCACCACCGCCGCCTCAGCCCGAGGTGCCCGCGCCACCACCACCACCGCCTCAGCCGGAGGTGCCCGCGCCCCACACGTAACAGCAGCACACACCAGCACCACCCGCTTTGGAACTGACATGCCAATCCCCGGTTGGCATGTCGACAGGCTCGACGGGTCGGCCGTCCCGGCTGAGGCGCCAGGGAGCGAGTAACTGGCCACCGTGGCCGTTCTCGCGGGCGGTCTCACGGCCGTTCTCACGGGCGTTCTCACGGTCGGTCTCAAGGCCGGTGGCCCGTCATCCTGGCCGCCGACGCGATCGTCGCGCGGGCCTCGCGTTCTGTCAGGCCGGTGTCGAGGGCCGCGTCGACGAGGGGGTCGACGAGGGCGGCGCCGATGCCGTTCTCGTAGGCGCGGCAAGCCGCCCAGAACAGGCGGGTGTTGCGCTGGCCCTCGTGCGCGGCGAGGACGAACTGGACCAGGCCTTGGCCGTGGCCGCCGGTCGACGGGGGTGTGGCGTGGTGGGTGCGGGGCGTGGGGAGCAGCAGGCGCAGGAGGGCGGCCGGGCAGGGCGCGGGGGCGAGGTGGGCGGTGCCGGCTGCGGTGGCGTACACGCCGTGGTCCGTGCGGGAGCCGGGGCCGACCAGGTAGCCGCCGGCGCCCCGGATGTCGATGCCCGGGGCCAGCCGTCCGGCGGAGTTGGGGACGACGACGTCCGCCGGGCCGCTCAGCCAGAGGTGGCGGCCGCCGCTGGGGGTCAGGACGACCACCGTGTCGGGGATCGTGAACAGGTGGCGCAGGGCCAGTTCGCGCAGGGCCGCCGAGGAGTCCGTGCCCGACTTCGTGTCCAGGTCGAGGCCGATCAGATGGTGCGGGGGCAGGCCGCACGCGATGCCGTAGCCCGTCGCCCAGGGGGCCGTGGCGAACAGTTCGCGGATGCGTGCCGGGTCGGTGGAGGCGTCGTAGACCCCGTGGCCGAGGCGGCCGCACTCGCCGTGGCAGGGCGTGGGGTCGGGGGCGTCGCGGTGGGGGGAGCGCAGGGCCGGGAGCTTCGTCCGGGACAGAGGGATGACGGCCAGGCCGCGTTCGGCGGCGGACAGGGCGTGTGCGAGGGCCAGCGTCGTGGCCTGCCGGTCGGTGGTGGCCATGCCTCCATGTTCGTACATGTGTTCGAAAAAAGGAAGGGGGAGTGGCGGTGACTCGCCGAGGCGGAGGGAATGGCCGGAAACGCTCCGGAGCGCTTCAGCTCTTGTGCCGCTTGGGATGGATGGGGTGAAGGCAGCCGTAAAGCCCGCAAGTGGATGGTTAGGGGTGGTTGGAGAGGTTTATCGACTTGTCCTCACGCTTGAGAGCGAATCACGGCTTCTGATGCGGTTCGCCGGTGATCCGGTGGGCAACTCTGGTCTCGCGACGTCGTGCACGGCACCGGGGCGGTCGGCCAACTCCCCTGGTGAAGGCCAACTCCCTCGGAGAAAGCCGTACTTCACGCACTTCCGGCACCGCAGCCGGTGCGTACTTCGTTCTGGAGGAACAACATGGCAAGCATCCGTACCGCCCGTGTCATCGCCGCCGTCTCCGCCCTCCCGCTCGCGGCCGCGCTCTTCACCGGCGTCGCGGCGGCGGACAACGGCGCCCTCGCGGACGACGGATCGAACGCGGGTGTGGCGACCCTCAGCGGGGTCGTGTTCGACAACAACGGCAACTCGTCCACCACGCAGCAGCAGGCGAACGGCTCGGGTGCCTCGAACCAGAGCAACACCGCCCAGGTCAAGGGCTCCGCGTTCACGGTCGTCAATCAGGGGAACCGCAACACGGTCGTCAACTTCGCTCCATTGTGGTGGTGATCTGGGGGCCGGCCGCTTCTCGGCCGACGGGTGTGCTTTGCAGGGTGCGACGCGTCCGCGCGGCGGTACTTCGGTACCGCCGCGCCGGCGTTTGCGGGCGGACGTCTGCGTGCGGTGAAAGCCGCCTTGACAGTGCACTGTATCTGACAGGCAGTCAGAAACTCTTGGGAGGAGGGGAGGCAGGACCGTGGACGACGAGTTGGCCGTGCGGCTGAAGGCCTTCGGGGGACGGCCGGCCGCCGTCGCCGGCCGGGGCAAGGACCCCGTCAACGCGCCAATGATCCGCCACTGGTGCGAGGCGATGGGCGACACCCACCCGGCCTACACGGGCCCCGACGCCGTCGCCCCGCCCACCATGCTCCAGGTGTGGACCATGGGCGGCCTCTCCGGGCACGCCGGGCGCTCGGGGGCGTACGACGAAATGCTCGCCCTCCTCGACGAGGCGGGCTGCACCTCGGTCGAGGAGCGGCTGCCGCTCAACACCCATGGAGGACAGCTCGGGGAGGCGTACCTCCACGGGATGAACGGGATCGCCGAAGGGGTACGGCAGGTGCGGGGGACGGCGGTGAACCAGGTACCGGGCGCCGGGCGGGTACTGGTGACCGCGGGGACGGGAGTGCCGACGTCGGGGTTGGTGCTGGCGACGGCCGGATGATCCCGGCCCGGCGGCGGCCGGTCGAACCCTGGGGCGGCGGTGGCCTGATGGCCCCCGGGGCGGTGGCGGCCGGTCGAACCCTGGGGCGGCGGTGGCCTGATGGCCCTCGGGGCGGTGGCGGCCGGTCGAACCCTGGGGCGGCGGTGGCCTGATGGCCCTCGGGGCGGTGGCGGCCGGTCGAACCCTGGGGCGGCGGTGGCCT
>NZ_JBVIVK010000002.1:558497-641960 GCF_055595715.1 Streptomyces sp. NPDC040410
CCTGATGGCCCTCGGGGCGGCGGCGACTGGACGACCCCTGGCCCGGCGGTGGCCGGGCGACCCCCGGCCCGGCGGCGGCCGGTCGAACCCCAAGGCGGCGGTGGCGGCCGGTCGAACCCCAGGGCGGCGGTGGCCTGATGACCCCCGGGGCGGCGGCGACTGGACGACCCTCGGCCCGACCACGACTGGACGACCCCGGCCCGGCGGCGGCCGGACGAACCCATCCCCGCGGCGCCCGGAACCCCAGGCCGGCGTGGGCCGCACGCACCGCCCCCAGGGGTAATCCCGCAGTAGTCCCGGCGTCTCCGTCCACCTTCAGGAGGTGCAGCCGACCCCACCCCTACAACCTGAGGCGGACCCGGCTTCGGCACCTGCGGCCGATCCGCCGGGCGGCACCCCGCTCATAACTTGGAGCCATGACCACACCCGTCTGCACCAGAGCTTCGAACGCCGCGACGCGGGCGACGCCGCACCGCACGTACGCGGCCTACCCGTCGTTCGCCTCGTATGTGCGGGCGCGCCAGCCGGTGCTGCTGCGAACCGCCCGGTCACTCACCGCGAACCCGAGCGACGCGGAGGACCTGCTGCAGACCGCGCTCACCAAGACGTACGTCGCCTGGGAACGCATCGAGGACCACCGCGCGCTCGACGGCTATGTGCGCCGGGCGCTGCTGAACACGCGGACCTCGCAGTGGCGCAAGCGCAAGGTCGACGAGTTCGCGTGCGACGAGCTGCCCGAGCCGGAACCACGGCCCGGCTGGGACGACCCGGCGGAGCACCAGGCGCTGCACGACGCGATGTGGCGGGCGATCATGAAGCTGCCCGACCGGCAGCGCGCGATGGTCGTCCTCAGGTACTACGAGGACCTCAGCGAGGTCCAGACGGCCGAGGTGCTCGGGGTGTCCGTGGGCACGGTGAAGTCGGCGGTGTCGCGGGCGCTGGGCAAGCTGCGCGAGGACCCTGAACTGGGCCTGGTCCGCTAGGCCCGGCCGATCATGCGGCAGACCGGGTCCGCCACGCCCTTTCCCCCTCTCGGCTTCCTCCGGCGGGAGGTGCCCCACCGCCGCTGCCGCCGGTTGCCGGCTCCCCGCATTCCCTGCTTCCCCCGAGCCGGGAGACCCCCATCGCGTCGATGTCCGCCTCCGTCGGGCAGCTGTAGCGTCTCTTTGATCGTGAACGCAACGTGACGTGATCGATCACCGGGTCCTAGTGACATACCGCGCGGTATGTGCGCAGAATCAGCGCAACCCCTTACTACCGCGTAGGCAATGTCGCCCCGGGAGGACGCCGTGCTGAGCACCATGCAGGACGTACCGCTGACCGTCACCCGCCTCCTTGTGCACGGTGTGCTGGTGCACGGACGGTCCCAGATCACCACCTGGACCGGAGAGGCCGAGCCGCAACGGCGCAGCTTCGCCGAGGCGGGCGCGCGGGCCGTACAGCTGGCCAACGCACTCCGTGACGACCTCGGAGTCCAGGACAGCGAGCGGGTCGCCACGCTGATGTGGAACAACGCCGAGCACGTCGAGGCGTACCTCGCGATCCCGTCCATGGGCGCGGTGCTGCACACCCTCAACCTCCGGCTGCCGGCCGAGCAGCTGGTGTGGATCGTCAACCACGCCGCCGACCGCGTGATCATCGTCAACGGCTCGCTGATCCCCCTGCTCGCGCCACTGCTGCCCAAGCTGACGTCCGTCGAGCACATCGTCGTCTCCGGCCCCGGCGACCGCTCGCCCCTCGAGGGCGCACACGCCCAGGTGCACGAGTACGAGGACCTCCTCGCCGGCAAGCCGACCACGTACGACTGGCCGGAGCTGGACGAACGCCAGGCCGCGGCCATGTGTTACACCTCCGGCACCACGGGCGACCCCAAGGGCGTGGTCTACAGCCACCGCTCGATCTACCTGCACTCGATGCAGGTCAACATGACCGAGTCCATGGGCCTCACCGACCAGGACACCTCGCTCATCGTGGTTCCCCAGTTCCACGTCAACGCGTGGGGTCTGCCGCACGCCACCTTCATGACCGGCGTCAACATGCTGATGCCGGACCGCTTCCTGCAGCCCGGCCCGCTCGCCGAGATGATCGAGTGCGAGAGGCCGACGCACGCGGCAGCCGTCCCCACCATCTGGCAGGGGCTGCTCGCCGAGCTCACCGCCAAGCCGCGGGACGTCTCCTCCCTCACCCAGGTCACCATCGGCGGCTCCGCCTGCCCGCCTGCCCTCATGGAGGCTTTCGACAACCTGGGCATGCGGGTCTGCCACGCCTGGGGCATGACGGAGACCTCCCCGCTCGGCACGGTCGCCCGCCCGCCGGCCCACGCGGTCGGCACGGAGGCGGAGTTCGGCTACCGCCTGACCCAGGGCCGCTTCCCGGCCGGCGTCGAGGCCCGCCTCACCGGCCCCGGCGGCGAGCGCCTGCCCTGGGACGGCGAGTCGGCCGGTGAGCTGGAGGTGCGCGGCAACTGGATCGCCGGCGCCTACTACAACGGCCCCGACGCCGAACCCCTGCGCCCCGCCGACAAGTTCAGCGAGGACGGCTGGCTGAAGACCGGCGACGTGGGGACGATCAGTGCGGACGGCTTCCTCACCCTCACCGACCGCGCCAAGGACGTCATCAAGTCCGGCGGCGAGTGGATCTCGTCCGTCGATCTGGAGAACGCCCTGATGTCCCACCCGGCCGTCGCCGAGGCCGCCGTGGTCGCCGTCCCCGACGAGAAGTGGGGCGAGCGCCCGCTGGCCACGGTCGTCCTCAAGGAGGGCGCCACGGCCGACTTCGAGTCCCTGCGGGCCTTCCTCGCCGACGAGGGCCACATCGCCAGGTGGCAGCTCCCGGAGCGCTGGACGATCATCGAGGCGGTCCCGAAGACGAGCGTCGGAAAGTTCGACAAGAAGGTACTGAGGAAGCAGTACGCGGAGGGTGCGCTGGACGTCACCCAGCTCTGACGGGGAAATCGCGTACGCCGGGACGGCCTGGATGCCTGCCCGGCGTACGCGCATGTCACCGCTGTACGGACGCGCATGTCACCGCTGTACGGACGCGCAGGTCACCCCCGTACGGACACGCAGGTCACCCCCGTACGGACACGCATCCTGGCCGGCGGCGAGCGCGGCCTAGTTGGTGCCGATCCGTGCCAGCAGATCGACGATCCGGCTCTGCACCTCGGTGCTGGTGGACCGCTCCGCGAGGAACAGCACCGTCTCGCCGGAGGCCAGCCGCGGCAGGTCGGCCTGGTCCACGGCTGCCGTGTAGACGACGAGCGGGGTGCGGTTGAGCTGCCCGTTCGCGCGCAGCCAGTCGACGATCCCGGTCTGGTGCCGGTGCACCTGCATCAGGTCCATCACGACCAGGTTCGGCCGCAGCTGCCCCGCCAGGGTCACCGCGTCGGCGTCGCTCGCCGCGCGGGCCACCTGCATCCCGCGCCGCTCCAGCGTCGCGGTCAGCGCCAGCGCGATCTCCGCGTGCTCCTCGATCAGCAGCACGCGCGGCGGGTGCTGCTCGGTGTCACGCGGGGCGAGGGCCTTCAGCAGGACGGCGGGGTCGGCGCCGTACGCCGCCTCGCGCGTCGCCTGCCCGAGCCCGGCCGTGACAAGGACCGGCACCTCGGCCGCCACCGCGGCCTGCCGCAGCGACTGCAGCGCGGTGCGCGTGATCGGCCCGGTCAGCGGATCGACGAACAGCGCGGCGGGGAAGGCCGCGATCTGCGCGTCGACCTCCTCGCGCGAGTGCACGATGACGGGCCGGTAGCCGCGGTCGCTCAGCGCCTGCTGGGTGGTGACGTCCGGCGCGGGCCACACCAGCAGCCGGCGCGGGTTGTCCAGCGGCTCCGGGGGCAGTTCGTCGTCCATCGGCTGCGGCCGCGGGTTGTCCGCCACCTCGACGGCCCCGCCGGGACCGTCCAGTGGTTCGGGCCCCTCGGCGGCGTTCTTGTCCGGCGCTCCTATGGCGTACGACCGCCCGGCGGCCTCGGCCGCCGGCCGGGACTGCCCGGACGGGGACGGCTGCGCCGGGGCCGGTTCTCCCTGCGGGTGCGGACGGGCCGCCGGCTCCGCGCGCCCGGCGGCGGGGTCGGGCGGCGTACCGAGCTTGCGGCGGCGGCCCGAGCCGTTCGTCTGGTGCGGGGGTGGCGTCGCCGACGACTGCGGCTGCTGTACCTGGGCGGCCTGCCGGGTGAACGGCACGCCCTGCCCCAGGGTCCGCACGCTGATCGCCCGTCCCTGCGTGGAGTTCGGATCGACCGGCGCGGCTGCCTCCGCGGCCTCGGCGGGCAGCGGCTGAGCCGCACGGGGCGGCTGCGGGGCCGCGGCGGTCTCGGGGGGCAGGGGCGTGCCCGAGGACGGGGTGGGGGTGGGCTGCGCGACCTGCGGGGCTTGGGCCGTCCGCGGGTCGTCCGGGCGCGGCGGTACGGGGATGGCGGCGCCGTCCGCCGGTACGGGCGTGCCTGCGCCCGGGGTGTCGTGGGCGGCGGGCCAAGGCTGGGGGGCGGGGACGCCCTGGCCGGGGACGCCCTGGCCGGGGACGCCCCGGCCGGTGGCGGGCTGATCCACCGCCGCCTCGGCCGGGAGCGGCCGGCCCGCGACGGGGTCGGCCGGCATGGACGGGGCGGGGGTGCCGTGTGGAGGCGTCGTACGGGCGGGTGTGGCCTGGGCGGGCAGGCCGAGCCGGCCGGAGGCGTTCGGCACGGCGGGCGCGAGGCCCTGCTGTGCGGGCGCACCCTGCGCGGGGACGGGCTGCCCGGGAGCCGCCTGCACACCGGGCGCCTCCGGTCCGGTCACCGGTTCGCCCGGAGCCCCGGTGCCCTGCGCGAGCGGGGCCACCCCCGGCTGCCCCTGCGGACCCACCGCACCCGTCTGACCTGGCATGGCGACCGGGGTCACACCCGGCTGGGCCACGCCCGGCTGAACCGGCGCTCCCTGCTCGGGGGCTGGTCCGGCGGTCTCCGCCGACTGCGCCGCGGCCCGTCGGCGGCGCCCCGTCGGCGCGTTGGTGGGGTGCGGCTGTGGCGGGGTGTGATCGTCGGACTGGTCGTGTGGCACGGCGTCGTGCCGGCCCTCGTCGACGAGGCCGTCACCAGCGGCACCCTGACCCGGAACCTGTACGAGTCCCGGCGCCTGCACCTGGGCGGGCACCTGAGCCCGCGCCACCGCCGACCCGGACGCCTGTCCCTGCCGCTCCGCGTCCGTGCGGTCGGACGGGCGGTCCGCCTCGGCGGGCGGCAGGGCGAACACCGTACGGGGTCCCGCCTCCTGCGCGGCCGCGCGCTCCGACGCGGCGGCCAGCGCACGCCGACGGCGCCCGGTCGGCCGACCGTCCTCGTCGGGGACGGACGACGCGGCGACCTGGGCCGGTTCGGCGGAACCCGCGGGCAGGACCGGCGGCAGAGCATTCTGTTCCCCGGAGTCGCCCAGGGCACGCCGTCCGCCGGGCGCGGGCACGCCCTGCGGCGGCACGGTCCCGCCCAGCCCCGTTCCCACGGCCGCGGTTCCCGCGGCATGTTCGGCGGCCGTGACGACGGCACCCTCGGCCACCCCCGCGGCGTCACCGGACGCCACGGCCGCGGCGGCCGCATCATCGGCAGGACGACCACGGCGCCGACCGGTACCCCCGGAACCGGAGGCCGTCCCTGCGCCCGGGGTCGCCTGTGCGGGAATCGGCGCGGTCTCCTGAGCGGAGGCAGCCCGCCGTCGCCGTCCGGTGGGCACGCCGCCCTGCGACTCGGAGCCGCCGGACCCGTCGCCCGGTACCTCGCTTTCCAGGAAGGCGTCCACGGAGGCGCGGCGGGCCCGCCGCCGCCCGGAACCGCCCGAGGTCTGCTCGGGCAGTTCGGCCCGGCCGGCCGCGGTCCCCTGGGTACCCGGCGCCAGAGCCGGAGCCTGGTCCTGGGCGGCCTGGACGTTGGCCGCAACGGCCCCCGCCCCGCCGCCGATCGGCACTTCGAGCACGTAGGCACTGCCGCTCATGCCCGGCACCTCGTGCGTCTGCAGGACTCCGCCGTGGGCGCGCACGATCCCGCGCACGATCGGCTCGTGCACCGGGTCTCCCCCGGCATACGGCCCGCGTACCTCGATCCGTACGACCTCGCCGCGCTGCGCCGCCGCCACGACGACGGTGTTGTCCATGTAACCGCCCGCGGACACCGGCGTGTTGCCGGTCGCGTCGACGCCGGCGACGTCGGCGACGAGATGGGCCAGCGCCGTGGCGAGCAGCCTCTCGTCGACCTCGGCCTCGATGGGCGGGGCGTGCACGGCGAACTGCACGCGCCCGGGCCCGATGAGTTCCACGGCCCCGTCGACGCCGGCCGCGACGACGGAGTCGAGCATCACCTTCGTACGGGCGATGTCGTCCGCACCGACGTCGAGGCGCTGGTATCCGAGGACGTTGTCGATGAGGGTGGTGATCCGCGAGTAGCCGGCCGACAGGTGGTGCAGCACCTGGTTGGCCTCGGGCCACAGCTGCCCGGCGTCGTCGGCGGCCAGCGTGGCCAGTTCGCGGCGCAGTTCGTCGAGGGGGCCGCGCAGTGAGTCCCCGAGCAGCGTCAGCAGCTGGTCGTGCCGGGCGGCCAGCGCCTCGTACCGGTCCTTCTCCCGCTCGCCGAGCGCCGCGTACCGCTCCTCGCCCGCGGCGAGCTCCTCCTCGTGGCGCTCCCGCAGTTCCCCGAGTTCCGTCACATGCCTCTGGCGCAGGGCGGTGAGCTCGGAGGCGTGCTCCTCCGCGAGCCGCTCCAGCTCTTCCTGGTGCCGCTTCTCCTCGGCCGCCTTCTCCTCGGTGAGCGTCTCGTACGGCCGCCGGTCGGTGAAGGTCATCACGGCGCCGACGAGCTGGTCGCCGTCGCGGACGGGCGCGGTCGTCAGGTCGACCGACACCTTGTCGCCGTTCTTGGCGAACAGCACCTGCCCGCGCACCCGGTGCTTGCGCCCGGAGCGCAGGGTGTCGGCGAGCGGGGACTCCTCGAACGGGAAGGGAGAACCGTCGCCGCGCGAGTGCAGTACGAGCGTGTGCAGTTCGCGCCCGCCGAGGTCGCTGGCCCGGTACCCCAGGATCTGCGCGGCGGCCGGGTTGACGAGGACGATCCGCCCGTCCGTGTCCGTCCCCACGACACCCTCGGACGCGGCCCGCAGGATCATCTCGGTCTGCCGCTGCGAACGCGCCAGCTCGGCCTCGGTGTCGACGGTCCCGGACAGGTCGCGTACGACGAGCATCAGCAGCTCGTCGGAGGTGTAGCCGTAGCCGTCGTAGGCCTGCTGCCCGTTCTCCAGGTTCGCGCTGGTGACCTCGACCGGGAACTCGCTCCCGTCGGTGCGCCGGGCGACCATCCGGGTGGGCTTGGTGCGGCCGCGCGGGTCCATGTGGTCGGGCCGCCGCATGGACCCGGGGATGAGCTTGGAGTCGAACTGCGGCAGCAGATCGAGCAGCCCCCGGCCGACGAGAGCGGTCCCGGGCGCTTCGAAGGCCTCGAGCGCGATCGTGTTCGCGTTGACGACGGTCCCATTGGCGTTGACCAGCAGCAACGCGTCGGGAAGCGCGTCGAGTATGGCTGCGAGGCGAGCAGCGCCTCGGGATGGCCTGCTGCTCACGAGACGCTTCCTCCCTGTTACCGCACCTTGCCGACCGCGGGTGCCATCTTGCCAACCGGCCCGCGACGTGTCACGCGAGGGAGTCTATGCGCAGTGGTTGCGCTCGCGACGCCGGATGAGAGGGAGGTCGCACGACGAAGTGAAGCAGAACGTGTGACCGCACGTCTTCGCCGCGCGACACCCTCGCGGGACTTTCACGGGACCGGGGATTCCGCCATGAAATGCCGCTGCATGCGGACTGGGCACAGCGCCCGGACCCTGCTAAGAGCCCCGGACCCTGCTACGAGTCCTGAGAGCCGAGCCGGGGCAGCAGCGGCACGAGCCGGTCCCAGCGAGCGATGCGGCACCCGTCGCGGCGGTCGTACCTCGCGTCCACGGGGCGTCCGGCCCAGGTCCCGGTGACATGCGCGGTGGCCGGCCCGCCGTACTGCATGGTGCAGAAGCTGCCGTCCGGCACGGGCGCGAAGGTGTCCTGCCCCCACCGTGTGTTCCGGTCGAGCACGGCACACGCGCCGCGGACGTCGGGGTGGCTGCCGCGACCGGGATGGCAGCCCACCACATACGTCCCGTCAGCCCCGCCGCCCGCGTGCCGCACGGTGACCACGAGGTGATCCCGCCCGGTGAAGGGGCGGTGATCGCCGGTCGCCCGGTCCTCGTCACGGACGGGCGGCGGCGCGAGAGCGGCGGCCGGAGGAGCCGCGGCCAGGGAACCGGCGACGGCGAGGGACCCGGCGGCGGAGACGAGGAGCCGGCCGAGCCGCGGAAGGCGGGCCGGACCGGAAGGGCGGGGAGGACGACTGACCTGCGACATGACCTGACTAACGCGTGGCGGCCCCGGACGTTGCGGGGCGCTGAGCCGACGGCCCGCCGAAGCCCGGCCGATGCCCCCGGCCGACACCGGCAACGGCTTTGCCCCGCGGCCCGCCTGCCTAGTACCGTGGGAGGCGATTGGTGACAGCGCGCTCGACTGTGTCATCATCTGCACGCACCACTCGCGCTCGCGCGGGCGGCTGTGCTGGAGGCGTCGCCTAGTCCGGTCTATGGCGCCGCACTGCTAATGCGGTTTGGGCCTTAAAGCCCATCGAGGGTTCAAATCCCTCCGCCTCCGCGCAAGATCACTGAAGCCCCGGTCCACGCGACCGGGGCTTCGTCGTTCCCTGGACTGCCGAAGAGGTGTTTTCGCAGGTCACAAGGGGTGCGGCTAATGGATTTCACATGGCGGCGGCAGTCATGTAATGTTCTTCCTGTCGCCGCGATCGGGGCCGAAAGGTCCGGGAGCGGCGAGAAAACAAAACAAGCACTCGTAGCTTAACGGATAGAGCATCTGACTACGGATCAGAAGGTTGCAGGTTCGAATCCTGCCGAGTGCACAACAGTTCAGAGGCCCTGTGGAGTGATCCACAGGGCCTCTGGCTTTTGCCTTGACGGCAGTGTTTGACGGCAACCGGGTTGGGCGGCGGATCAGACGGCTACGGGGACACCGGCCGCGCCGTCGTCATCGTCCGGGCCGTTGCCGTCACCCCTCAGGGCATCCCCGACGCGATCGAACGCGGAGCGCTGCGAGTCGAGCCGGACGAATGTGTAGATGTCCATGGTCACGCGGATCGAGCTGTGGCCGAGAACTTCCATGATCATGCGGGCGTCGGCGCCCTGTTCATGGAGGAGCGACGCGCAGGTGTGGCGCAGGTCATGGAAGCGGACCTTGCGGACACCGGCGCGGATGCACAGCGCTGCGAAGGAGCGGTTCAGGTTGCGCGGCTCGATGGGGGTCCCGTTCCGGGTGGTGAAGACGAGGCCCTGCCCTGTCCCCTTCCAGTTGTTGCCCGCCGCTTTCCGATCGGCGATCTGCTGGGCGCGCTGAGCCCGGAGCGCGGTCACGCACTCGGCCGACAGGGCCACGCGACGGGCCGAGCGCTGCGTCTTCGGCGCGACGATCAGCAGCTCGCCGCCGACCCGCTGTAGGGCCTGCCGGACGGTGAGGACGCCTTCGTGGAGATCCACGTCCGACCAGCGCAGCCCGAGCAGCTCGCCACGCCGCAGGCCGATGCGGACCGCCATCTCGTACGCAGCCCAGAGCCGGTTGTCGCGGGCCGCCACCAGGAGCTGACGCCCTTCCTTGGCGGTGAGCGGTTCGATCTCGCGCTTCGTTCCCATGCTCAGCTCCACGTTGCGGGCGACGTTGCGGGGCAGCTCGTCTTCACGCACGGCGTGCTGGAGAGCGGCCCGCAGGATCACCAGCAGGAAGCGCACGGTCCGGTCAGAGGGGAGCTTCTTGCAGCATGTGCCGAGGGCGCAGCAGCGCCGCTTGTGCTCGGGCCGCTTCTTGTCCTTGCCCTGCGCGCAGCATTGGCAGGTGGCGGCTGTCTTCGCGAGGAAGGCACGTATGTCGCGAGCGGTGAGCCGGACCAGCTTCTTCTTGCCGAACTCCGGGGTGACGTAGTTGCGGACGAGGGATTCGTAGTTGACGTACGTCGTCCTGCGAACCTTTCCCTTGGCGACGTTGGCCAGCCAGTACGTCAGGTACTCGGCGATCGTCATCTTGCTTGTGGCGACTGGAAGGCCATTGAGGGAGTCGGCCTTGAGCCTGGTCAGCTTCTCGTGGGCGTCGTCCCAAGTCTTGCCGTAGACGCTGCGCCGCTTGTACGTGCCGTCCGTCGTCAGCACATACGCACTGCCCTCCCAACGGCAGTCCTTGCGCTGGTAGATGGTGCCCTCGTTGTTGGCGTTCTTCTTCGGCTTGGCCATCAGGCAGCTTCCTGTTCGGTGCGGAGGGATATGTATGCGCCCACGGCGGCCTCGCTGATGCGGCGGCAGCGGCCGATCTTGAAGGAAGCGAGTTCACGGGAGCGGATCAGGTCGTGCACCTTCCAGCGGCTGATACCGAGACGCTCGGCGACCTGGTCCACGGTGAGTACGGCCGTCGTCATGCAGGCACCAGTCCTTCTTGCTTGAGGCGTTCGGTGAGGGCTCTGTCGTGGCGGACTTGGGCGGCGAGGAGTTCTTCGCCGGGGCGGTAGCCGCTGCTGAGGTAGGTCCACAAGGAGTTGGTGACGAGGGTGGTGTTCTCGTCGTTGACCGGGATGCCGACCAGGGCGCGGGCTCGGTCGGCCCGCGCGATGCGCCAGGCCCGTCGTACGTCGCGGAGCGCGCCGAGGGTGGTGGAATAGGCGCGGGACTTGCTGGAGAAGTGGCCGCGGAAGCCGAGCATGTGGGCCCACTTCCAGAGCTTGAGGTGGGCGAATTCGGTCAGGTGGCCGAGGGCCCAGGCGGTGCGGATCATCTGGCGTGCGTGCTGCTGGACAGGGATGTCTGGAAGGGGTTCGGCCTGTCCGGTGCCGTCGCAGTCGGTGCACCGATCGTGGAAGCGGTCGGGGCCGCGTACGTAGCCGCGTCCCTGGCAGGGGCGGCACATGAGGGTTCGGTCTACGGTGCCGGCGCCTTCGGCGTTCTTGGTGGCGTACTTGGCGACGTACCCGGCGACCTTGGCGTCGGTGAGTTCGCCATCGCCCAGGGCGGCAATCTGGTCCACCTTGAACCGGCCGCCCCACTTGATGACGCGTTCGCCGATGGCGTCGGACTCGACGATGAGCCGGGCACGCTTGACGGCCAGGCCCACGGCGATCTGGAGGGCGTCGAAGGTGGCCCAAGGCGGGGGCAGCGTGGTGTGGCCGTCGGGTCCGTCGAAGCGGATCACGGCGTGGAAGTGGACCAGGCCGCGCTTCTGGTACTCGGCGACCTTGGCGAAGGAGACACGGAGGGCGGCGTTCAGCGCCTTCTGCGTCATGCCGAGGTGTTCGGCGAGGGCGCGGCGCAGGTAGATGGTGAAGCGTGCCCACAGCGCTCCAGCGTGTGCGTTCCAGAGCACGGCGCCGGTGTAGTCGTAGGTGGCCGGGTCCAGCGGGGTCCCTAACACCGGCTCGTTCTAGGCGTGTTCGGCGCCGCAGCGGCAAGGGCGGATCTTGCTGCCGTCGGTCTTGCGGTTGTGGACGGGCCGAACGAGGGGGCGGTGAGGGTGACGAAGGCGCGGGGGTGGTCGCGGACTGTTTCGGCGACGTTCTTCCCGCCGGACAGTCCGGCCTTGATCAGGTGGTAGGTGTCGGCGGCGTACACCCGTGAGCAGGCGGGGCAGCGGGAGGCTCGGCGGTTGCCGCAGGTGGTGAGGAGACGTCCGGAGGGTTCGTCCTCGGAGCGGTAGGAGCGGACCACTTGCTTGGTGGCCTGGTCGGTGGTGATCGTCCAGCCGTGCAGGTTGACAGGGCTGGTGCAGCCGCGCAGGTTGCGCACCTGTCGATGACGCGGTCGAAGTCGTGGGTGTTGGCCAGCTCGACCAGGTCCCGCAGGCCGGGGCTGATGACGTGGCGTAGATCGACGGGGCGGCGCATCGGTGGCGGGGTGTCCCTTCTGGCGCGAGGGTGAGACCTGCGGGCAGCAGCGATTCAGTGCGCTCGGGCTGCTGCCCGCAGGCATGACAGGTCGGGCTCAGGGGCGGGCAGGGGGGAGGCGCCGGAGAGGCCGGCGGCGAGCGTGGCCCTACAGGGCGGTGTGAAGAGCGGTGGCCATGGGCAGGCCGATGCCGAGTCGCGTCTTGAGCTGGGCCGCTGTGATGGGTTCGCCGTGTTCGGCATGGTGGGACGCGGCGATGGAGCGCGCTTCTGTCAGCAGTGGCTCAGGCACCTTGACCGCGGGCGAGGCAGAAGCCGGGGAGGTGCTCAGGGCGACCGGGACCGGGGCCGGTTCCGGAGTGATAGGCGGGGCCGGATTGGTGAGCGGTGTCGCAGCGATGGCCGGGGCGGAAGCCGTCTCGGGCTCCGGCTCGATCTCGTCCGGCACAGGCGCCGGGTCGGCGGGGCGGGTGACGTACGCCGATCCGTCCATGGGCGCTGTCCTTCGCCAGTTCACCGATGCCTGGTCTGGTCTGCTGGTTGCTCGCCATGCCCACGAGCATCGCGATGCGGAGGCCCCCGCCAAAAGGTCATGCTGATTACCCAACTTGGGTAACATCGCGGCAAGTAGAGAATCCGCGACGTTGCGTAGCCCTCGCAGTGTGGGAGCTGGCCCAATGCCCGACGCCGACCGTCCGCAGGAACTGCCTGCCCGGCTGCTCACCGATCCCGAGATGATCAATGCGTGTCGGGTACGGGACTTCGCCAGAGTCTTCCGGCTGGTGAAGACCAGAGCGGGCATCTACCCGTCGATGATCGCCAGGCGATGCGATCTGACCCCCAGCCGTGTTGGCGAAGTGATCGCTGGACGACGTCAGTTGCTGCACATGGACGTCATCGAGCGCATCGCAGACGGGTTACGCATCCCAGGACACATGCTGGGTCTTGCTCGGCGGCCCTGGGAGACACCACAGGCCCTCGTCGTCACCGAGCGCGAGGCTCCTGAGGAGCAGCCGGAGCCGGCGAAGGAGACTCCCATTTCTCTGCCGGGGGCAGACGTGGACAGCATCCTGGCGCTGGCGACCCGAACGAACCTGAGTACAGCCACTCTTGAAGCATTCCGGGCGTCTATCGAGGACTACTGGCGACGGGACGACCAGCATGGCGGAGAGGCGCTGAGGCCGGCCATTGTCGGCCAGCTGCGGTATGTCGTCGGGCTCCTGAAGGAGAACCGACCCCCCTCCATCCAGAATGGGCTGTACGGCATCGCAGCCGAGTTGGCCCGCCTCACCGGCTGGACCTACTTCGACGCCCGCCAGTACAACCAGGCCCGCGCGTATTTCACTGAGGCCCTGCAACTGGCCAAGGAAATCGACGACCGCCAGTTCATGGCCAACGTCCTTGCCTGCATGAGCTTGCAGGCGACCTACCAGGACAAGCCCGCGGACTCCCTGGCACTCGTGACGGCCGCCCAGGACCAGGCCCGCTCAGCCCAGGGCACGACCTCGCGCGTCCTGTCGATGCTGTCCATGCGGGAAGCCTTCGCTCACGCCACCCTCAGCAACCAGACCTCCACTCACCGGGCGATCGGGGAAGCACACCGCCATTTCGAGCAGATCCAGGTGAGCGACCCGGACCCGTCATGGGTGACCTACTTCGACGAGCCGAAGCTCATCGTGGACACGGGCATCGCGCATGGCCGACTGGGGGAAGCTGCAAAGGCTGAGCCTTTGATTGCGGACGCTTTGCGGCGGGAGGACCGCACCAACCAGCGAGGCCGTGCCTTTCACGCCTTCTGGCTGGCCCGCACACAGCTGGACCAAGGCAAGCTCGACCAGGCGTGCCACACCGCCACGCAAGCCTTGGAGCCCGCGTCGGCCGTGGCCTCTGAGCGAGTTTCGGGCCATCTCAGGGAGTTCTACGACCAGTTGGCTCCGCACAGGCAAGAGCCCGTAGCCCTGGCCTTTGAGGCCCGGCTACGGGAGCTCCTCCCACCGGTCAGCGGATCGCCTCATCCATGAGCAGGTACAGCAGACCCACGAGAGACCCGCTGCTCACAACCTCGCGCCGGTCGATCATCCCTCGCACCTCGGAGAGAGGGATCCACTCGATGCGGTCCGACTCGTTCTTCTCCGTTGGCGGTCCGGCGTATGTGGCGCCGTCCACGCGGAAGACGTGGTGCTGTGAATCGGTGATCCCGTTGGCCGGCTCGGCGTAGATCAGGGGCTTGACGGGGCCAGGGCGCCAGCCAGTCTCTTCTAGGACTTCGCGAGCTGCCGCCTCTTCTGGCGTCTCGCTGTCCTCGACCAAGCCCATGGGCAGCTCCCAGGCCCACGAATCCGTGATGAAGCGGTGCCGCCACATCATCAGGACCTCTTGGCGATCGTTGACCACGGCGGCCACGGCCAGGTGCCGGAGACGAACAACGTGGTACTCCCACCTGCGCCCGTCAGGCTGCTGGACGTCGACCAGACACAGATTCACCCACTTGTTGGTGTAGATCTGTCGCTCACCGTGGGTCTTCCACTCCATACCTGCGGCCCCTCTCGATCGGTCTCCAGGATCTCAGACTGATCTGGAGGGGGACGCAAGTTCGGCTACTTTCGCGTCAACTTGACGAGATACCCTGCGGGTAGCCCCTCCTTCGAGCGGTGCTGCGTCGAGGCGGCCGACGCTGAAGCAGGGGACAGTGTCGCGGACTACCGCCGCCCGGGGGTGCAGCTGCTGGGACTGAGGTCGGTGGGGTCTCAGCGACTCAGTCAAGCGCCGCTGCCCAAGTCCTGGCGAGCGGGCGCGCGAAGGGCACGGGCTGTCGCCGGCCACCGCTTTAGACGTCATCTCATTTGGTTGGGTAAGCTGCCGGTCGTGGCGGGGATCGTTGAGCGGCTGGTGCCGGATGAGTTGTGGGAGTTGTTCCAGCGGGTCGTGCCGGAGGCGCCATCGCGGCCTCAGGGCGGTGGTCGGCGTCGGCACGGCGACCGCGAGGTGCTGGCCGCAATCGTCTTCGTGGCGAGCTCAGGCTGCACGTGGCAGCAGTTGCCGACCGCGTCGTTCGGGCCGTCCGGCGCGACGGCTCACCGCCGCTTCACCGAGTGGACGAAGGCCCGCGTGTGGGCCAAACTCCACCGCCTGGTCCTCGACGAACTCGGCTCCCGCGGCGAGCTGGACTGGTCCCGGTGCGCGATCGACTCGGTGAACATGCGGGCCCTGAAAAGGGGGACCTGACGGGTCCGAATCCTGGGGACCGGGGCAAGTACGGTTCGAAGATCCACTTGATCACCGAGCGGACGGGTCTGCCCCTTTCCGTCGGAATCTCGGCGGCGAACCTGCACGACAGCCAGGCCCTGATCCCTCTGGTGAAGGGAATCCCGCCGATTCGCTCCCGCCGCGGACGTCGACGACGCAAGCCGGCAAAGCTCCACGCCGACAAGGGCTACGACTACTCCCACATCCGGCGATGGTTACGCGGGCGCGGCAGCGTGCACCGCATCGCCCGCAAGGGGATCGAGACCTCGCAGCGACTGGGCCGTCACCGCTGGACCATCGAGCGCACGATGGCCTGGCTCGCCGGCTGCCGACGTCTACACCGTCGCTACGAGCGCAAAGCCGAGCACTTCCTCGCCTTCACCAGCATCGCCTGCACCCTCATCTGCTACCGCAGACTCACCAAATGAGATGACTTCTTAGGAGCGAGGTGAGGCGCGCGTGGCCCTGGCCTGCGGGACATCCAGATGGAGGGACACGGGATCAGTCGCCCGCCGGCTACCGCAGTTCCCCGTGGTTCCCCGCCGGATCTGGCAGCACGGGTGTGGCACGGGGAACTTCTGATCCGTAGCTCTATGTGGATCGGTCAGTGAGGGTCGTACCGGTCGCGCTATGGCTCTACGAGGACGCTGTTGGACGGGGCCGGTTGCTGAGGTTGCTGTACTTCGCTGCTGTACCGCAGGCAAGCAGACCCGTGACAATGGCTACTGCGTCAGCGTAGGCATCGGCGACTTCGGCAGCCGCCTTGCAGGAGATCAGGATGACGATGATCACCGTGATCAACCATGGAAGCATTAGGGGGTTTGACACGCAGCGTGGTGTAGGGGACAGACTCATCAGCAACCCTCCAAGGGTTCAGTGCCCGCCCCGGCCGCACGCTGGCAAGCTCCGCAGCCGAGGCGGGCATCGCTTTGTTCGGCATCATGTTGAAGGCACTGGTGGAGCTGGCGCAAAGCGTTCGTGCACGTCCAACTAGAAGTCGGGGCCTACCACTTGGCGCGCGGCTTCTACTCATTTTTGAGTCACGCCAACCCGCTAATCAGGCTCGATGCGCCGTCTTGATTCCAAACGTGGTTAATCAAGGCTGCAACTATTCCCACAAGCCTAAGATGAAGTGCAGCATAAATACCCAAATAGGCCATCGATTCTTTGCTAACGCTTTAGCTAGCCGGGCCGAAAACGGCACAAGACGTAACCGGTCGGGCTTCGTTGACGCCCGCGAGAGACCTGACAGCGCCGACCGCACACCATCGCCGCACGCCGACAGATGCACGCTTTCCAACTGTGTTGGTGGGCTCTTGGACTGCGTACGGGGGCGTTCACCTGCGTTCATGGGCGGCTGGTCGGTGTGCAGGAGTGGGCTTCTGGTCTCGTCTGAACGTCCGCGAACGGCGGTGAATGAGACGGAAACTGAGACGGTGGCGACCGGCCGAGCGCTTGCTCCTGGCCAGGTGAGCGCTCAGGGGTGGCTCGCCACCGCGGTCTCGGCTTCGGCGCGGGGTGGGGGGCGAGGCGTGCCGCCCAAGGTGCGTCCAGGTCTGTCCGCCATGCTGCCGAACATGGCCTCTTTGGTGGCCTAGAAAATCGAACACGCGCTTGAATTTGGTCATGCGACCGCTTCCCGACGACCTCGCCCAAGCGCAGCAGGAGTGGAGTGCCACCTACCGGCAGCTCGCCGAGCGGCCCGGCCGTACCGAACTGCGCCGGCGTCTGTACCGGCTGTCGGCTCAGCTGTTCTTCCATCCCTATTGGCAGCATCGGCGCCCAAGCCCCGCAGCCTGGTGGGAGCTGCGTGACCTGGGACGGTCAGACGGTGACGTGCGTCAGCGGCCTCATCAATGACGCGCTGGAATGCTGGGCCGCATGTCCCGGAAGATCCTGAAGGCATGTCCGGACCGATTCGCGTGACCGTCCATCCGCCGTCGCCCACAGGCGGCCGACGCGTGCGCGTGGACGGCGAGATCCTCGGCCTGGCCCACAACGTGGCCGACGTCGCGGAGTTCCTCCGCCGAGCCGGACTGGAGATCGACCCGGCGGAGGTGGCGGAGTCACCGTGGATCGACTGGCGCGGAGTGGGGCCTGAGCACTGGGGCCCGGAGTCGAGTAGCTGACATGCCGAAGCAACGCACCTTGAAAACAAGGGCGATGTGGCCACTCGATGCGTAGTCGCCACGCTCTCATCACCGAGTTGCTGGAAGACCTGCAACAGACCGTCCAGTCTGGCGTTTATGGCATCGAGCCGTTCGGACAGTTCGACGTACTCCGGTGTAGGCACAACGTCGATGGGTTAGGCGGCCGGTGACAGTGGCCGCCTAACCCATCGACGTTGCGCTCTGGCTCGAGTCCGGGGTCTCTCCTGTAGAGGTTGCCCGACGTGCTGGACACAGCATCGCGGTCCTTTTCCGGTTCTATTGCCAAGGCGATTCACCGCAACCAGCAGCGGGCGAATGAGCAGATCGAACGTGCATTGGAAGCCGCCGACGAAGACTGACCGACAAACACAGCCCCGCTCGCACTCGAACGGAAGGTGAGCGGGACCTCGTCGTGTCCGGAGCCACCACCTCGGCCGGCTTCCTGCCATCGGGCAGACATCGAGGTACCCGCGGAGCGACCGTCCCTGCTCTGCCTTTCTCTACTCCCCTGGAATGAACACACCCCTGACGACCTGCCAGACATAGAGAGGTGACGCAGGCATCCGTCTGACATTCCATCACTAATCCATACTGACCATACCGGCATGTCGCTTATTGCCCTCTTGTGCGCATATGTGCTGCCATGTGGAGCCACATCACCTTCGGTAGGGGAGTCGCTCTGCGCCCCGCGCAGGGTGAGCCTGCAGGTCGGGCCAAGTACGGGTGCTTGCGGCCTGACCAGTATTCGTCGTGGGCGCTCGGAACGCTCTTCTGAGAGGACTGAGCTCGACAGCAGTAAGGAAGGTCCTGCTATGGCTTTGGATGCCACCCAGTTGGCTCCACCTGGCACAAGGCGTAAACGCAATCGGCTCAGAGAGGGAGTCCTCTTCCTGCTGACCGTGGGGCTCCTGGCATCGATCACCCTGAGTTCAGACCTCGCGCGGGCCGCCGAAGCGCCCGTGGGTATGGGGACCGCAACCAGCTATGCGGTCCTAGGCGGCCAAACGATCACGAATACGGGTCCCACCGTTATCAACGGTGACCTGGGGCTCAGCCCAGGCAGCGCGGTGACGGGCTTTCCGCCGGGAATCGTCAACGGAGACCAGAACATCGGCAACGCCGCGGCAGCTCAGGCGCAGTCCGACCTGACCATCGCCTACAACGACGCGGCAGGCAGGGGCCCCGGTACCGCCGTTTCGGCCGACATCGGCGGACAAACTCTGTCGCCCGGTGTCTACACGGCCAGCTCGTCACTGGGAATCACCGGAACCGTCACTCTTGACGGCCAGGACGACCCCAATGCCGTCTTCATCTTCCAGATCCCTTCGACCCTTATCACGGCTTCGTCGAGCAACGTCAGACTCATCAGGGGAGCCCAGGCCTGCAACGTCTTCTGGCAGGTGGGCAGCTCCGCCACCCTTGCAACCACGTCCTTCTTCAAGGGCAACATCCTGGCCCTGACCTCCATCACGGCCCAGACCGGCGCGGTGATCGAAGGCCGGGCCTTGGCACGTAATGGCTCTGTCACGCTGGACGACAACACCATCACGAGGGCGGCCTGTACGGTTGGCCCGCCCGGACCTCCCGGGCCGTCCGGACCTCCCGGACCCTCCGGCTCCCCTGGACCCTCTGGACCTCCGGGACCGTCCGGCTCTCCCGGACCCTCTGGACCTCCGGGACCGTCCGGCTCCCCCGGACCTGCTGGACCCACCGGCTCCCCCGGACCCACCGGCTCCCCCGGACCCACCGGCTCCCCCGGACCCACCGGCTCCCCCGGACCTGCTGGACCCACCGGACCTGCTGGACCTGCTGGACCTGCCGGACCTGCTGGACCTGCTGGACCTGCCGGACCTGCCGGATCTGCCGGACCCACCGGTCGCCCCGAGCTTCCCGGCGATCACAATCACAAGCCTGAGAAGCCGCACGGTGGCGTCGACACCGGTGGCGGCGGCCTGTCCATGGCCGGCGGCAGCCTGGCTGCCGGCTCGGTACTGCTGCTCGTTGGTCTCGGTACCGGCGTATACAGGTTGCGCCGCCGCCGGAACACGTAGGGGGCTGAGGCCGCCTGAGGACCGAACCCTCAGCAGCCACTTCGCTGTCGCGGCCGCAGTCCCTCTCGGACGGCGGCCGCGACAATGGCGTTGGGTGCGGTTCGTCTGAAGCGAAGCTCCTGATCAAGCGGTGAGGTCGTAGCCCGTTCCTCGGGTGCGGGGTAGAGGCGCTGGCACTCGCAGGCGGCGTGCCCTCTCGGAGCACCGGGCCCTCCACAAGCCCCGTGTGGCCCAGGGCCCCGGCGTTTGCCTGGCTCGTCCGAACTTGGGTCGGTTGATGTCGGCGGCGAGCCCCGGAAGCAGGCGAACACGGCGCCTGTGGATCATGGAGTTCTCTACGCTTCAAGAGTCACGAAGGTGCCGTATTCGCCCCACCATCATCCCCCGTCGCTGCTCCCGTTTGCCCCGCACCCCCTCTGGAAGCCCTGCATGAGGGTTCCGCGCGGGATCAAGTCCGCAGCCTGGTCGCTGAGTTCGAGGCCCTCGCCGATCCGCGCGGAGCCAGCGGGGTGCGCTACCGGCTCTCCTCCCTGCTGGCCCTGGTGGTCTGCGCAATGACACCCGCAGGCCACGACTCGGTCACCGCGGCGGCGGAGTGGTGCCGGCGTGCGGTACCCGAGGAACTGGCCGCCTTCGGCCTGCCTTACCACCCGCTCCTGGGCCCCTACCGGGTGCCGAGCGAGAAGACCCTGCGCAGCGTGCTGGGGCGCCTCGATCCGGCCGAGCTCAGCGCGGCCGGGTTCGCCTACCTGAAGTCTCTGCTCCCCGACGAGCGCGCCATTCCCACGACGCTGATGCCCGACGGCGGCCAGGAGCGCGAACAGCGCCGGGCCCCCAGGCTGCCGCCCAGGCCGATCCGGTGCGCCGCAGGCGCCGGGCGATCGCGGTGGACGGCAAGTGCCTGCGCGGCGCCAGGCGCCCCGACGGCCGTCAGGTCTTCGTGCTGTCCGCGGTCCGCCACGGCGATGGCATCACCCTCGCCTCGCGTGAGATCGGCGCGAAGACGAACGAGATCCCCGAGTTCCAGCCCCTGCTCGACCAGGTCGACGATGCCGACCTCGCCGGGGCGGTCATCACCGCCGACGCTCTCCACGCCCAGCACGCCCACGCCGCCTACCTGCGTGAACGCGGCGCCCACTACCTCCTCACGATCAAGAACAACCAGCGCGGTCAGGCCCGCCAACTCCACCGGCTGCCCTGGAAAGAGGTCCCCGTGATCCACCGTGACGACGCCCGCGGCCACGGCCGCCACGAGCAGCGTCATGTGCAGGTCGTCACCGTCGACGGCCTGCTCTTCCCACATGCCCGCCAGGTCCTGCGCATCCAGCGCAGACGCCGCCCGTACGGAGCGAAGAAGTGGTCCAGCGAGACCGTCTACGCCATCACCGACCTGCCCGCCGAACATGCATCCGCCGCCGAGATCGCCGCCTGGGCCCGCGAGCACTGGACCGTGGAGAACACCGTCCACTGGGTACGTGATGTTGTCTTCGGCGAGGACAAGTCCCAGGTCAGGACCCGCAAGACCCCCGCCGTGCTCGCCGCCGTCCGCGACCTGATCCGCAGCGCACTCAAGCTCGCCGGGTACGTTAACACCGCCGCCAGACGCCGAGCCCACACCGAACGCCACCGCGTCCTCGCCCTCTACGGCATTACATAATCAACCGGACATCCAAGGCAAACGCCGGGGCCCTGACCTCAACCACCATCCACCCCAGCTCCCATCCCGTCCGCCGTCGACCCACACACCGTGGAGCGGGCGTGGTTCATGGCGTCCAGGTGGAGCGCGCCACTGTACGAACGACCTGGACGCCATGGGCCGCGTCTGCTCGGCTCTGCCTGGGCCGATGGCGGACGGGATGGGAGCTCCCCGCGCACGCCACTACGGACCCGCGGCCGCGAACGGCGCCCCCCTCCATCCCGGTGCCGGCCGATCCCCGCCGGAGGCATCGTCTTGACCGTGGGCCGTGCTATGCGGTGATCGACTCATGGCCACCGGCACTATCCACATGTGGGCGCGCGTCGGCGGCGGCAGCGCCGAGCGGGCCGAAGGCAGGAGCGCGGGCGCAGCCAGAGCCGGGAAGCGCGCTGGCCGAGCGGAGCGCAGCCGGGGCTTGAACCCGTGAAGAAGGTTGTAACTCAATCGGATGCCTGGGGCTTGTCCGGTCCCGGGAAATGCTTGACGCGCCGACGACACTCGTTGCTTGTCGATTCTCTTTGTGGGGCTGTCCGCGACCGCTGACGTGATGGTCACCAGAGTTGGCCTTGCTGGCTGCGGCGGGGGTCGGAAGACCCTGGTGACGGCGATGCCACCGTTCAAAAATGACGGCAGCTCTGACGGCAACGACGTCACACAGAAGCACATGATCGCTAACCTGAACGATCGAAACTGGAGGCTGTCGCCGCCCTACACGGCGTAGTGCCCGATCCTACGGATCAGAAGGTTGCAGGTTCGAATCCCGCCGAGTGCACACAGGTCAAAGGCCCCCCGGGATCATCCCAGGGGGCCTTTGACATCAACCGCTGACATCAACGCGGCCTGAGGTGCCGATCACTCCTCGGTGTGCGGCTCGTGCTCGCCGTCGGATTCCTCCTTCGACTCGTCCAATCCAAGGGCGTCGTCCATTCGATCGGCGGCGGCTTTGAGCGTCGTACTCATCACGTGCGCGTAGGTGTCGAGCGTCATCGTGATCGTGCTGTGCCCGAGCGTTTCCATGATCGTGCGAGCATCCACTCCCAGAGCCAGCAGGAGTGAGGCACAGGTGTGTCGGAGGTCGTGCACGCGCACCCGTCGCACGCCAGCGTCCCGGCACAGGATGGTGAGCATCCGGTTCAGGCTGCGGGGGTCGGTCACGCGGCCGGTCGACGTGGTGAAGATCAGGCTGTCTGGCTGTCCGGGCGCAGGCTGCCACCTTCCCGGCGACCTTGCGTTCCTGTTCCTGTTGAGCCATGTGCTGGGTGAGTGCCCGAATGCAGTGCTTTGGCAGGGATACCGTGCGAATGGATCGCGTGGTCTTGGGAGTGCCGAAGATCAGCTCACGCCGGATGTGCTGGACGCGGAACTGACCGTTCACGAGGTCTGCTGGTCAGCGAAGGACTGATCACGTCCGGCCAGGGACTGGGCTACGAGGTCAAGTCGCACGAAGTGTTCGAACTCAACGCGTCCCGGTTCGAGAACCTGAACTTCCCGCAGAACGGGGACTCGTACAACACCGACGTCACCAATGCGGGTCGATGGCCGCACCAGACCTTCCGAGTCGAGATGCTGTCGGCCCCGGAGGGATCGCGGAGCGTCTGAAGATCCAGGCTGGTGCGAAGGCAGTATTGCGGTTCTGTCATCGCTTTGTGGACGACGTCCCTTGGTCGACGCAGGCGACCTACTATCCGTCGTGGCTGGTCGACGAATCGCCCCGCCTGGCTGAGCCGGGTGACATAGAGGAGGGGACCACGCGGTACCTGGCGGCGCGCGGTATCGAACAGGTCGGCTGCTTCGACCAGATCGCTACGCGGATGCCGACACCTGAGGAGGCACGGCTTTTGGACATCGGAGCAGGTGTTCCCGTGATGCTTTGGACGCGTACGGGCTACTCGGCTGGGCGGCCCATCCGATGCACCATCACGACATTCCGAGGTGACCTGAACCGGATGAACTACGAGATCGGTGACCTGTCGGCCCGCAGCGAGAACGAGCCTCAGTGAGAATCATCCCTGCCCAGCCGGCCGACGTCTCCAAGCTGCTGGCCTTCCGTGAGGAAGCCGCAGCCTGGCTCTCCCGTCTCGGCACCGACCAGTGGCAATGCCCCTACCCCGCTGACAAGCTGTTGGAGACCATCCAGGCGGGAACTGTGTTCATGGTCCTGGACGGCGACGCAACGGCGGCGACGATCACCCTGACCCCTGAAGTGGGAGAAGGGCTCTGGACAGAGCAGGAACTGGCCGAGCCCTCTCTGTTCATAAACAAACTCAGCGTGGCGCGCACGTATGCCGGACGGAACTTCGGTGGACTTCTGCTCGACTGGGCCGGAGACCGTGCGTACCGAGCCGGGGCCAAGTGGCTCCGGCTCGACGCGTGGACGACCAACAAAGACCTACAGGCGTACTACCTCCGTCAGGGGTTTGAGCACGTCCGTACGGTCCTGGAGGGGGCAGCGATCAACGGGGGCCCTCGGGTGTCAGGTTGGCTGGCTCAGCGCCAAACTCGCCCGACCGAGCACGTCTTCGCGGACGAGATCCCGGAGCCTGCACGTATTGGCGGCGCCTAGAACGAGCAGCGGTCGACCCCAAGGGCCGTCTACGGCACTGGTTGTCCCTGCGGGGGCAGGTGCCCGCCGCCTCCAGCGGGAGTGGCGGACCGGCGTGGGACCATTTGGCCGGCCAGCCACTCCAGGTTCTCCCACACGCGTGGCTCGCCGTGCTCCTGTCGCTTCGCTTCGATCCAGGGCCGGTAGTTGTTCCACACGGCGATGATGAGGCCGCCCCATGCCTCGTCGATGACCCTTCGGTCGAAGGCGTCCGTCTGCGCGCCTACGGCCAGGAAGTTGAACGTGGTGAGGTATGCATTGATCAGCTTGGTCGATTGATGGTCGCCTGACAGCGAGAGGCTGATCAGAGCGGCGATGGCCCCGTGATCGCGCTCATTCGGTATCCCCTCATCGAACAGTTCCTTCCGCCGGTCCATGTTGGCCGTGAGGTACTCCATGGTCGCTTGCTTGCGCCGCCTGTCGTGATCTTGGGCTGTACTGCGAGACAGTAGGAGAAGCTGCCACGCCAGTGCGCCGAAGGCGATGACACTGACGCCTAGGGAGCCGAACGAACCAACCAGGGACCACAGTTCATACGACGTCACGGCCGGATACTTTACGGAAGGCGCGCAGCTAGCGGGGCTGTTTCTGACATCACGCCTGACATCAACGGTCACGTACAGCGGCACACAACAACGGACCAACACCGGCGCACGACCGTGGGTTGACGGCGCCGAGTAGCTGGTGGGCACCCCGCGCGTCCGGGGTGAACGCGCCTACGGATCAGAAGGTTGCAGGTTCGAATCCTGCCGAGTGCACACAGGTTGAAGGCCCCTTGGGATGATCCCAAGGGGCCTTTGGCATCAGCGGTTGACAGCGAGAAGCGGGCCGGGCACCGCCGGGCCGAAGAGCAAGGCCTTGACGAGGTGGCGGCCTTCAACAGGCAGTCGGACGGGGAACGCGAGGCATACAGGGCCGGGGAACCCGCGGCGTTAGAAACGGGGCGAACCGATACGGCCCGTCAGCGAGTTCGGCCCGTCGAAGTACCGACTGGTGGCCAGCATGGACGTGGTGGCCAACCTGGACCGCAGGCCCGTGCTGGTGAATTGACGCCCACCGAGTTCGAGCACTTGATTCGCCGACTGTCCGAGGTGGTCGGCATGGAGGCCTGGAACACTCAGGATTGGGGCTCCGCCGTCCGAGGTGGGACGGTGCCGCGTGTCGGCGGGTGGGGGATTGCGGGTTCGGGCGGTGGGCGAGGGTGTCCGCGTGCCAGCATGGTCGGTCCGGAGGCTGATACCTGGATCTTCTCGGGGGTTGGTTGTGCAGGCTGCTTCGCGGTGGCTGGTGGCGGTGGCCGGGTCGGCTCTGGCGTTCGCCGCGGTGGCGGTGCCGTGGGCGCTGGTGTCGAAGGGGGGTGACGATCCATGGGATGTGATCGCTCCGGTGGCGGGTGTGGTGGCGGCGGGCGTGCTGGCCGCGCTGGGCTGGTGGGCGTCGCAGGCCGGCGGGGCCGGGACGCGCCGGGTGCGGCAGTCGGCGCGCGGAGGGGGCCGCGTCCGGCAGACGGGTGGCAGCCAGGGCGCGGGGGCCGGGGCGCCGGGTGCTGCGGGGCGTGAGGACGTGCGGCAGAAGGCGCGTTCCGACGGCGCGGGGGACATTGATCAGGTCGGCGGGGACCGGGCCTGAGGCAAGGGGGCGGGGATGGTCGTGGGGGGTTCGGGGCAGCGGCGTGCGCATCAGCAGGCGCGGGCGCACGGGGATGTGACGCAGGTGGCGGGGGACCTGCATGTGCATCCCGCGCCGGTGCAGGGTCCGTCGGTGGAGTGGCCGGTGTTGGTGGGCGATGTGCCGCGTCCGGCTGCGGCTTTCCAGCCCCGCACCCAGGCGGGAAACGAGGCCAGGGCGGCGCGTGGCGACGGCAGTGATGTGGTGCTGTCCGGTCCTGGCGGGGTGGGCAAGAGCCAGCTCGCCGCGTCGTTGGCGCGGGAGCTGCGGGGTCGGGAGCGTTCCGGCGGGGCGAGGCTGGATGTGCTGGTGTGGGTGCGTGCCACCGGCACCGACCAGGTCATCAGCGCGTACGCGGAGGCGGCCGGCTGGTTGCAGCTTTCCGGAGTTTCCTCGGACGACGTGGAGGGGGCGGCCCGGCTGTTCCTGCGGTGGCTGGCGGCGACCGGGCGGCGGTGGCTGGTGGTGCTGGACGATGTCAGCGACCCTGCTGCCGTCCGGGAGTGGTGGCCCGACAGCGGGTCCGGCCGCGGCTGGGTGCTGGCGACCAGCCGGCGTGAGGACGCCCAGCTCAGCGGCCAGGGCCGCGTCCTGATCAGGATCGGCCTCTATACGGATCCCGAGGCGCGCGCCTACCTGGAGCGCCGGCTCACCGATGCCGGTCACGCCCACCTGCACGACCCCGCCCAGGCAGACGAGATGGCGGCCGAACTCGGTCACCTCCCCCTCGCGCTCGGCCATGCCGCCGCGTATCTCATCAACAAGCGGCCCACGATGGCCGACTACCTCGCCCTGCTGCGCGACACCCGCAGCCGGCTGGGCGATCTGCTGCCGACGAGCGCGGACGCCGAAGGCTACGGACGACCCGTCACCGCATCGCTGCTGCTCTCCCTCGACGCGGTCGAGGAAGCCGACACCAGCCGGCTGGCCCGGCCCCTGTTGCACCTCGCTTCCCTCATGGACCCCCTCGGCCACCCGGCGACCTTGTGGACCACTCCCGAAGCCCTCGGCCACCTGCGCACCGCACGCCCGCCGCAGCGCCGCCGGCTGCGCAAGTACCACCCGCCCGTCACCGAGACAGAGGTGCACAACGCGCTGGAATGCCTGCGCACCTACGCCCTGATCACCCAGGATGCCGCCACCGCTCCGCTGCGCATGCATGCTCTGACGGCCCGCGCCGTGCGGGAGACCGTTCCGCCCGGCACCTTGCCCGCCACAACCCGCACCGCCGGTGACGCGATCATGAGCGTGTGGCCCCGCCACGACCACGAAGAACGGGAACTGGCCGCCCTGCTGCGCGCCAACGTGGTCCACCTCGACCAGCTCACCCGCCCCGCCCTGTGGCAGCCCACGACCCACCCGTGCATCTACACGGTCTGCAGCAGCCTGACCGAAGCGGGCCTCTACCACCAGGCGATCGAGCACGACGATGCGACCGTCCGTCTCAGCAGCAGCATCCACGGCCCCGACCACCCCGACACCCTCGACGCCCGCCACAACCTCGCCATCTCCTACCGCGCTGCCGGGCGGGTCCAGGACGCCCTCGACCTGCGCGAGCGGGTGCTGGCCGACTACGAGCGCATTCTGGGCCCCGACGACCCCGCCGCCCTCGACGCCCGCAACAATCTGGCCGTCTCCTACGGCGATGCCGGGCGGGTCCAGGACGCCCTCGACCTGCGCGAGCGGGTGCTGGCCGACTACGAGCGGATCCTGGGCCCCGACGACCCCGACACCGTCACCGCCCGCCACAACCTCGCCGTCTCCTACAGCGATGCCGGGCGGGTCCAGGACGCCCTCGACCTCAGCGAGCGGGTCCACACCGACCGCGGGCGGATCCTGGGCCCCGACCACCCCGACACCCTCACCGCCCGCCACAACCTGGCCGTCTCCTACAGCGATGCCGGGCGGGTCCAGGACGCCCTCGACCTCAGCGAGCGGGTGCTGGCCGACTACGAGCGCATTCTGGGCCCCGACCATCCTGACACCGTCACCGCCCGCAACAATCTGGCCGTCTCCTACGGCGATGCCGGGCGGGTCCAGGACGCCCTCGACCTCAGCGAGCGGGTGCTGGCCGACTACGAGCGCATTCTGGGCCCCGACCATCCCGACACCGTCACCGCCCGCAACAACCTCGCCCTCGCCCGCGATGCCGCCGCCGGACCGTCGTCATCGTCCGGATCATTGCCTCAGGGCTGAGAGATGCCGGTCTCTTGTTGTCGGAGCTCTGCCGCTCGGGCAACTCTCGGTGAGCGCAGCTTTCGGGGGTCTCTGAACCGTCCACGCGGAACAGGTGGTCACGCCACCGCCCGGATACCGAGCTCGGTGAGCAGGCGACGCACGCGCTGCTCGATCTCGTCCCGGATGGGCCGGACCGCGTCGATGCCTTGGCCCGCCGGGTCGTGCAGCTGCCAGTCCAGGTACCGCTTGCCGGGGAAGACCGGGCAGGTGTCCCCGCAGCCCATGGTGATCACCACGTCCGAGGACTGCACGGCCTCGGTGGTGAGGACCTTCGGCTTCTGGTCGGAGATGTCGATGCCGACCTCATTCATCGCTTCGACCACGGCCGGGTTGACGGTGTCGGCGGGGGCGGAGCCGGCCGAGCGGACCTCGACCCGGTCACCGGCGAGATGGCTGAGGAAGGCGGCGCCCATCTGGGAGCGGCCGGCGTTGTGGACGCAGACGAACAGCACCGACGCAAGCGGGGCGGGAGCGCTCATGGCAGGGAGTCCTTCTCGGGAGCGTGGGCAGGTCAGGAGGAGGCGAGTTCGGGTTCGCCGTGCGGGACGACGACCTCGTCTCCGGTGGGAGCGGGGCGGCCGTACACCGCGGCCACGATGACCAGCCCGACCACTGCACCGGCCGACTGAGCAGCGATGAAGGGGACGACGGAGGGGGGCGCGATCCCGGCGAAGGTGTCGGTGAAGGCCCGGCCGATGGTCACCGCCGGGTTCGCGAACGATGTGGACGAGGTGAACCAGTATGCGGCCCCGATGTAGGAGGCCACGGCGGCCGGAGCCAGAGGGGTGCGGCCGATGCGGTCGAGGCCGAAGATCAACAGGATCAGCCCGGCTGTGGCGACCACCTCACCGAGCCACAGGTGAGAGGCGGAACGGTCGTGCGTGGACCACGCGACCAGCGGCTTGGCGAACATCGCGTCGGCCAGGACCGCCCCGCTGATCGCCCCGGCGATCTGGGCAGGGATGTACGCGGCGAGGTCCCGTAGTGTCAGGCCGTCGGCGTTGCGGCGGCCGGTGAACCAGGCGGCGAGGGTGACGGCAGGGTTGAAGTGCGCGCCGGAGACCGGCCCGAGGAGCGCGATGAGCACGCCGAGGCCGAAGACGGTGGCGAGTGAGTTGGCGAGCAGCTGCACGCCGACGTCGTGCGAGAGCTCGGTGGCCTGGATGCCGGAACCGACGACGACCGCGACCAGCAGCCCGGTCCCGATCGCCTCGGCTGCGGCGCGGCGGCCGAGCGGCGCGCTCACGCCGTGACCCCGGCGGCCTGCGGCGTGGTCAGGAACGCTGCGAGCCGGTCCAGGACGCCGGGCAGCACCCAGTAGTAGACCCAGGTCCCGCGCCGCTCACAGTCGATGAGTCCGGCCTGCCGGAGCAGCTTGAGGTGGTGGGAGATCGTCGGCTGGGACAGCTCGAAGGCCGGGGTCAGCTCGCACACGCAGACCTCACCGCCCTCTCCGCGCGAGGCGATCATCGACATCAGCCGCAGTCGGACCGGATCGCCCAGGGCCTTGAACACCTTCGCCAGCTCGGCCGCCTGGTCCTCGTCCAGCGGCGCGTGGGACAGACCTGCGCAGCAGGCGGTGTCCTGCCCGATGACCTCAAGCTCTTGTTTCGACATGCCTCTATGTTGACATCCTTCGATTCAAGGCGCAAGCTTGCATCAACGAACATCAATACAGCCGGTTTCCGGGGCCGCTCCGCGTCCCCGTCACCTTGGAGTGAGTCATGAGCGAGCAGTCCATCAACCTGCGGGAAACGGTCCGCCAGCGGTACGCGGCGGCGGCCGTGAAGGTGACCGAGGGGGGCACCGCCTGTTGCGGGCCGCAGCCGGTCGAGGTCGACGAGAGCTTCGGCTCCACCCTGTACGCCGCCGACGATCGCGACGCGCTGCCCGCCGAGGCTGTCGCCGCGTCACTCGGCTGCGGCAACCCGACCGCCGTCGCTGAACTGCGTGAGGGCGAACGGGTCCTCGACCTGGGTTCGGGCGGGGGTATCGACGTCCTGCTTTCCGCCCGGCGCGTCGGCCCCGCCGGCAGGGCGTACGGGCTCGACATGACCGACGAGATGCTCGCCCTCGCCCTGGCCAACGCCGAGAAGGCGGGCGCGGTGAACGTGGAGTTCCTCAAGGGCGCCATCGAAGCCATCCCGCTGCCTGCGAACACCATCGACGTGGTGATCTCGAACTGCGTGATCAACCTGTCCGTCGACAAGCCCGCCGTGTTCGCCGAGACCTTCCGCGTCCTCAAGCCCGGCGGTCGCGTCGGCGTCTCCGACGTCGTCGCGGACGACACCCTCACACCCGGTCAGCGGGCCGAGCGCGGCGACTACGTCGGCTGCATCGCCGGTGCCCTGTCCTTCGCCGAATACCGCCAGGGACTGGAGGCGGCCGGCTTCACGCAGGTCGAGATCACTCCCACCCATGCGGTCGCCGACGGCATGCACTCTGCGATCGTCCGTGCCGTCAAGCCCACCAGGGCGACCGAGGCGAACGGCTCCCCCGCGACCGCCGCTTGCTGTGGCGTCAGTGCTTGTTGCACCCCCGACGAGCAGGCCGCCGATCCGTCGGCCACCGTCGCCGAGGCCAAGGCCGCGAGCGGCTGCGGCTGCCAGGACTGACGACACGCTGCCGGCACCGGACGGTGAGGTGGAGGCAGAGGCTGATCCGCTTGCCGGGAACCTGGTGATCACCGAGGAAGCGGCCTGGTTGGTCGCACGCGGCCCCGAGAGATTCGGGGCCGCGTGCGTTTCGGGGGCGTACGGCAGCGAAACACGGCATCCGTCCCCGCCCGTACCGCCCGTGGCGTCGGACGGTTCATGGCGATCTGTCCTGTCAAGCGACGAAGACCATGTGTGGGGTCGCCAAGGGCACCTGGAGTAATCGCCTGCCTGACCCGTTAGCCGTCGCGAGGACCAGGGGAACGGAGATCAGGGCCCGCTGTACCCGTCCTCAACCGCTCGGTGCAGAGGAGGGTGGTCCCCTGGATCTGCTGGGTTCAACGATCCCGTCGCCGGTCCGCCGGAACCATGGGGTCTCCTCCCGTATCGGGGTCGGGCCAGCCACACCATCAGCATCCGCCGAGGAACCGCACGGAACCGCCGTGCGCCCGGTGAGCTCGGGACGATGCTCCGCTCCGGGCGGCGGGGGACGCTTCCGTCCGGCGCGCGGCGCCCGGATCCACGGCAGAGGCCGTACTCCGCTGGACTCCTCTCTATGCAGACGCGTCGCCGTCCTGGTCGCGAAGTTCCTCGATGTATGCGTGGGCCAGGGTCGTCGTGCGGGTGAACCAGTCGGTGAGTACGGCGATTTCGTCGGGGGAGTATTCGGCGAAGAGCGTGTTGAGGCGGTCGTAGTACGGGCCGTAGAGGGCGTGGGCGCGGGTCACCGCGGCCGGCTGGGCGGCTACGCGGACGCGGCGGCGGTCCTTCGGGTCGGGGACGCGGGTGACGTAGCCCGCGCGTTCGAGGCGGTTGAGGATGCCGGTGACGGCGCCCGTCGTGACGTGGGCGTGTTGCGCGAGGTCGCCCGCGGTGAGGAGGTTCTCGCCGGCTTTCAGGACGTAGGCGAAGCACAGCAGGTCGGTGATGTTCAGGCCCAGCCGCTGGGCCATCTCCTGCTGGCCGAGCAGGTGGGCCGCGACGAGCGAGTCCATCGCGGACAGCGCCTGGGCCGGAGTGGCGGCGGGGCGGGGCTTGGCGCGCATGACTGTGTTCCGATTCCCTTAGGTCGTGAGAGATTTATGTAGTAAATTGCTTAGGCGGTGAGGGGTTTCATTCTCTCACGGAGACAGGGAAGTTCCGCTGCCCAAGAGGAGGCAGGTACGTGAGCGGACATCTGTACGACGAGGGGCACACGGTCGCGGGCTGGACCGGATTCGGCATCGCGACCATCGGGGCCTCCGTGCTGGGGCTGGGGATCTGTACGGTGTCGGCCCCGCTCCTGGCGGGCGGACTCGTCATCGAGGTGGTGAGCGTGCTCGTCACCTGGGCCCTGCACCTCGCCGGTTGGGGCAAGCCGCCGGGGCCTCGGCCCAGGGAGCGGTGGGGGAGGCGGGATCTGGCGGCGCGTGAGGGACATCCCGGGTGCGTCGGGTGCCGGCTGGCGGGGCGGGGGCGGCGTACCGCCGAGGTGGCTGTGCCCGGCTCGGTGACCGCGGCACCCGAACCCGCCGCCGACACCGCCGGCTGAGACTCGCCGCGGGCGAGGTTGTCAGTGGTGCCCCCTACTCTCGGGAGAGATGGCACAGTCGTGGAGATGTTCGGGGCTGCGGTGGTCGGCGGACGGTCCCGTTCTGATGTGGGACGGCGGCCGGCGCAGTGCGCTGGCCTGGGCGAAACAGGTGGCCTTCGGGGTCGCGGAAGGGGGCGTGCGGTCGTGCGTCGGGGCGCGGGGGCATGGCTGTCCGGTGCGGGCGACCGTTCCGGGACGGAGTACGGGGGCGCGGTGCGAGGAGTGCGCGCGGCTGGACCGTGCGCACTCCGTGGCCGCCGACACGATCGCGGACGACCCGCGGCCGTACCACGTATATCTGGCGTGGTTCGGGCCCGGGATGGTCAAGGTCGGGATCACCGCGCTGGAGCGGGGGCCGGCGCGGCTGCTGGAGCAGGGGGCCGTCTGCTTCAGCTGGCTGGGTGTGGGGCCGCTGATGGCGGCGCGGCGCACCGAGGAGCTGCTGCGCGCAGCACTCCGGGTCCCGGACCGGATTCCGTACGCCGGCAAGCGCGCGGTGCGGTCCGCGCTGCCCCGGACGGCGGCCGAGCGGGCGGCCGAGGTCGTGGAGCTGCATGCGAGGGCCTTGGCGCTCGGCGGCTGGCCGGAGTCGCTGGAGCGTGAGCCCTGTCAACCCGTCGACCACGTGGGGGTGTTCGGGCTGGACGGCGTACCGGCTGCCGTCGGGAGCGTGACCGGGCTCGTCGCGGGTGGTGCGGTGAGCGGCGGGCTGGTGGCGGCCGTCGGGCCGGATCTGCATCTGGCGACCGGTCGCGGGGTCGTCGTGCTCGACACCAGGCTGATCACCGGGTGGGAGCTGGTCCCGGCGACGGGCGGCCGACTCACCGTACCCGTACGGGAGTTCAAGGCTGATGCGGCTTCGCTTCAGGACGGGCTGTTCTGAGGCGAGGACTCCGCCCGCACGCCAGGCGGGCTGTCCATCACCGTCGCCTACTTCCGGGATCTGGCCGGAATCGAGGAGTGGCGCCACCACACGGGGCACCGCGCGGCCAAGGCGTACGGGCGTGAGCACTGGTACGAGCGGTAGTCCCTGCACATCGCCAGGGTCGAGCACAGCCACGGCTTCGAGCGGGGCGGGGACTGAGCCGGCCCGGGCCATAAGCCGAGCGCGCGAGGTGCCGGAAACCGGGCACCGCAAGGGCCCGTCAAGGGATCCCCCGGCGTTGCCTGAGAGCCGCCTGTGAGTTTCTCAGGAAAATCACAGACTGGTGAAAGTGTGTTCTCAGAGGACACCGACAAGGTTTCCACCATGACCACGACCTCGCCCCAGGGGCGCACCGAACTGCTGAGGCCGGACGGGAGCGCCGTCCGAGTGCTTGTGGTGGATGACGAGCTGTCGATCACCGAACTGCTGTCCATGGCTCTTCGCTATGAAGGCTGGCAGATCCGGAGTACGGGTGACGGGACCGGCGCGATCCAGACCGCCCGCGAGTTCCGTCCGGACGCCGTCGTCCTGGACATGATGCTGCCCGACATGGACGGGCTGACGGTCCTCGGCAGGCTGCGGCGCGAGCTGCCCGACGTGCCGGTGCTGTTCCTGACGGCGAAGGACGCCGTGGAGGACCGCATCGCGGGCCTGACCGCCGGCGGCGACGACTACGTCACCAAGCCGTTCAGCCTCGAAGAGGTCGTCGCCCGGCTGCGCGGGCTCATCCGCCGCTCCGGTGCCGCCGACCGCCGCTCCGACTCCGTCCTGGTCGTCGGTGACCTCACCCTGGACGAGGACAGCCACGAGGTGTCGCGCAACGGCGACAGCATCCACCTCACCGCCACCGAGTTCGAGCTGCTGCGCTTCCTGATGCGCAATCCGCGCCGCGTGCTCAGCAAGGCGCAGATCCTCGACCGCGTGTGGTCGTACGACTTCGGCGGCCAGGCCAACGTCGTCGAGCTCTACATCTCTTACCTGCGCCGCAAGATCGACGCCGGCCGGGAGCCGATGATCCACACGCGTCGGGGCGCCGGCTACCTGATCAAGCCCGCCGCGTCATGAGCGGGAGACGACGGACCCGTCCGCAGAAGCGAGCGGGCAAGCCGCGCACGCTGCGGACACGGCTCGTCGTCGCGTCGGTGGCGCTCATCGCAGTCGTCTGCGCGGTCATCGGAACCGTGACCACGCTCGCGCTGAAGTCCCATCTCGACAAGCAGTTGAACGGGCAGGTCCGGGATGCCGGGAAGCGTCTCGCGGGACCTCCCTTCGGCAAGGACAACGGCCCGAGCACCTCGGGGCAGGACCGCATCGACGGCTTCGTCAGCAACGGGCCGACGCAGAAGGGGACCGTGGCCGCCCAGGTCGGTGCCGGAGGCACGATCACCAAGGCGGTGGTCGCCGATCAGGAGGACACCGACGCCTGGCGCATGAAGGCCACCGAGCTGAGCGCGGTCCAGCGGGCCGCGTTCGTCGGCGTGCCCACGACCGGCTGGCACACCGTGACCGTTTCAGGGCTCGGCGAGTACCGCGTGATGTACGTCCACGGAAACGACGGCGCCGACTACTACGTCGCGCTGCCGACCGACACGGTCAACAGCACCATCAACACCCTGATCCTCGTCGAGATGAGCGTCACAGCCGCCGGTCTCGGCGCCGCCGTCATAGCCGGCTACGTGCTCGTCGGCCTCGCCACCCGTCCCCTCCGCAAGGTCGCCGCCACCGCCACCCGTGTCTCCGAACTGCCCCTGCACACCGGCGAGGTGCACCTCAGTGAGCGGGTGCCCGAGTCCGAGACCGATCCGCACACCGAGGTCGGCCAGGTCGGCGCCGCGCTGAACCGCATGCTCGACCATGTGCACGGCGCGCTGCACGCACGCCAGCAGAGCGAGACGCGGGTACGCCAGTTCGTGGCCGACGCGAGCCACGAACTCAGAACCCCCCTCGCCTCCATCCGCGGCTACGCCGAGCTCACCAGACGCGGACGCGAAGAGGTCGGCCCCGACACCCGGCACGCGCTAGGACGGATCGAGTCCGAGGCGGGCCGGATGACCCTGCTCGTCGAGGACCTGCTGCTGCTCGCGCGCCTGGACGCCGGGCGGCCGCTCCAGTTCGAGCAGACAGACCTCGTGCCGCTCGTCGTGGACACCATCAGTGACGCGCGCGCGGCCGGCCGGGACCACAACTGGCGGCTCGACCTGCCCGACGAGCCCGCGCTCGTGTCGGCGGACGCCGCGCGCCTCCAACAGGTGCTGGTCAACCTGCTGGCGAACGCGAGAACGCACACCCCATCCGGTACGACCGTCACCGCGCGCGTACAGCGGCGCGGGCCGTGGCTGTGCGTGGACGTGGAGGACGACGGCCAGGGCATCCCGCCCGACCTGCTCCCACGTGTCTTCGAACGGTTCGCACGCGGCGACTCGTCGCGTTCCCGCGCCTCCGGTTCGACGGGTCTGGGCCTGGCGATCGTGCAGGCCGTCGCTTCCGCGCACGGCGGCGCCGTGACCGTCGACAGCGTCCCGGGACGCACCGCGTTCACCCTGCACCTGCCCGCGCTCGGCCCGCTGACGCCCCGTCCGGCGCCCGAAACGAACTGGCAAACGCACTCACAGGCACAGCACAGCGCCGCCATATGGGTGCAACAGGGGGTTTGACGAAAGTCGGTGGCATGCGAACCGACTCTTCTCCCGGCACCCTTCCGGCGCGGGAGCACCTCCCGGCCAAAGAAGCCGGCAGCCCTGTCCTGGACGTAGTGATCCCCGTCTACAACGAGGAGAAGGACCTCCAGCCGTGTGTGCTGAGACTGCACGATCACCTCAGGCGCACGTTCCCGTACGCGTTCCGCATCACGATCGCGGACAACGCGTCGACGGACACCACCCCGCTGGTGTGCGAGCGGCTGGAGGCGGCCCTCCCGGAGGTCAGGGCCCTCCGTCTGGAGCAGAAGGGCCGCGGCCGGGCGCTGCGGACGGTCTGGTCCACCTCGGACGCCCCGATCCTCGCGTACATGGACGTGGACCTGTCCACCGACCTCAACGCGCTGCTTCCGCTGGTGGCGCCGCTGATCTCGGGCCACTCCGATCTGGCGATCGGCTCGCGGCTCGCCCGTAGCTCCCGCGTCGTACGGGGGCCCAAGCGGGAGTTCATCAGCAGGGTTTACAACCTCATCCTGCGCGGCTCGCTGCAGGCCCGCTTCTCGGACGCGCAGTGCGGATTCAAGGCGATCCGCCGGGACGTCGCGCAGGTCCTGCTGCCGCTGGTGGAGGACACCGGCTGGTTCTTCGACACGGAGATGCTGGTGCTCGCCGAGCGCGCGGGGCTGCGGATCCACGAGGTGCCCGTCGACTGGGTCGACGACCCGAACTCGACCGTCCACATCGTGAAGACGGCGACCGACGACCTCAAAGGGGTGTGGCGCGTGGGCAGGGCCCTGGCCACGGGTTCGCTGCCGCTGGACCGGATCACCCGCCCGTTCGGCGACGATCCGCGCGACCGCGAGATCAAGGACGTACCGAAGGGGCTGGCCCGCCAGCTCGTCGGGTTCTGCGTGGTCGGCGGACTGTCCACCTTCTTCTACCTGATGCTCTACAGCGTCTTCCGGCAGTTCGGCGGCTCGCAGGTCGCCAACGCGCTCGCCCTGCTGGTCTCCGCGGTCGCCAACACGGCGGCCAACCGCCGGCTGACCTTCGGGGTGCGCGGCACCGGCGGGGCCGTCCGGCACCAGGCGCAGGGTCTGGTCGTCTTCGGCATCGGCCTCGCGCTGACCAGCGGCTCGCTCGCCGCGCTGAACGCGGCCACCAGCGACCCGGCGCACTCCACCGAACTGGCGGTGCTCATCGCCGCCAACCTCGCGGCGACGGTGCTGCGCTTCCTCCTCTTCCGGGCCTGGGTGTTCCCGGACCGGCGCGAAGCGACGGTCGTGGCTTCGCACCCCCCCGGCGCTGCCCGCCCCGGCCTCGCCGGCCTACAGCACGCAGCAGCCGTACGCGCCGCTGCCACAGCGTCCGACGGCACCTCTGTACGCCACGGCGCCGCAGACCCCGTACCAGACGACCCCGTACCAGACGACCCCGTACCAGAGCACCCCGCACCAGACGACCCCGTTCCGCGACGGAGAAGCCGCGGACCGCACCCGGGGGGACGCGACGATGCAGCTTCAGCCGGTGCGCCCGACCGACACCGATCCGAGGGACTTCTGATGACCACCCATCACGACCAGACGACCGGGCCGGGTCCCTCCGCGTGGGGACCGCCGACAGCCCTCACCAGCACGGCGGTTCAGGAGCCCGTGCGTGCCGACGCCCCGTCCGCGCCGTCCGCCCCCGAGTCCGGCGAACCCAAGCAGCCCTTCGTAGAGAGACTGTGGCGGGGCCGGCCCGAGGACCCCCGCTGGGTGCGCCCCGCGTTCCTCCTCACCCTGCTGGTGATCGGCGGCCTCTACACCTGGAACCTCACGGCTTCCGGCTACGCCAACTCCTTCTACTCGGCGGCCGTCCAGGCGGGCAGCCAGTCCTGGAAGGCCTTCTTCTTCGGCTCGCTCGACGCGGCCAACGCCATCACCGTCGACAAGCCCCCCGCCTCGCTGTGGCCGATGGCCCTGTCGGTCCGGCTCTTCGGTCTGAACTCCTTCGCGATCCTGTTCCCGCAGGTGCTGATGGCGGTCGCCACCGCCGGGCTGCTGTGGGCGGCCGTACGCCGTCGGTTCAGCGCGACGGCAGGCTTCATCACCATGGCGGTCTTCGCGCTCACGCCCGTCGCCGCGCTGATGTTCCGCTTCAACAACCCGGACGCGGCCCTCGCTCTGCTGATGGCAGCAGCGGTCTACTGCGCCCAGCGCGCCATGGAGAAGGCGCAGACCAAGTGGCTGGTGTGGGCGGGTGTCGCCATCGGCCTCGCCTTCCTGGTCAAGACCCTGCAGGCCTTCCTGATCCTGCCGGTCCTCGCGCTGGTGTACGTCGTCCTCGCGCCGACGAGCCTGAAGAAGCGCATCGGCCAGGTACTGCTCGCAGGGCTCGCGATCGTCGTCGCGGGCGGCTGGTGGGTCGCGATCGTCGAGCTGTGGCCGGCGTCCTTGCGCCCGTACATCGGCGGCTCGCAGAACAACTCCTTCCTGGAGCTGACCTTCGGCTACAACGGCCTCGGCCGCATCAACGGCGAGGAGACCGGCAGCGTCGGCGGCGGTGGCGGCAACGGCGGCGGCAACTGGGGCGAGACCGGCTGGGACCGGATGTTCAGCTCCAGCATCGGCGGCCAGATCTCCTGGCTGATCCCGGCCGCGCTGATCCTGCTCGTGGCGGCGCTGTGGGCCGCCCTCCCCCACTCTCGGCCTCGCTCTGGAGGGGGGACTCCCATGGCCGGGCGCACCGACTCCGTCCGTGCCGACTCCGTCCGTGCCGACTCCGTCCGTGCCGACTCCGTCCGTGCCGACTTCCTCCTCTGGGGTGGCTCACTGTTGATCACCATGGTGGTCTTCAGCCACATGCAGGGCATCTTCCACGAGTACTACACCGTGGCCCTCGCCCCCTACATCGCGCCGCTGATCGGCATGGGCTCGGCCCTGCTCTGGAAGGAGCGGGACAAGGTCCGGGCGTCGCTCACGCTCGCGGGCGCCATGACGGCCACCGCGGTGTGGGGTTACGTCCTCCTCAACCGCTCCTCCGACTACCTGCCCTGGCTGAAGTGGCTCGTGCTGGTCGGCGGCCTCGGCGCCGCGCTCGGCCTGATCTTCGTGAACAGGCTGGGCCGTCGACTCGCCATGGCCGTGGTGGGCCTGAGCTTCGTCACCGCCCTCGCGGGCCCGACGGCGTACACGCTCACCACGCTGAACGAGGGTCACGCCGGCTCGATCGTCACCGCCGGTCCGGCTGTCGCGGGCGGTCGCGGTGGCCCCGGCGGCGGCGGTCGCATGGGCGGCGGTCCCGGTGGGGGCGGCTTCCCAGGCGGCCAGAACCAGCAGGGTCAGAACCAGCAGAACGGCAACGGCAACGGCAACACGCAGGGCCAGGGCCAGGGCCAGCAGGGCAACGGCTTCCCCGGCAACGGCTTTCCCGGCGGCGGCATGCCCGGCCAGAACCCGCAGGGCGGACCCGGCGGTCAGACCGGCGGCGGCATGGGCGGAGGTGGCATGGGCGGAGGCGGCGGCGTGGGCGGCCTGCTCAACGGTGCCGACGTCAGCTCCGAGGCCAAGAAGCTGCTGGAGGCCGACGCCGACAAGTACGACTGGGCCGCCGCCGCCATCGGCGCCCAGAACGCGGCGAGCTACCAACTCTCCACCGGCGAGCCGGTGATGGCGATCGGGGGCTTCAACGGCACCGACCCGTCCCCGACGCTGGCGCAGTTCAAGGAGTACGTGGCCCAGGGCAAGATCCACTACTTCATCTCCGGCGGCACCGGCGGCGGCAGGGGCGGCACCGGCGACGGCACGTCCTCGCAGATCACCTCGTGGGTCGAGAACACCTTCAAGAAGGTCACGGCCGGTTCGGCCACCTTCTACGACCTCACGCGGAAGGCGAGCAGCTGACGGGTCGGTTGAGGCTGGCCGAGGCCGGTCGCGAGAGAAAGGGCGGTGACCCCGGGCACCGCCCTTTCTCGTATCGGGGCGGGCGGTGGCTGTGCTGCCGGGTGGTCCGGTGGCCGTGGCGTTGCTGCGTGCAGGGCGGAGCGGGCAGACTCCGGGTGACGGTCGCCCAGGAGCTCGGGTGGCGGTCGCCCAGGAGCTCGGATGGGGGGATCGAGGCGATGGTGGCGCGCGGCTGACTATTCCCCGGACACCAGCCGTCGCGACGGGGCGAACCTTGGCTGACGCGGCACTAGGTCCTAGAACGCCAGGGCCTCGGCAAGGCTGCCGTACACGGGCACGTCCCGGCGCAGGCCCGTCAGTTCGAGGACGCGGCTCGCCAGGCCGTCCGGCGCCGCCACCACCCGCACCTGCACGCGGGGCCGTACCCGGCGCCGGACGTCGTCGATGAGGCGGACGCCCTGCGAGTCCATGAACCGGGTCCCGGTGAGGTCCATGACCAGGACCCGCAGTCGCCCGGGGTGGCTGTCCACGGCGGAGATGACGTGCATGAACAGGGCTTCGGCAGTGCAGAGGTCGATGTCCGCGGGCAGCGCGAACACGGTGCGGTCGGGCCGATCGGGCCGGTTCGGGATCAAGGTCACGGGTCTCACCTGGCAGACGTCCGTCCGGATTCCGGGAGGCCGCTTCCTGACCTGTCGGACCATTCCATCACGGCGGCGCGGGAGTTCGTAAGTGAGCAGCTAGAGTGCTGTCAGTCCTGTGCTCGCAGTCGGGAATGTGCTGCGGAGCTCTCCTGCGCATGGCCGTGTGGCCGTGCATGCCGAAGAGGTTCGTGGTGGCCGCGTCTGATTTTCCTGAATTGCCCCGTTTTCCTGCGGGGTTCGAGCTGGCCGAAGCCCTCACGGTGGCGGCCCGGCAACTGCACGAGACGGCCACCCCGAACAACACCCTGCGCACCGCGGTCCGCCTGGCCGTCCACATCCTGCCCGGCGCCGAACACGCCGGTATCTCCGTGATCGAGCGCCCCCATCATCGCCGTACGGTGGCCTGGACCGACGAGGTCGTGCGCTCGGCCGAGGCCAAAGTCGCGCGCCGGGAACACCCGTTGTGGACCGCGCCCGTGCTGCGGACGGAGGACCTCCAGGCCGAAACGGCCGACGCCGCCCGCACCACCCTGTCCGACATAGGCCTGCGCTCGGCCCTGTCGCTGCGCCTGCGGGCCGACCGCCGCCGGCTCACGGTGCTCACGGCCTACGCGCGCAAGCCGAACGTCTTCGACGAGACCGCCACCCGGATCGGTCGGCTCTTCACCGCGCACGTCAGCCTCGCCCTCGACTCGGCCACCGTGCGCGAGCAGCTGACGGAGGCCATGCGCACCCGGGACCTGATCGGCCAGGCCACCGGCATCCTCATGGAACGCATGAACATCGACGCGGCCGAGGCCTTCGAGAGCCTGGTGCGCGCCTCGCAGCGGGAGAACGTGAAGCTGCGCGACCTCGCCCGCCGCATCGTCGATGCGAACAACACCACATGAGGGCGGGGCGTGTCCGGGCCCGGCCGGGATACCCGTACGGTCATGAGCCCTGAGACGCCCGACACCCTTGAGCAGGCGATGGTGCGCAGCAGCGGTCTCGACACGCTGCTGCGAGATCTGACCGACCGCGCGGTGCACGCCGTACCCGGCGCCGCCGCGTGCAGCATCACGGTGCGCCGCGCCGACCGGCTGCTGACCCTGGCGGGCAGCAGGGGCCTGCCGAGCGGCCTCGACCAGCGCCAGTACGAGAACGGCTCGGGCCCCTGCGTGGCGGCCGCCGCGACCAGGACCGAGCAGTACTCCGCCGATCTGGCCGCGGAGACCCGCTGGCCCTCCTACACGGCCTACGCGCTCTCCGCCGGCGTCCGCAGTGTGCTGGCCGTGCCGCTGGACCTCGACAGCCCGGGGGGCGAGGCGGGCGCCGCGATCAATCTCTACGGCGCCGAGGCCGGGGCGCTGGGCGCGGGGCGGGAGGCGGCCCGTACGTTCGCCGCCCGGGCGACCGACGCGGTCGACGTGGCCCTGCGCATCGAGCGCCGCCGGGAGTCGGCCGCCGACGTGCGCACCGCGCTGCTCTCGCGCAGCGTCATCGACCAGGCGATCGGCATTCTCATGGCGAAGGAGCGGATCGACGCCCGCATCGCCCTGGAACGCCTGCGCCGCGTCTCCCAGGACAAGAACGTCAAACTCCGCGACCTGTGCACCGACTTGGTGGCCCGGGTGAGCCGTGACGGACGGCCGCCGTCGCGCCGGTGAATATGCCGGAGCCGGGCCGAGCCGCGCCCGTAGCCCCTACTGTTGACGGGTATGAGCGCAGAGGGCATCAACCCCGAGGACCAGTGGCCGCTCCCGCCCGCCTGGATGTGGGACTGCGCAGAGTGTGTCCGCCGGTACGAGGCGATGAAGCACGTACAGGCCGTCATCGCCGGGCTGACCGCGGAGGATCCCGGCGTCGACTGGGACGTCACGGACAGCATCGTGGGCACACAGATCAGCCTGGCCCGTCATCTGGCCGACGCGCACCGGGAGTTGCTGCCCGACTGGGATCCCGGCTGCGAGACCTGCGCGTACCACCGGTCGGGCGTGGCCGAGGCGGAGAAGACGCCGGACCCGCGAAGCGGGGCGGCCATGGTGGCCGAGGAGCACCGGGCCCGCCACCTGTTCGCGCCACCGCGCATAGTCGGCCTCATGTAGCGGGCCCCGGCGCTACACCTGGGGCAGCGACTCCCCCTGCACCGCCTGGATGTCCAGCTCCACCCGCAGCGTCGTACCGATGGCCGCGATGCCCGCCTGCAGCACCTGGTTGTAGTTCATGGTGAATTCCTCGCGCCGCAGCTCGGTCGTGGCCCGGAACGCGGCCCGTGTCCCGCCCCACGGGTCCGGTCCCGTGCCGAGGTGGGTGAGGTCCAGGTCGACCGGCCGTACGACGCCGCGCATGCTCAGCTCGCCGTGGACCGTCCAGCGGTCGGCGCCGGCCGCCGTCAGGCCGGTCGAGCGGTAGGTGATCTCCGGGTAGGTCTCGACGTCCAGGAAGTCCGGGGACTTCAGATGGCCGTCCCGCATGCCGTTCCCCGTGTCGATGGACGCGGCCCTGATGGCCGCCGTCACGCGGGACTTGGTCACGTCGGGGGCGATCTCGACGAAGGCGGCGAAGTCGGTGAACCGGCCGTGCACGCTGGAGATGCCCAGATGCCGGGCGACGGCGCCCACGCTGGAGTGCGCCGGGTCGACGGTCCACGGTCCGGGCGGCGGCAGCCCGGCCCCGCCCCGCCGGGCCAGGGTCACCGTCCCGACCTCGGTTGTGCCGCCGGCGGTGACTATCGCGCTGGAGGCGACGGGCGCGTACCCGACGGCTGTGACGATGACCGTGTACGCCCCAGGCGTCAGCACGGTCGCGTCCCGCACCGCCCCGTCCCCGTCGGCCTCGGCGCGTACCACCTGCGAGCCGGCCGCGTCGGTCACCGTCACGACCGCGTGCGACACGGCCCACCCGTCCCGCGTACGGATCTTCGCGGACAGTCCCATCCCGTTCTCTCCCTGCAAAGTCTTACGAATCGGTCGACGAAACGGACCGGCCCGCAGCGGACACACGCCTCGCTCGGAGAGCGCCCCCGCCACGGGCCAGGCCCTACCGGCCCGGGTGAGCCAGTTCGATGTCGTGGTCGTCGGTTCCGGGGCCGCCGACCGTCAGGGCCGCGGCCACGGGCGGGTAGCCCGCCGCGATGACGGTGTACTCGCCGCCGTCCAGATCGGCGAAGGCGTACGCCCCGTCCACGCCGGTCGCGGCCGTGCCGACCACGTTGCCCGCCGCGTCGACCAGCGTGACGCGGGCGTCGGCGAGGGGGCCGTGCGGTGCCCGTACGACACCCTGGAGCCGGGCGCCGGCGTCGAGGTCGACCTCGATCCGGGTGACCCCGGTGCCGCCCACCTCGACCGGCAGGGCGCGCGGCCGGTACCCGGCGGCGTTCACCGCCACGGTGACGGCACCCGGCACCAGCTCGGCGAAGGCGAACCCGCCCTGCTCACCGGTGGTCCCGGTGGCGAGCAGGTCCCCGCGCACATCGGTCACGACGACCGTCGCGTCCTTGACGGGCAGGCCCGTCTCCGCGGCCCGCACGAGACCGTCCAGCCGGCTGGTGCCGCTGAGCAGGATGTCGTACGACACCGGCTCGCCGTCGACGACGACGGTGGACGCCTGCGGCTGGAACCCGTCGGCGGCGGCGATCAGGACGTAGGTGCCCGTGCCGGGCGCGTCCACCGCGTAGGAGCCGTCGGCCAGCGCGACCGACCGGCCCAGCTGCCGGCCGGCGAGGGAGATCAGCGTGACGGCGGCCCGCGGCACGGGCGCGCTCTCGGCACCGCGGACGAAGCCGCGGACCGGGATGCCGCCGGACTGTCCTTCCGGAGGGGCCACGGTGGCGACGGCGGCGAGCCGCCCCATCCCCTCGGGACCGTCCTCGGCGGACGACGCGGCGACGGCCCAGCTCGGGACCCTCTCCTCGGGGGGAGCCGCGGCCTGCGTCCCGGCCGTGGCCCCGGCGGGGGCCGGAGCCTCGGCCGCCGGCGTCTCCCCCGCGGCCGCCTGCGCCGTCGCGCCGCTGGTCCGCAGCGGGACCTCCTTGATGAACAGCGTGATGAGGAAGGCGAGCAGCGCCATGCCCGCGGCGATCAGGAAGACGTCAGCGATGCCGTGGCCGTACGCGCTCTCCATCACCGTGCGCAGCGGCGCGGGCAGCATGTCCATGTCCGGGATCTCGCCGGTGGAGCTCGAACCCGATGCCAGGGAGGCGTACTTGGGACCGAGGCCGGCGATGCCGTCCTCGGCGTAGCCGGTGATCCGGTCGGCCATGACCGCACCCAGCGCGGACACGCCCATCGCACCGCCGAGGGACCGGAAGAAGGTGACCGTGGAGCTGGCCGAGCCGAGGTCCTCGGGGTCGACCTGGTTCTGCGTGGACAGCACCAGGTTCTGCATCATCATGCCGATACCGAGGCCCAGCAGCGCCATGAAGACCGCGGTCTTCCAGTACTCCGTGTCGTACCGCACGGTGCCCAGCAGCCCGAGGCCGGCCGTGCTGAGCACACCACCGCTGACCAGCCAGGCCTTCCACTTCCCGGTGCGGGTGATGAGCTGCCCGGAGACGGTGGAGGAGACGAACAGGCCGCCGATCATCGGGATCGTCAGCACACCGGACATGGTCGGGGACTCGTCCCGGGCCAGCTGGAAGTACTGGGCGAAGAACACCGTGCCGGAGAAAATCGCGACGCCCACGAACAACGAGGCGATCGACGACAGGGTGATGGTGCGGTTGCGGAACAGCCGCAGCGGGATGATCGGCTCGCTCGCCCTGGACTCGACGTACACGAAGGCCAGGCCGAGCAGGACCGAGCCCGCGACCATGGTGTACGTCTGCCACGACAGCCAGTCGTACTTGTCACCGGCGAAGGTGACCCACACGAGCAGCAGCGAGACCGCGGCCGAGACGAAGAACGCGCCGGCCCAGTCGACCTTCACGTCCCGCTTCACGACCGGCAGGTGCAGCGTCTTCTGCAGCACGATCAGCGCGATGACCGCGAAGGGGACGCCGACGTAGAAGCACCAGCGCCAGCCGAGCCACGAGGTGTCGGTGATGACACCGCCGAGCAGGGGGCCGCCGACCGTGGCTACGGCGAAGGTCGCGCCGAGGTAGCCGGAGTAACGCCCGCGCTCGCGCGGGGAGATCATGGCCGCCATCACGATCTGCGCGAGGGCGGACAGACCGCCGACGCCGATTCCCTGCACCACGCGGCAGGCGATGAGCATGCCGGGGTTCTGCGACAGACCGGCTGCGGCCGATCCGAGGACGTAGATGACGAGGGCTGTCTGGACGAGGGCCTTCTTGTTGTACAGGTCGGCGAGCTTGCCCCACAGGGGCGTGGCCGCGGTCATCGCCAGCAGTGTGGAGGTGACGACCCAGGTGTAGGCGGACTGGCCGCCGCCGAGGTCGCCGATGATCTCCGGGAGGGCGTTGGAGACGATCGTGGACGACAGGATCGCCACGAACATCCCGAGCAGCAGCCCGGAGAGCGCCTCCATGATCTGCCGGTGTGTCATCTGGACGCCGTCGGAGGAGCCTGTGGAGCCTCTTCCGTGCCTGGCGTGGGCCCGCACACCGGCTGGTGTGGTCGTTGCCATGGGCTTCCTTTTCCTACGTGCTCGCGGGTTTACGGGTGGTCTGTTCGGGTGCGGGCGGTGCCGGCCGGGACGGAGCGGACCGGCAGTCGCCGAAGCTCGCCCTCAGCCGTGCCATGAGCCGGGTGAGCTGGTCGACCTCGTCGTCGCTCCAGTCGCTCAGGCGCTCGGCGAGCATCCGGGTGGTCCGCAGGGACAGCTCGTCGACCTGGGCCCGGCCCTCGGGAGTGAGGCGCAGGATGCGCGAGCGCTTGTCCGCCGGGTCGGGGGAGCGCTCGATCCAGCCGCGCTCGGCGACATGGGCGACATGGCGGCTGGTCACCGACATGTCCACGGCGAGCAGCTCCGCGAGCTTGCTCATGCGCATGTCGCCGTGGCGTGCGAGCAGCGTCAGTACGGCGGCGGACCCGCCCGGACAGTCGCCCGGCAGCATCCGCCCCATCTCCCGGCGGACGGCACCGAAGGCGCTGAACTGGGAGATCAGCTCCTCGTACAGCGCCCGCTCGCCCATCGCATCTCGATCCCCCGTTTTTGTTGCTTAGGGCAACCATAGATTGATTGGTTGCCGCAGGCAAATAAAATGCCGGAGTGCGACACAAAAACTTGGCAAAGGCGCATATTGCGACCGTAAATGTGCAGGTGGGGAGAGGTGGTGCAGGGGGTGAGCCCCCACTTGGGCCGCACCCGGGGATTCGCTAGTGTCTCGGGGCATGGCGAACACCCAGGGCCCCCAGGGCAACTACGACCCCGCAGGCAGCACCCAGATGTTCCGCGCGTTCGTCGACGAGGCCCCGCAGGGCCGGCAGCCGGCCGCGGCCTCCTCGGGGCCCCGCATCGGCCTGATCGTCGGAGTGGCCGTCGCCGTGGCGATCGTCGCCGCGGTGGCGTGGCTGGCGCTCAAGTAGGGCGGACACCCCTCGGCGCACAGCGCACCGCTACGTCCACGGGACGGAGACGTCCCGCGTCCCGGTGCGCATATCGAGCGGCACCCTCCAGGCGTCCACGCACGGCGTCCAGGTCCTCTCCTTCCGCGCGCCGGGACCGATCGGCGCCGGGAGCGCCTCCATGGACTCGATCGTCCCCCAGTCGCTCGCCGGCGCGCCGATGACGCGCGTCCCGAGGGTCACCGCGCCCGAACGCGCCGCCGGTCCCCGCTGTTGTGGAATTCCGCGGTCACCTTCTGGCGCCACCGCTCGTCGGTGGGCTCACGCGCGGGGTCGCCCCAGCTCGGCACGGCGGTGCCGCGGGGCGGCGGTGTGCGGCGCGGAGCGCGAGGTACGGCGAATTCAAGGCCGCGCGACCGGACTTGGCGCCGTCGGCCGAGGGGCCGGGGTTGTCGGCCGGCTCGCGTGCAGCGGGCCTGGGACCCGGACTCCGCTCGAACTCCGGCTCCCGGCAGGGGAGTCGCCCTGCCCGGCCTCCCGTCCAGCGGCACCGGCGTCACACCGCCCGTCGGCGTCACCGCCGTGGCCGAGGCGCGGGGAGACGGACCGCCCGCGGCGCCGACCGCGACACGGCCGCCGCCTCCCCGCCGCACCTGCACGCGGCCCGTCCCCCGCCGAGACGGACGACGGCCGCCGACGCGCCGGTCCCGGCGCGTCGGCGGCCCGGTGTCCAGGTCGCTCGGAGCATCGCGTCAGCGTGGCTGACGCTCCGTCAGGAAGGCGCCCTTCGGGCCCCCTCGGCCTCCTCAGTCCGAGATGAGTCCCTCACGCAGCTGCCCCAGCGTCCGGGTCAGCAGCCGGGAGACGTGCATCTGCGAGATGCCGACCTCCTCGCCGATCTGGGACTGGGTCATGTTGGCGAAGAAGCGGAGCATGATGATCTGCCGCTCGCGGGGCGGGAGTTTGGCCAGCAGGGGCTTGAGCGACTCCCGGTACTCCACACCTTCCAGCGCGGTGTCCTCGTAGCCGAGCCGGTCCGCGAGGGAGCCCTCACCGCCGTCGTCCTCCGGTGCCGGAGAGTCGAGGGACGAGGCGGTGTACGCGTTGCCGACCGCGAGTCCGTCGACGACGTCCTCCTCCGACACCCCGAGCACGGCGGCGAGTTCGGTGACGGTCGGCGAGCGGTCGAGCTTCTGGGAGAGCTCGTCGCTGGCCTTGGTCAGGGCCAGGCGCAGCTCCTGCAGCCGGCGCGGTACGCGCACCGACCACGAGGTGTCGCGGAAGAACCGCTTGATCTCGCCGACGACCGTCGGCATCGCGAACGTCGGGAACTCCACGCCCCGTTCGCAGTCGAACCGGTCGATCGCCTTGATCAGGCCGATGGTGCCGACCTGGACGATGTCCTCCATCGGCTCGTTGCGGGAGCGGAAGCGGGCGGCCGCGTAGCGCACCAGCGGGAGGTTGAGCTCGATGAGGGTGTCCCGGACGTACGGGCGCTCAGGGCTGTTCTCGTCGAGTGCGGCGAGCCGCAGGAAAAGGGAGCGGGACAGGGTGCGGGTGTCGATGGCCTCCGAGGCCGACCAGGCCGGGACCACAGCGGCCGGCGAGGCCGGGACGTCGGCGGCCGGAAGGGCCGGGGCCGGTGTGGCCGCGAGAGCCTTCACCTCGTCGATGGGGCCGAGCGCGGCGTCGGCGGGCGCGGACTCGCTCTTTGTGAGCGTGAGCACCTTCGAGCTGCCCTGGTCTGCGGACATGCCACCCCCTTTGGGTCGCGGGACGGTCGCGGCGAACGCTCCCGATCTGAGGAACGCAGCCTTCACCTGAATACCGGAGCCGGAGCCCCGGCAAACGCGCTTACGGAAGAATGTCACATGTCGGCAACACGCTGTAGTGACATGTCGACATGTAAGACGCTGATCCGCCCTGGAAAGAGGGGGTCTGACGGTTTATCAGCGCAGAACTGTCGGGAACCGCCCTGGTGAGCGATTCGCTCGTGGCGGTGACGAGTCGATCCCGTATTCGGTTACGCGTCGATCCTGTTCGCGGAGCGCAGCCGCTGGAAGCTACGCGCGAGTAGCCGCGAGACGTGCATCTGGGAGACGCCGAGTTCGGCACTGATTTGCGACTGGGTGAGATTGCTGTAGTAGCGCAGAAGCAGAATTCGCTGTTCCCGTTCGGGGAGTTGGACCAGCAGGTGCCGCACGAGATCCCGGTGCTCCACCCCGTCCAGTGCCGGGTCCTCGTAGCCGAGCCGGTCCAGCAGTCCCGGCAGCCCGTCGCCCTCCTGCGCCGCCTCCAGCGAGGTGGCGTGGTACGACCGCCCTGCCTCGATGCAGGACAGCACCTCCTCCTCGGTGATGCGCAGCCGCTCGGCGATCTCGGCGGTCGTCGGAGTGCGCCCGAAAGAGGTCGTCAGGTCCTCGGTAGCGCTGTTGACCTGCACCCACAGCTCGTGCAGCCGGCGCGGTACGTGGACCGTGCGGACGTTGTCGCGGAAGTACCGCTTGATCTCACCGACGACGGTCGGCATGGCGAACGTCGGGAACTGCACGCCCCGGTCCGGGTCGAAGCGGTCGATGGCGTTGATGAGCCCGATGGTGCCGACCTGGATCACGTCCTCCATCGGCTCGTTGCGGGAGCGGAAGCGGGCGGCCGCGTAGCGCACGAGCGGGAGATTCGCCTCGATGAGCGCCCCGCGCACCCGGTCGTGCTCCGGTGTGCCGGGCTGGAGCTCCTTGAGCTGGGCGAAGAGCACCTGGGTGAGGGCCCGGGTGTCGGCGCCGCGGCTGCGCTGCGGGGCCGCGGGGGCGGCGGTTTCCAGGGGCGGGGCGGCGTCCTGGGAGGGTGCGGCGGCTTTCAGCGGTGGGGCGGCTTCCGGGGCGGGGGCGGCGGTTTCCAGGGGTGGGGCGGCTTCCGGCGCGGGGGTGGTTTCCGGGGGTGTGGCGGCTTCCAGGGGCGGTGCTTGAGGCGCAGTACTGGCCGGCACGGTCAACTCCACCTCGTGATCCATCAACTCATCCGTCAAAAGCGGTCATAGCATCACAAGACATGTGCACTGTGTGCAAGCACCGCATAACGCCGTGTTGAGGGCAGGTTGATGTGCGGGACGCAGAGAAGCCCCCCGCCGTGCGGCGGGGGGCTGGGCAGTGAGCGGGCTCGGTGCGGCGAGGGGAGCTCAGTACGGGTAGTCGGCGATCACCCAGGTGGCGAACTCCTTCCAGAGCGCCACCCCCGCCTGGTGCTCCGGGTGCTCCACGTACCGCCTGAGCGCGTCCACGTCCTCGAACCCCGAGTTGATGGCGAAGTCGTACGCGATGGGCCGGTCGCTGATGTTCCAGCCCAGCTCCCAGGAGCGGATCTCGGGGATCGTGCCGTCAAGGCCGCGGAAGGCCTCGACGCCCTTCACGACCCGCGGGTCGTCGCGCTCGACGCCCTCGTTGAGCTTGAAGAGGACCAGGTGGCGGATCATGAGCACTCCCAGGAGGTGCGAGGGGGCCGCTTCGGATGCTTCGGCCGCCTCAGTTGGGGGCTCCGTCGGCGATCCACGACATGAAGTCGCCTATGGCCCTGGCGGCGCCCGATATGCCCTCGAACCCTATCTGGACGTAGTCGGCCGCCTTGGACGGGTCCGTGATGATCACGTAGAGCACGAAAACCACGAGCACATAGACGGCGGCCTTCTTCGAATTCACCGCCACTGCGGCCTCCCTGTGACTGCTGCGCCCCGTGGGCCCCCTGTTGCCGGCGGCGAGTGTAACCTCCGCGCCCCTCACCCGGCCTCAACGGTCCGGGGACCGAGGCCCTTTGCCGGACGCACGAAGGGCCCCGTCTCTCGACAGGGCCCTTCTTCAGCGGTAGCGGAGGGATTTGAACCCTCGGTGACTTGCGCCACACTCGCTTTCGAGGTCTGTTCGTGCTGGTCAGGGGGTTGTTCAGGGCCGTTCAACCTCGTTCGTTCCCGGTTCCTCGCCCGTCGCGTGAACGGCTCTGGACGATGCCGAACGGCGTTGAATGAGACGGAAACTGAGACGGAGTGCGGTCCGGCTGACCTGCGCGTTTACCTCTGGAAGTGTCAGCGGTCGGACCCTTCCACGGCCGCGATCACGGCGGCGGGGTCACCCTCGTACAACAAGTGCGGCTCATCGGCCGTGGGGGGTACGAAACGGCTGCGGTACCGCTGGAGGTCGCTCTCCGCGAAGTAGATCGAGTTCGGATCGTCCGCGTGGAACTCGTTGCGCTTGCTGATCCTCGCCCACAGTTCGTCATGGCTGGCGGCAAGGTAGACGAGTACGGGGACCGCACCGGCGTCGGTGGCGATGGCCTGCCATTTGGCCCGATCCTCGGGAGTCCAAAAGCCGTGGTCAACGACGACATCGTGTCCGGCCTTGAGCTCTTCCCGCAGGTCGACCGCCACCCCTTCCAGGACCGGCCGTTCAAGCGTGGGGAAGGTGCCCCGGGGGAAGTCGACCCCGTAGACGCCGTGCCGGCGGTACATCTCCTCATCCGGGCACAGCCGTACGAATCCGCGATCCGTGAGGGCGCGGGAAAGCGTGGTCTTGCCTGACCCGGGGAGTCCGGCCATCAGGACGCAGAACGGGGGGCGTGGGGACATCGGTCTCGTCATGGCTCGGGAGATGGTGGCAACCTCTGCTTCGGCTTCCGGCGTGATTGTGCCAGTCCGGCGCGCCGTAAGCAGTGCATCTAGTCGGTCTTCGAGCACGCTCACGAGCGTGTCATCCACGACCGTCACGGGGTGACCTCCGATTCTGTGCGCCAAGTACGGCCCGGTCCTCCGAGGTCAACGCCGTACTCCACGACGTTGCCCTCGCTGTCGACGAACTTCGCGGTCATCACGACCACCGGCTCCGCCGGCGGGTTCTCAGGGTCCAGCTCCAAGAGCCGTGCGTACTCCGGCGTCAGCGCGCGGGCAGAGGCCGTGTCGATGCGGTGGCTGATCGGGTGGCCGGTTGCCTGGGCGATGAGCTGAAGCGAGGTTCCCCCCGTCAGACGCTCGCTCGCTGCGAGCTGCGGGATCAGCTTTCCGTACCGGGCGGGAATCCAGGACGTGCTGTGAGCCACGATGCCGTGCCGGTCCCTGTACACCCGGCTACGCCGTACAACGTCCGAGCCTGGCTCGATGTCCAGTGCCTGCGCCACCTCGGTAGGCGCAGGCACCACGGCCGCCTGATGCGAGTCGGATCGTTCGCCTGCCCCCCAGCTAGATCCGGTACGGCGTCCCCGGTCCTGCCGCTGGGCCCCCGAGGACATCGGGGCCGGCCGGTCCAGGACTTCGGTACCGATGCCGTGGATGCCTCGCACAAGTCCCTCGTTGCGCAGCTTGCGCAGGGCTTTCTCGGCGGTCGCTGTGCTGACCTTCCACTCCTCCGAGAGGTTCTTGATGCTCGGCAGGAGCGTCCCCGGCTGTAGCTCACCGGACGAAATCAGCTCCATGTAGTGGGCGGCAATCTTCGCGTACGGGGCCCGATTGTCGGCCTGGCCTGCCATGTCGCTCGCTCCCTTTCGTCACTTCCCTGAGGTTCCCTAGCTTACCGCTTGACACCGCAGGGAACCCTAGGGAACCTTAGGGATGTGCCCGCCGGTCGGTTCTTCCGGCAAGCGGGTGCCGGACCTCAATGCGCCCTGATTCAGGGCCCATTCGGGGGTTAAGGGGCCCGGGACAGAGCGGGCCGAGGGCGCACCCGACCCTTGTCATTCGGGAGGGCTTAGACCGAAAGGTCACGTCTCCATACGCCTACAACGGGGTCATGCCGCGCTACCTGATACGGGCGCGGCACCCCCGAAGGAGACATGCACGTTGCCCCGGCATTCAGCCGTGAGGGGCGCGAGATCGAATCTCGCCCGGGGCACTCCGGCCGCTCTATGTGGCCGTGCCGCGCGTTTGGCGCGGCTGATCACCTACAACGGCGCGCGCCCCCGGAGCGGCTACTCCGGGGGCGCTGTTCGGGCCGTTTCACCTGCTAGGGAGACCACGACCCATGAACCACATCGTCACTGTTCAGGACGCTGTTACCGCGTTCGCCGACTTCATGGAGCCGACGGACGCGGAGCTGGACACGATCGAGCAGGAGATGCCCGTCATCCTGGCGGACGTCGACCTGCTGGACGCCCAGATCATCACGCTGGACCGCACCCCGACCGAGCTGGACGAGCGCCGCATCCGGCGCGCTCGCCGCCGGGCGCTCGCTGCGCGAGTCGCCCTGATCAACCGCAAGAACGAGAGCATGCCGGGCGGTGCGGCATGAACCCCGACACCCGCGAGTTCCTCGCTGCGGTCCTGGACGCCATCAACATCCCCGCACCGGCCACCTTCGGCGACCGCGAAGCATTCGGGCGCCTGCTGGAAGACCGCGTGCTGGACGCGGTCGTCGCCCTCACCGGCGCCCTGGGCGAGCCGCCGGCCTCCGACTGGGGGCTTGGCTGGCACACCGAGTACCTGCGTAAGCGGCTCGTGACGAAGCCGCCGACCACCTACCGCCAGCACGACACGGACGGAGGTGCGGCATGAGGGCGAACACCCCCCCGACCGGTCTGGCCCTGCTGCTGATCGTGGTGGGCCTGCTGATCTCCTTCACCAGCGTCACGGCCGCGTTCGTCACTCATGAGCCCATCTGGCGCTACCTGATCGCGGGCGGCTGCCTCGTGCAGTTCCTCGGCTGGGTCGTCCACGGCCGCCGGAATGGGGGTGCGGCATGAGCCTTCACCGCAAGGGACGTGCCGCCCTGGTGCTGGCACTGGTCGCCGTGGTCGCCATGGCGTTTCGGGTGTCGTGGAACGCGCTGCGGGACATCGCCGGTGCCGTGGGCGCGGACGACACGGCCGCGATGCTGTACCCGTTCGTGGTCGACGGTCTGATGGCGCTCGCCCTGATCGCAACCCTCGTCCTCACCGGTGACGCCCGACGCTTCGCGCTGCGGGTGCTCGGTGCGTACACGATCGCCTCGCTGGTCCTGAACTACGTGCACGGGTTGGTTCCGGAGCTGCACGGGCGAACAGTCGACTGGGGTCGACTGGCCGACTGGGACCCGGCGAACTGGGCCCTGGTCCTGCTCGCCACGTCGCTGCCGGTCGGGTCGATCTACTTCGGTTCCGACCTTGTGGCAAAGGTGCTGCACCATCGGCCCGACCCGTTCCCGACCGCGAGCACGAATACGGAGGAATCGACCGAGACCGAGATGAAACGGTCTACGGCTGACCTGCCGGTATCGACTCCGGCGCCGATCACGCCGAATGTGAACGTGCTGCCCCGGCCGGTGGCCGTCGGTTTTCTGAAGTCGACGCTCCCGGCCAAGCCGCTCCCCTCGATCGCACCGGCCCCCGCCGCGCCGATCGAGCGGCGCGCGGTGGCTGCGGAATCGACCCGGCCGCGCCGTGCCACGGGCCGTGTCCCGGCGGTGGCGAAGTCGACCCGGCCGAAGCGCACGCCGGAACAGTTGCTCGCCGAAGCACGAGCGGCGACGGCCGATTGGCCGGACGCGAAGGTGACCGGCGAGGGCATCCGCCGCGCCATCCACACCTCACCCGCGAACGCCCGGACGCTGCGGGACACGCTCCTTGCGGAGCGGGCCCGCACGGTGGAGGTGGCGGGATGACCACGCCCACGATGGACACGGTGAAGTCGTTCAGCTTCGGCGGTGGCGTGCAGTCCACGGCTGCCCTGGTCCTCGCGGCACAGGGTGAGTTGGACTACCGCACCTTCCTGATGGCGAACGTCGGGGACGACTCCGAGCACCCCGGCACCCTCGCCTACCTGCGCCAGTACGCCATCCCCTACGCCCAAGAGCACGGCCTTGAGCTGGTCGTGTTGGACCGGGTGATGAAGCGCTCGGGTGAGGTCCGCACTCTCTTGCAGGACCTGACCCGGGAAGGGTCGCGGTCGCTGAAGATCCCGGTGCGGATGTCGAACGGGGCCCCCGGCACCCGCTCATGCACGGCCCAGTTCAAAATCAAGGTCATCGCCGACGAACTTAAACGGCGCGGCGCCACGAAGGACGCGCCGGCCACCGTCGGCATCGGGATCAGCCTGGACGAGATCGGCCGGGCGAACAACCGGCGCTGCGAGCCGCACGAGCGCATCGAGTATCCGCTGTTGGAACGCGGTATCCGCCGTATCGACTGCGCCCGGATCATCCGCGCTGCGGGCCTGCCGGTGCCGCCGAAGTCGTCGTGCTGGTTCTGCCCGTTCCACCGGCCGGAGACGTGGCACGACATGCGTCGCGATGAGCCGGAGCTGTTCGAGAAGGCGTGCCAGCTCGAAGAACTGCTGAACCGGCGCCGTGACGAACTCGGCAAAGACCACGTCTGGCTGACCCGGTTCAACCGGCCGTTGCGCGCCGCGATCCCGGACGGTGTCGACACGCTCCCGTTCGACGAGTGGGACTCCGGCTGTGACTCCGGCTGGTGCATGACCTGACCTCAGCGAATCCATCCGACCCACCGAGGGGAAGCCCAGGATGCGCAACTCCGACATCCGTCGTCTGGACCGCGAGATCCAGGCAACGACGAAGAAGCTCGAAGCGGTCCGCCGGGGTGAGTGGTGGCCGCTGAACGGCAGCGAGCGCCGGGCGATGGCCCGTGCACTGGCTGTCGGCGGCTACAAGGTGGCCCGGGGCCGTAGCGCAGGCCGTGAAGAGCAGCGCATGGACGCCACCGGCAACTCTGCCGAGATGCGGCTGAACGCGGAACTGACCGCCCTGCACGGCGAGCGGCAGCGTCTCCTCACCGAGGCCGCCCGCGCCAAGGCCAAGAAGAAGTCGTCCGGCTGGTTCTGACCAGCCCATTTCGGCGCCGGGGTGACCGGGACTTTCCACGGACACGGCCACCCCGGCTCTCTCCCTTACTCCCGCCCCCGAAGGGGCAGTCAGGAGCACTTCCAGCATGTCTGAGAACGTCGTCCACCTCCACAAGCCCACCGACCCCCCGACCCCCGACACGGCCCCCACCGTGCTCACGGTTGTACCGGACGCGCCGCCCGCGCGGCCTGTGCCGCTGTGGGTGCGTTCCGGCCGCGCCATCAAGACCGGTGTCACCCACGAGAAGACCCGCGCGACGGTCCGGGCGGCGGCTCGGCACAGCCTCTACACCTTCAACGGCGGCCGAATCGTGGCCCGCCGTGCGTGGGACGGCCGTACCGGGTCCCGGTACGAGCGGATGATCCGGGCGGCGGAAGCCGCGGGAAACCTCGAAGCGGCCGAAGAGTGGGAGGAGCGCTTGCAGCGCTTCCGCGCCGCCCGCCACCACCGCCGCATGGACCTGCTCCACTCGCCGGTCGAGGCCGCCAAGGGCGTGGCCGTCGGCGCCGGCATGAGCATCGGTGTCCTGGTCGCCCTCGGAGTCGTCATGGCCATCAACTCCGGCCACGTCGGAGACGTCATCACCCCCCTGTCGGCCACCATCGACTTCATCGCCCTGCTCATCCGCATCGTGCAAGTCGTGTGGGGTCCGGCGCTCACGATCGGCCCGTTCCTCGCCCTGCTCGCGCTGTGGTCGGTGGGCCGCAAGCAGCAGGCGGCACCGAACTGGGCACTCCCGGCGAACGTCCGCAGCAGCGAGGGTGAGCCGATCACCCCGTCCATCGTGGTCAAGGCCCTGCGCGACCTCGGAGTGCCCGCCCTGGCGCGGGCCATCAAAGAGATGGGCGACGCCGGCGCCTCCATGCTCGGTCCGATCCGGATCGCCGGATGCGGCGTGGAAGTCGACGTGACCCTTCCTTCCGGGGTGGCCACGAACGAGGTGCAGAACAAGCGGCGCAAGCTCGCGGAGAACCTGACCCGGCACGAGCACGAGGTGTTCATCACCATCCCCGAGGCGGCACGGACGGTGCGGCTGTGGATCGCCGACTCGGGCGCGCTGGACGAGCCGATCGGCCCGTCCCCGCTGGTCACCGATGACACGCTGACCGCGAACTACAAGACCGGCCGGGCCCCGTGGGGGCAGGACCTGCGCGGGGACGCGGCTGAGCTGAGCGTGTATCAGCGCCACCTGCTGGTCACGGGTCTGTCGAACCAGGGCAAGACGGCCGCGCTGCGGGCGCTCGCGCTGTGGCTGGCGCTGGATAGGACGGTGCAGTTCTGGATTGCCGACCTGAAGGGTGTCGGTGACTGGGCACCGTTCGACGGCATCGCAAAGGTCCTGATCGAGGGCCCCTCCGACAGCCACTGCATTCAGGCGACTGAGATGGTTGAGGACGCGGTGGAGGAGATGAACCGGCGGATCGAGGCGGTTCGCAGGGACCCGTCCATCGTGTTCCCGCCGCTGATCGTGCTGGTGGATGAGGCGCAGAAGGCGTTCATGTGCCCGGCCAAGGGCGAGGACGGCCGCCCGTACGGCGGCTCCAAGGCCACTTCCCGGTACTTCATGGCCGTGCGTGAGATCCACAACCAGGGCCGTGCGGTCGACGTGCTGATGTGGCAGGGCACGCAGGACCCCACCGACCAGAACCTTCCCAAGCTGGTCCGCGAGGGCGCCCACACCCGCGCATCCCTCGTGGTCGGCACCGAATCGCAGGCAGAGATGGCGCTCGGAGCCAAGGCCGTCAACGCCGGCGCCGCACCTCACCTGCTCCGGCAGGGCCTGGACAAGGGCACCCTCGTGGTCGCCTCCGACGGCATCGCCATCCCCGCTGGCCAGTCCTCCATCACCGTCCGAACCCACTTCATCGACGACGAACCGGCCGCCGAGATCGCCGCACGGGCCAAGGCCCTGCGCGATGGAGTGGCCACCCTGCACGCCATCGACCGCGGCGAGGAGCGTGACCCGCTCGCCGACGTCGCGGCCGTCATCGGTGACGCGGCCCGGCTGCGTACGGATGAGGTGCTGAAGCGGCTGCACGCTCTGGACACGGCCGTCTACCGCGAGTGGAACAACGGACGGTTGAAGCGGCTGCTGGAGGAGCACGGCGAGGAGCCGAAGAAGTCGCACGGGGTCATGGTCGTGCGCCGCGACGACGTAGCCCGCGCGCTCGCCAACCGCGACGCCGAAGGTTCCGCTTCCGCTGCCGAGTAGCGGGGAGGAACGGCCGTCCGGCCCGGGGAGGCGGGGAGAACTCCCCAAACCCCTCCCCGGGCCCGCCTCCCCGCTCTGATCAGCACAAACATCGTTTCGGGGAGGCGGGGAGTCGCCCTGCTCAGACCCCCGAAACACCCCTCCACACGGCACCCCGAAGGGGGTGCCGGCACCTCCCCCATCGAGCACCGGAAGGGATTCCGCATGTACCCCGACCCCACCCCGCACGCGCCCGTTCAGCGGGCCGTAGAGGTCCACCACCCGACCCCGCTGCCGCCCGCCGTGCCGGTGTCGGCGCCGGTCGTTCCGGTGCAGCCGGGCGCCGTTCCGGCCGTGGCGAGCATCGTCCTGCCGGACGGCCGCGTCGTAACCGGCTACGCCATCAACCCCGTCCAGCCAGAACCGGTCACGGCCAAGCCAGCCGTCTCGCGGACGGCCGTGAACGTCGCGCTGGGGGGTGTCGGGTTCCTCGCGGTGTGCGGCGGGCTGATCCTGCTCACCTCGTTCATCGCCGCGCTCACCGCGTTCATCACCCAACTGATCATCCTCGCGGCCGTCATCTTCGGCGGATGGATCGCCGTGCAGCTCTTCAGCGCGAGCGGCCACCAGGGCGGCACGACCGTGAACATCCGCAAGGCGACGTTCAAGCGCAACCACTTCCACGGCTAGCTACGCCAAGGGCGGCCCCCACTCACGCCAATGAATCCGGGGCCGCCCTTGCCAGCCAGAACCCGTCAAGGAACTGGAGACAACCCAGCATGACGCAACCCACGCCCTATCCGCAGCACACGGCGCTGAGTCTCGCGGCGTCCGGCGTGCCCGTGTTGCCCCTGCGTCGGGGCAAGGTCCCGTTCGGTAACTGCACCACGTGCGCGGACAACGCGTGCGGCGGCCGGCCGAACATGAAGACCCCAGGCCCCTGCCGCTGCCCCGGCATCTGCCACGCCTGGGCCGCCGCCACCACCGACCCGGCCGTCATCGTCTCGCCCGCATGGGCGGCGGCGTGGCGCCGGGCGGTGTGCGTCGGCTACCACCCCGGCGGCGCCGGACTGACCGTCGTGGACCTGGACGACGCGGACGCCATCGCATGGGCACGCGCGACCCTGCCGGCCACGCGGGCCGTACCGACGACGCGCGGTGAGCACTGGATCTACCGGGGTGCCATGACCTCCCGCAACAAGGTGCGTCCCGGCGTCGACGTCAAGTCGTCCATGTCCTACGCCCGCTACCTCGGTCCCGGCACCGGCCGCATGGTCGACCTGCCGGACACCGTGCGTGCCCTGGCCGCCAAGACGCGTTCCCCGGCCCGGCCGGTACCGCACGCCGACGTGTCCACACGGTCCGGCGGCGGGCAGTGCCCGCACCGCACGCCCGTCTTCTTGGACCGTGGCATCGCCATGGCAGAGCAGCGCATCACCGCAGCGTCCAGCGGGGTCCACGCGACCGTGTACCGGACGTTCCTGGCCGTGCTGTCCACGCACGGCCGGTGCGGCTGTCTCACCGACGCTCACGTCACGCGGTTGTTCACCGCCGCGCAGGCCAAGGGCGAGACGTCCCGGCACTGCACGGACGCGTGGACCAACGCTCGCACCACGTTGGGACTGTGACCATGTCCGAGGACGAGAAGACCCCGGCACGCGAGATCATCACCGACTACGCGCAAGCGCACTTCCGGTACTTCCGCACCGCCGACGGCACCGTGTACGCGCAGCGCAACGGCCACCCCGTGGCCCGTCCGATCCGCTCGCAGGGCACGACGGGCAGTCACCGGCAGGAACTCATGGTCGGACTGTTCAGGGACGGCATCGGCGTGTTCAACGGCACCGCGATGAAGGAAGCACTCGACCTGATCGAAGCGTTGGCGCTGACCGAGGACGTGCAGCCCGTCCACATCCGCGTCGCCCCCGGATTCGATGGGGCCACGTGGCTGGACTTGGGGCGCAGCGACGGGCAGTCCGTGCGCATCCACCCCACCGGATGGGACATCCGCACACCGGACCCGCGCGAGGTGTGCTGGCGGCGTACCCAGCTCACGGGAGAGCTGCCCTTGCCGGTCAAGGACACCGACGGCAAGGGCATCGATCTGCTGATGCGGCTGTGCAACTTCGCCACCGCCGAGACCGAGTGCCTGGCCATCGCGTGGCTGATCGGCTGCCTGGGTCCGGACGTGCCCGTCCCTGCCCCGTTCCTCACCGGTCCGCAGGGGGCCGGCAAGTCCACCGGCGGGCGGATGCTCGTGCGGATCATCGAGGGCATGACCGGTGACCTGCGCCGGGCCCCGAAGGATGAGGAGAACCTGATCACGGCGGTGGCGGCCGGTTGGGTCACTGCCCTGGACAACCTCTCCCACATGACCCCTGAGCTGTCCGACGCGATGTGCTGCATCGTGACCGGAGCGGAGAACGTCAAGCGCGCCCTGTTCACCGACGGGGACGTCTTCCGCGTCGGCTACCGCCGCCCCCTACTCCTGACCGGCATCGACGTCGGCGTGATCCGCCCCGACCTCGCCGAACGGCTCCTGCCGCTCCGCCTGGAACGCCCTCGCGTCCGGCGCACTGAGGCCGAACTGTGGTCCGACTTCGCAGAAGTGCTGCCCGTCATCCTCGGCTCGCTACTGGATCTCACTGTGCAGGTGCGGGCAGCGCAGGCGGACATCCCGACCGACCTGCGGATGGCGGACTTCGCGCACCTGTGTGCGCAGCTTGACGCGGCCACCGGTCTGGGGGCGCTCGCCGCCTACCGGGCCAGCCTGGACGACCTCAACGACGACGTCATTGAGGGCGACCTGTTGGCGCAGACGGTGCTCACGCACGCCGCCGGCGTCGACCCGGGCACCGAGCAGCGGATGACGTCTGCCGAATGGCTGCACAGCCTCACGGGCCTCTACACGGGCGAGGACTTCCGTCCGCTGCCTAAAGGGTGGCCGACTACCGGCAAGGTGCTCTCCGACCGTCTCAAGCGGCTTCAGCCCACCCTCGCGGCCCGGGGCGTCCTCATCGACTGGGGGCGCACCAACGCATCCCGCTATATCGAGATCGCGCGGCCGGCCGCCGCGCCGCCTCCGTCCGAGCAGGAAGCGGCCTTCTGACCGCGCGGCACTACGACCCCGCACAGGCAAGAGGAGCACCCGGCGCCGCGTGCTCCTCTTGCTGTTCGGCGGCACCGCCGCCCTGCGAGGGTCGCGCCGCGAAGCGGCTCCTTCTTCACTCTCTGAGCCGCGCACCACAACAGACACCACCCCCTCTTTGTCCGAAGTAGAGAGACGCTGCGTCACCTGCGTCACCCGCGCCCCGAAAACTGCCGGTGACCTGCCGAAAGGCGGGTGACGCAGACGGCCGATGCCTGCGTCATCCAGCGTCACCTGCGTCACCCGATGACGCAGGTCTGTGTCACCGGTGACGCACCCCCACCGTGCTGCGTCACCGCGAAACCGCAGGTCAGAGCGGTGAATGACGCAGATGACGCAGGTGACGCAGAAATCCGCACCTAGGACACACGCGCACCCAGCACCGGCCCCCGAGGACTGCCCACAGGAGTGCCCACATGAGCGTCACCGACCTGGAAACCACCCGACTCGCCAAGGCCAACGGTCCGGCCCCCGTCCTCCTGACCGTCGAAGAGGCCGCCCGCTGCCTCCGCATCGGCCGTACCACCTGCTTCGCCCTCATTCGCAGCGGAGAGCTGGAATCCCTGCTGATCGGCGGACTCCGCCGCGTCCCCGCCGACGAGCCTGCCGCCTACCTCGCCCGGCGGCGCGCCGAACAGCGCGCCGCCTGACCCATCCCTCACCACCGGAGCGCCACCCCGCCACGGGGCGGCGCTCCGGTCGTTCGTATTCGCCTCAACCCCAAGGAGTCCCGCCCGTGGCGGAAGACAAGAAGCGCACCCGACAGCCCAACGGCCGAAGCTCCATCTACCAGGGCAGTGACGGCAAGTGGCACGGCCGCGTCACCGTCGGCATCCGCGACGACGGCCGTCCCGACCGACGCCACGTCGAACGCAAGACCCGGGCCGAAGTGACCGCCGCCGTGAGGGAACTGGAGAAGCAACGCGATGGCGGCACGGTCCGAAAGGCGGGCCGGGCCTGGACCGTCGAGACGTGGCTGACCCACTGGGTGGACACGATCGCACCACTCGCCGTTAACGAGAACACGATGGTCGGGTACGGCGTCGCCGTGCGGAAGCACCTGATCCCCGCCCTCGGGGCGCACCGCCTGGACAAGCTCCGCCCGGAGCACATCGAGCGCTTCTACGGCGCCATGCAGGCGGACGGCCGGCGAGCGGGAACGATCCATCAGATTCACCGCACCTTCCGCACCGCCTTGAACGAAGCTGTCCGGCGTGGCCACCTGACCCGCAACCCGGTGCAGCTCGCCAAGGCCCCTCGCCTCAGCGAGGAGGAGATCGAGCCGTACACCGTTGACGAGGTCAAGCGACTGCTGCGAGCCGCTGACAACCGCCGAAACTCTGCCCGCTGGGCCGTGGCTCTTGCCCTGGGACTGCGACAGGGCGAGGCGTTGGGCCTGAAGTGGACCGATGTGGATTTGGAACGCGGCGTGCTGATGGTTCGTCGGAGCCGTCGCCGACCGCGCTACGCCCACGGGTGTGGCGACACATGCGGCAGGAAAGCCGGGTACTGCCCGCAGAGGCAGCGCACCAACCCGGAGACGGCCGACACCAAGTCACGCGCGGGCCGCCGTGCGGTTGGTCTGCCTGCACAGCTTGTGGACCTGCTCAGGGCTCATCGGGTGAAGCAAGAAGCCGAACGGGCGGCGGCCGGCGACAAGTGGACGGATCATGGTTGGCTCTTCGCCACCCCGGACGGACGCGGCACCCCGCCGCGAACGGACTACGACGACTGGAAGGAGCTGTTGACCGACGCCAAGGTGAGGGACGGTCGGCTGCACGACGCTCGGCACACGGCCGCCACGGTCCTGCTGATCCTGGGAGTCTCCGAGCGTGCCGTCATGGGGCTCATGGGGTGGTCCACCACGGCCATGGCTGCTCGGTATCAGCACATGGTGGACTCGGTCCGCAGCGACGTTGCGCGACAGGTTGACGGGCTGATCTGGAGGCCGGACCAGGAGCGGCGCGACGAGGGCGACGACGGGGCCGCCGGGGTCCTCGTACCGGCCAACTGAGACGGAAACTGAGACGGAAAGCGAAGGGGCGCCCTGTGAGTAAGACAGGGCGCCCCTTCTACCTGCGGTAGCGGAGGGATTTGAACCCTCGGTGACTTGCGCCACACTCGCTTTCGAGGCGAGCTCCTTCGGCCGCTCGGACACGCTACCGAGGGAGACCTTACAGCACCTCGGGCCGTGCTTTGAAATCGGTATTCAGCGGTCACGGAAGAACTCTGTGAGCAGCAGCGCGCACTCCTCGGCGAGCACGCCCTCGATCACCTCCGGGCGGTGGTTGAGCCGCCGGTCGCGTACGACGTCCCAGAGGGAGCCGGCCGCGCCGGCCTTCTCGTCGCGGGCGCCGTAGACCACGCGGTCCACGCGGGACTGGACGAGGGCGCCCGCACACATGGTGCACGGCTCCAGCGTCACCACCAGCGTGCAGCCGGACAGACGCCACTCGCCCAGCTCGGCCGCGCCGCGCCGGATGGCGAGGACCTCCGCGTGGGCCGTCGGGTCGCCGGTGGCCTCGCGTTCGTTGTGTCCGGCCGCGAGCACGGTCGTACCGTCCGGGGACAGCAGGACGGCGCCGACGGGGACGTCCCCGCCGCGGCCGGCCTGCTCGGCCTCGTCCAGGGCGAGCCGCATCGCGGTCCGCCAGCGGTCGCGGACCGGGTCCGGAGTCGTTCCCGGGGCTGGTGCGGTCAGCGGACGGTCTCCAGAACCTCCGAGGCGCCCAGGGCCTCGGCGATCGCGCTCAGCGCGTCGTCGGCGTCCAGGGTGCGCAGCTCCTTCTCGCTGACGCCCAGGTCGTCGAGGATCTCGCTGTCGCCGACGGGGCTGTGCGGCACCGCGTCGGCGGAGGCGCCGTCCTCGTCGTCGTCCGCGTCGTCGTCGGGTTCACCGTCCTCCGTGCCGTCGAGGTCGAGGGAGTCCAGGTCGGTGTCGTCGTCGCCGGGCTCCCTTCCGAGCAGTTCGTCGGTGAGCAGGATCTCGCCGTACGAGCTGCGGGCAGCTGCGGCGGCGTCCGAGACGTAGATACGAGGATCGTCCTCGCCGTCCACCCGGACGACGCCGAACCACGCGTCCTCCTGCTCGATGAGTACCAGAACCGTGTCGTCCTCGGGCGAGGCTTCACGGGCCAGGTCGGCCAGATCCGACAGGGTTTCCACATCGTCGAGCTCTGTGTCGCTCGCTTCCCACCCGTCTTCGGTGCGCGCGAGCAGTGCGGCGAAGTACACCGTGACTCTCCCACTGGTCATAGGCGTGCCGGTTGGGGGTCCCCCCGGCGGAGGTTGCGGGCGGGGAGAGCTGTGCTCCGAGCCCCACCCACTCGGAATCGTGGCAGAAACAAGGCGTTCAGGGGACGTCTTCGGCTCCCTGTGTCCGCCCGTTTCGACCCTCCATCAGCGGATCGTACGCGGCCGTCGGGGTGGCGCACGCATGCGGTGGCCCGTGCCGGGGCCCCGAAGTGCCGCGGAACGGGGGGCGGAACGGGGCCGGACCTACCAGCGGAAGGTGCGCATGCGCATGGCGTGGCGCAGCCGTGCGGCCTTGGCACGGCGGGGCTGTACACGGTCCCGCAGTTCGCGGGCCTCGGTCAGTTCCCGCAGGAACTGGGCGCGTCGCCGTCTGCGCTCGGCGTCGGTCTCCTGCTGTGACGCGTCCTCGTGGGACTCTCGGTCAGCCATCGGCACACCACCCCAGTACGTCCCTCCCACTTTCCCTCCGATGGGCGGTTTGATGCCAGCGTGTGGGTGAAGCCGAGCAGTCCGGCTTGCCGTGCTTCGAGGGCGCCGGGCACATCCCGCCCGGTTACTGTTGTGGACATGCGTCTCCACGTCGTCGACCACCCCCTGGTCGCCCACAAGCTCACCACGCTGCGCGACCGGCGCACCGACTCCCCGACCTTCCGGCGGCTCGCCGACGAGCTGGTCACCCTGCTCGCCTACGAGGCCACCCGGGACGTGCGCACCGAACAGGTCGACATCACGACGCCGGTCGCCTCGACGACGGGTGTCAAGCTCTCCCACCCGCGCCCGCTGGTGGTGCCGATCCTGCGGGCCGGCCTCGGCATGCTCGACGGCATGGTCCGGCTGCTGCCGACCGCCGAGGTGGGCTTCCTGGGCATGATCCGCGACGAGGAGACGCTGCAGGCGTCCACGTACGCCACGCGCATGCCGGAGGACCTCTCGGGGCGCCAGGTGTACGTCCTCGACCCGATGCTCGCCACCGGCGGCACGCTGGTCGCGGCGATCCAGGAGCTGATCAAGCGCGGTGCCGACGACGTGACCGCCGTGGTGCTGCTCGCCGCCCCGGAGGGCGTCGAGGTCATGGAGCGCGAGCTGGCGGGCACCCCGGTGACGGTCGTGACGGCTTCGGTCGACGAGCGCCTCAACGACCACGGCTACATCGTGCCGGGCCTGGGCGACGCGGGGGACCGGATGTACGGGGCGGCCGAGTAGCAGGTCGGCTCGGCCGGTCCGCTCAGCAGGTCTTCTTGGCGGAGGTGGACGCCGGCCGCGGCGCGGACAGCTCGGCCAGCGCCCTCTCGGCTTCCGCCTTCGCGGTCAGGCTCTTGAAGCCGGTGCCGATGATGAGGTCGACGTCGCTGCTCTTGCGGGCGGCGTCGGTGCGGCGCTCGGCGGTGCCGAGCTGGGTGCCGACCACGGGCAGCGAGGTGTTCAGGGCGGACGCGGGGCCGAGCAGTATCCCGGTGCCGTCGACCTTCTTGTCGAACTCCTTCGTCGCGTTGCCCACTTCGCCGATCTTGAAGCCGCGCTTCTTCAGTTCGTCCGCGGTCTTCTTGGCGAGGCCGCTGCGGGGCGTCGCGTTGAACACGTTGACGGTGATCTGGCGGGGCCTGGGCAGCGCCTTTGCGGCGCTGGGTGAGGCGGTCACCTTGGTGGCGCAGTCGGCCTTCGGGCCGGCCGCGGAGGCCTTCTTGCCGCCGCCGGTGAAGACGTCGACGAGCTGCAGGGTGCCCCAGCCGATCACACCGAGCACGGCACCGCAGGCGACGATGACGACCACGAGCCTGCCGCGTCGCCGGGGACGGCGCATCCGCGGGTACTTGTCCCCCGTGATCCGGTACTGGCCGCCCATGCCTGGGGGAGTCAGCATGCTCATGGGCGCAGCGTAGTGCGCCCGGGCGGCGATTCCTACTAGATGATCATTGGACGCCGCTCAGTCCAACCCGAAAGGGCCAACCCGCTGTCCGGGGGCGGCGCTAGTCCAGCTCGAGTACACGCGCGTGGAGCACCTGGCGCTGCTGGAGCGCCGCCCGTACCGCGCGGTGGAGGCCGTCCTCCAGGTACAGGTCGCCCTGCCACTTCACCACGTGGGCGAACAGGTCGCCGTAGAAGGTGGAGTCCTCGGCCAGAAGGGTTTCCAGGTCGAGCTGGCCCTTGGTCGTCACGAGCTGATCGAGGCGGACCGGGCGCGGTGCGACGTCCGCCCACTGCCGGGTGCTCTCCCGGCCGTGGTCGGGGTACGGCCGGCCGTTTCCGATGCGCTTGAAGATCACACGGAAAGCCTACCGGCCCAGACGTTCCGGGCGCAGCCTTGGCGGCGGAGTGCGACGCCGGAAAAGGCGTCGGAAAACAGGTCATACACGGCGGAGGCGGTCGGCCGGCAGGCTCCGCCTCCGCCGCGCGCGGCTATCCGCGTCCTGGTTCCTTCGGGGGCTGCTGCCGCTGCCCAGGCTCCGGCCTGGACTCGGGTTTGGGCGTGTTGCGGGCGGCCTCCGCGCGCAACAGGGCGCGCAGTCCCGCGTACGGGTCTGTGGTCATGGCTGTGTTCCTCGCGTTCCGTTTCCTTGCGGCGGACGTGCTGACTGACCGGGCAGCCCGAAGGCGTCAGCAGCGAAGGACCACGGAGCGCAGGGTGTGCGGGGCGTACGGCGCCGAGGCCGGCGCGGTCGGCGGCCCGGCCGGCGGGGCGGCCGGAACCGGGCACGGCACGGGCGCGGGACGCAGGGGTACGACGGGACGGTGGGCGGCGCGGCCCGCCGGCCGCAGGGCGGTGTCGAAGACGTCGTACTCGGCCGTCTCGCCGGACGACACGGCCGTCCCGGCCGACGCGTGCCCTGCGGCGTGGGCGGCAGGCACCAGCAGGGAGAGCAGCAGCACGAGCGCCCGCAGCCAGGCACGGCTGCGCGGGAGGCTTCGTGCGGTCCTCATGGAGGTTCACATCCCCGGTCCGCGTACGGCGTTCATCGCGGCCGCAGTGAGAACCGCTCGCTCGGAGTACCGGCGGGGCTCCGCGGTGGAGCTCACAGCGGGTGCGGGAGCTGCCGGGCCCTGGTCCGGATCCGGAGCGCGGTACCGCGCTCATGGTCCGCGCTTGGGCCGCGCGCCGGGCCCTGCCGTCCGGAGCGGGCCACGCGGATGAGCCCTACTTGCCAGCGGCCTTCGCCGCCTTCGCCGCCGCCTTCATCTCCTGCTTGTGCGCCCGTACCTTCGCCAGTGACTCGGGCCCGGTGATGTCCGCGACGGAGCGGAAGGACTTCGGCTCGCCGTAGGCTCCGGCGGCCTCCCGCCACCCCTCGGGGCGTACGCCGAGCTGCTTGCCGAGCAGGGCGAGGAAGATCTGCGCCTTCTGCTTGCCGAACCCGGGCAGCTCCTGGAGCCGCCGCAGCAGTTCCTGCCCGTCGTCCACGCCCTTCCAGATGAGCTCGGCGTTCCCGTCGTAGTGCTCGACGAGGTACCGGCACAGCTGCTGGATCCGCTTGGCCATGGACCCCGGGTAGCGGTGCACCGCGGGCTTCTCCGACAGCAGCGCGGCGAACGCCTCCGGGTCCTGCGCCGCGATCTCGTACGCGTCCAGGTCGTCCGTGCCGGTCCGCCTGGCGATGGTCGACGGCCCCTTGAACGCCCACTCCATCGGAACCTGCTGGTCCAGCAGCATCCCGACCAGCGCGGCGAGCGGTGAGCGCCCGAGGAGCTCGTCGGCCTCGGGGTCCTGGGCGAGGTGAAGAGTGACGTCCATGCGTCGATGATCCCGCGTGCGGGGCGGGGCCGCGCGCCGGTACGGCCCGGGCCTGTCCGGCGGATTCAGGCCGGAGGCCGGGCCCCCCGCTCGAGCGAAGCCGCGAGCGGGTGAGCCGGCGACCGGCGGTCGACGCCGCACGCGGGCGTGGCAAGCTCCGCGTCAAGGCATGATCCGCCGGACCGGCCCCGGCTGCCGGGGTGTCAGGCCGCGCGCCAGTACCCCAGCGCGTGCATCCGCGGCTTGGGGAGGCCCAGTTCCTTGCGGACGTACGACGACAGGGCCCGGGTGGTGGCCGTGTCGCAGGCGATCCAGACGTAGTCCCTGGCGCGCAGCAGTCTGAGGACCGCGCCCTCCCAGCCGTGCCCCTGCCCCATCGCGTCTGCGCCCCTCGCGTACGATTCCCCCAAACTACTTAGGTGAGCCTAACCTAAAGCACGAGGGGGCGCAGGGTGACGACCGAGATCTACCGAGATGCCTGGGGGATCCCGCATCTGCGGGCGGACAGCGCGGGTGAACTCGCCCGCGCGCAGGGCCGCGTCACCGCCCGCGACCGGGCCTGGCAGCTGGAGGGCGAGCGCCATCGCGTCCAGGGCACCACCGCCTCCTTCCTCGGCTCCGAGGCCCTGGCCTGGGACCGCTTCGTGAGACGCGCCCGCCTGGAGGACACGGCCAGACGCTGTTTCGCCGCACTGGAGGAGCGGGACCCCGAGACCGCGCACTGGGTGCGGGCCTACGTCGCCGGAGTCAACGAGGGCCTGGCCGACAGCGCGGCCGCCGCCCCCGAGTTTGCGCGCGTCGGCCTCGCCCCCGGTCGCTGGGCGCCCTGGGTCCCGCTCGGTGTCTGGCTCTCCACCCACATCCTCTTCGCCGGTTTTCCCGCCAAGCTCTGGCGCGAGCAGGCCGTACGGCACCTGGGCGAGGAGGCCGTCGGCCTGTTCGCCGCCGACGGACCCGGTACCTCCGGCAGCAACGGCTGGCTGGTGAGCGGCGGACGGACCACGACCGGCCACGCCCTCATCGCGGGCGACCCGCACCGTTTCATCGAGGATCCGGGCGTCTACCAGCAGATCCGGCTGTCCTGCCCCGAGTTCGACGTCGTCGGCCTCGCCGTACCCGGCATCCCCGGCATCGCCCACTTCGGCCACACCGGCACCGTCGCCTGGGCCATCACCAACGCGATGGCCGACTACCAGGACCTCTACCGGGAACGGCTGCGGCGCACGGGCGCGGGCGTCGAGGCCCTCGGCCCGGACGGCACCTGGCGGCGCGCCGCCAGGCACACGGAGACCGTGGACGTGGCGGGGGAGGAGCCCGTCGAGGTCGAGGTGATCGAGACGGACCGCGGCCCGGTGATCGCCGGCGGACCCGAGGGACTCGACGACGGCACGCCGGTCGCGCTCAGCCTCCGCCACCCGCCCCGCGTCACCGCCGACCTCGGGTTCTCCGCTCTCCTGCCGCTGCTGCGGGCCCGCCGGGTCGCCGATGTGGACCGCGCCTTCGACGTGTGGGCCGAGCCCGTCAACGTCGTCCAGGCCGCCGACACCGGGGGCGGCCTGCTGCACCGTGTCGCGGGCCGGGTGCCGCTGCGCGCCGAGGCCAACCGCGTCCGGCCGGTGCCCGCCTGGGAGCCCGGCCACGAGTGGGACGGCTGGCACACGATGCCGCGCGCCGGACTGACCGACGGCATCGCCGTGATGGCCAACCAGCGCGGCCCGGCGGCCCCACTCGGCGTCGAGTTCGCCCCGCCCCACCGCGCCGACCGCATCACCGCCCTGCTCAGGGAGAAGGACCAGTGGTCGCCCGGCGACATGCCGGCGATCCACACGGACACCCATCTCGCCTCCGCCGTCCCCCTGCTGGACCACCTGGCCGCCCTCGACGGCCTGTCCCCCGAGGCCGCCCGCATCCGGGAGACCCTCCTGCGCTGGGACCGCCGTATGGACGCGACCAGCATGGACGCGGCGCTGTACGCGGCGGTGCGCAGCGCGGTCGTACGACACCTCGCCGCGCACCCGGCGTTCGCCGCGCTGACCGCCCCGCCCGCCTACCCTGAGGTCCTCCTCCCCTGGCTCGCCCTCACCCCGCGGCTCGGCCACGCCCTCGAACACCTGCTGCGGGCCGAGGAGCTGTACGGCGTCGACCGCGCCGCCGCCGTCCGCGCGGCCTTGGAGGAAGTGGCCGCCCGGCCCCCCGCCGGCACCTGGGGCGACACCCACCGTCTGGCGCCCTGGCGGGCGCTCACGGACGACTCCCACGACGAACCGGGCCTGTCCGGCGACCACGACTGCGTGCTGTGCACCTCCGCCGTGCCCGGCCTGACCGACCTGAGCGCGCGCGGCCCCGCCGCCCGCTACGTCTGGGACCTGGCCCGCCGCGAGGACAGCCTCTGGGTCGTCCCCTTCGGCGCCTCGGGCGTCCCCGGTTCGCCCCACCACCGTGACCAGCTCCCCCTGTGGCTCGGGGGAGATCTCGTCCCGGTGGTCACCGACTGGAACCGGCTGAAGAAGGAGACCGATGTCTGACCGCCGCCCGAACTCACCCGCCCGGGAGCCCGTCCACGAGAGGCTCGTCGACGGCTTCGGCACCGTCCGCATCCTGCCCCTCGACCCGCACGCCGACGCCGCGGTGGTCCACGCGTGGGTGAGCGCGGAACGGGCCTCGTTCTGGGGCATGAGCGGCCTCACCGAGGAACAGGTCACGGAGATCTACGCCCACCTGGACACGCTGGACACCCACCACGCCTTCCTGGTGACGAAGGACGACGAACCGGTCGCCCTCCTGCAGACCTACGAGCCGGAGGCCGACCGCGTCAGCGAGGTCTACGAGGTCCGGCCCGGCGACATCGGCCTCCACCTGCTGCTCGCCCCCGCCGGGGCGGGCGGCGCGCGGACCGGCTGGTCGTCGGCGCTGCTGACCGCCATCGCCTCGTATGTGCTGCTGGGCCTGGGCCGGAGCCGGGTAGTGGTCGACCCCGACGTGCGCAACGAGAAGGCGGTCACCCGCTTCCTCAAGCAGGGCTTCGACGCGGGCGAGCGGGTGGTCCTGCCGGAAATCGACATCCCGGGCGTCCGTCTGCCCGAGAAACACGCCCAACTGGCCTTCCTCCGCCGGGAGGTAGCCTTCCCCGCGTGACCCCAGAAGACCTCGTGGCGCACTACGACATGAAGCCGATCCCGCGCGAGGGCGGCCGCTTCCGGCGCACCTGGGCAGGCCCACCGCGGCCGGACGGACGCCCGGAGGGCTCCGCCATGGTCGCCCTGCTCACCTCCGCACCGGACGACTTCTCGGCCCTGCACCGCCTGCCCACCGACGAGATCTGGCACTTCTACCTGGGCGACCCGCTGGACCTCCTGCTCCTCGCCCCGGACGGCACGTCGGGCACGCCCGTGCTGGGCCAGGACGTCCTGGGCGGCCAGCACCCGCAGCTCACCATTCCCGCCGGGACCTGGATGGGCGCACGGGTCGCGGCGGGCGGCGCGTGGACGTTCTTCGGCTGCACGATGGCACCCGGCTTCACGTACGAGGGCTACGAGCACGGCAACGCGGCGGAACTGACGGCGCGCTATCCGTCCGAGGCGGCCAGGATCGTGCCACTGTGCCGCCCATGAGGCAGCCGGCACGACTACTCGAAGGACAGGTCGCCCTGGTCACGGGCGCGAGCGGCGGCCTCGGCCGCGGGATCGCGCTGCGGTTCGCCGAGGAGGGCGCGGCGGTCGCGCTCCACTGCCGTACGGGCACCGCGGCCGCACGGGAGGTCGCCGCCAGCGTGCATGGCCTGGGCGCCCGGGCCGTCGTACTCCAGGCCGCGGACCTGACCGACGAGGACGCCTGCCGGCGGCTGGTCGCCGAGGCGGCCGGCTGGGGCGGCGGCCGGCTGACGGCGCTGGTCAACAACGCGGGTGTGCAGCCGGCACAGGAGCTCGCCGGGATGACGGCGGCGGACTGGCGGGCGGTCGTCGACCCCAACCTGGCGAGCGTCTTCGCCTGTACACAGGCGGCGGCGGAGATCATGCGGGAGCAGGGCGGAGGCACGATCACCCACATCGCCTCCATCGAGGCGAGCCGCCCGGCCCCGCTGCACGCCCACTACTCCGTTTCCAAGGCCGCCGTCGTGATGCACGCCCGCTCGGCTGCCCTGGAGTACGGCCCGTACGGCATCCGCGTCAACACCGTCTCCCCCGGCCTGATCGACCGCGAGGGCCTGAGCGACGCATGGCCGGAAGGGGTACGGCGGTGGCGGGAGGCGGCGCCGACGGGACGGCTCGGCCGCCCCGAGGACGTGGGCGACGCGTGTGTGTTCCTGGCGTCACCGCTGGCCGGCTGGATCACCGGGCACGACCTGGTGGTCGACGGCGGGGTCTCGGTCCGGCCGGGATGGTGAGCGCGGCGGAAGCCGGCCGGCGCCGTGGTGCGCGCCATCGCGGTGAGCGCGGGGGCGCTCGGGTCCGTACGTATCCCGGAGCGGCAAGTCCGAAGACGGAGATGTGACGTGGACCGACGGCGGACCGGGGGGCGGGACGATGCGCGACGAGGAAGCCCGGGGGGACGCGGCCGGCGCGGCCTTCAGGGGCTGGTGCTGCTGGGAGCCGTGCTGGTCCTCCTCGTCCTCGGCGGCGCCGCGCCCGCGTCTGCCCACGCCGCCCTCCGCGACACCGACCCCGACGACGGATCCGTCCTCAAGCCGGCCCCCCGTCAGCTCACTCTGACGTTCACCGAGTCCGTCGGCCTGCTCGACGACTCCTTCCGCGTCCTCGACCCCGGCAACCGGCGCCTGCGGACCGGCGAGGCGCACCATGCGGACGGCCGTTCCGAGACCGCCCGGGTGACCCTGCCCGCCGAACTCGCCGAGGGCACGTACGTGGTGGCCTGGCGCGTGGTGTCCGCGGACAGCCACCCGGTCTCCGGTGCCTTCACCTTCTCGATAGGCAAGCCCTCCGCCACGGCGGCGGCCATCGACCCCGGCCCGGTCGAGGACCCGGCGACGGCCCGCCTCTATGACATCGCCCGCTATCTGGCGTACCTCGCCGCGGCCCTGCTCATCGGCACGGCGTCGTTCGTGGTGCTCTGCCGCCCGGCAGACCCGGACCCGCTGCGGAGGCCGCTGGTGGCGGGCTGGTGGACCCTGCTCGCCGCCACGCTGGCCCTGCTCGTCCTGCGCGCGCCGTTCGAGTCGGGCACCGGCCCGGCGACGGCCTTCGACGCCTCCGCCCTGAGCCGCACCCTGACCAGCCGCCCGGGCGCGGTCCTGCTGGCCCGGCTGGCGCTGCTGCCCGTGGCGGCCGTCTTCCTCGTACGGCTGTCCCGGCGCCGTGCGCAGATGCGCCGGCCCGGCCTGCTGCTCGCGGCGGGCGCCGCCCTGGCCGTCGGCCTGGCACTGACCTGGGCGGCCGGGGAACACGCCTCCGCCGGGATCCAGGTTCCGCTGGCCATGACCTCCTCGGTGCTGCACGTCCTGGCGATGGCGGTGTGGCTGGGCGGCCTGACGGCCCTGCTGACGACGCTCCACCGGTCCTCGGCCACATCGGCCTGCACGGTCACCCGCTTCTCCCGCCTGGCCTTCGTCTCGGTGACCGTCCTGGTCGTCACCGGCGTCTACCAGTCCTGGCGGGGCCTCGGCTCCTGGAACGCGCTCACCGGCACGTCGTACGGGAGGCTGCTGACCGCCAAGCTGGCCGTGGTGGTGCTCCTGCTGGCCGCGGCCGGAGTGTCGCGTCGGTGGACGGCGCGGCTGGTGACGGCGGACGCGGAGGCGGAGTCGGACGCGCGGGAGCGGGAGCGGGAGCGGGTGCCGGAGCCGGCCGGCGGCCCACCGCTGCCGCCGGAGCCTGGAACGGCCGCTCCGCTGCCCGCGTCGGACAGCCACCGCCTGCGCCTGCGCCGGTCCGTCCTGGCCGAAGTCGCCGTCGGAGTCGTGGTGCTGGTGATCACCACGGTGCTCACCGGCACGCTGCCCGGCCGGGCAGCCGCGGAGGCGGCCCGGGCGGCTCCGGCGGCCGGGCTGCCCCCGGCGTCCGTCACCACCATCCCCTTCGACCTCGGCACCGCGGGCGCGCACGGCAAGGTGCAGATCACCCTCGATCCTGGCCGGGTGGGCGACAACTCGGTGCAGGCCGTGGTCTTCGGCCCCGACGGCGGCCTGGCCGGTGTCCCCGAACTCCGCCTCTCCTTCACCCTCCCCGCCCAGAACATCGGCCCCCTGGACGCGAAGCTGACCGACAAGGGCGGCTACTGGGGCGCGAACACCTTCACCCTCCCCATCGCCGGCATCTGGACCATGAAGGCGACGGTCAGGGTGTCGGAACTCGACCAGGTGAGCGTGACGAAGACGGTGCGGGTCGTGGGTCGGGGAGCCGGGGCGCCGGTGCGCTGAGTGCGCACCACCGCGAACGGAGGTCGGCGCGTGCCGCCTCTGCGCAGGACTTGGCGGTCGTTGCCCGCCTGGGTGAGGCCGGAGCGGAGCACGATCATCTCCCCGTCGTCGGCGTCACGGGCACCGCCTGACGCCGAGACGGAAGACGCACAAGCCCAGCCCCCGCACTCACACCCCGTGCCAGGCGCCGAGCAGTTCCTCGGGTCCGTACGTCGCCTGGAGACCGGAACAGCCGACCCCGTTGCGGGAGACCGCGACCAGCGGTACGGGCTCGTTGGTGATCGCCGCCCGGTGCTTCTGCAGCGCGGCCAGGTCGTGGCTGTCGAACGCGGAGCTCTCCAGCCACTTGACCGAGCCGAGGAAGAGCAGCCGCCTGGCCACAGGCTGCCGGTCGGCACCGACCAAGTCGATTTCGACGTCGTTGCCGCGGGTCCAGTAGCCGCCGATCGCCGGGGTGACGGGCAGGAACTCGTCCGGCAGGAGTCGGGCGAGGGATTCCCGGACGAGGGGTTCGATCGCGCGGCCCCGCCAACTCGTCCACCGCTCCTTGATCCGGCTCAGCGTGAGATCTCCCCGCATCCGCTCGATCTCCGCCATGTGCGGATCCAGAAACGCAAGCCAGAAGCGCAGGTAAGGGTCGGCCACCCGGTAGCGGCGTTCCTTCGAGGGCCGCAGTGAGAGGGGCAGTTCGGCCAGCAGCTGGGCCGCCAAGGTGTTCGGGTCGATGGCGGCGGATGCCTTCGCCGCGCGCCTGACTGAACACTTCTCAACGCAACCAGAAATGCAACCAGCGCACGCCAAGCAGCCGAGCCGCGATGTGCGGCTCGGCTCCTCGTTTCGCCTGTTCAGGCGGCTGCGGAGGATAGGGGATGCGAACTCGTGAGGGGTTGCCCCCAACACGCTTTCACTGTGTTGTTGGGGCGTTGGCCTGTGTACAGGGGTGTTCAGCTGCGTTCGGGGGCGGCTGACCTCCGGTGCCGGACGGCTCCGCCGCTAGGCAGCCTTGGGCCGCGCCGCACGCGCGCCCGGGGCGGGCTCCTGTGCATCCTCGGACCAGAAGATCTCGTCTTCTCCGAAGTCCGGGGTCTGGAAGGGTTTTGTCGTCGGAGGCGGCGAAACCGCGGTGGAACGGCGGGGTTGGCATTCCAGAGCGGAGAACAGCGAAGTCGGGTCGATGAGAGGTGCCTTTCGTTACAGGTCCCTGATGGGGCCTGGCGTGCCGTGACCGGTCACAGCGGTCCTACAGCTTGGTCATCTTGGCGTACGGGCTCAAGATCCGCATTTGCGCCGAGCCGAAATCCACGAGCGCCGCGATTCCGTCCTCGATGCCGACCACCCGGCCGAGGCCGTACACGTCATGCGTGACCTGGTCGCCCGTGGCGAAGTGCTTAGGAGCCGGTGTGACCGGGGCCTTGAAGGGGCTGGTGGGCAAATGATGCTTCTGTGCCGCAGGCTTTGTCATGGCTCAGTATGAGCCTACGTGTGTCCCGCTCGCTGTGGCCGTCGGCACAGATCCGGACGGGAACAGCGGCGACACGCCACTGACCTGGTGTTCGAGACCCGGTGACTGCATCTAACACGGTTGTGGCACGACACCGCTCACCGGCCGAGCCCTGCTATGGGTGCTCGCCCCCTCCGCCCTCACCGCGCCGGAGAATCCGCAGGCCGGACGTTGACCACGCGGTCGGGCATAGCGGCTTTGGCCGGGGAGCTGCTTTGGCGCGAGTGATCATGGCCCCTTGAGCTTCCGGCGTAAGGCCCTCAGGATTGAGGCGATTCATGGTGATACTGCCGACGTCACCCGTGATCACTACGGACCCAGATGCCAGCTCCTTGACGATCGCGTTGCGCTTCGCCAGGTTGAGGCTGCCGACGGACAGGATCGCCTGGGTCACGGTCGGCAGAGCCTCGGGGATGGCGGCGATGGCCAGCGAGACCGCGCTGACGAACAGGGCGTCCCACGCCTGGTCCCGTTGCCGTCCCAGGGCGAACATCACGATCATGGTCAGGACGGCCGCCCCCGTGATCCACAACGTCAGGGTGTCGAGCTCCTTGGTGAGCGGCGGTACCTCCTTCTCGGTGGCCGACAGCATCCCGGAGATCTTGCCGACCTCGGTTCCGGCACCGCTCGCGGTGACGACGAGCACTCCGCTGCCGTGGGTGACCGGGGTGTTCATGAACGCCATGTTCGTCCGGTCGCCGGGCGCCGGCCGGGCGCCCGACAACGTGCCTGCGCGTCCTTGGCGGCGGGAACGCTCTCGCCGGTGAGCGCCGACTCGTCGATCTGCAGGGCACTGGCCTCGATGATGCGAGAACTTCCAGTTCTTCTCCGGCAGGTCGATCCGTTTCAGGAAGCGGGTGCGCTGCTCCTCCTTGGACAGGTTCAGGAAGATCTTCACCACCTTGAACCCGTTGTCCGTGAGGTAGCGCTCCCAGTGGTTGATCTCCCGGTAGCGCCGCTCCCATATGCCCGGTCCGCGCGAGTCGTCCGGCAGCCTCTGCCGGAGGAGGTTGTCGGGGTGGACCCGCACGACGAGAACCTCCTCGTAGTGCGAGCGGTTGAAGATGGCGATCTCGCCGCGCGAGGGCAGCCGCCGGGCGTAGCGCCACAGGTAGTCGTGGTCGAGTTCCTCAGCGGAGGGCACCTTGAAGCTGCTGACCCGTACGCCCTGGGGATTGACGCCGCTCATCACGTGGCGGATCGTCCCGTCCTTGCCACCGGCGTCAAGTGCCTGCAGGCAGAGCAGGACGCCGTACGCGTCCTGGGCGGCCAGCCGCTCCTGGTACTCGGCCAGCAGCGACACCCCGGTCCGCAGCAGCTCCTTCCCGTCCCGCTTCCTCACATCGGCCGTGTAGCGGGGATCGAAGTCGCGGTCCAGGCGCACCTTCGACCCCGGTTTCACCCGGAGCGGCCCAATGAATTCCGCGACGCGTTCGGCTCTCTCGTCCGACATCACGATCAGTCCTTCGCCGGTCCGGGGTGTGCACGGCGCGTCCCGGAGGCCGCCCTGCCGTCGACGGCCTGACCAGAGGCGGCGCGGAGCTCCCTGCGGGACCGGCGTTCGACCAGGATCGGGACGTAGGCCCTGACTCTGGCCTGGCGGAATGCGTCGTACGCGCCCATGACCGTCACCTCGACGATGCCCGCATCGACCGAGGGATAGGCGGCACTCAGCCGCGCCACCACATTCCGGATGGACGCAAATTCGTCCGGTGAGCCGTGGAACGAGAGGTTCGGCGGGGCTGCCGGATCTGCGCGTGCCACGGGCTCGGGGCGCCGATGCAAGCCCTCGTCTTCGTCGGGAAGGCATACGACGTGAGGAACGTGCCCGTCGATCGTCATGGCCGCACTGATTCCATGTCCCACGACCTCCGGACCGCAGAACCGCCACAAGCGACAGGATCCTTCGCGCTCATTGTCCTCGCGCCCGGGCAAGATCGCTTCCTGGGGCTGAGCTCCCGAAGACGAACTGAGACGGAAAGTGAGACGGGACAACGTCGAAGGGCCCCACCGCGAGCGGTGGGGCCCTTCGACATCGTGCCCGGTGAGGCACTGGCGGAGGATACGAGATTCGAACTCGTGAGGGGTTGCCCCCAACACGCTTTCCAAGCGTGCGCCCTAGGCCTCTAGGCGAATCCTCCGCCGGAAACATTACATGACCGAGAGGAGTGCTCGCGAACTCGTTCCTCCCGCTCAGATCCTGTAGCCTGTGCGAAGCCCCTCACGCGGCGCTATCTGACTGAACTCCCCCAGGGCCGGAAGGCAGCAAGGGTAGGTCGGCTCTGGCGGGTGCGTGGGGGGCGCTTGCGTGAGAGGGGTCGGTTCCTCAAGCGGGGCTCGTTGTCAGTGGGCGCCTATAACCTCGTATGCGTGTCGTCTCTCGCGCTGTACCGCCGCTATCGCCCGGAGTCGTTCGCCGAGGTCATCGGGCAGGAGCATGTCACTGACCCGCTGCAGCAGGCGCTGCGCAACAACCGGGTCAATCACGCGTACCTGTTCAGCGGACCGCGCGGGTGCGGGAAGACGACGAGCGCGCGGATTCTGGCGCGGTGTCTGAACTGCGAACAGGGGCCCACACCGACCCCCTGCGGTGAGTGCCAGTCGTGTCGTGACCTGGCGCGGAACGGCCCCGGTTCCATCGACGTCATCGAGATCGACGCCGCTTCGCACGGTGGCGTCGACGACGCCCGTGAGCTGCGCGAGAAGGCCTTCTTCGGGCCCGCGAGCAGCCGGTACAAGATCTACATCATCGACGAGGCCCACATGGTCACGCCGGCCGGCTTCAACGCGCTGCTCAAGGTCGTCGAGGAGCCGCCCGAGCATCTCAAGTTCATCTTCGCGACCACCGAGCCCGAGAAGGTCATCGGGACCATCCGGTCGCGCACCCATCACTATCCGTTCCGGCTCGTGCCTCCGGGGACGCTCCGCGAATACCTCGCCGAGGTGTGCGGGCGGGAGGACATCCCCGTCGAGGACGGCGTCCTGCCGCTGGTGGTGCGTGCGGGCGCGGGGTCCGTGCGTGACTCCATGTCCGTCATGGACCAGCTGCTCGCCGGCGCGGGAGCGGACGGTGTGACGTATGGCATGGCGACCTCCCTGCTCGGGTACACCGACGGCTCGCTCCTCGACTCCGTGGTCGAGGCGTTCGCCACCGGCGACGGCGCCGCGGCCTTCGAGGTCGTCGGCCGGGTCATCGAGGGCGGAAACGACCCACGGCGGTTCGTCGCCGACCTGCTGGAGCGGCTGCGCGACCTGGTGATCCTCGCCGCCGTGCCCGACGCCGCGGAGAAGGGGCTCATCGACGCCCCCGCCGATGTCGTCCAGCGCATGCAGGCCCAGGCCGGCACCTTCGGCGCCGCGGAACTGAGCCGCGCCGCCGACCTCGTCAACGAAGGGCTGACGGAGATGCGGGGCGCGACCTCCCCCCGCCTCCAGCTCGAGCTGATCTGCGCACGAGTGATGCTGCCCGCCGCTTACGGGGACGAGCGGGCCGTCATGGCCCGACTGGACCGCCTGGAGCGGGGCGTGAACTTCTCCGCGGGCGGTGGCATGCCCGCCGTGGGGTACGTGCCCGGGCCCGACGCTCATGGGGGAGCGGCGCACGGGGCAGGGACCCCGGCCACGCCCGTTCCGCCGGGTGGCGGGCCCGCCGCCGCCCGGGCGGCGGTGCGGCCACCGAGTGGTGCCGGGCAGGGAGAGCCCCATGCGCCGGCTGCCGATCCGGGTACGGCGCCTGCGGCTCCCCCGGCTGGTCCCGCCGCCCAACCTTCGGGCTACGACCAGCCCCAGAAGACCCAACGGCCCCAACAGCCCCAGAAATCCCAACAGCCCCAACAGCCCCAGAAATCCCAACAGCCCCAGCCATCGCCCACCCCGGCCGCCGCGGCCTCCGCCGCGCCCGGCGCCTGGCCCACCGCCACCCCCGCGGGCGGTGCCCGACGCCCCGGCGGCTGGCCCACCGCGGCGCCCGCCGGTGGCGGACAGCGTCCGGCCGCGGAGCCTCCGCCCGCGCAACCCCCTGCTGCCTCGCCCACCGAGGTGCCCACCGCCGCCGCGCCCACTCCGGCCCCGGCCTCCACGCCCCCCAGCGGCGGCCTCGACCCCCGCATGCTCTGGCCGAACATCCTGGAGGCGGTGAAGAACCGCCGCCGCTTCACCTGGATCCTGCTCAGCCAGAACGCGCAGGTCGCCGGCTTCGACGGCACGACCCTCCAACTCGGCTTCGTCAGCGCGGGCGCGCGCGACAACTTCGCGAGCAGCGGCAGCGAGGACGTACTGCGGCAGGCGTTGGCCGAGCAGTTCAACGTGCAGTGGAAGATCGAGGCGATCGTCGACCCGTCGGGCGGCTCGGCACCCCCGGCGACCGGCGGCGGCTCCTCCGGTGGCTACGGCGGCGGCGCCGGGGGTTACGGCGCAGGCGGCGCCGCGGGCGGTGGCCACGGCGGCGGCGGAAGCACGTATGGCGCCGGCGGTACGACCGCGCAGCGCCCGGCGTCCCCCCAGCCCACGCCCACCGCCCCCGCGCCGTACGCGTCGGCACCGGCGCCCGCCGCCGCCCCCAGGCACGCCCCCCAGCCCTCCGCACCGGAGCCGCCACCCCCGGTCGCCCCCGAGGACGACATCCCCGAGGACGACGACCCCGACCTCAACGAGTCGGCCCTGTCCGGACGCGAACTCATCGTCCGGGAGCTCGGGGCCACCGTGGTGGAGGAGTTCTCGAACGAGTAGGCCCCGATGCGCACGATCAGGGGGAACTGACAAACCCGCCGGCCTCACTCCTTCAGAAGCCCGCACAAACCCAGCGCCCGCCCTCCCGTTAGGCTGACCCCCGTGAAGGTCCTCGTCATCGGCAGCGGCGCCCGCGAACACGCCCTGTGCCGTTCCATGTCCCTCGACCCCGACGTCACCGCGCTGCACTGCGCCCCCGGCAACGCCGGTATCGCCGAGGTCGCCGAGCTGCACCAGGTCGACGCCCTGGACGGCGCCGCCGTGGCCGCGCTGGCCGCGGAGCTCGGTGCCGAGCTGGTCGTCGTCGGGCCGGAGGCGCCCCTCGTCGCCGGGGTCGCCGACGCCGTGCGCGAGGCCGGCATCCCGGTCTTCGGCCCCTCCAAGGAGGCCGCGCAGCTGGAAGGCTCCAAGGCCTTCGCCAAGGACGTGATGGCGGGAGCGGGTGTCCCCACGGCAAGGTCGTACGTCTGTACGACGCCCGAGGAGGTCGCCGAGGCCCTCGACGCCTTCGGAGCGCCGTACGTCGTCAAGGACGACGGGCTCGCCGCCGGCAAGGGTGTCGTGGTCACCGGCGACATCGAGGCTGCGACAGCCCACGCGAACGCCTGCGAGCGGGTCGTCATCGAGGAGTTCCTCGACGGCCCGGAGGTCTCCCTCTTCGCCATCACGGACGGCGAGACCGTCCTCCCGCTTCAGCCCGCCCAGGACTTCAAGCGCGCGCTCGACGGCGACGAGGGCCCCAACACCGGAGGCATGGGCGCGTACTCCCCGCTGCCCTGGGCAGACCCGAAGCTGGTGGACGAGGTCCTGGAGACCGTCCTCCAGCCGACGGTCGACGAGATGCGCCGCCGGGGGACGCCGTTCTCCGGCCTGCTCTACGCCGGGCTCGCGATCACCTCGCGCGGTGTCCGCGTGATCGAGTTCAACGCCCGCTTCGGGGACCCCGAGACCCAGGTCGTCCTGGCCCGACTGAAGACCCCGCTGGCCGGTGTCCTGATGGCCGCCGCGACCGGTAACCTCGCCCACCTGGAGCCCCTGCGCTGGAGCGACGACGCGGCGGTCACCGTCGTCGTCGCCTCGCACAACTACCCCGGCACCCCGCGCACCGGCGACCCGATCACCGGCCTCGACGAGGTGGCCGCCCAGGACGCCCCGCACGCGTACGTCCTGCATGCGGGCACCCGGCTCGACGGCGACGCCGTCGTGAGCGCCGGTGGCCGCGTACTGTCCGTCACGGCGAGCGGCAAGGACCTGGTGGAGGCCCGCGACCGCGCCTACCGGGCCGTCTCCCGCATCGGTCTCGACGGTTCCCAGCACCGTACGGACATCGCGGCGAGGGCGGCCGCCGGCGCGTGAAGCCCGCGGGCGCCGATGAACCCGGCAGGCCCCGGATCCGTCTTCGGATTCGGGGCCTGATCTTTGCATTCCGTCATCCACCTTTCCCCTGAGCCATTCCATCGAGTGACCGATGCCCTATACGGCTGACGGGGGGCGGGGCCCCAACTATGGTGCGGCGCAGGTGTTCCGGCACTTGGCCCACCGGCATTGCGATGTCAGTCGTGGGTGCCACAGTGGGGGAGTGAGCAACGCCAGGAGAGCCAGGCAGCCAGGACAGCAGCGAGGGGGTGACGTCCGGTCGTGACCGGTATGGGTGTGGAAGCAGGCGCGCAGGCAGCGCGTTCGCGGGCGCTAGCCGTGCTGCGCATCCGCAGCCGCGCACTGGCCGTCGGCCTGCTGCCGACGGCGGTCGCCGTGGTGCTGCTCGCCGGCGGTTCCACCGGCCGCCTGGTGGGTCCGGGCTGGCACGCGGCCCGCTGGATCATGGTCCCGGCCGCCGTTCTCGTGCTGCTCGCGGCCGCCGGCATCGCGCTGGTCGTCGCCCGCGCCCGCCCCGCCGTCAGCCCGACGGTCGCGATCGCCGAGGAGTCGGCTCCCGACCTGTACCGGATGGTGCGCGACCTCGCCGAACGCCTCGACGTCCCCGCCCCCTCGGCCATAGCCCTCACCCCGGACTGCGACAGCTGGCTTGAGGACCGCACCCACCCGGCCCACGGCCCGCCTCCGCCCGAGGCCCGGGACGAGATAGCGGGTGTGCGGAGCCTCGGGACACCGCGGCCACGTCGTACGACGGCCGCTCCCGTCCTCGTCATCGGCTCGCCGTTCCTGTGGTGGATGCGCGTCGGTGAACTGCGCGCGGTCCTCGCCCCGGTGGTCGCCGGCACGGGACCCTCTGCGCACCCGGACATAGCCGCGGCCCGCCGGTTCGTACGAGGGCTGGACGCGGCGGTGGCCGTGAGCACGGCGCCCGGCCGCGACCCGGTCTCCCGCACGGTGCTCGCCGGGGTGGGCTGGACGGCCCGCCTGCTGCTGCGCAGCTGCCGCGGCCATGCCGCGGAGATGGAGCGCGGGGTCGCCGCCGCGGCCGCCGAGCGTGCACAGGCCGTGGACTACGGTCTGCGGATCGTCGCCCAGGAACAGGTGGGCCTGGCGTACGCGGGCTGGGACCGGCTGCTGACCAGGGTCGCGCTGCCCGCCTGGCGCATGGGCCGCTGGCCCTCCCGGCTGGACGCGGGCGTGGTCGCGGCCCTCACCGAACTGTCCCGCCGGGACCGCCTGGCCGAGGGCTTCGCCTCCCGTCTGGGCGAGCGCCCCGCCTGCGACCTGCTCGAAGAGCCCGGCGCGGTCGACGAGGCCGCCTCGCTCCTCGCCGCCCGGCTCTTCCACGGAGGCCCTGCCGAGCCCCGCCCGGACTGGTCGCCGGTGGACTGGCAGGAATACCCGGAGGAGGTCGTCGACCGGAAATGGCGCACCGACGCGGCGCGCCTCCACCGAGTCCTCGACACCCTGGGCGTCCGCCGTTCCCCGGACCCCGGCGCACCGAGTCCCGAGGGCCCCACCCTCTCCCGCGTCCTCGACCACCTGTCGGCCCCGCCGGACCCGGCGGCCTCGGGCGAGACGGCCTCCGGCACCGCGCCGGCCGCCCACCAGCCTCAGCCGCTCGCGGCACCGACCGGCCATGTGCCCGAGCCGTCCGCGGCACCCACGGCACCGACCGGCCATGTGCCCGAGCCGTCCGCGGCACCCACGGCACCGACCGGCCATCGGCCCGAGCCGCCCGCGGCACCCACGGCACCGACCGGCCATCGGCCCGAGCCGCCCGCCACCACGACCTCCGGTGTCACGGCCCCGCCCTCCGTATCCGCCGGCCACCGGCCCGAGCCGCCCGTCCCAGCCACCGGCCACGCACACACCCCCGAGCCGTCCACGGCACCCACGGCACCGACCGGCCATCGGCCCGAGCCGCCCGCCACCACGACCTCCGGTGTCACGGCCCCGCCCTCCGTATCCGCCGGCCACCGGC
>NZ_JBVIVK010000002.1:642056-701030 GCF_055595715.1 Streptomyces sp. NPDC040410
AGGCCCGAGCCGCCCGTCCCAGCCACCGGCCACGCACACACCCCCGAGCCGTCCGCCCCGTCCGATGACATGGCACTGGGCAGGGAGGACGACGAGCACGACCCCGACGGCGGCAACGAACGGAGTTCCGCGCTCGCCGCCGGCCTCAGTGCGGAGCTGGCGCGTGAAGAGGCGGAGGTCCCCGCGGACCGGACGGCATCGGCCGGACCGGCCGGGCAGGCCCCCGACGCCGCCCTGTGGGACGACGGCGCGCTCCCGCTCTTCCCCCTGCAGCCACCGCGTACGGCCCGCGAACTGCTCGCCGATCACGTCACCGCGATGGTCTGCTGCGCCGCGATGGACACCGCCGGGGCGATGCCGGGTCTCGACTGGCTCGACGGCCCGTCCCTCCTCATCAACGGCGAACGGGCGGCCGACCTGCCCCCCCGCGTCCTCAGTCTCGTCGAGGACGGCGACCCGGCCCCGCTGCGGGCGTGGCTGGTCAAGTCGGGGATACGCCCGGAGAAGCCGGTACGGCTGGTCTGACGGTCCCGCACCAGCGGCGGCACAGCGCTCGGCCCCTGACGGGGAAGGGTTCGCCGCGGACGAGGGACAGCGACACGCGTAACGGATGCCCTGGTTCCATTTTCGGTCAATTCGCAACGAATAGTGACCGCGTGCGTGCGTAATGTGATGTGCTTGGGACCAGTCACGCTCACAGCAAGGGCTTACGCCCGCACAACCCACGACGCACGACCACGGGGCACGAGCGGGGAAGAGCGGGGCACGAGGGAGGGGAGCGACCGATGGGATCGGAGCACATCCGCCGCTGGGAGTCGGGAGCGCTGGCGCACGCGGTGACGGACCCCTTCGGCCAGGGTCCCGTCCCCTGGCTCCGGGGCACCGACACGTACTTCGACGACACCGGCCAGATGGTCGCCTGGTACGTGGACCCGGACCCCGCCCACACCCCGAAGGCGGGCCCCCCGCGAGTCCCGTCCCCCCGCACCGCCTCCGGCGGCCCCCGCTCGGCGGACGACGTCCGCCGTCAGATCAAGGGCTTCACCTCCACCGGCGCGGTCGCGCCCGGCGAGGCCGTCGACTTCCACATCACCGTCGACCCGCCCCAGGAATTCGCCGTCGACATCTACCGCATCGGCCACTACGGCGGCGACGGCGCCACGAAGATCACCACCAGCCCCCGCCTGTCCGGCATCGTCCAGCCCCCGCCCCTGACGGCGGACCGCACGGTCTCCTGCCACCACTGGTGGCTGTCCTGGCGCCTCCAGATCCCGAGCTACTGGAGCGTCGGGGCGTACGTCGCCGTCCTGACCACGGCCGACGGCTACCGCTCCCACGTCCCCTTCACCGTCCGCGACAACCACCCCGCAGACCTGCTGCTGATCCTGCCCGACGTCACCTGGCAGGCCTACAACCTCTACCCGGAGGACGGCCGCACGGGCGCGAGCCTCTACCACGCCTGGGACGAGAACGGCCGTCTGCTGGGCGAGGCCGACGCGGCGACCACCGTCTCCTTCGAACGGCCGTACGCGGGAGCGGGCCTCCCCCTGCACGTCGGCCACGCCTACGACTTCATCCGCTGGGCCGAGCGCTATGGCTACGACCTCGCCTACGCCGACGCCCGCGACCTGCACGCCGGCCGGCTCGACCCCACCCGCTACCGCGGGCTGGTCTTCCCCGGCCACGACGAGTACTGGTCGGTGAACATGCGCCGCACCGTGGAGCGCGCCCGCGACCACGGCACCTCCCTCGTCTTCCTCTCCGCCAACACCATGTACTGGCAGGTGGAGCTCGGCCCCTCCCCCTCCGGTGTCCCCGACCGCCTGCTCACCTGCCGCAAGCGCAAGGGCCCGGGCAAGCCGCTGCTCTGGCGAGAGATCGACCGGGCCGAACAGCAACTGGTCGGCATCCAGTACGCGGGCCGCGTCCCCGATCCGCACCCCCTGATCGTCCGCAATGCCGACCACTGGCTGTGGGAGGCGACCGGCGCGGGGGAGGGCGACGGCATCGACGGCCTGGTCGCGGGCGAGGCCGACCGCTATTTCCCGCGCACACCCCTGCCCGAGCACGAGGACCGCATCCTGCTCGCCCACTCCCCGTACACCGACGGCGAGGGCGTCGTCCGCCACCAGGAGACGTCCCTCTACCGCGCCCCCTCCGGCGCGCTGGTCTTCGCGTCCGGGACCTTCGCGTGGTCGCCGTCCCTGGACCGTCCGGGCCACGTCGACGCCCGCGTGCAGCGCGCCACGGCGAACCTCCTGGACCGCATCTGCAAACGTGACTGAACGTTGCCGCGTCATCGCCCCCCGACCACGCGGCAGAGCCCGCTCCGCGCACCCCGTACCAAGACCGATCTCCGCATACGGGAGAATCGAGTCACTTGGGCCCGCCCGTCGCCCACCACCACCCTGTTTGGGCTCTACGGGCGCCCCTTTGTTTTCAACCACGGGGAGGAACCGTGTCCGGATTCGTCGAAAAGCCCGAACCTGTTCAGGTTCCGGGCCTGGTGCATCTGCACACCGGCAAGGTGCGCGAGCTGTACCAGAACGCGGCGGGCGACCTCGTGATGGTCGCCAGCGACCGCCTCTCCGCCTACGACTGGGTGCTGCCCACCGAGATCCCCGACAAGGGCCGGGTGCTCACGCAGCTCTCCCTGTGGTGGTTCGACCAGCTCGCCGACCTGGCCCCCAACCACGTCCTGAGCACCGAGCTGCCTCCGGGTGCCCCCGCCGACTGGGCCGGCCGCACCCTGATCTGCAAGTCGCTCCACATGGTCCCGGTGGAGTGCGTGGCCCGCGGCTACCTCACCGGCTCGGGCCTGGCCGAGTACGACGAGTCCCGCACCGTCTGCGGCCTCACCCTCCCCGAGGGCCTCGTCGACGGCTCGGAGCTGCCCGCCCCGATCTTCACCCCGGCCACCAAGGCCGCGGTCGGCGAGCACGACGAGAACGTCTCGTACGAGGAGGTCGCCCGCCAGGTCGGCGCGGACACCGCCGCCCAGCTGCGCCAGGCCACCCTCGCCGTGTACTCCCGCGCCCGCGGCATCGCCCGCGACCGCGGGATCATCCTCGCGGACACGAAGTTCGAGTTCGGCTTCGAGGGCGACACCCTGGTCATCGCGGACGAGGTCCTCACCCCGGACTCCTCCCGCTTCTGGCCGGCCGACCAGTGGCAGCCGGGCCGCGCGCAGGCGTCGTACGACAAGCAGTTCGTCCGCGACTGGCTGACGTCTCCGGAGTCCGGCTGGGACCGCAGGAGCGAGCAGCCCCCGCCGCCGCTGCCGCAGCAGGTGGTGGACGCGACCCGCGCCAAGTACGTGGAGGCGTACGAGCGTCTGACGGGCATGGCCTGGAGTTAGGGCCCGGGCACGACAAAGGCCCCGGTCGATGACCGGGGCCTTGATCCGGAGCGGACGACGAGGCTCGAACTCGCGACCTCAACCTTGGCAAGGTTGCGCTCTACCAACTGAGCTACGTCCGCACTGCGCCGTGGCGCGAGGCCAACTATACCCAACCTCGCTCGCGGGCGAGCCGGACCGCCGCATGACGGTTCTCCGCCCCGAGCTTGGAGACGGCCGACGAGAGGTAGTTCCGTACGGTCCCCTGCGACAGCGCGGCCCGCTCCGCGATCTCGGCGACGGGCGCCCCGTCCGCGGCGAGCTCCAGCACCTCGGCCTCCCGTGACGTCAGCGGCGAGTCTCCGGCGGCGATCGCGTCGGCGGCCAACTCCGGGTCTACGTAGCGGTTTCCGGCATGGACCGTGCGGATGATCTCGGCGAGGCGCCGCGCGCTGACCGTCTTCGGGACGAATCCGCGCACACCCGCCTCAAGGGCCCGCTTCAGATGTCCGGGGCGGCCGTGACTGGTGACGATGAGTACCTGGCAGCCGGGCAGTTCGGCGCGCAGGGATGTGGCGACCTTCACACCGTCCGCGCCGGGCATCTGCAGATCGAGCACGGCCACGTCGGGTTCGTGCGACCGGGCCATCGCCAGCGCCTCGGGTCCGCTGGCCGCCTCGGCCACGATCACCAGGTCGTCCTCGAGGGAGAGCAGCGCTGCGAGCGCACCCCGGATGAGGTGCTCGTCGTCGGCGAGCAGGAGCCGTACGGGCGTCACGCGGTGACCTCGCTCACAGTCCGCATCGCCGGCAGGGGCACCGTGGCCGTCACCCGGAACCGGTCGTCGCCCATCGCGCCCGCCTGAAGTTCGCCATCCACCGCCGTCAGCCTCTCCCGCAGCCCTGCCAGCCCCGATCCGCCGCTCGCGCGGGAGGGCCGCGCCCCGTCGTTCTCCACGGTCAGCACCACGCGCTCCTCCGTCACCCGCAGGGTCACCACGCACCGCCCGGCGTCCCCGTGCCGCAGCACATTGGTGGTCGCCTCCCGCACCACCCAGCCGAGCGCCGACTGCACCTCGGCGGGCAGTCCGGCCGCCTCGCCGCTCACCTCGCACCGTATCCCCGCCGCCGTCAACACCCCTTGTGCACCGGCGAGTTCGGCGCCGAGGTCGGCCTCGCGGTAGCCCCGTACGACATCGCGCACCTCGCGCTGCGACTCCTGCGCGATGCGCTGCACCTCGATCATCTGGTCCACGGCCTCGGGCCGCCCGCGTCGCGCCAGCTGCACGGCCAGCTCGCTCTTCAGCGCGATCACGGCCAGGTTCCGCCCCATCACGTCGTGCAGATCGCGCCCGAAGCGGAGCCGTTCCTCGGCGACGGCGAGCCGGGCGCGGGTCTCGCGGGCCTCGTCGAGTTCGTAGACGGTGTTGAGGAGCCAGACGGAGAAGGCGGAGGTGAAGGCGAGGAGCCCCGCGCCCACCAGGACGGCCACCACGGTGAGCAGCGCGGCGGGGGCGGGCACCCCCAGCGCGAACGCCACCAGCCCCGAGCCCGCCGCGAAGCCGCCGACGACGGTGGACGCGCGCCGTCGGCGGCGGACGCCGAGCGTCATGACGCCGGCTCCGACGACGAGCACGGTCCCGAAGAGCCCGCCCGTCGCGGTGTCGACCTCGTCACCGCCCGGACCGTGCTCCCCGATCCAGACCGCCGCGACGGCGACCGCCGCGCTGACGCCGCCCAGCATCCACAGCATCCGGACGGGCTGCTCGCGGCGGCCCCGCGTCCAGTCCAGCGCCCGCGACGCCGTCACCGCGCAGACCCCGCCGTGCACGCACACCATCAGCACCAGCCAGCCCCCAAGACCGGGCTCCACCTGGCCGAGGGACGGCAGTCCGACCGTGGCGATCTCGATCGCGACGAAGAAGTGGAACGACCATCGTGTGTACGTCTCCACCTTCGCCGGCGTGCTCTTGGCCCCCCACCATGTGACCGGCCCACGCACCTCGGTCCCCCCGTCAGTCAACGACGCGGCTCCCACCGGAACCACCGTCGTACAGCAAACACTCCTACGGCGGTCCAGGCCAGCGTGGTCAGCACCGGGACCACCGTCTCGTACGCGGAGAGGCCCCCGGTCCAGCCGCCGCGCACCAGCGTGATCACCCCTGTCAGCGGCAGCAGTTCGCACACCGTGGCCAGCCGGTCGGGCAGCATGTCCAGCGGGACGACGACCCCGGAGACCGTCATCGACGCGAGGATCAGCGGGAGCGAAGTGACCTGCGCGCTCTCGACGGTCCGGGTGAAGCTCGCGGTGACCGCCGCCAGGCACACGCAGAGCGCGAGGCCCGACACCAGGCCCAGGACGGCGAGTTGGGGCGCCTTGGGCGCGGGCACGTCGAGCAGAGCGGTACAGCCCACCGCAAGGACCAGGGACTGGACCAGGCCGATGGCGGCCGCCGGGAACGCGGCCCCGGCGAGGATCTCCGCGTCGCGCAGTTCGCCGGTGCGCAGTCGCTTGAGGACGAGTTCCTCGCGCCGGGCGGTGAAGACGCCCACGAGCGTGGCGTACACGCTGAAGAGCAGCGAGAAGCCGATCGCGGCGGGCAGCAGGACCAGCCCGACGCTGAGCCCGACGTCCCCGAGGTCCATCTGTTCGACCGCCGACTGCAGACTGAGCGGCATCGCAAGGGGCAGGAACACGGCCGAGAGGACGGCGGTCCTGCTGCGCCCGAGCAGCGTGAGCTCGGCCCGTGCGAGTGCGGCCATCCGGCCGGCCGGGGTGGTGGTGACGGTGCTCATGCCACGTACTCCTCTGCGGGCTGGGAGTCCCGGGCGATCCCGAGGAACGCTTCCTCCAGCGAGGCCGACCGCACATCGAGCCTGCGCAGCTCCACACCGGCCCGCTCGGCCCACACCAGCAGCCGGGTGGCCGTGCGCTGGAGTTCGCGGGTCCGCAGCCGGACGGTCCGCCCGTTCATCTCGTGCCCGCACACACCCAGTTCGCCGAGCGGCGGCAGATCCCCCACGAAGTAGCCCTCGGGAAGCTCGAACGAGATCCGGGACGGCTGCGCGGCGGTCACCTCGTCCGGTGTCCCGGCCGCCGCGATGCGCCCCTCGTGCAGGATCGCGAGCCGGTCGGCGAGGTCCTCCGCCTCCTCCAGGTAGTGCGTGGTCAGCAGCACGGTCGTGCCCGCGTCGCGCAGGGCGCGCACCAAGTCCCAGGTGTCGCGGCGCCCTTCGGCGTCCAGTCCGGTGGTCGGCTCGTCGAGGAACAGCACTTCGGGTTCGCCGAGCAGGGCGAGCGCGAGGTCCAGGCGCCGCCGCTCACCTCCGGACAACTGCTTCACGCGCACGTCGGCCTTCCCGGCCAGCCCGACGAGCCCCAGTGCCTCCCGTCCGGGGCGGGCCCCGCTGGTGCAGCCCGCCCACAGCCGCGTGGTCTCCGCCACGGTCAGCTCGGACGGGAAACCGCCCTCCTGAAGCATGACGCCGGTGCGGGGCCGTACGACTGCCCGGTCGGCCAAGGGGTCGTGGCCGAGGACCCGCACCCGCCCGCCGGCCGGCCGGGCGAGCCCTTCCAGCAGTTCGACCGTCGACGTCTTTCCGGCGCCGTTGGTGCCCAGCAGGGCGAAGATCTCTCCACGGCGTACGGAAAAGGAGATGCCGCGCACCGCCTCGAACCCGCCCCCGTACACACGCCGCAGGTCAGTGACCTCAATCACGTGTTCGTGTCCGCCTGTGTCCATGCCTTCAGCGTCCCGGTGTTCCGGGCCCGGCAGCAGTGCGCGATGTCATCACTCGGCATGACAAATGTCAGGCGGGCGCTCGCCCGTCGATACGAAAAGACCCCGGTCCGATGGACCGGGGTCTCATTCCCGAGCGGACGACGAGGCTCGAACTCGCGACCTCAACCTTGGCAAGGTTGCGCTCTACCAACTGAGCTACGTCCGCATTGCCTCCGACCGGCTCTCACCGATCGGTGCGAGCACCAGCCTACCTGATCCACAACCGTGGTCGGTACGGCGGTGCAGAGCGGGTGACAGGAATTGCACACTGCGCCTTCCCCCTGGAAGGGGGATGTTCTGCTACTGAACTACACCCGCGTGTACTCCGGGGGTGGGCTTTTCGGCCTCGCCCCTCGGCGTGCTCCAGACTCTAGCTGACCAGGAGGGGTGCAGCGCAAGTCGGTTCTCCCGAGGGGCGGGTGACCGGTCGTCGGCCGGCGGTTCGGGTGGCCGCCGTGCGCGCTCTACCGGGCCTCGGCGAACGCCTCGTAGACCTTCTTCGGGATCCGCCCGCGAGCGGGGACCTCCATCTTGTTGGCCTGGGCCCAGGCCCGTACGGCCGCCGGGTCGGGGGCCACCTCCGTCTGCCGGTACGCCTTGCCCGACCTCGACCGCTTGCGGCCGGCCTCCACGTACGGCGCGAGCGCCTTACGCAGTTTCTTGGCATTGGCTTGGTTCAGGTCGATCTCGTACGACTTGCCGTCGAGTCCGAAGGCGATCGTTTCCGCCGCTTCCGAGCCGTCGATGTCGTCAAAGAGAGTGACTACGACACGCTGCGCCACGAATATCGGTCCCTTCGTGCGGCATCTCTGCGATGACGTGCCAAGACGCCTCGGAGATGTCGACTGTCCGCCTGCTATTGGGCAAAGTATCGGCTATTGCCAATTCATTTGTACAGTGCCCGGCATTGCAATGTGAAGACCGACTAAATCTGTCCGCGTGTCCCAGCGCAATAGGTGTGACGGGTTGATCCGGGATCTTTCCCTGAACTTTTCGTGAAGGAACCCCACCGATACACGATCGTGATGGCCGTCACGTAGATTCCTCCAACTCTACCCGCGTAGAAATTTTGTGCGGGTAGTCTGAAGGAACCTGCTCAGCACCACACACCGGGAGTGCCAGTGGCACGCGTCGTAGTCGACGTCATGCTCAAGCCGGAGATCCTCGACCCCCAGGGCCAGGCGGTGCAGCGCGCACTGCCGCGACTGGGTTTCGAAGGCATCTCGGACGTACGTCAGGGAAAGCGATTCGAACTGGAAGTTGACGGGCCGGTCGACGAGGCCACGCTCGCCCGCATCCACGATCTTGCGGAATCCTTCCTCGCCAACACCGTGATCGAGGACTTCACCGTCAAGGTGGAAGAAGTCGCGGAGGCCGTGAAGTGACCGCTCGTATTGGCGTCGTCACTTTCCCGGGCAGCCTCGACGACCGGGACACCCAGCGCGCGATCCGTCTCGCGGGCGCGGAACCCGTCGCCCTCTGGCACAAGGACAAGGACCTCAAGCAGGTCGACGCCGTCGTGCTGCCGGGCGGTTTCTCCTACGGCGACTATCTGCGGGCCGGCGCCATCTCCCGCTTCTCGCCCGTGATGGAGACGGTCATCGAGCAGGCGAAGGCCGGCCTCCCGGTCCTCGGCATCTGCAACGGCTTCCAGATCCTCACCGAGGCCCACCTCCTCCCGGGCGGGATGCTCGGCAACAACCACCTCCACTTCATCTGCCGCGACCAGAGGCTGCGGGTGGAGAACGCGGACACCGCCTGGACCAGCGACTACGAGTCCGGCCAGGAGATCCACATCCCGCTCAAGAACATCGACGGCCGGTACGTCGCCGACGAGTACACGCTCGACAAGCTGGAAGCCGAGGGCCGGGTCACCTTCCGCTACGCGGTCGGCGGCGAAGCCGCTGACGGGTACGGCAACCCCAACGGCTCCCTCCGGGACATCGCCGGCATCACCAACGAGGCCGGCAACGTCGTGGGCCTCATGCCGCACCCCGAGCACGCCGTCGAGCCGCTGATCGGCACCGGCCGCACCGACGGCCTCCCCTTCTTCACCTCGATCCTCAAGAAGCTGGTCAACGTATGAGCCGGACGCCTCTGGACACGGTCGAGCACGCGGCCGCGACCCCCGACGTCGAGCTGCCCTGGGCCGAACTAGGCCTGAAGAAGGACGAGTACGAGCGGGTCGTGGAGATCCTCGGCCGCCGGCCCACCGGCGCCGAGCTCGCCATGTACTCCGTGATGTGGTCCGAGCACTGCTCGTACAAGTCCTCCAAGGTCCACCTGCGCCAGTTCGGCGAGAAGGCGCCCCAGTCGGACGCCCTCCTCGTGGGTATCGGCGAGAACGCCGGTGTCGTCGACGTCGGCCAGGGCTACGCCGTGACCTTCAAGGTCGAGTCGCACAACCACCCGTCGTACGTCGAGCCCTACCAGGGCGCGGCCACGGGTGTGGGCGGCATCGTCCGCGACATCATCGCGATGGGCGCGCGCCCGGTCGCCGTCGTCGACCCGCTCCGTTTCGGTGCGGCCGACCACCCCGACACCAAGCGCGTGCTGCCCGGTGTCGTCGCCGGCATCGGCGGCTACGGCAACTGCCTCGGCCTGCCCAACATCGGCGGCGAGGTCGTCTTCGACGCCTGCTACCAGGGCAACCCGCTGGTCAACGCCGGTGCCATCGGCGTGATGCGGCACGAGGACATCCACCTTGCGAAGGCGTCCGGCGCGGGCAACAAGGTCATCCTGTACGGGGCCCGGACCGGCGGCGACGGCATCGGCGGCGCCTCGATCCTCGCCTCCGAGACCTTCGACGACGCCAAGCCGTCCAAGCGCCCCGCCGTCCAGGTGGGCGACCCCTTCCAGGAGAAGCTCCTCATCGAGTGCACCCTGGAGGCGTTCAAGGAGAAGCTGGTCGTCGGCATCCAGGACCTCGGTGCGGCCGGTCTGTCCTGCGCCACCTCCGAGCTCGCCTCCAACGGCTCCGGCGGCATGCGCGTCACCCTCGACGACGTACCGCTGCGCGACTCCACGCTCTCGCCCGAGGAGATCCTCATGAGCGAGTCGCAGGAACGCATGTGCGCCGTCGTCGAGCCGGAGAAGGTCGACCGGTTCCTCGAGATCTGCGACAAGTGGGACGTCATCGCCACCGTCATCGGTGAGGTGACCGACGGCGACCGCCTGGAGATCTACTGGCACGGCGGCAAGATCGTCGATGTCGACCCGCGCACGGTCGCCCACGACGGCCCGGTCTACGAGCGCCCGTACGCCCGTCCGTCCTGGCAGGACGAGCTGCAGGCGGACGACGCGAACAAGCTGCCCCGGCCGGCTTCGAGCGAAGAGCTCAAGGAGCAGGTGCTCCGGCTGGTGGGCTCGCCCAACCAGGCCTCCAAGAAGTGGATCACCTCGCAGTACGACCACTTCGTGCAGGGCAACACCGTCCTCGCCCAGCCCGAGGACTCCGGCATGATCCGCATCGACGAGGAGTCCGGCCTCGGCGTCGCCATCGCGACCGACGGAAACGGCCGCTACGCCAAGCTCGACCCGTACGCGGGCGCGCAGCTGGCCCTCGCGGAGGCCTACCGCAACGTGGCGACGACCGGCGCCAAGCCGCTCGCCGTCTCCGACTGCCTGAACTTCGGCTCGCCCGAGGACCCGGCCGTCATGTGGCAGTTCGCGGAGGCCATCCGCGGCCTGGCGGACGCCTGCCAGCAGCTGGGCACCCCGGTGACCGGCGGCAACGTCTCGCTCTACAACCAGACGGGCGAGGCGGCCATCCACCCGACCCCGGTCGTGGCGGTCCTCGGCGTCATCGACGACGTGGCCCGGCGCACCCCGGTCGCCTTCCAGGAGGAGGGCCAGCTGCTCTACCTCCTCGGCGACACGAGCGAGGAGTTCGGCGGTTCGGCCTGGTCCCAGGTCGTCCACGACCACCTCGGCGGCCTGCCGCCCAAGGTCGACCTGGAGCGCGAGCGGCTGCTCGGCGAGATCCTGATCTCCGCCTCCCGCGACGGCATGATCGACTCCGCGCACGACCTGTCCGACGGCGGACTGATCCAGGCTGTGGTGGAATCCGCCCTGCTCAGCGGCAAGGGCGCGCGGCTGGTCGTACCGGACGGGCTCGACGCGTTCACCTTCCTCTTCTCGGAGTCGGCCGGCCGCGCCGTCGTCGCCGTCCCGCGCTCCGAAGAGGTCCGCTTCAACGACATGTGCGGCGCGCGCGGCCTGCCCGCCGTCCGCATCGGTGTCGTCGACGGAGACTCGGTGGAGCTCCAGGGCGAGTTCGCGCTCTCCCTGGACGAGCTGCGGACGGCCCACGAGGAGACCATCCCGGCGCTGCTCGCGTAGTCGGCCCGGCGACTCGAAGGCCCCGCCCGTTCCGGCGGGGCCTTCCGGTGCGGCTGTACGGCTGTGCGGTGAAGGCCCGGCGCTAACGCATAGGCTCACCGCCATGCCGCCGGCCAAGAAGCGCACACGGACGTACGACCCCGCCAAGATCCGCACCGCGGTCCTGGCCCAGTTCGGGAACGTACGGGAGGCCGTCCGCACCCTCACTCCCGAGCAGCTGGCGTCGCCCACCCGGCTCGGCGACTGGACCGTCCGCGACCTCGCGGCGCATGTGGCCATGGCCGTGGAGACCGTCAGCCGCAACATCGACCGGGACGAGCCCCCCGAGCCGGACCTCACCCTTCTCGACTGGCCCTTCGCCACCGCCACCCGGGCCGGTGACATCGCCGTCGGCACGCGCGAGCTGGCCGCGGCCGACCCCGACCTCGACGCCCTCTACGCCCGCACCGGGCAACGCCTCACCGAGCGCCTCTCCGCCGCCCCCGGCACCCGCCTGCTGGCCGCCCGCACCGGCGCCATGCGCCTCGACGACTACCTCGTCACCCGCACCGTCGAGCTCGTCGTCCACTCCGACGACCTGAACGCGGCCGTGCCCGGCCTCGGCATTCCGTACGACCGCCAGACCCTCGCCGCCTGCACCCGGCTCCTCGCCGACGCCCTGGCCGCCAAGGCACCCGGCGGCTCGACGGAGGTGCGGGTCCCGCCGTACGCCGTCGTGCAGTGCGTCGAGGGTCCCCGGCACACCCGCGGCACCCCGCCCAATGTCGTCGAGACCGACCCGCTGACCTGGATCCGCCTGGCGACCGGCCGGCTGGCCTGGCAGGACGCCGTCGAGGCGGCCGTGGTCAGTGCGAGCGGGGAACGGGCCGACCTCGGCGGGCTGCTGCCGCTGATGGGGTGAGTGCGAGGGACGGACGGGAACCGGTCTCCCGTCGCTCCCGTCCCACCGGCATGGACAAACAGCGACTGACCCTCGCCGTTCTGACCCTGCTCCCGCTCGCGGCAGCGTGCGGCACCGAGAACGCGGCCAGTGATTCGGTCGGTGCCGGATCATCCGTCACCGGCGTCCACTGGGCGGTCGACGACCTCACCGTCGACGGCCGGACCACCGAGGCCCCGAGCACCGCCTACCTGCGCATCGCCGACGGCGGCAAGGTCAAGGGCAACCTCGGCTGCAACAACTTCGGCGCCGACGCCGCCTTCGACGACGGCCGCGTCTCCTTCGCCCGGATGTCGGCCACCGAGATGGCCTGCCAGGGCGTCCCCGGCACCTTCGAGGAGAGCCTCGCCCGCACCCTCACCGACGGCGACCTCACCGCACGGCAGAAGGGCGACGAACTGACCCTCACCACCGCCGACGGCGACCGCGTCCGCCTCACCAGGGAGACGGACGCCCCGCTGTACGGCACGAAGTGGGTCATCACGTCCCCCGACACGGACGGCAGGGCCCATCTCACCTTCGACAAGAAGTCCGGCCGGGTCTCCGGCAGCGCCGGCTGCAACGAGGTGAACGCGAAGGCCACGGTCCGCGACGGACGTATCACCCTGGGCGCCGCCTCCACCACCCGAATGATGTGCGACACCTCACTCATGAAGTCGGAGAAGAGCCTCCTGCGGCTCTTCGACGGCACGGTGTCCTACAAGATCGATCACCGAAACCTCACGCTGACCAGCGAAAACGCCGAGAGCGTCGGAGCGGTCGCCGACAGGTGATCCACTACGGGCGGGTATCCCGCATTCGGACCAGTGGTCGATCTCGCCTACACTCGGAGCCGTGCCACGTGGTGACGGACGACTCAACCACGACCTGCTCCCCGGTGAGAAGGGCCCCCAGGACGCTTGCGGCGTCTTCGGTGTCTGGGCTCCGGGTGAAGAGGTCGCCAAGCTCACGTACTTCGGGCTCTACGCCCTCCAGCATCGGGGCCAGGAATCCGCGGGAATCGCGGTCAGCAACGGCTCCCAGATCCTCGTCTTCAAGGACATGGGCCTCGTGTCCCAGGTCTTCGACGAGACCTCTCTCGGTTCGCTCCAGGGTCACATCGCGGTCGGTCACGCCCGCTACTCGACCACCGGCGCCTCCGTGTGGGAGAACGCCCAGCCGACGTTCCGTGCCACCGCGCACGGCTCCATCGCGCTTGGCCACAACGGCAACCTGGTCAACACGGCGCAGCTCGCCGAGATGGTCGCCGACCTCCCGAAGGACACCAACGGCCGCTCCACCCGCGTCGCGGCGACCAACGACACCGACCTGCTCACCGCGCTCCTCGCGGCCCAGGCCGACGCCGAAGGCAAGCCGCTGACCATCGAGGAGGCCGCCCACACGGTCCTCCCGCAGGTCAAGGGAGCCTTCTCGCTCGTCTTCATGGACGAGCACACCCTCTACGCCGCCCGCGACCCGCAGGGCATCCGCCCGCTGGTCCTGGGCCGCCTGGAGCGCGGCTGGGTGGTCGCCTCCGAGTCCGCCGCCCTCGACATCTGCGGCGCCAGCTACGTGCGCGAGATCGAGCCGGGCGAGTTCGTGGCCATCGACGAGAACGGCCTGCGCACCTCCCGGTTCGCGGAAGCGAAGCCCAAGGGCTGTGTCTTCGAGTACGTGTACCTGGCCCGCCCGGACACCGACATCGCCGGCCGGAACGTCTACCTCTCACGCGTCGAGATGGGCCGCCGCCTGGCCAAGGAAGCCCCCGTCGAGGCCGACCTGGTCATAGCGACTCCGGAGTCCGGCACCCCCGCCGCCATCGGCTACGCGGAGGCGTCCGGCATCCCCTTCGGCGCCGGTCTGGTCAAGAACGCCTACGTCGGCCGTACGTTCATCCAGCCCTCGCAGACCATCCGCCAGCTCGGCATCCGCCTGAAGCTGAACCCGCTCAAGGAAGTCATCAAGGGCAAGCGCCTGGTCGTCGTCGACGACTCGATCGTCCGCGGCAACACCCAGCGGGCACTGGTGCGGATGCTCCGCGAGGCCGGCGCCGCCGAGGTCCACATCCGGATCTCCTCCCCGCCCGTGAAGTGGCCCTGCTTCTTCGGTATCGACTTCGCCACCCGCGCCGAGCTCATCGCCAACGGCATGACCATCGAAGAGATCGGGACCTCGCTGGGCGCCGACTCCCTGGCGTACATCTCCATCGACGGCATGATCGAGGCGACCACCATCGCCAAGCCGAACCTGTGCCGCGCCTGCTTCGACGGCGAGTACCCGATGGAGCTCCCGGACCCCGAGCTGCTCGGCAAGCAGCTCCTGGAGACCGAGCTGGCCGCCGGTCCGGCAGCCACGGCCGCGGCCGACGCGATCCGTCGCCCGTAAGCCCCGTACGTACTCACCAACCCGAAAGATCCCAGGCAATGTCTGCTGCATCTGATCAGTCGTCTCCGTCGACGGGCACTGCTTCCGGTGCTTCCTACGCGGCTGCCGGCGTCGACATCGAGGCGGGCGACCGCGCCGTCGAGCTGATGAAGGAGTGGGTGAAGAAGACGCAGCGCCCCGAGGTCCTCGGCGGCCTCGGCGGATTCGCCGGCCTCTTCGACGCCTCAGCCCTCAAGCGCTACGAGCGTCCCCTCCTCGCCTCGGCCACCGACGGCGTCGGCACCAAGGTCGACATCGCGCGCCGGCTGGGCGTCTACGACACCATCGGCCACGACCTGGTCGCCATGGTCATGGACGACATCGTGGTGTGCGGTGCCGAGCCGCTGTTCATGACCGACTACATCTGCGTCGGCAAGGTGCACCCCGAGCGTGTCGCCGCCCTCGTCAAGGGGATCGCCGAAGGCTGTGTGCTGGCCGGCTGCGCCCTGGTGGGCGGCGAGACGGCCGAGCACCCCGGACTGCTGGGCCCGGACGACTTCGACGTCGCAGGCGCCGGTACGGGCGTCGTGGAGGCCGACCGGCTGCTCGGCGAGGATCGCATCCGTAAGGGTGACGCGGTCATCGCCATGGCCGCGTCCGGGCTTCACTCGAACGGGTACTCGCTGGTCCGGCACGTCCTGCTGGACCAGGCCGGCCTCTCCCTGGACGCGCACATCGAGGACTTCGGCCGGACCCTCGGCGAGGAGCTCCTCGAGCCTACGAAGATCTACTCGCTGGACTGCCTGGCCCTGACCCGCACCACCGACGTGCACGCCTACAGCCACGTCACCGGCGGCGGACTCGCCGCCAACCTGGCCCGCGTCATCCCCGCCGGCCTGCACGCCGTCGTCGACCGCTCCACCTGGACCCCGGCCCCGGTCTTCGACCTCGTCGGCCGGACCGGTCAGGTCGAACGCCTGGAGCTGGAGAAGACCCTGAACATGGGTGTCGGCATGATCGCGATCGTGCCGGAGGAGTCCACGGACGTGGCCCTGTCGACCCTCGCCGACCGTGGCGTCGAGGCCTGGGTCGCGGGCGAGATCACGGACCGCGGCGACCACGCGACGGGCGCGGAGCTCGTCGGCGACTACGACGCGAGCTGAGGTTCGCGACCGACGGCAGCGCAAAACCCGGTCCGGTGGTGTGAACCACTCAGGACCGGGTCGAGCACTGCTAGGTCGTCAAGCGCCTCGGCGTTGCGACGCGGGACCGGACTCGTCGTCCTCATCGTCCTCGTCGTCGTTGTACAGATCCGCGTACTGGGCGTACGGGTCGTCGTCTTCGTCGTCCTCGAACGGCTCGCCGTTCGGCGGCTGGCTCGAAGTCGAAGCGCCCAGCTCGTTGGCCAGACGCGACAGGTCAGTCCCGCCGCTGTTGTACTTCAGCTGGCGGGCGACCTTCGTCTGCTTGGCCTTGGCCCGGCCGCGCCCCATGGCTCGACCCCCTCGGTGACGGGGCTCGACGGCCCCAGAGTCTTGACACGCGTTCATGATCTGGAACGGGCTCTCCGCAGAGAGACCGGTCCGTAGGGCTTCCACGGTACCTGAGCCCGCGCCCATACGGTACGTCGCCCGCAGGACGTGCCGGGTCCCAGAACCCGCGAGGTGCCCCGTCCCCGCTGGTCAACCGCGATTTTAACCACTTATTGGCGGCCGACCCGCCGACGAACGTGAGAGTTCTCTCTAAGTGCCCGCCGGCGGGTACCGGCCAAACCCGAACGCGCCGTGGATCAGCGCGCCCGGCGGGCCTCCGCCATCCGCTGCTCCGCGATCCGGTCGGCCGCGGCCGCCGGAGGAATCCCGTCCGCCTTCGCACGTGCGAAGATGGCCAGCGTCGTGTCGAAGATCTTCGCGGCCTTCGCCTTGCACCGCTCGAAGTCGAAGCCGTGCAGCTCGTCGGCGACCTGGATGACGCCACCGGCGTTCACGACGTAGTCCGGGGCGTAGAGGATCCCGCGGTCCGCGAGGTCCTTCTCGACGCCCGGATGGGCGAGCTGGTTGTTGGCCGCGCCGCAGACCACCTCGGCGGTCAGCACCGGCACGCTGTCGTCGTTCAGGGCCCCGCCCAGCGCGCAGGGGGCGTAGATGTCGAGTCCCTCGACCCGGATCAGCGCCGCGGTGTCGGCGACCACATCGACGGAGGGATGCTTGTCGGCGATGCGCCGCACGGCTTCCTGCCGTACGTCCGTGACCACGACCTGTGCACCCTCGTCGAGCAGGTGTTCCACCAGGTGGTGCCCGACCTTGCCGACGCCCGCGATGCCGACCTTACGGCCGCGCAGCGACGGGTCGCCCCACAGGTGCTGGGCGCTGGCCCGCATGCCCTGGTAGACGCCGAACGCGGTCAGCACGGAGGAGTCGCCCGCGCCGCCGTTCTCGGGGGACCGGCCCGTCGTCCAGCGGCACTCACGGGCGACGACGTCCATGTCGGCGACGTACGTGCCGACGTCGCACGCGGTGACATAGCGTCCGCCCAGCGAGGCCACGAACCGGCCGTAGGCGAGGAGCAGCTCCTCGGTCTTGTCGCGGTCCGGGTCCCCGATGATCACGGCCTTGCCGCCGCCGTGATCCAGACCGGCCATGGCGTTCTTGTACGACATCCCGCGGGCGAGGTTCAGCGCGTCGGCGACGGCTTCCTCGTCGCTCGCATACGGGTAGAAGCGCGTACCGCCGAGCGCGGGGCCCAGGGCGGTGGAGTGGATGGCGATGACGGCCTTGAGTCCGCTGGCGCGGTCCTGACAGAGCACGACTTGCTCATGACCCCCCTGGTCCGAGTGGAACAGGGTGTGCAGTACATCAGCAGGTGCGCCGGTTACGTCGGTCACTGTGGTGACTCCTGGGTAAGAAGCGGCGGTCGGAGAGGAGCTCCCGTACGGGTGGCGGGGGCTGTGAGCACGAGATTAGAGCCTGGGTGCCCCCGCCGGTCGCGCAGTGCTCAGGATCACCTACTCCCGGAGTACTCCCGTGCGACGATTTGCATAGATTTCCCGCAGGTTTGTGAGCGGGTTCCGAAGGTTTTCCCGGAAGTGGGCGGGGGAGGGAGCAGGCGTGCCCAAGGTGTCCTCGGTGATCGTCCCGTACGCGGCGTACCTGCGCGTCTACGAACCGCTGGCCGCCTTCCCGGAACCCGAGCGCACCCACTGGGCCCGCTACGCCCGCCGCACCGACCACCCCTCGTACCAGGACGAACTGCGCCGCTCCCTGGCCGACCTGCTGCCCACCCCGCCCATCCCGGTGCCGGTCCACGAGAGCAGCGACGCCTTCGTGCTCGACGTCGACGGCGTGGTGTGCGTGTGCCCCTGGCGTACCCGGCTGCGCGGCTGGCAGGCCCTGGGCGAGCTGGCCGACGAGCTCCCGGCGCCCGTCCTGGACGCCGTGCTGCCGCAGGTCGTGCGGCGCCAGGCGGCCCAGGACTACGAGCGCTGGCTGGTCCGGAACCCGGACGCCCGCCCCTGGATCCGCACGGCGACCTGGCAGGTGCCGCTGAACTGGTTCGTGCTGGTCTCCGACGACGAGCGGGAGCACGGCAAGGATTCCGGCGACGCCGGCGGCGAGGCGCCGGTGCTGCGCTACCGGACCCCGATGGTCCAGGCGCGCCGGCGGGTGGCGCGGGCCCTGAGGGCGCTCAGGGAGGCCATCGACGAAGGGCCGCTGATCGACGGTGTGGTGGACGTCGGCCGCTGGCTGGAGGAGTTCCACCCGCGCTCGCTGGTGGAGCTGGACTACGGCGGCCTGGTGCACGTGCTGCCGGCCGGGGAGCTGGCGGACGATCACTCGGCGGCGGATGTGGCCGAGGGGATCGAGGCGCTGCGGCACGGCGACGGGGCGGCCGCCGGCGAGGCGTACGGGCGGCTCGTGGAGCGCTGGCGATCGGTGCGCGACCGGCGCTCGGCGAACTGACGTTTGACCTGACGCCCATTTTGGGGTTTCGTCCTCGCACCGGGTTTGTCCTGAGGTTTCGTCAACAACGGACGTAGGTCCCGATCCGGGCGTTTGCTGTTCAAGCGTGACGGACCGCACGTACGCGGCCCTTGCGTCCCTTGCCCCTCCTCGTGCCAAAATAGGACAAGGAGCCTGGGGGAGGCTCCGTCTGCCCAACTATGGGTGGATCTCAGCATTGCACGCAATGGGGGGTCTGGTGCCTCCTGATCGCCCTGTGACTGATCGTCACAGTGGCGTGACTGTCCGCTATGGCATGGTCCATCGGCTTCCGTCGCTGATGAACACCTGGGAGGGCAATTCCATCGGTTTGGCCGACGCGGCTGGACAGATGGTGTAGTTGTAGTGCCGAGGACAAGCCGTTCGTCCTATAACCGACTCGACTCGCGTCCGCCATTTCGGGCAACGCGGGTCAAGGTGCAGAATTTAGAGGAAAGAACCGAGAAGGTTCGGTTCTCCCGAGGAGGCCGCTCATGACCGCTCGCACCCCTGATGCCGAGCCGCTGCTGACCCCGGCTGAGGTCGCCACAATGTTCCGCGTCGACCCCAAGACGGTCACGCGGTGGGCGAAGGCCGGCAAGCTCACGTCGATCCGCACGCTCGGCGGGCATCGCCGTTACCGCGAGGCCGAGGTCCGCGCACTGCTCGCGGGCATCCCGCAGCAGCGCAGCGAGGCCTGAACAACTGAATAGCCGGGCAGAACCGACAGGTCCCCCATCCTGCCGACACGCCCGGAACCACAGCTCCAAGCGACGCGGGTCCTGCCCCAACAGGCCCCACGCCCAAGCTCTTCGAAGCTTTCCGAGCAAGACACAGGGTGCGTCGTGGATCGCGCTGGACTCCGCCGGGTCCAGCGCGATCTTTTTTGTGCGCGGGGCGTGTCCGACGGGCCGCGCCGTGAGCTCCCTTGTCGGAGTCTGGGGAGGGGTGTCGGATCTCCTGCGGGCACCTCCCGGACTGGTGCAATTGCACATATTAAATTGACCTGTTGCAGGTGAGGGGGAAGTACCGCGGTTTCAGAAACTCATGCGGTGACACCCGTCACACCACGCGCCGCTTGTTGCTCCTGGTGCGTGTGCGCTAAAGGAGGGCACTCGGCCCAGCGTCCCACGGCGGGGCGGCTGTTGAGCACGGGCGCCAGTCACGCCGGAGACGGACTCTCGCCCTCGACGGCTTCCCGCGGAACCTCCACGGCTCGCGGAGCGGTGTCCATCGCCAGCCGCAGCAGGTGATGGCAGATCGGGCAGTGGCGGGTCAGATGGCGAAACGACGAAGCGGCCGACAGGTGCGCGCGGAGCAACGCCCGTGTCTCGTGCCGTGCCGATGCCGCCATACGCCACCTCCGCGGGCCGTACGGGAGAACGGGCCCCTGGTCTCTGGGTACCGAGGGAACGTGACGCCGTCAAGACGGCCTGACGGCCGCACGACGGCGACAGAGGGGAAGTCACACGCAGGAGAGCCCGGGTCCGAAGACCCGGGCTCTCCTTGTTCACTGCGGTCCTGACGGGATTTGAACCCGCGGCCTCCACCTTGACAGGGTGGCGAGCACTCCAAACTGCTCCACAGGACCAGGTTTCACGGCACTTGGTGGTGCGCTGTGCTGCGAGAAGAGACTGTACAGGAGGGTGAGCCCCCGGTCGAACTCACCCTGTGTGCGGTACCCGTCACGGAACCGCCGCGTCGATCGCCTTCACGATCCGCTTGTCGGAGACGGGGTACGCAGTGCCGAGGGCGTGGGCGAAATAACTGACCCGGAGCTCCTCGATCATCCAGCGGATGTCAAGGACCGACGAAGGAACCGGACGGCCCTGCGGCATCTGCTCCAACAGCCACGCGTACTCGTCCCGCATCTCGTGGACCTTCTCCATCCGGGTCGTGTCCCGCTGCACACCCGTCGGCATCTGCTGCAACCGCCGGTCCGCCGCGACCAGGTAGCGCATGAGGTCGGGCAGCCGCCGTATCCCCGCCTCCGTCACGAAGCCCGGCTTCACGAGGGCGTCGAGCTGCCCCCGTACGTCCTGGAGGTTCGGCAGCAGCGCAGGACTCCGTACGGCCTTCAGACGGCGCTCACAGGCCTGCCAGGCGGCAAGAACCTGCTGGACCTGGCCCACCGTCCGGACCGTCGTGTCGACGATCTCCGCGCGCACCTTGTCGTACAGCTTCCGGTACGACTCCTCGTCCCACGCCGGCCCCCCGAAGTCCCCGATCAGCTTGTCGGCCGCCGCCATCGCACAGTCGTCGAACAGTGCCTGGACCGAACCGTGCGGGTTCGCGGACAGGGCGAGCTTCTGCGCGTTCGTCAGGCGGTCGCTCGCGAATTTCGCGGGGTTCACCGGGATGTTGCGCAGGATCAGGCGCCGCGTGCCCTTCCACATCGCCTCCGCCTGCTCCGCCTCGGTGTCGAAGAGGCGGACGGAGACGGTGTTCGCCGCCGGTCCGTCGTCGACCAGCGCCGGGTACGCCTTCACCGGCTGACCCGCCCTGCGGGTCTCGAACACGGGGGTGAGCGAACCGAGCGTCCAGTCGGTCAGGCCCCCGCGCTCCAGGGACTCGCCGCCCTCGCGCTCGGCCGTGGCCGCCGCGGCCTGCGAGAGGGCCTGGCGCGCCTTCGGCTTCAACCGGAGCTTCAGCGCCTCCAGATCCTTGTCCTCGGCGAGCTTGCGGCGCCGCTCGTCGACGATCCGGAAGGTGACGCGCAGGTGTTCGGGGACCTTCGCCCAGTCGAAGTCGTCGGCGGTGAAGGGGACGCCGACCATGCGCTTGAGCTCGCGCGCCATCGTCGTCGTCAGCGGCTCCTGCAACGGGACCGCCTGGTCCAGGAACCGCTTCGCGAAGTTCGGCGCCGGCACGTAGTTGCGGCGGATCGGCTTCGGGAGGGAGCGGATGAGCTCCGTCACCAGCTCTTCCCGCAGCCCAGGGATCTGCCAGTCGAAGCCCTCGTCACTGACCTGGTTGAGCACCTGGAGCGGGACGTGGACCGTCACACCGTCCGCGTCGGCACCCGGCTCGAACTGGTACGTCACCCGGAATTTAAGATTCCGCTGCCGCCACGAGTCCGGATAGTCGGCCTTGGTGACCGCCTCCGCCGACTCGCGGATGAGCATCTCCCGCTCGAAGTCGAGGAACTCGGGCTGCTCGTGCCGCTTCCTCTTCCACCACGAGTCGAAGTGCGCCCCGGAGACGACGTGTTCGGGCACCCGCTGGTCATAGAAATCGAACAGCGTCTCGTCGTCGACCACGATGTCCCGGCGCCGCGCCCGGTGCTCCAGCTCCTCCACCTCGCTGAGCAGCCTGCGGTTGTCGGCAAAGAACTTGTGGTGCGTACGCCAGTCACCCTCCACCAGGGCATTGCGGATGAAAAGCTCGCGACTCGTCTCCGGGTCGACCCGGCCGTAGTTGACCTTCCGCTGGGCGATGATCGGTACGCCGTACAGCGTGACCTTCTCGTACGCCATCACCGCCGCCTGGTCCTTCTCCCAGTGCGGCTCGCTGTACGTCCGCTTCAGGAGGTGCTCGGCAAGCGGCTCGACCCACTCGGGCTCGATCTTCGCGTTGACACGCGCCCACAGCCGCGAGGTCTCCACCAGCTCGGCCGACATCACGAAGCGCGGCGGCTTCTTGAAGAGGGCCGAACCAGGGAAGACCGCGAACTTGGCGCTGCGGGCACCCAGGTACTCGTTCTTCGCCCCCTCCTTCACGTCCTTCATCCCGATGTGCGACAGCAGACCGGCCAGAAGGGACACGTGGATACGGTCCGCCGGGGCGTCCTCCTCATTGAGGTGGATGCCCATCTGCTTGGCAACGGTGCGGAGTTGGCTGTAAATGTCCTGCCATTCGCGAATGCGCAGGAAGTTCAGGTACTCCTGCTTGCACATGCGCCGGAAGGACGAAGAGCCGCGCTCCTTCTGCTGCTCACGCACATAACGCCACAGGTTGAGGTAGGCGAGGAAGTCGCTCGTCTCGTCCTTGAAACGGGCGTGCTGCTGGTCGGCCTGGGTCTGCTTCTCGGCCGGACGCTCACGCGGATCCTGGATGGACAGCGCGGCCGCAATCACCATGACCTCGCGGACACAGCCGTTCCGGTCCGCCTCCAGGACCATACGGGCCAGCCGCGGATCGACAGGCAGCTGGGCCAGCTTGCGGCCGGTCTGCGTGAGCCGCTTGCGGACGTCCTTCTGAGCCGGGTCCAGCGCACCCAGCTCCTGCAGCAGCTGGACGCCGTCGCGGATGTTGCGGTGGTCCGGCGGGTCGATGAACGGGAACTTCTCGATCTCTCCGAGGCCGGCCGCGGTCATCTGCAGGATGACACTCGCCAGATTGGTACGGAGGATCTCCGCGTCCGTGAACTCCGGCCGCGCGTCGAAGTCGTCCTCGCTGTACAGGCGGATGCAGACACCGTCGCTGGTCCGTCCGCAGCGGCCCTTGCGCTGGTTGGCGCTCGCCTGGGAGACCGGCTCGATGGGCAGCCGCTGGACCTTGGTGCGATGGCTGTACCGGGAGATCCGGGCGAAGCCGGGATCGATGACGTACTTGATGCCCGGAACGGTCAGAGACGTCTCGGCGACATTCGTCGCCAGAACGATCCTGCGGCCGGTGTGCGGCTGGAAGACACGGTGCTGCTCGGCGTGGGAGAGCCGGGCATACAGGGGCAGGACCTCGGTGAAGCGGTAATTCTTCCTGACGAGCGCGTCCGCGGTGTCACGGATCTCCCGCTCTCCCGAAAGAAAGACGAGAATGTCCCCCTTGCCCTCCGCCTGGAGCTCCTCGACGGCATCACAGATCGCGGTGATCTGATCCCGGTCGGCATCGTCGCCGTCCTCCTCGAGGAGCGGCCGATAACGCACCTCGACGGGATACGTCCGGCCGCTCACCTCGACGATCGGCGCATCGCCGAAATGCCGCGAGAAACGCTCCGGGTCGATGGTCGCGGAGGTGATCACGACCTTCAGATCCGGCCGCCTGGGCAGCAGCTGAGCGAGGTACCCCAGCAGGAAATCGATGTTGAGGGACCGCTCGTGAGCCTCGTCGATGATGATCGTGTCGTAGGCACGCAGCTCGCGGTCCGTCTGGATCTCGGCGAGCAGAATGCCGTCCGTCATCAGCTTCACGAACGTCGAGTCCTGGTTCACCTGATCGGTGAACCGCACCTTCCAGCCGACAGCCTCGCCCAGCGGCGTCTCCAGTTCCTCCGCCACCCGTTCGGCCACCGTACGGGCGGCGATACGACGGGGCTGCGTGTGCCCGATCATGCCCCTGACCCCGCGCCCCAGCTCAAGACAGATCTTCGGAATCTGCGTCGTCTTGCCCGACCCCGTCTCACCGGCGACGATGACGACCTGATGATCACGGATGGCCGCCGCGATCTCGTCCTTCTTCTGGCTGACCGGCAACTGCTCGGGGTAGGTCACGGCGGGCACGCGCACACGCCGCTCACCCATCCGGGCCTCGGCCTTCCCGACCTCAGCCGCGATCTCGGCCAGAACGGCGGCACGAGCCTCCGGCTTACGGATCTTGCGCGCGCCTTCGAGCCTGCGCCCGAGCCGTTGCGCGTCGCGCAGAGACAGCTCGGTCAGGCGAAGGGCAAGGGCGCCGAGGGCGGGGGTGCCGGGGGCAGGATGCGTAGACATACGCCGTCCAGGATCTCATCCCCGGGAAATACGTGGCGAACGCTTTTGCCGTCGGCGGCCGGCGGTGACGTACGCCCCCGCCTCACTGGCTACGAGGCGCCGGCGGGGCCGTCGGCGCCGAAGCCGTCTGCTCGCGCCGAAGACCGGTGTCCCCCAACGCGATGGACCTCGCCGTATTGGACACGGCCTTGATCCCCAAATAGGCCGTGGTCATGCTGCTCACCGCCGTGAAGGCCGCCGTCAGGACACCGACGATCACCGCCCTGTCACCGTCGAGCCGCCACACCCCGAAAATCGCCACCCCGGAGATCGCCAGATTGCTCAGCACCACCGCGAGCAGCCCGTACCGCGCCCGGTCCTTCTCCAGCTCGACATCCCGAACGGCCTTGGCCTCGTCCCGGCTCATCGTCCCCCGCCTCCCCCGCCCCCTGGGCCGCCCCGGCCCTTCACCGGCCAGCCAGAACGTAGCGCCACCGGGAGGCGCTGCCAAGCGAACGCATGAACGCAGGACGACCCACCGCGACGACGCGGTCACACCATCAAAGCCGGCCGGTCGGCCTGTGCGGCCGGTGCACGGGGGTCTGCGGGGCCGAGCCACAGGGCCCTGCCCTCACGCTCGTGCCAAGAGCGTGATCCACAAGGCATACAGCGTGATCCACAAGGCATACAACAAGGCCCCGATCCAAAGATCGGGGCCTTCAGTTGTGGCTGGGGCCGGGGTCGAACCGGCGACCTATCGCTTTTCAGGCGATCGCTCGTACCAACTGAGCTACCCAGCCACGAGGCTTCTTGAGAAACCTCAGCGGTCCTGACGGGATTTGAACCCGCGGCCTCCACCTTGACAGGGTGGCGAGCACTCCAAACTGCTCCACAGGACCAGGTTTGTGTACGACAGTGTCGCACACGATCTTGCGTGCCCCCAACGGGATTCGAACCCGTGCTACCGCCTTGAAAGGGCGGCGTCCTAGGCCGCTAGACGATGAGGGCTATCGGCCCGCCTGGGCGCTTCTCAGCGCGTCGGGGACGTGAGAAGCATATGGGATGCCGGGAGGTATCGCCAAAACGGTTTAAGGGGCGGTCTCCGCAGGGGTGCGGGAGGGGGTGCCCGACGGGGTTCCCGACGTCGTGCCCGAGGGAGTCGGCGGTTTCGTCGGGGCTCCCGGCTGGTTCTCCTCCGGAAGGTGGCGGCTGACCTCTGCCGTCGTCAGGCCCAGGCCCCCCAGTTCGATCTCGTCCCAGGCCTGGAGGCGGTGCGTGGCCCGGTCCACGTAGAGGATCGACGCCTCGATCGGGTCGGGGTACTTGCCCTCGACCGCGCGCAGCCCGCTGCCGCCGGTCGATCCTTCGACGCGCAGCCGGGTGCCGTTCTTCATGACCTGCATCTCCTCGTGGTGGAGGTGACCCGCCAGGACCAGGGGGACCTCGCCGTCCGTCCGGCGGGCCGCCGAGGGTTCGTGGGCGATGGCGATGTCGACGGGGGTGCCGGCGGTCCGCTGGGCGCGGAGTGCGGCGGCGAGGCGGGTGCCGGCCTGTTCCTGTGATGCGTTCGCGCCTGGTGTGGTGGAGCGGTCGGGGGTGAACTGGGGGTCGCCGATGCCGGCGAAGCGCAGGCCGGCGATGGTCTCGGCCCGGCCGTCGTCCAGGACGTGGACGTTCTTGATGTCTTCCAGGTAGCGCTGGGTGACGAGTGAGTCGTGGTTGCCGCGGACCCAGATGTAGGGGGCTCCGAGGTCGGCGATGGGGTCAAGGAAGCCGTTCTCCGCTGCGGTGCCGTGGTCCATGGTGTCGCCGGAGTCGACGATCACGTTGACCTTGTACTGGTCCACCAGCGAACCGATGATCTTCCAGCTGGCCGGGTTCAGGTGGATGTCCGAGACGTGCAGTACCCGGATGGTGCTCGGGTCCGGCCGGTAGGCGGGCAGGGTGGAGGTGACGTCGTACAGCTTGGTCACGTTCGTCACCAGGCGGGCCAATTCCTGTTGGTAGACGTTGAATTCGGTGACGATGCTGCGGGCGTTGCCGACGAGGGAGGGGGCGGAGGAGAGGAGTCCGGAGAATTTGGGTTCCAGGACCGATTCCGGGTTCCAGGTCGCGTAGGCGGAGGCTCCGGAGGCGGCGAGGAGGGTGAGGGCGAGGCCGCCGGCGGCGAGGGCGCGGCGGGGGCGGCGGTAGACGGCGAGGCCGAGCGCGGTGGCTCCGGTGAGGACGGCTACGCAGGAGCGCAGGGCGAGGTCCAGGGTGCCGTGCTGGACGTCGTGCGTGACTTCGTCCTGGAGGCCGGAGATGCGTTCGGGGTGGTCGACGAGGGCCTGGGAGCGGGCGGGGTCGAGTTGGTCGACGTTCACGTCGAGGCGGACGGGGGCGTGGTGGCTGTTCAGCTGCAGGGCGCCGAGGGGCGAGATGTTGATCTTCGTGCCGCCGGTGAGTGAGGGCCGGAGGGTCATGGTCGTGTTCATGGGGCCGACGGGGGTCCGTACGTTGCCGACGATCAGCAAGCCCAGCCAGGCGCCGAGAAGGACGACGGCGATTAGGCCGATGGCGCGGGTCCAGGGGCGCGGCTGGGGGACGAGTTCGAGGGTCGGGCGCGGGCGGGGGGTGCGCGGGGCCCTTCGAGGGCGCGGGGACCTTGCTACGGCGGTCAGTGCTTTGCGGGCGGCGACGGGGACGCGGGCCATTGGTCCCGTATGCCCAAGTAGGGGCGCCGGTATGCCGGAGGGCTCGTGGGTCTCGTACGAGGGCTGCGGGGGGTGTCGTAACGGACAATGGGTCTGTGCTGGAGATGACGCGTGAGGAGTTCGAGGAACTGGTCGCGGAGGCGCTGGACCGGATTCCGCCGGAGTTGACGCGGCTGATGGACAACGTCGCGGTGTTCGTCGAGGACGAGCCGCCGGCGGACGATCCCGAGTTGCTCGGGCTGTACGAGGGGACTCCGCTGACCGATCGCGGGGAGTGGTATGCGGGTGTGCTGCCGGACCGGATCACGGTCTACCGGGGGCCGACGCTGCGGATGTGCGAGACGCGGGAGGAGGTCGTCGAGGAGACCGAGGTGACGGTGGTCCACGAGATCGCGCACCACTTCGGGATCGACGACGCGCGGCTGCATGCGCTCGGGTATGGCTGAGTTCCCCGGGTGCCGGGCGCGTGTCCTCCTGTGGGCGGCGGGAGTTGGGCAGGTCGGCTTCGTCACTCGTCCGCCCTCGGAGGTGGCTTCCGTGCGCCCCTTGTACGTACCCGTTCGTCTGGCCGCCACGGTCATGGCCGTCGCCGTCGCCGCCGGCTGTATGAGCGTGGGTGATGACGAGGGAGGGGGGAGTGCGACGCCGTCGCACTCCGCCGGGCGCCGGGGCGGGGAGGCGTCGGACGGGGGATCGGCTGTGTCGGGCGGCGGGTCGGGGTCGGGGGCGGCGGGGGCTGACGGCAAGCAGGGGAAGGGGAGGGGGAAGGGCAAGGGGAAGCACGGGAAGCCGGCGTCTCCTTCGGCGCCCGTGGCCGCGAGCGGGTCCCCTTCCGCGGGAGCCGGGCCGGGGACGCCGGTGGGGCCTGGGGTGCCGTCGCCGACGAGGGCGCAGCCGACGCCCACGCGATCGGTGGAACCGGAGCCGGAGCCGTCACCGCCGCCCGTGTCGCCGTCGCCGGAGCCCTCGGTGGCTGAGCCGTCGTCTTCGGCGCATGAGGAGACGGGGCCGCAGCTGGTGCAGCGGGAGCCGGTGCCGGTGGCGGGCGTACCCGCGTAGTGGTTGCCTCGGTGGGGGCGCGGGGTGTGACGTACGTCTATGTGGCTCGGTTTGCCTTCGGGGGTGATGGGTGCGTATGGTGGTAGATCGTTTGATCCCATTTGCCCGGCGCCACTGCAGAGCGCGCCGTGTGGCGCGTACTCTCCCTTGCCGTGGCGGACCGCATTGAGGCGGTCGTATTGCGAATCACGGAGTTGACGGGCGCGTGCCGACGAGACTCCGGAAGGTTTCGCATACGCATGTCCATTTCCAGTGCTGATCACGTCGTCGTGCCCGAGAACGAAGGCACCGAGGACGCTCCCGAGGTCACCTTCGCGGACCTCGGTCTCCCCGAGGGCGTGGTGCGCAAGCTCGCCCAGAACGGCGTGACCACTCCCTTCCCGATCCAGGCCGCGACCATCCCGGACGCCCTGGCCGGCAAGGACATCCTCGGCCGTGGCCGCACCGGCTCCGGCAAGACCCTCTCCTTCGGTCTGCCCACGCTGGCCATGCTGGCCGCCGGGCGCACCGAGAAGCGCAAGCCGCGCGCCGTCATCCTCACGCCCACGCGTGAGCTGGCGATGCAGGTCGCGGACGCGCTGCAGCCTTACGGCGACGTCGTTGGCCTGAAGATGAAGGTCGTCTGCGGCGGTACGTCGATGGGTAACCAGATCTACGCCCTGGAGCGTGGCGTCGACATCCTCGTGGCCACGCCGGGCCGCCTCCGCGACATCATCAACCGCGGTGCGTGCTCGCTGGAGGACGTGCAGATCGCCGTTCTCGACGAGGCCGACCAGATGTCCGACCTGGGCTTCCTGCCCGAGGTGACGGAGCTGCTCGACCAGGTCCCGGCCGGCGGCCAGCGCATGCTCTTCTCCGCGACGATGGAGAACGAGATCAAGACCCTCGTGGACCGCTACCTCAATGAGCCCGTCTCGCACGAGGTGGACGCGGCGCAGGGCGCGGTGACGACCATGTCGCACCACATCCTGATCGTGAAGCCCAAGGACAAGGCGCCGGTCACCGCCGCGATCGCCTCGCGCAAGGGCCGCACCATCATCTTCGTCCGCACCCAGCTGGGCGCCGACCGTGTCGCCGAGCAGCTGCGCGACGCGGGCGTGAAGGCGGACGCGCTGCACGGTGGCATGACACAGGGCGCGCGGACCCGGACGCTGGCCGACTTCAAGGACGGGTACGTCAACGTCCTGGTCGCCACGGACGTTGCGGCGCGCGGCATCCACGTCGACGGCATCGACCTCGTTCTGAACGTGGACCCGGCGGGCGACCACAAGGACTACCTGCACCGTGCGGGCCGTACGGCTCGTGCCGGCCGCACCGGCACCGTCGTCTCGCTCTCGCTGCCGCACCAGCGGCGTCAGATCTTCCGGCTGATGGAGGACGCGGGCGTCGACGCCGGCCGACACATCATCAATTCCGGTACGGCTTTCGAGCCCGAGGTCGCCGATATCACCGGCGCCCGTTCGATGACCGAGGTCCAGTCGGAGTCTGCGGCCAACGCGGCGCAGCAGGCCGAGCGCGAGGTAGCCCACCTCTCGAAGCAGCTGGAGCGGGCGCAGCGGCGCGCGAGCGAGCTGCGCGAGGAGGCCGACCGTCTGGTCGCCCGGGTCGCCCGTGAGCGCGGCGAGGACCCGGAGACGGCGGTGGCCGAGGCGCAGGCCGCTGCGGCCGAGGTCGTCGAGGCGTCGGTGCCCGAGCAGCCGGTGGCGCAGGACGTGGACCGGGTTGAGCGCGCGGAGCGTTCGGAGGGTTCGTCCTCGTACGAGCGCCGGGACGGTGACCGTGGCGGCTTCCGCCGGGACGACCGGGCGGGCCGTTCCTTCGACCGTGACCGTGGCGGCCGTTCCTTCGAGCGTCGTGACGGTGACCGTGGCGGCTTCCGCCGGGACGACCGGGCGGGCCGTTCCTTCGACCGCCGGGACGAGCGTCGTGAGGAGCGTCGTGACGGCGACCGCGGGGGTCGTTCCTTCGAGCGCCGTGACAACGACCGTGACCGTGGCGGCCGTTCCTTCGAGCGCCGTGACAACGACCGTGGCGGCTTCCGCCGCGATGACCGCCGTGACAACGACCGTGGCGGCTTCCGCCGGGACGAGCGCCGGGACGGCGACCAGGGCGGTCGTTCCTTCGACCGTGACCGTGGCGGCCGTTCCTTCGAGCGTCGTGACGGCGACCGTGGCGGCTTCCGCCGGGACGACCGCGCGCCTCGTTCCTTCGACCGCCGCGACGAGCGCGGCGGACACCGCGGCAGCGACCGTCCGTTCAACCGCGACCGCCGCGACGACCGGCCGGGCTTCCGCTCCGGCGGCCATGACCGCCCGTTCGGCCGTCGTGACGACCACCGCGGCACGGGTTCCATCGGCCGCCGCGAGGACAAGCCGCGCTGGAAGCGCAACGGCTGACGCCGACTGATCTGATCCCGGAAGGGCCCGTACGACTGCGGTCGCACCGGGTCCTTCCGGCGTTTCCGGCCCGGGAAGCGGCGGCGCGGAAAAGGCTCTTCCGGCAAGGATCGTTCGCCGCGCTGGTCAAGATCGCGACCGGCCGGCAGGGCTGCGAGGGCCTGTTCCGGCCAAGTTGTGAGGTGTGTCACGCCCCCGGTGAGGGAATTGCTGGGGGCATGACAGATGACGCCAGAGCGAGCGGGCTCTCCGACGAAGAACGCCTTGCCCAGCTCGGCTACACGCAGGTTCTCGCCCGCCGCATGTCGGCGTTCTCCAACTACGCGGTCTCCTTCACGATCATCTCGGTCCTGTCGGGCTGCCTGACGCTGTACCTCTTCGGCATGAACACGGGCGGCCCCGCCGTGATCACCTGGGGCTGGGTCGCGGTCGGCCTGATGACCTTGTTCGTCGGGCTGTCGATGGCCGAGATCTGTTCGGCGTACCCGACGTCGGCGGGCCTGTACTTCTGGGCGCACCGGCTCGCCCCGCCCCGTACGGCCGCGGCCTGGGCCTGGTTCACGGGCTGGTTCAACGTCCTCGGGCAGGTGGCGGTGACGGCCGGCATCGACTTCGGGGCCGCCTCCTTCCTGGGGGCCTACCTGAACCTCCAGTTCGACTTCAAGGTGACTCCGGGCCGCACGGTGCTGCTGTTCGCCGCGATCCTGCTGCTGCACGGCCTGCTCAACACCTTCGGCGTGCGGATCGTCGCCCTGCTCAACAGCGTGAGCGTGTGGTGGCACGTGCTGGGCGTGGCGCTGATCGTCGGCGCGCTGACCTTCGTCCCCGACGAGCACCAGTCCGCGTCCTTCGTGTTCGGCGAGTTCGTCAACAACACCGGGTGGGGAAGCGGCGTGTACGTCGTCCTGCTCGGCCTGCTGATGGCCCAGTACACCTTCACCGGGTACGACGCCTCGGCCCACATGACGGAGGAGACGCACGACGCGTCGACGGCGGGGCCGAAGGGCATCGTGCAGTCCATCTGGACGTCCTGGATCGCCGGTTTCGTGCTGCTCCTGGGCTTCACCTTCGCGATCCAGTCGTACGACGGCGCCCTCTCCTCCCCGACCGGCGCGCCGCCCGCCCAGATCCTCCTCGACGCGCTGGGCGCGACCGCGGGCAAGCTGCTCCTGCTGGTGGTGATCGGGGCGCAGCTGTTCTGCGGGATGGCGTCGGTGACGGCCAACAGCCGCATGATCTACGCCTTCTCGCGCGACGGTGCCCTTCCGTTCTCACACGTGTGGCACACGGTCAGCCCGCGCACCCGCACACCGGTCGCGGCGGTGTGGCTGGCGGTCGCGGGCGCGCTGGCGCTCGGCCTGCCGTACCTGATCAACTACACGGCCTACGCGGCGGTGACGTCGATCGCGGTGATCGGGCTCTACATCGCGTACGTCATCCCGACGCTGCTGCGGGTGCGCAAGGGGGACGACTTCCAGCGGGGGCCCTGGCACCTGGGCCGGTGGTCCGGAGTGATCGGCGTGGTGTCGGTGGCGTGGGTCGGGGTCATCACCGTCCTGTTCATGCTGCCGCAGCTCTCGCCGGTCACCTGGGAGACCTTCAACTACGCCCCCTTCGCGGTCCTGGTGGTCCTCGGCTTCGCGGCGCTGTGGTGGACGGCCTCGGCACGGCACTGGTTCCTCAACCCGGAACACGCACGCACGATCGCCCGCGAGGCGCGTCGCAAGGGTGCCCCCGAACCGGTAGATCCGTAACACTCCCGACCTGTTCTGCCCGACTGACGTGGCCGTGTCTCCGATACCCGATCGGAGACACGTCCAGGTCCGGCTATGCTCGGGGAGGCAACATCGCCTGGGCCCTTAGCTCAATTGGCAGAGCAGTGGACTTTTAATCCATTGGTTGTGGGTTCGAGTCCCACAGGGCCTACGGAAGAGCCCCAGTTCAGAGCACATCTGGGCTGGGGCTCAGGCCGTTTTCGGGGCCCTGGAGATCGTTGGCCCGGCCGCCGCTCGGGCGAAGTGCAGACGATCATGACCCTTCGGGGGAAGGGCCGGGGGCGGGCTGATCAGGCACGGGCCCGGACGAGAAGCGTGCCGATCTTCCGGGTGCCCGGGGGAGCGGGCGCCACCGCGGTGTGCGCGGCCGAGCAGCCGTGCTCCTTCAGCAGCTGCGCATCCGCAGCGTCTTCCTGAAGCTGGGGCCGCCGCCGAGCGACAGCGGCCACCGCGGGGTGCCGGCCGGCCGTACTGGCGTATCCGGCGCACGCACCGCGATAGACGCCCACGACCGCCGGCGCGCACTCAGCCCGCGCTGCGCTCCATCAGCTCCTGCGCCTCGCCCAACTCCCCCAGCGGCAGCGTGTGCTGGGTCTGGAGCACCTTCGCGCGCAGGTACCGGACGTTGTGGGCGGTGGTGAAGACGCCCGTGGGCACGCGGTCGCGGACACCGATGCCCAGGTCCCGCAACTGCCCTGCCTTGTCCGGGTTGTTGGACAGCAGGTCGAGTTCCGTGATCCCCAGGGCCCGGAGCATCTGGGCGGCGGCCGTGTAGTCGCGGGCGTCCTCGGGCAGGCCCAGCGCGGTGTTGGCGGCGTATGTGTCGAGGCCCTGGTCCTGGAGGGCGTACGCGTCGAGCTTGTTGTAGAGGCCGATGTCCCGGCCCTCCTGGCGCAGGTAGAGCAGGACGCCGCCGTGGTCGGCGATGCGCTCGACCGCCTCGCGCAGCTGCGGGCCGCAGTCGCAGCGGGCCGAGCCGAAGGCGTCTCCGGTCAGGCACTCGGAGTGCAGCCGGACCAGGGGGACGGGGCCGGGGTCGCCGAGGACGGCCGCGACGTGTTCCCGGCCGTCGGCGAGGCCGTGGAAGGTGACCAGTTCGGCGTCGACGCCGTAACCGTCGTGGAAGCGCAGCGGTACCCGGACGCGGGCGCGCGGCGTGGCGGCGGGGAAGTCGGGCATGCGGGGCCTCCGGTCCGGTGGGCTGGCACGGTCGTCTGCGTCTGCTTCAGATTTGAAACAGATTCACCGAAACGGGACCCTACCTCATGCTTTAAATTTGAAGCAACTGATGGGCGGGTAGCGTCACGTACCGGAAAGAAACCCGCGGATCGGGAAACGGGGCGATCGGGAAACGGAACGATCAGGAACAGGACGGATTCGAGCGGCGCCGCCACGGCACCTCGTCGACCGTCGGGCGGTCCCCGTCCCCCTCGCCCTCCAGGGCCCGCGCGATCCCGGTGCAGATCTCCTCGAGCTGCCCCACCTGCTCGTCGGTGAGCTGGTCGAAGACGGACGCGCGCACCGTCTCGACGTGCCCCGGCGCCGTGCGCTCCAGGACGGTCATCCCCTCCTCCGTCAGCGCCGCGATGCTGCCCCGCTTGTCCCACCCGCAGTTCTCGCGCCGGACCAGTCCGTCCTTCTCCAGGCGTGTCACCGCGTACGTCAGCCGGCTGCGCGTGATCTTCGACTTCTCGGCGAGCTCGGTCATGCGCAGCCGGCGCTCCGGTGCCTCGGAGAGGTTGGCGAGGATGGAGTAGTAGAGATGGGGCATGCCGGCGTCCTGCTGGAGCTGCCGGTCGATCGCGTCCTCCATGAGGCGCGTCGCGGCGAGGTACGCGCGCCATGCGCGCTGCTCCTTCGGAGTGAGCCAGCGAGTCGTCATGCCCCCAGTGTAGGTTTGTTTCAAACTTGAACCAAGACCTGTCCCACCCAGCCGGGGAGTGCGCCGAATGCCCCACCCGTACGTGCTGCTGTCCGCCGCCGTCTCCCTCGACGGCTACCTGGACGACACCGGCCCCGAGCGCCTCCCGCTCTCCAGCCCGGCCGACTTCGACCGGGTCGACGAGGTGCGCGCGTCGGTCGACGCGATCCTGGTCGGCGCGGGCACGATCCGCGCCGACAACCCCCGTCTCCTGGTCTACTCGCCCGACCGCCGGGCCGCCCGCGTCGCCGGGGGAAAGCCGGAATACCCCCTCAAGGTCACCGTCAGCGGCTCCGGCGATCTCGACCCGTCCGCGAACTTCTGGCACTCGGGCGGCGAGAAGCTCGTCTACACGACGGAGAAGGGCGCCGAACGTCTCCGGCAGGCCCCCGTCGCCGCCGACGTCGTGGCCCTGGGACCGGAACTCGACTGGCGGCGCCTCCTGGAGCACCTGCACGACGTGCGCGGCGTCCGGCGCCTCATGGTCGAGGGCGGCGGACGGATCCACACGCAGCTGCTCCAGCAGGGCCTCGCCGACGAACTCCAGCTGGTCCTGGCCCCGCTGTTCGTCGGTTCCCCGGACGCGCCCCGCCTGTTCGGCCCCGGCGCCTACCAGGGCGGCCGGCTGCGGCTGGTGGAGACGCGGCCGATCGAGGACGTCGTCCTCATGCGGTACGAGCCCACGGCCCCCGGCACGGCGGACGTGCCGTCCGCGGCCGACCGGCACTGGCTGGCGCTGGCCTGTGAGCTGGCGGGGCGGTGCCCGCCGTCGCGGACCGCGTTCAGCGTGGGGGCGGTGGTGGTGGCGGCCGACGGTACGGAACTCGCGCGCGGGCACTCGCGGGAGGGCGCCGACCCGGTCGTTCACGCGGAGGAGGCGGCCCTCGCGAAGATCGACGCGACGGACCCGCGGCTCGCCTCCGCCACGGTGTACAGCAGCCTGGAGCCCTGCGCCCGGCGTGCGTCCCGGCCCGCGCCCTGCGCCCGGCTGATCCTCGACTCGGGAATACGTCGGGTGGTGACGGCCTGGCGGGAGCCGGACACGTTCGTCGCGGGGGCCGACGGGAGCGGTCTGCTGGCGGCGGAGGGCGCCCACGTCGTCGTACTGCCGGAGTTCGAGGAGCGGGCCAAGGCGCCCAATCGGCACCTGCTGGGCCCCGGCGTTTAATGCTGGTGCTCGGCGTCCCGCGCATGGCGTACACTGGTGTCTACCGACGCGGGGTGGAGCAGCTCGGTAGCTCGCTGGGCTCATAACCCAGAGGTCGCAGGTTCAAATCCTGTCCCCGCTACTGAAGGCCGGGTATTGACGGCATATCCGTGGGCCGGAATCCGAAAGGGTTCCGGCCTTCGGTGTGTTTCCACCCCTGGGCGTGTTTCCACCCCTGGGCTGCGGGCATGACGGGCGGTGATCGGCCGACCGCCCCCCGCAAGCATGGCAACTGACATACCGTCAATGCCTGCGAGACCGCTGATGCAAGTTCAACTTGCCCGTTTTTTACCGGTCATGGCGTGTACGTCCTCTCCAAAAAGCTTAATGATCAAGTGGAACTGCTTGGAATCGGGTGCCCGCGTCTATTAACGTTCGATAACGCAGCGCGGTCGTCCCAGCCGTCACAAGAGGCGGCTCCGTGCGCACGCGCCGAATCCCGCAAGGGAACCGGGGAACCACCACCTTGGGGTGAATCGCTTGTAGACAGCCGTGCAGGCACGGCTGGTATACGCGCGTAGGAGACCTTCCTGCTCCGAACCCGTCAGCTAACCCGGTAGGCGAGAAGGAAGGAAAGGAGTACGCCCACGTGGCGTCCAACCGGCCTGCCCCGCAAGCCCCGTTCGTGCCGAGCCAGCGTGACCCCCAGACCTTCGGCTACGGCGGCTACCGCACCGACGAGGGCCAGTGGGAGGAATGGAACCCCACCGAGGAATCCATTCGCCCGGTACGCGGCCGGCATCGCGTCGCCAAGCAGCGCGGCGGGGGACTCGCCCGCAGCTCCACCGTCCTCGGCGTAGGTGTCATCGCCGCCGTCGGCGCGGGCGGTATGGCCAGCGCGAACACCGGCAAGCCACCGGTGTCCATCTCCATGCCCGACCTGCCCAACGTGGGCTCACTGCTGCCGGACGACTCCGCCGACGACACCCAGGGCTCCGCGACCGCGCTCAGCAGCGTCGGCGTGTCCACCGCCGACAGCGCGCAGGGCGCCTCCGACGCCGGTGAGGCCCTGCGCACCCGGATCATGGCCCAGGCGGAGCAGCAGCAGGACCAGGTCGACACCAAGGCCGCCGCCGTCGCCGCTGCCGCCGCCGAGAAGGAGGCCGCGGAGGCGGCCGCCAAGGCGGAGGAAGAGGCCGAGGCCAAGGCCGCCGCCGCGAAGAAGAAGGCGGAGGAGGAGGCCGCGGAGAAGGCCGAGGCCGAGCGTCTCGCCGAGCTGGCCAAGCAGTACACGCTGCCGACCTCCTCGTACACGATCACCTCGACCTTCGGCCAGGCCGGCTCCATGTGGTCCTCCGGCTACCACACCGGCCTCGACTTCGCCGCGCCCACGGGCACGCTGATCAAGGCGGTCCACTCCGGCACGATCACCGAGGCCGGCTGGGCCGGGTCGTACGGCTACCGCACGATCCTGACCCTGGACGACGGTACTGAGCTGTGGTTCTGCCACCAGTCGTCGATCAGCGTGAGCGTCGGCCAGAAGGTCAACACGGGTGACGTCATCGGACGCGTGGGCGCCACGGGCAACGTGACCGGGCCGCATCTGCACCTGGAGGTCCACCCGGGCGGCAGCGCCGACGGCGTCGACCCGATGGCGTGGCTGCGCGGCAAGGGCCTCAACCCCTGAGCTTTCCGGGGCCTCCTGGCCCCGGCGCTCATCTCCATCCGAACCCCGGCAGTCCTGACGGCACCCCCCCCGACGTCAGGGCTGCCGGTCTGGTGGGTGCGGGATGCCGACGTTGTGGGTGCGGGACCCGCCGGCCACGCGTTTACGGGATCTTTGCGGTCGGTCGCGGAATTCACCGCTCCCTCAAGGTCGTTGACGCAGAGCATGACTTCTCTTCGCAAGCTCGGCTCCTCCGACCTCGAGGTCTTCCCGCTCTCCCTCGGCGGCAACGTCTTCGGCTGGACCGCCGACGAGGCGGCCTCCTTCGCCGTGCTCGACGCATACCGGGCCGCCGGCGGCAACTTCGTCGACACCGCCGACTCCTACTCGGCGTGGGCCGAGGGCAACACGGGCGGCGAGTCCGAGACCATCATCGGCAAGTGGATCAAGGCCCGGGGCAACCGCTCCGACATCGTGGTCGCCACCAAGGTCAGCCAGCACCCCGACTTCCAGGGCCTGTCAGCCGCCAACATCAAGGCGGCCGCCGACGCCTCCCTGCGCCGGCTGGACACCGACTACATAGACCTCTACTACACCCACTTCGACAAGCCGGAGATCCCGGTCGAGGAGATCATCGGCGCTCTCGACGAGCTGGTGAAGGCGGGCAAGGTGCGGCACATCGCCGCCTCCAACATCACTCCCGAGCGGCTCGCCGCGTCCCTGGAGTTCTCCGACCGCGAGGGTCTGGCCCGGTACGTGGCGCTCCAGCCGCACTACAACCTGGTCTCGCGCGACACCTACGAGGGTGGGCTGCAGGACCTCGCCGGACGGTCCGGCCTGGCCGTCGTCCCCTACTTCGCGCTCGCCTCCGGCTTCCTCACCGGCAAGTACCGCGCCGGTGCGACGGTCGACAGCGCCCGGGCGCAGGGGGCCGGCAAGCACCTGGAGACCGAGCGCGGCCGGAAGGTCCTCTCGGCGCTGGACGAGATCGCCCGGTCCCACGGCGTCCCGGTGGCCACGGTCGCTCTGGCCTGGCTCGCGGGCCGGCCGACGGTGGCGGCGCCGATCGCCTCCGCACGGACGGTGGAGCAGTTGCCGGCGCTGGTGGGCGTGGGCGAGCTGACGCTGACGGAGGAAGAGGCCGGGAGGCTGACTCAGGCGTCTGCCTGAGCCGTTCCCTTCCGCCGTAACGGCGCCGTCCGTCGGTGTCGAACCGCGCCCGTAGGCCCTATGACCGATACGGGTTGTAGGCGGGATACGGCACCGCCGGATACCCGTGCCCATGCCCATGCCCGTACCTGTAGCCGTACCCATATGCCCCGTGCACCGGCCAGGGCGGCGCGGCCACCGGCACCGGGGGCGCCGTGGCCCTCGCCGCGTAGTCCAGCGCGGGCCGCGCCACCGCGCGTCGTCGCCACAGCTCGTGCAGCAGTTCGCGTTCCCGTACGACGAAGTCGGCCCCCGCCCGGCCGAGCCGCCCCCGGTGCCGCAGGAAGGCCAGCGAGGTCGCGTACGCCTCGTACTGGGCCACCTGCCGCGCCGCCGGTTTCCCGAGGTGGCGCCGGGCGTAGTCCCGGGCGAGCCGCCGGGCCCGCATGGAGCCGAGCGCGAACGGCTCGGCCGGGGTCAGCCAGCCCGTCACGGCGTAGGCGGGCAGCTCGGCCCGCACGGTCTTCAGCTCGCGCTGCCGCGTCCAGATGACCAGCCAGGTCAGCAGGCCGAACGCGGGGACCATGAACGCCGCGTACACGGCGAAGAAGCCGTACTCGCCGAACGCCGACGAGCCGTTCCACATCGCGTGCATGCCCATCGCGAGCAGCAGCCCGGTCAGCGGCAGCAGTACGCGCCGCAGGTGCCGGCGCTCCGCGGAGAGCGCGGAGATGCCGAAGCCGATGCCGGTGAGGACGGTGAAGAGGGGGTGCGCGAACGGCGACATGACGACCCGCACGAAGAAGGTCGCGGCGGTGACGGAGGCGATGCCCCGGTCGCCCGTGAGCTGGTCCGTGCCGAAGGCGGTGCCGAGGTAGAGGATGTTCTCGGTGAACGCGAAGCCGGTCGCGGTGACCCCGGCGATGACCACCCCGTCGACGATCCCGGTGAACTCCCGGCGGCGGAAGAGGAAGACGAGCAAGACGGCGGCGGCCTTCGCGGACTCCTCCACGACGGGTGCGATCACGGTCGCCCCGAGCGTGTCGGCACTCGACGGATCGGCGGTCGCCGTCTCTATCCATCTGGTCGCGAAGCTGTTGGCGACGATCGCTATCAAGGCCGCCGCGCAGGCGCCCCAGGCGAAGGCGAACACGAGGTTCCGCCAGGGAGCCGGTTCGACGCGGTCGAGCCAGCGGAAGGCGGCTATGAGCAGCGGTACGGGCAGCACGGCGAGCCCGAGCCCGACCAGGAACCCCTCGGTGCCGGTCTGCTCGCGGACCAGCGCGAGGATGACCAGCCCGGAGAGCGTGAGCAGGGTGATCAGTGCGCCGTAGCGAACCCTCCCCGAAGCCCTCGAATGCGCTCGGCCCCGGGGGGACCCCCATCGCTGCCACCAGTGCGCGTGCCGCGGTACGCCGCCGGCGGGATCGCTGGAGTGCGTCGGGTACGGGGGACAGGTGGCCACGAAATTGACCCTAACGAGGCAGGGGCGCCGCCCGCGACGGTACGTCGTGCCGCCCGCGAGGGCGTGCACGGGGGCTCAGGCGCCGGTGGGGGGTTGGTCTGTGCGGTTTTCTTCTCGCTGTACGCGGCGGAAGAGCAGGTCGTTCACGACATGTCCCTTGTCCAGTCCCTGCCCCTCGAAACGGGTCAGCGGCCGGAAGCCGGGACGCGGCGCGAAACCGCCGTCGGCCTGGGTGTTCTCGAAGTCGGGGTGCGCGGTGAGCACTTCGAGCATCTGTTCGGCGTACGGCTCCCAGTCGGTGGCGCAGTGCACGATCGCCCCCGGCTTGAGCCGGGCCGCGGCCAGCGACAGGAACTCCGGCTGGATCAGCCGCCGCTTGTGGTGCCGCTTCTTGGGCCAGGGGTCGGGGAAGTAGACGCGCAGGCCGTCGAGGGAGTCCGGGGCGAGCATCTCGCGCAGCAGGATGATCGCGTCCCCGTTGGCGACGCGGATGTTGGACAGCCCGTTCTGATCGGCGAGATTGAGCAGATTGCCCTGGCCGGGGGTGTGCACGTCGACGGCGAGGATGTTGGTGCCGGGGGCGGCGGCGGCCATCAGGGCCGTGGCCTCCCCCATGCCGAACCCGATCTCCAGCACGACGGGATCGCCGTTCCCGAACAGCTCGGCGGGATCGATGACCCGCCGTCCGTCGATGTCCAGCCCCCACTTGGGCCACAGCCGCTGCAGCGCGTCCGCCTGCCCCGTGGTCACCCGGCTGCGCCGCGGCTGAAAACTCCGGATCCGCCGCTCGAAGTGCGACCCGGCGGGATCGGCCTGCGGTCCGTCGGGGAACCGGGGCTCGCCCTTGGCCCTGGTGTGCCGGACGGAGACACCCGGGGCGTGCGGGGGCTGCTCGCCGGGGGTGAGCGGGGCGGGCCGGGGGGCTTCGGGGGTGATGGGGGAGTCAGACACAGTGGGGTCGATTTTACGTGTATGGCCGTGGCCAGGGGTTTGGCGGTACAGACCGACCGGAGTCGGCCCACCCCGCAGAGCCTGTGTCACACCCATCCCAGCACGGCCAGCGCCCGCCGGGCCACCTCCCGCCCGATGGGCAGCGAAGCCGTGGCCGCCGGAGACGGTGCATTCAGCACATGCACGGCCCGTGCCCCCTCCTGGATGAGGAAGTCGTCCACCAGCGTCCCGTCCCGGAGCACCGCCTGCGCCCGCACCCCCGCGGCCGTCGCCAGCAGGTCCCGCTCCTCGACAGCCGGCAGCAGCCTCCGCACCGCCGCCGTGAACGCCCCCTTCGACAGCGACCGCCGCAGCTCCCCCGCCCCGTACCGCCAGTGCCGCCGGGCCATCCGCCAGGCACCCGGCCACGCCAGCGTCGTCCCCAGCTCCCGCGGCCGCACCACACCCCACCCGTACCCCTCCCGGGCCAGTGCCGGTACCGCGTTGGGGCCGACGTGCACGTCTCCGTCGATCCCGCGCGTGAGATGCACCCCGAGGAACGGAAACGCCGGATCCGGTACCGGGTACACCAGCCCCCGCACCAGCTCGGGCCGCGCCAGCGAGTAGTACTCCCCCCGGAACGGCACGATGCGCATCCCGGGGTCGTCCCCCGTCAGCCGTGCGATCTCGTCGCAGTGCAGTCCGGCACAGTTCACCAGTACCCGCCCGCGGACGACGGCGCCGTCCGCGGTGAGCACGGCGACGCCCAGAGCCGGGCGCCGGTCGACGCGCACGACCTCGGCCCCGTAGCGGATCTCCGCCCCCGACGCCTCGGCCAGCCGGCGGGCGACGCCCGTGAAGTCGCACACACCGGTGGTCCCGACGTGTATGGCGGCGAGCCCCCGCACCTCCGGCTCGTACTCCGCGATCTGGCCCGCGCGCAGTTCCCGGACCGGAATCCCGTTCTCCCGGCCGCGCTGCACGAGCGCGTGCAGGCGGGGCAGCTCGGTCCGCTCGGTCGCGACGATCAGCTTGCCGGTGACCGCGTGCGCGATGCCGTACTCCGCGCAGAACTTCACCATCTCGGCGGCGCCCCGCACCGCGTACCGCGCCTTGAGCGAGCCGGGGCGGTAGTAGATCCCGCTGTGGATGACCCCGCTGTTGCGTCCGGTCTGGTGCCGGGCCGGCCCCGGCTCCTTCTCCAGCACCGTCACCCGCGTGCCCGGCACCGCACGCGTGATCGCATACGCCGTGGACAGACCGACGATCCCGCCTCCGATCACCAGCACGTCACAGTCGTACGCGAGCTCCCGCACCCGCACCACCTCCCGCTTCGATAGTGCACTGCACCACTGACAGTGCGCTCAAACCCGGGAGGATGGCGCGACAGCGCCTCCGAAGGGGCGCGGGGCTGTGACATGTGCGGCTCCGCCGCGGGGCGCGACCGGCCACAGACGGCCCGCGGCCCCGGAACCACCGCGACAAGGCAGACGAGACGGGACCCGGCGGCTACGCAGGGGCGACCAGCAGCGGCCGCGCCCGCTCCCGCAGCTCGACCACGCGCGGTTCGTCGCCGTACGGCTCCAGCCGGTGGAGGAGGTCCTTCACGTACTCGGTGGTGCGTGCCGAGGAGATGCGCCCCGCGACCTCCACCGCCCGTACGCCCTGCTCGCATGCCGCGTCCAGATTGCCCGACTCGAGCTCGGCGACCGCCGACACGACCAGCCTGAGGCCGTGCGAGCGCACGAACTCCTCCGTCGGCTTCGACAGCGCCTGCTCCGTGAAGCGGCGCACCTGGCGCGGAGCCTTCAGGTCGCGGTAGCACTCGGCGGCGTCCGCGGCGAAACGGTCGTACGAGTAGAAGCCGAGCCAGGACGGGTCGCTGTCGCCCTCGCGGGAGCGCTCCAGCCACCCCTCGGCCGCCTTCAGGGCCGCGCCGGCCGCCTGGGCGTCACCCGCGCGCGCGTGGGCGCGTGCCTCGACGAGGCGGAAGAAGCTCATGGTGCGGGAAGTGGCCAGGCCGCGGTTGCGCTCCAGGGCGGCCTGCGCGAGGTCGACGCCCTCGTCGCCGAAGCCGCGGTAGGTCGCCTGCAGTGACATCGACGCCAGTACGTACCCCCCGAGGGGGACGTCGGCGGCCGCTCGCGCGAGACGCAGTGCCTGGATGTAGTAGCGCTGGGCGGCTTCCTGCTGGCCCGTGTCGAAGGCCATCCAGCCGGCGAGGCGGGTGAGCTCGGCGGACGCGCCGAAGAGGGCCCGGCCGACCTCGTCGGAGTAGGAGCCGAGCAGCAGCGGGGCCGCCTCCACCCGTAAACACTCCGGCACCATCGACGAACGCCAGTCGCCGCCTCCGTACTTGGAGTCCCAGCGCCTGGCGTCCTCCGCTGCCTCACGCAGCTTCTGCACGTCGCTGTGGCCGACTTTGAGCGGTGCGCCGGAGCCCTCTGACGGGTTCACCTCGCGCGCCACCGAGCTGTCGGCCGGGGTTATCAGCCACCGTGAGGCGGGCGTTGCGTATGCGCTCACCGCGAATGATCCGGCCAGCGACTGCCAGATGCCGCCGGAGCCGGCCCGGCGTCCGGCGAGGTCGAGACGGTACAGCTCCGTCGCCGAGCGCACGGCCTGCCCGACGTCCCTGGGGAAGGCGAGGCCGACTTCGGGGGCGGGATCCGCGTCCGCCAGGCCGATCTCGTGGAGCGGCACCGGGCGGCCGAGCTTCTGCCCTATCGCGGCGGCGATGAGGTGCGGCGCAGCACCCTGCGGCACCATGCCCTTCGACACCCAGCGCGCCACCGACGTCTTGTCGTAGCGAAGAGTCAACCCGCGTTGAGCCCCAAGGTCGTTGACGCGTCGTGCGAGTCCTGCGTTGCTGATTCCCGCGAGGGCGAGAACGGCGCCGAGTTTTTCGTTCGGCCCGCGTTGCTCCCTGGACATGCGCCACCCCTCGACACAGACGGCTGCCGCGCTGGCATAACCACGCGGCATTCGTAAACCCAGCGTAGTTCGCCGCATCCCAGGCGTTAAGAGGCATTGTTCCGGATGGCGGGATTGTGGTCCGTACTCAAGTGCGGGCCCGCGACGGTCTGTTGCGGCGTGCTCCTGTTGTGTGGCCGTGCGCCCGTCCGTGCGCTCTTCTCCGGCCATCCGGGGAGCGCTTCCATGGTCGTGCGTGGGTCGGCCCGCTGTACTGGATCCAGTGGGCTGGGGGACACCGCCGCCTCCATCCCCGCGGGCGGCGGACCGGTCCGGGGGGCGAACTCCGCCTCCCGGACTGCGCGTCGGCCGACTGCTGGGCGGAACGTGTACGGAGCGTGTGCAGCGTTGTCCCGCCGCCGCCGATTTGGCTGAAAATCGACTCTGCTCTTCGCCAGTGATCAGGCCTCTCACCACGGAACTTGAGGGCGCGTTAGGGGTTTTGGGGGAGCGTACCGGGGGCGCATTCACGTCGCAGCTGCTCCCGTCGCCGCTCGGTTTCCTTGCCCCGCCCCGGCGTTCGCCGCGGCACGGGAGCGTTCCCGGCAGCGCGTTCCGCGGAGCACAAGCGGCTCCGTCGCCTCTCTGTGACGCGTCCTTCGTGGCAGCATGGTGCCGAGTTCGTGCGGTGCACTGGTTGTCCACAGCCTGTGGAGGCGTCGATGCGGTGGTTGGTGGGGTGGAGCAGCACCGCCGCGGGGGCCGCCGAGACCGGCTCCGCGGGGGCCACCGGGCACGACGGCGAGACCGTGCACCCGGTGGGTTCCCAACTCCTGTGGGGCGACCCCGACCCGCTGTGGGCGGTCGGCGACTGGCGCCCCGACGAGGTACGGGTCGTGAAGGCCGACGCGCAGAACCGGATCGCCGTCCTCGGCACCTGCGGCGCGACGGACGAGCAGCTGCGGGTCGGACTCTTCGCCGCGCGCGGAGGGGCCCTGCGGCATCTGACGGCCTGGCCGGGCAGCTACACGGCCGTCGCCCAGGTGGGCCGCCGCATCACCGTCTGCGGCGATCTCGCGGGCGCGCGCCCGGTGTTCCACACCCCGTGGGCAGGCGGCACCGCGTACGCGACGGCCGCGCTGCCGCTCGCGGACCTCATCGAGGCCAACCTCGACTTCGGGCACCTCGCCGCGCTGCTCGCCGCCCCCGACGTACCGGCCGCTCTGCACGACTCCACCCCCTACGACGGCGTGCGGCGCATTCCGCCCGGGCACGCGCTGATCCTGCGCGCCGGAGCACGTGAGATCGCCGGGTACGAGCCGGTCGCCTCCCTGGCGGTGGCGGCGCCCTCCGCCGACCCGGACAGTGCGGTCGACGCGGTGCGCGACGCCCTGGTCGAGGCGGTCCGCGCCCGCCTGTCGGCCCCGCGCCACGTCCCCGGCGCCGACATCGACCCCGGGCCGGTGCCCGGCATGGGGCCGGCCGAGCGGCGCGCCGCGCGCGGGATGCCGGTGCCCGGGATCGGGGCCGACCTGTCCGGCGGACCGGCGTCGGCGACGCTGGCGCTGCTGGCCGCCGGTCTGCCGGGGATGCCGGGGACCGTCCTTGGCCACGGCACGGGCGCGGGCGAGCGGCTGCTCGCCGTGACCTTCAACGACCTTGCCGTGGGCGGCCGGGAGGCGGAGCTGGAGCGGGCGGGCTCCCTGGCGGCCAACCCGCGGCTGCACCACGTGGTGGTGACCGGCGGCGAGGACACCCTCCCCTACGCAGACCTGGACGGCCCGCTGACCGACGAGCCCGGCCCCTGCCTGGTGACGGCGGCCCGCCACCGCGCGCGGCTGGCGTCCGGCAGCGCGGACCACTTCACGGGCTACGGCGCACGCCAGGCGCTGGACGCGCACCCGGCACGACTGGCGGACCTGCTGATGGACCGCAAGCGGCGTCACCTGGTGCGCCCGGTCGCCGCACTGGCGAGGGCGGACGGCTCGGTGCTCGTCCCGGCGCGCGTGTACGGCGCCGCCCGGCGTCTGGCCCGTACGCCCTACCGGGCCGGCCTGGAAGTCCTGGCCGACCGCCTCCTGCACCGCCGCTTCGACGAACCCGCAGGCGCCGTCGAGGCGTCCCTCGCCGCGCTCACCTGGGCCGGACCCGGGCCGGCTGCGCGCTGGCTGACGGGGGAGGCCCTCGCTGAAGTATCGGTTCGCCTGCAAGGGGCGACCCTTCGCTCAGGGGTGGGTCCGGGGCAGCGGCCCGGCGACTTCCGCGCGCGTGCGGCACTGACGAGGCTTGCGACGGACCTGCGCGTGCTGGAACAGGCCGCCGAGATCCGCTTCCAGCGCCTGCACGCGCCGTTCCTCGACAACCAGGTCGTCCGGGCCTGCCGCGAGCTCCCGGAGGCACTGCGCGTCAAGCCCGGCGCACGGGCCGAGATCCTGCGCACGGTTCTGGAGGGCGCCGGGGTCGCCGACCTCCCGCCCGGCTGGGGCGCCCCGTCCCACGGTGCGGCCGCCGCCGCGCGTACGGGGCTGCGGGTGGCCGCGGACTCCCTGACGGCCCTCTTCGGCACGCCGCTGCTCGCGCAGGCGGGCCTGGTGGAGGCGCGTGTGGTCCGCAAGGCCCTGCGGGCGGCGGCCGAGGGCGAGCCCCTGCCCCTGGACGGCCTCGCGGACCTGGTGTCACTGGAGCTGTGGCTCGGCCGGCTGCTGGCGCGCAGGGGCACGTGCTGGACGGGCACACCCGCACGCGCGCGTGCGGTACCGGCGGGGATCACCCCGCAGAACGGGATGCTGGGTACGGGATCATCCGGCGGCGGGGTGGTGCGGGTGCGGCAGGTCGGCGGGGCGGGGTCGTAGGGGACGCGGGCGCCGGGGCCGAAGCGGAAACCCCGTGCCCCGCACCGGCACCCCGGCGACAATGTCCCGGTGCGGTACAGAATCCTGGGCGTCACCCAGGCGCAGGACGACCAGGGCGCCGTCATACCCCTCGGCGGCCCCCGCCTGCGCGCGCTGCTCGCCGCCCTCGCCCTCCGCCCCGGCCGCGTCACCGGCCCGCAGACCCTGATCGACGAGGTCTGGGCGGACACGCCTCCCCAGGACGCCCCGGCCGCCCTCCAGGCCCTCGTCGGCCGGCTCCGCCGTACCGTCGGCAAGGACGCCGTCGCCTCCGACCCCGGCGGGTACCGGCTCGCGGCGGAACAGCGCGATGTGGACCTCTTCGTCTTCGAGCACCTCGTACGGCAGGGGACCACCGCTCTCGACCGGGGCGACGCTTCCACGGCCGCCCGCGACCTCGCCGACGCTCTCGCCCTGTGGCGCGGGCCCGCCCTCGCCGACCTCCCCGACCGCGGCGCCGCGACCCGCCCCCAGGCGCTGCGCCAAGAGGCGACCCGGGCCCGGATCGACGCGGACCTGCGGCTCGGCCGCGCCCACGACGTCGTACCGGAGCTGACGGAACTGACCGCGGCCCACCCGTACGACGAACCGCTGCACGCCCTCCTCATCCGCGCCCTGCGCGACACCGGCCGCGGCGCCGACGCCCTCGCCGCCTACGAGACCGCCCGCCGCGCCCTGGCCGACGGCCTCGGCACCGACCCCGGTCCCGAACTGCGCGCCCTGCACACCGAACTGCTCGTCCGGCCGGCCGCGGCGCCGCACGCACCGCCGCGCGCCGCCGCGCGCCGCCCACGACACCCCGAACACCTCGAGCGCACCGGCAACATCCGCCCGCGGCTGACGTCCTTCGTCGGCCGGGAACCCGAACTCGACGCCATCCGTTCCGAGGTGCACAGGGCCCGTCTCGTCACCCTCACCGGACCGGGCGGCTCCGGGAAGACCCGTCTCGCCGAGGAGGCTGCCGCCGGCCTTCCGCAGGCCTGGCTGGCCGAGCTCGCCCCGCTCGACCGGCCGGAGGCGGTGCCCGGCGCGGTGGTCAGCGCGCTCGGTCTGCGCGAGACCGTGCTGATGACCACGGAGCTGACGGGCCCGCAGGACGACCCGGTCGCCCTGCTCGTCGAGTACTGCGCCCCGCGCAGCCAGCTCCTGATCCTTGACAACTGCGAACATGTGATCGAAGCGGCGGCCGAGCTCGCCGAGACGCTGCTCACCCGCTGCCCGGGGCTCACGATTCTCGCCACCAGCCGTGAACCCCTGGGCGTCCCCGGCGAGTCCGTGCGCCCGGTCGAGCCCCTGCTCCCCGACCAGGCGCACCGCCTCTTCACCGAGCGCGCTGCCGCCGTCCGCCCCGACGCGGCGGCCGTGCTCGGCGACAAGGAAGCGGTGGACGAGATCTGCCGGCGCCTCGACGGGCTGCCGCTCGCCATCGAGCTGGCGGCCGCCCGGCTGCGGCTGCTCACCCCCCGGCAGATCGCCGACCGCCTCGACGACCGCTTCCGCCTCCTCACCTCCGGAAGCCGAACGGTCCTGCCCCGCCAGCAGACCCTGCGCGCGGTCGTCGACTGGTCCTGGGAGCTGCTGGACGAACGGGAGCGGACGGTCCTGTGCGAGGCGTCCGTGTTCGCGGGCGGCTGGGACCTCGCCGCCGCGGAGGCCGTGTGCACCGGCCCCGCCGCGGACCTGGTCGGGGCGCTCGTCGACAAGTCCCTGGTCGTGGCCACCCCCTGTGAGCGGGGCGGCTCGGTCGGCATGCGCTACCGCATGCTGGAGACGATCCACGAGTACGCCGTCGAGCGCGCCGCCGAGGTCCCCGAGCTGCGCGCCGCGGCCGAGCGCAGGCACCGCGCGTGGGTGCGCGCGCTCGTCGAGAAGGCCGAACCGCTGCTGCGCTCCGCCGAGCAACTCCCCTGGATCTCCCGTCTGGAAACCGAGCTGGACAACATCCGCGCGGCGCTCGACCGCGCGATCGCCGCCGGGGCCGAGACGGAGGCCGCCGCCCTCGCCCTCGCCATGGGCTGGTTCTGGTGGCTGCGCAACTACCGGCACGAGGGCGTGGAATGGCTCGACCAGGTCCTGCGCCTGGGCGTGGCCCTGGACGCGGCCGGCAACGTCTCCACGGCCGGTACCGCTCCCGTGGCCAACCGGGCCCCCGTCCCCCTCGACCCGGTCGACGCCTACCTCGCCGCCCCGGACGAGGAGGCACACCATCCGCTGCACACCCCGCGGATGAACCTCCGGATGCTGCACCTCTTCCTCAGGTCCGAGATCGAGCCGATGGACGGCCTGCTGGACGAGAGGCTGCGCCGGTACCTCGGCCGGGTCCGGGCCTTCTTCGAGCGGGGCGGCCCGCAGGCGGCCCGTCTGCCCGGCATCGTCTGGCCGCTGACCGCCTACCTCCTCAGCGGCTCGATGGACGTCCGTGCCGTCGATGTCGCGGTCGCCAACTGCCGGGCCCACGGTGGTGACTGGGCCGTCGGCGTCACCCTGATGTTCCGGACGCACATGGCCGTCGACTCACCCGGCGGCATGGAGGGCGTCGACGACGACCTTGCGGAGCTGCGCGTGCTCAGCCGACGCGTCGGCGACCGCTGGATGTGGGCCCAGGTGTGCAGCGCGGCCGGCGAGGCAGCCATGGCCCGCAGCCGCCTTGAGGAGGCCAAGGGCGAGTACGAGGAGGCCCTGCGCCTCGCCTACGAGGTGGGCGCTTACGCCGAGACGCCGTTCCTCGTCGCCCGGCTCGCCGAGATCGCCTACCGCGGGGGCGACCGTGCGGCCGCGCTGAGCGCGCTGGACGACGCGGCCGCCGCCGCCGACCGCTACGGTGTGGCGGACTCCCGGGCGTTCGTCCTGCTCATCCGCGCCCACATCGCGCTGGACGAGAAGGACACCGCCCGCGCGCGCGAACTGTGCGGTGCGGCCCGCGCGGAGACCGGACGAGGCACGCCGCCGCCGCAGTTCACGGTGATGCTGAACTCGGTCGACGCCAAGGTGACCGCCGCCGAGTCGGGCCCGCGGCACGGACTGCCGAAGTTCGTGGACACCGTCGGCGAAGCGGTGGAACGCCGGTGTGCCGACGCGATCGTGGCGGCGCTCGTGGACGGCACGGCGGAACTCCTCGCCGACCTCGGAGACTTCCCGCGAGCCACCCGCCTGCTCGCCGCCGCGGAGCGCCGGCGCGGCGGCCATCCGCGCCCCATGCCGGAGCGCGCGCGGGCGGAGCGCGCCGAGACCGCCGCCCGCGCCGCGCTGGGCGACCGCCGGTACGGCGCGGAGTACGCGAAGGGTGCCGCCTTCACCGCGGACGACATCCTCAGCGACCTCGGCGAGGCACTGCGCGTACACCCCGCGGAGCAGGCCCGCTGACCTTCTAAGTACAGGTGAACTCCGCCTCGGCCCAGTCCGCGAGGGTCACCGAGTCCAGGTGGCCGTGCGACTCCACCACCAGCCGTACGGTGCTGCGGCCGGCGAGGTTCACATGGACGGGCTCCGCCGTTTCCCCGTCCTCGACCACGCCGGACTTCCACAGCCGGACCCCGTCGGCGTAGACGGAGAAGTGCGTCTTTCCGTGCTTCAGGGTGAGGTCGTCTATGCCGACCAGCGCGTCGTAGGAAGAGCACCGGCGGTTGAGGTCGACGGTCACGGAGGAGTCGCCGCGCACGGTCCCACCGTCCGCATACTCGTGGCCGGCGATCGACATGCCGTACCGCTGCCACAGCCAGCTGCTCGCGCGAAGCCGGACTTCGGGCTCGGTACCGTCGCCGGCGACGTCGTAGTCGAGGTCGCTCAACCGGTAGGTGGCCGGAGCGGGCGGGGGAGTCGGGGTCGGCGTGGGCGTGGGCGTCGAGGTGGGTGCCGGGGTCTGTGCGGGCTCCCGCGTGGGGGTGGGGGCCGGAGCGGGCGACTGATCCGGGGTGGTGGCCTCGGTGGCCGTCGCGGTCGGCGCCGGTGACTCTGTGGCCGTCGAGACCGGGGCCGATGCCCGGGTCGGGGTTGAGGCCGGCGTGGCGGCCGGCGCGAGCGCGACCGCCGGCGGCTTCGCCCCGGGTTCCTTCTCCGGGGGCGCTGGGGTGTCCTGGGCCGGCTGGACGACCGGCGAGGACACGGGCGGCTTGGCGTCCGGCTTCTCGCCGGGGCCGTCGCCGGCGCCGAGCGCGATCACCACCACTGCCGCGACGCCCACGGCGACCACACCGGCTGCGACACCGGCCTTCACGGCCGCACCCAGCCCCTCCGAGGCCGCCGTACCGCCGCCGGTGCCCGCCCCGCCGGACGCACCGCCACCGGCCGTTCCCACGCCGCTGGCGGCCGCCACGGCGCCGGCCGCCCCCGCACCACCGGCGACGAGCCCGAGCACCTTGGCGTACCCGGCGGCGCCGAACCAGCCGATGACCGCGACCGGCACGACGGCGGGGATACCGCCGGCGACTTCCTTGATCTGGCCCGCGGCCAGCCGGCACTTGACGCACTCCTCCAGGTGCTTGCGCAGACCCCGCTCGGCGCGGGAGCGCAGGCTGCCGCGGGCGTAGGCGCCGAGCCGGTCGGCGTAGCGGGCGCACTCCTCGTCGCCGGCGAGGGCGGCGCTGACGTGGGCCTGGAGGTAGGCCTGCTTGAGGCCCTCGCGGGCGCGGCTGGCGAGCACGCGCGTGCCGTTGGCGTCGAGCCCGAAAAGCGTGGCGACCTCGCTCGGCGACTCGTCCTCGATCTCGGTGTGCCACAGCACGGCCTGCCAGCGCTCGGGCAGCGAGCGGAAGGCCTGCATGGCCAGGGACCGTTCGGCCTCGTGCATCGCGCGCACGTCCGCGCCCAGGCCCTGTGTGCCGTCGCCGGACACCTGGGGCCCGCGTGCGGACTGCGCGGCGAACACCGCGAAGTCGTCGACGAGCTGCTCCCGCTTCGCGGACTTCGTCCAGCCGGCGGCGACGCGCCGGACGGTCGTGAGCAGGTACGCGCGCACGGCCTGCTCGGGGCCGGCGCCGCCGCGCACCGCCTGGAGCATGCGGGCGAAGACCTCGGCGGTGAGGTCGTCCGCGGTGTGGGTGTCCCGGCAGCAGGTACGCGCATACCGGCGAACGGCGCCCGCGTGGCGGCGGTACAGCTCCTCGTACGCCGTGTCGTCGCCCGCCCGCATGCGCACGATCAGGTCGCCGTCGGACGGTGCCACGTCCCAAGGCGGAGACAGGACGCCGTCGTCGCGCCGGTCGCGCTGCGCCGGTACGGTGCCCTCCACGGGTTCGCCGCCCTGTGCGGGGATGCCGGCCTCGACGGGTTCGCCGCCCTGCGCCGGAATGCCCCTTGCTGAGAAGTCGCCGTTCTGCGGGAAGCCGGCGCGGCCCCCCTGACTCGGAACCTGCGGCGAGGCGGGCCCGCGTGCTTCCGCGTCGCCGTCACCGTGTGACTCGTCCCGCCCGTCAACGCTCATCGCGGAAAGCCCCCGCCGCCTGCCCAACCAGTCCCGAACACCGGGTCAGAGTGCCATATTGGCTTTTGTTCGGGACCCCTCAGCGCGAATCGTGAACTCGTCCATAGGGACCTGCCGCGGCGCGGGACCGGCCGTCACCTGCCCGGAGGCAGGTCAATTTGCGTTCAACGAAAGGGAGTTGATCGGCTTGCCTGAAATGCCTGTAACACTCACACGGTGAAGCCGAGGCGAGGGCGACGCAGCGCCCACGCCTCACTGTCACCTCTTCGAGTCACGCGTCAGCCGAGGTTGACGATCCGGCCCTCATGCCGGCCGGGACCGCAGCCCCTCCAGCAGGATGTCCAGCAGCCGCGCCGAGGCCGCCGCCTGCTGCGCCGCGTCCGGAAGCGAGGGCGCCGCCGTCGCGATCACCAGCAGCACGTCCGCCACCGACACATCGGCCCGCAGCTCGCCCGCCGCGCGCGCCCGGTCCACGAGCTGGCCCACCACGTCGAGCAGCGCCGCCGCCCCCGCGTCGTCGTCCGCGGACACGGCCGAGGGCTGCTCCGGCACCAGCCGCAGCTCCGCGGAAGCCGGCCGGAGCCGCTGCTGCGGCACGCGCGTCTCGTCGAACACCGAACCGTCGGCGCCCTCGGCCGCTTCGTCCAGGACTCCGACCCTCAGCACCTGCGGCGGCAGCAGCCGCCCGGCGCCGGAGGCCACCGACGTCCGCAGGAAGCGCGAGAGCGCCGACCACGGCTCGTCCTCCTGCCCGAGCGCCGCACGCGCCTGGTCGGTCAGCCGGGAGGTCTCCTCCTCGGCTATCCGCCGCACCAGGACGTCCTTGCTCGGGAAGCGCCGGTACACCGTGCCGACGCCGACCCGCGCGCGCCGCGCCACGTCCTCCATCGGCGCGCCGTAGCCCAGCTCGCCGAAGACCTCGCGCGCCGCACGCAGTACGTGCTCCAGATTGCGCTGTGCGTCCACGCGCAGCGGCGTCGTCCGCGAACCGTCCCCGCGTCCGTCGCCCGCCGCGCTCATCGTCCCTGTCATCGCTCCGCCCAGCGTCCCGCCACCGGCTGCGGTGGCAGACGCGGACGACCAATGAGAGTCCTGAATGTGCATAAGCGTTCCCCCGGTAATGACGTCTCCCCCCGGAGACTCTCCCCGCCATTGAAAGCCGGAGCATGGGGAACAGGCCCGGTTCACGAGCCCGCCCGTCGCGGACCCGAAGGCGCATCCCCCTGCACCCCGTCGACACACGAACATAGTTGAGTGAGGGTCAATTCAGAAGGGGCAGGTTCCGCACGGAGCGCCCCCCGATCGGAGTACGGGTCGTATACGTCCCGATTGCGCCCTCCCCGAGCCCCACGCGCGCACCCCCTGACCTGCGTGCTTTCCAAGCGCTCCGACAATTCGGCCAACCCTGCGCGCACCGGACCCGTGGTCACACAGATTGTCGGGGCTGTGGACAAACGCGAGCGGCGGGTGCGTCATGGGATGGTGAAGGAACGCGCGCGCATTCTGGTTGTCGGCGGTGGCTACGTCGGGATGTACACGGCCCTGCGCCTCCAGCAGAAGCTGAAACAGGAGCTCAGGCGGGGCGAGGCCGAGATCACGATGGTCACACCCGACCCCTACATGACCTATCAGCCGTTCCTTCCGGAGGCGGCCGCAGGTTCCATCTCCCCCCGCCATGTCGTCGTACCGCTGCGCCGTGTCCTCGACCAGTGCCGGATCGTCATCGGCGAGGCGCAGTCCATCGACCACGCCAAGCACACGGCCACCCTCACCACCCTCGCCACGGAGGAGGAGGGAACGGGCGGGCAGCAGATCACATACGACGAACTGGTCCTCGCGCCCGGCTCCGTCTCACGCACCCTGCCCGTGCCCGGCCTTGCCGACTACGGCATCGGCTTCAAGACGGTCGAGGAGGCCATCGGCCTGCGCAACCACGTCATCGAGCAGATGGACATCGCCTCCTCCACCCGCGACCCCGCCATCCGCGACGCGGCCCTGACCTTCGTCTTCGTCGGTGGCGGATTCGCCGGCGTGGAGGCGCTCGGCGAGCTCGAGGACATGGCCCGCTACACCACGCGCTACTACCACAACCTCAAGCCCGACGACATGAAGTGGATCCTCGTCGAGGCCTCGGACCGCATCCTGCCCGAGGTCGGCGAGGAGATGGGCCGCTACACGGTCACCGAACTGCGCCGCCGCAACATCGACGTACGCCTGGGAACCCGGCTCGAATCCTGCGCCGACCGCGTGGCCGTCCTCAGCGACGGCGCCCGCTTCCCGACCCGTACGGTCGTGTGGACGGCCGGTGTCAAACCCCACCCGATCCTCGCCGCCACCGACCTGCCGCTCAACGAACGCGGTCGGCTGAAATGCACCCCCCAGCTGTCCGTCGAAGGCGTCACGCACGCGTGGTCCGCGGGAGACGCCTCGGCCGTCCCCGACGTCACCGCCGAGGAACCCGGCAAGGAGACCGCCCCCAACGCCCAGCACGCGCTCCGCCAGGCGAAGGTCCTCGCCGACAACATCGTGCACTCCCTGCGCGGCGAACCCCTCGAGACGTACGCCCACAAGTACGTCGGCTCGGTGGCCTCCCTGGGCCTGCACGAAGGTGTCGCACACCTCTACGGGCGCAAGCTGAAGGGCTACCCCGCCTGGTTCATGCACCGCGTCTACCACCTCAGCAGGGTGCCCACCTTCAACCGCAAGGCCCGCGTGCTCGCCGAATGGACCCTGTCGGGGCTCTTCAAGAGGGAGATCGTCTCCCTCGGTTCGCTCGAACATCCCCGAGCGGAGTTCGAACTCGCGGCCGGTGGAAAGCCTCCTTCCGACCCGAAGGGGTCGTCCTGACCGGACCGCGGAACTCCACCGGAGGGGAAGGCGTCTGACGGATGTCGGCCCGGTCGGCCACACTGCCAGACTGATACCCGACCAAGGACGGGCAGCCGCCCGCCCTTCGAACCATTCGAACCCTTCGAACCATCAGGCTTCCCACCGTGCTGCACCCCGGTGGCGCCGTCCCCCGGCCCCTCGGCCGGGCCCGGAGCCGGCCGAAGACGCCGAAGACGCCGAAGACGACGAAGACGACGACACGAGGCAAGGATTCGTGAACTTCACGCGCTGGAGCGCCCGGCTCCCCGGAACGCAGCGCCGCGCGGCAGCGCGGCCACAACACACGGTCGCACCGGACCGACTCGGGGCGGGCTCCGTGCCCGCGGCCCGCGCCGAACGACTCACCCACGAGGCGCCGGTCGTGCCCGCCGTCGACGAACTGCCCGTCCGCGAGGTCCTCGACCGCGTCCCGGCCCTCGTCGCCCTCGTCCACGGCCCCGACCACCGCCTCGCCTACGTCAACGACGCCTATGTCGCGGCCTTCGGCGCCCGCCCGATCGGCGACCCGGCCCGCGAGGCCCTTCCGGAACTCGACGAACTCGGCCTGTTCCCGCTCCTGGACCAGGTACTGCGCAGCGGCAAGCCCCGCACGATCAAGTCCCGCAAGGCTCCCGGCGGCCGCTCCTACAGCTTCACCTGCACCCCGGTCACCGAAGGCGAGAGCTGCGGCCGTGCCGTCCGCGCCGTTCTCGTATTCGCCACCGACGTCACCGATCACGCCGAGGCCGCCGAACGCCTGCGAGCCAGCGAACGCCGCCAGCGCGAAACCGCGGTCACCCTCCAGCGCTCCCTGCTCCCCCAGGAGCTCGAACAACCGGACGACCTGCGCATCGCCGCCACATACCAGCCGGGCGGCACGGAGGCCGCGGTCGGCGGCGACTGGTACGACGTGATCACACTCGGCGGCGGCCGTACGGCCCTCGTCATCGGCGACGTCATGGGCCGAGGCGTGCGCGCGGCGGCGGTCATGGGCCAGCTCCGTACCGCGGTCAGGGCTTACGCCCGCCTGGACCTCCCCCCGCACGAGGTACTCCAGCTCCTGGACGGCCTGGCCACCGAGATCGACGCCAACCAGATCGCCACGTGCGTGTACGCCGTCCACGACCCCAACGAGGGCAGGCTGGTGTACGCCTCCGCAGGCCACCTGCCCATCCTGGTTCGCGACGAGAGCGGGGTGGTCCAGCGCGCCGACGAACCCACCGGCCCGCCCCTGGGCACCGGCGGCTGGGTGCACGCCTCGGGCTCGATCGCACTGGGCCCGGGCTCGACGGCGGTCCTCTACACCGACGGTCTGGTCGAGCGGAGGAACGAGGACCTGGACGAGGGCATCGCGGCCCTGGAGCGTGCCCTCGCCGGCGCGACCGGCACCCCCCAGGTGGTCTGCGACCGCCTGGTCCGCTCCGCCGGGGTGACGGCGGACCACGACGACGACGTGGCCGTCCTGGTCCTCCAGCACCCCGCCCGCACGGGCCCGGACGGCGAACTCTTCCGCAACGCGGCGCTGGAACTCCTCGGAGGCGTGGAGGCGGCCCCACGCGCGCGTGCCTTCGCCTCCGGCGTGCTGACCAGCTGGCGCTTCCCGCCCGACCTGCACGACCTGGGAGTCCTGGCCGCGAGCGAACTGGTCGCCAACTCCCTCCAGCACGGCACCCCGCCCATGCGCCTGCGCCTGAGACGCACCGACCGCCGCCTGATCATCGAGGTCACCGACGGCGACGACCACCTGCCGAGGCGCCGCCGCGCGGAACAGGAAGACGAGTCGGGCCGAGGCATCGCCATCGTCGCGACCATCGCCTCGGCGTGGGGCTCCCGCCGGACGCCGGGGGGCGGGAAGGCGGTGTGGTGCGAGTTCGGGTTGCCGGGCGCGAAGTGAAGGCGGGTGCTAGGACGCCTTGCAGCCTGTCCGGGGGTTGACAAGAACGAGGCAGTTCAGGCCGAAGGGGGTCCAGGGGGCGGAGCCCCCTGGCGGGGGCGGAGCCCCTGGGGACGGGGCGGGTAGGGGCGACGGGGGCGAGAGACCTCAGGCGTGAGCCTGGGCATGCCCCGCCGACGAGGCACCCGCGCCCCCCTGAGCCACCACCCGGCTCCTGGCCCGCCACGGCTGATCCTGCGCAGCAGTCAGCTGCCGTCCCAGTCGCAGCGCGAGCACGGTGATCCCGACCGAGAACAACAGAAACGTCACGACGTACGGCGCATGCAGCGAGGCCCCCATCGGCCCGCCCACCGCCGGCCCCAAAGCCAGCGCAAGCTGCTTCACCAGCGCGAACGCGGAGTTGTACTGCCCCGCCATCCCCTCAGGCGCAAGGTCCGCGACCAGGGGCGCGACCGTCGGCGACAGCATCGCCTCGCCCAGCCCGAACAGCGCATACGTCGACACGAACGCCGCCGTGGCCATTTCCTGGCTGCCGTGCCCGAGCCCCGCGTACCCGGCCACGACCCACGCCACGGCCCAGATCAGCCCGACAGCCGCGATCACCCGCGACCGCCGCCGCCGCTCCACGAACTTCAGCACGAGGAACTGCGCGACCACGATCATCGCCGTGTTCGCAGCCAGCGCGGTACCCAGCGCGGACGTCGAAATCCCGGCCGCCTCGACGCCGTACGCGCTCAGCCCCGACTCGAACTGCCCGTAGCAGGCGAAGAAGAGCACGAACCCCAGCACACACAGCTGCACCATGGCCCGATTGCCCAGCAGCTGCTTCCAGCTGCCCCTGCCCGACCGCGCCGGCGCGTCCTCGATCCGCGGCGAGTGCGGCATCCGCACCGTCGACATCACCACGACCAGCAGCAGGAACATCGCCGCCTCGATCGCGAACAGCAGCGTGAAGGACGCGGCACTGCTGGTGTCGACCAGATGCCCGCCGATGAGCCCACCGACGCCGAGCCCGAGGTTCTGCAGGAAGAACTGCGTGGCGAACGCCCGCGACCGGGTCTCGGTCGCCGAGCAGTCCACGATCATCGTCGCAAGCGCCGGCTGCATCACGGCCTGTCCCGCCCCGAGCGCGGCCGCCGACAGCAGCACGGTCACCGCATTGCTCGCCAGTCCCAGGCTCAGCGAGCCCAGCGCGGCAGTGACCAGAGCGGCGAGCAGCACCGGAAGCGGCCCCCGCCGGACGATGGCCCGACCGGCGAACGGCAGCACGATCAGCGCGGCCACGGCGAAGACGGCGAGCACGAGACCCGCCGTCATGGCACCCAGCCCCCGCACCTGCGCCACATAGACGTACAGGTAGGGGACGGTGAAGCCGAGCCCGAACGCGCTGAGTGCGTTGCCCACGTGGATCCGGCGCATCGCTGCGCCCATCGCCCTGGTCACGTTCACCTCTCTCAGTAGTTAGGTATGAAGACTTCGAAGCTAAAGTTCGAAGCTAAACACTACACCTAGAAGGACTTCAACACCAAGCAGGACCATGCGATACTGCGCTCATGGGCGACACCCCCGGCACCCTCGGCGAACCGACACTCGAAGAGCAGATCGCCGCCTACCAGCGCGAGTTCCAGGACCTCGACCCCCAGGTCGAGAAGATCGTCTCGGCGCTCTCCCGTCTGAACCGCCGTATGAACGTCGCCTACGGCCGCCAGACCGCCGCCCTCGGCATCAGCAACGCCGAGTGGGAGGTCCTCAAGGAACTCGTCCTCTCCGGCGCCCCGTACCGCTTGGGCCCCAGCGACCTCGCCAAGCGCCTCGGCCTCACGCCGGCGGCGATGACCCACCGGATCGACCGCATGGTCGCCGAGGGTCTGGTCACCCGCGAGCGCGACGAGTCCAACCGGGTGCGCGTGATCGTGGAGCTGACCGCCGAGGGCCGCGAGAAGTGGCTGGAGGCGATGAGGCTCGCCACGGTCTTCGAGGAGGACCTGCTCCAGGACCTGTCACCGAAGGAGCGGACCGCCCTCGGTGACGTCCTCACCCGCCTGCTGCGCAGGGTGGAGTACGCCCAGCCGGACGCCGGCGGACGTCTCAGCGATCTCGACTGAGGCCCGACCAAAAGATCTTGACAAGGGGCGCTTGACAGCCCTCGGTGAGATCCGTAGAGTTCTTCGGGTTGCCACAGAGCCGTAACAGTTCTCTGACAACACCTCCCGCCGCATAAGCGGCACTTCACACCACAAGCATGATCGCCCACCGGGGTTGAATTCGGCGTGCCCGAATTCAATTCGATTCGGGATCGGCACCTCGATTAGGAGCTGCCGAGAGGATCCGCTAAGGTTTGAGGCGTCGGAACGGCCCAACAGCCGCGAAGACAAGCCCCGCTGACTGGGAGTCAGGCCCGAAAGGATCTGATAGAGTCGGAACCGCCGGAAAGGGAAA
>NZ_JBVIVK010000003.1:0-22560 GCF_055595715.1 Streptomyces sp. NPDC040410
TCGAGGAGGGCCAGGAAGTCAAGGAAGGCGACCTGATCGTCGTACTCGAGGCGATGAAGATGGAACAGCCGCTCAACGCGCACAAGTCCGGCACGATCAAGGGCCTGTCCGCGGAGGTCGGCGCCTCCCTCACCTCGGGCGCCGCGATCTGCGAGATCAAGGACTGATCCCGGCTCGTACGACGTTCCGAGGCGCCCGGTGGACTGGAGCAGTCAGTCCACCGGGCGTCTCCGTCTTTCCCGTCCCCCCGTGGCGGTGGTCGTGCGGCGCGGGTCCAGCCGGTGCCGTGGCGGACGATGACGAGGCCCGCGGCGCCGAAGGCGGTGGCCATCATGTGGAGGGCAGGATGGTGACCGGGTGCGGACCGACTCTGTGGCGCTCGGCGAAGGTGCGGCCCGCGCGCTGTCCGGGAAGGCCGCCGGCACCTCCTCGGTGGCATGCTGTGGTCGGACGGGGGCGGGAGAGAGGGCAGGTGGGAGTCATGGTGGGCGCGACCTCACCGGAGGCCGCGGGGGACCGGGACGGGACGGTGACGTCCGCGGCGCCCCGCGCCATGCGCGCCGACGCCCGCCGCAACCACGAGCGGCTGCTGGCCGAGGCCCGCTCCGCCTTCGCCGAGCACGGCACGGAGGCGTCCCTGGAGGACGTGGCCCGGCGCGCGGGCGTCGGCATCGGCACGCTCTACCGCCACTTCCCCAACCGGCACGCCCTGCTGAGCGCGGTCTTCGAGGACGCGGTGAGCGACCTGCTCGCCCGGTCGCGCGAGTTGCTGCGTGCCCCGGAGCCCTGCGCGGCGCTGATCACGTGGCTGCGCGAGACGGTCACGCACGCGGGCGAGTACCGCGGTCTCGCCCGGGCGCTGATGTCCGTCTCGTACGACGACTCCTCGGCCCTCGGCCGTTGCAGCGGCCCGATCCGGGAGGCGGGCGGCGCGCTGCTGACGCGAGCTCAGGAGGCGGGCACGGTCCGATCCGACGTCGCGATCGGCGACCTCCTGCAACTGACCCACGCGATCGCGCTGGCCGCGGAGGAGACGCCGACGGACCCGGACTTGGCGGACCGGCTGCTACGGCTGACGCTGCGCGGGCTGAAGCCGTAGGGCGCGGAGGGGAGGACCCGCCTCACCGCCGCCGTAAGTCCGCCACCCGCGCCCGCTCCCCCGCGCCCGGCTCACCGAGTACCGTGGCCGCCGTCCGCAGTCCCGGTCCGCCCGGGACCTGGCCGCGGCGCGGGCCTGGGAGCGGTACGTCCCGACGCTGTTGATGCCGCGCCGGGGCCGCATCACCCCCCGAGGTCCCCGCTCCGGCCACGGCGATCTGCACGCCCTGGTCGGCGAGGGCCTGGAGCTCGGTGGCCGCCCGGTCGTCGTGGGCGGGCGGCTCGTCGGTGACGAGACGCGTGATGAGGTCGGTCGGCACGGTCTGGAACATGGTGTCCGTGCCCAGCTTGGTGTGGTCGGCCAGCACGACGACCTCGGCCGCGGCCTGGACGAGAGCCCGGTCAACGGACGCCGACAGCATGTTGGACGTGGACAGCCCGCGTTCGGCGGTGAGTCCGCTGCCGGACAGGAAGGCCCGGGTGACCCGCAGTCCCTGGAGGGACTGCTCGGCACCGGAGCCCACCAGGGCGTAGTTGGAGCCGCGCAGGGTGCCGCCGGTCATCACGACCTCCACCCGGTTGGCGTGGGCCAACGCCTGGGCCACGAGAAGGGAGTTGGTGACGACGGTCAGCCCGGGCACCCGGGCGAGCCGGCGGGCCAGCTCTTGTGTGGTGGTGCCCGCCCCGACCACGATGGCCTCGCCCTCTTCGACGAAGCTCGCGGCGAGATCGGCGATGGCCGTCTTCTCGGCGGTCGCGAGATGGGATTTCTGCGGAAAGCCGGACTCCCGCGTGAACCCGCCCGGCAATACCGCACCGCCGTGCCGGCGGTCGAGGAGTCCTTCTGCCTCCAGTGCGCGCACGTCCCGCCGTACGGTCACTTCGGAGGTCTGGACGACGCGGGCGAGCTCACGGAGCGACACCGCTCCGTTCGCTCGCACCATTTCGAGGATCAATTGGCGACGTTCTGCAGCGAACACGAAACTGACAGTAACGCGGGCGACCGTCTGCTTTCAGCTGTTTGCGCCGAATAGCAGAAGTTGTTCGCACAGCAGGGCGGCGGGTGGTATAAGGCCTAGTCTCCCCGCCTATGCCGTACGCAAGCCCGGCAACTCCCCGTCATCGGCAGGGGAGTCGGTTTCGGTCGTCAGGCCTCGCCCGTGGCCTTGCGGGTGTGGAGCTGGCGGGCCACCTCGGCGATCGACCCCGAAAGCGACGGGTACACGGTGAACGCGTTCGCGATCTGTTCGACCGTCAGATTGTTGTCGACGGCGATCGAGATCGGGTGGATCAGTTCCGAGGCGCGGGGCGCCACGACCACACCGCCCACCACGATCCCCGTGCCGGGGCGGCAGAAGATCTTGACGAAGCCGTCCCGGATGCCCTGCATCTTCGCGCGCGGGTTGCGCAGCAGCGGCAGCTTGACGACCCGGGCGTCGATCTTGCCGGCGTCGACGTCGGCCTGGGAGTAGCCGACGGTGGCGATCTCGGGGTCGGTGAAGACGTTGGAGGAGACGGTCTTCAGGTCGAGCGGGGCCACCGCGTCGCCGAGGAAGTGGTACATGGCGATACGTCCCTGCATGGCGGCGACGGACGCGAGGGCGAACACCCCGGTGACGTCACCGGCGGCGTACACGCCCGGAGCCGTGGTCCTGGAGACCTTGTCGGTCCAGATGTGCCCGGAGTCGCGCAGCCTGACCCCGGCCTCCTCCAGGCCCATGCCCGCGCTGTTCGGGACCGCACCGACGGCCATCAGGCAGTGCGAGCCGGTGATGACGCGGCCGTCGGCGAGGGTGACCTCGACCTGGTCGCCGACGCGCTTGGCGGACTGGGCGCGCGAGCGGGCCATGACGTTCATGCCGCGGCGCCGGAAGACGTCCTCCAGCACGACCGCGGCGTCCGGGTCCTCGCCGGGCAGCACGCGGTCGCGGGACGACACGAGCGTCACCTTCGAGCCGAGGGCCTGGTAGGCACCGGCGAACTCGGCGCCCGTGACACCGGAACCGACGACGATGAGTTCCTCGGGGAGTTCGGTGAGGTCGTAGACCTGGGTCCAGTTGAGGATGCGCTCGCCGTCGGGCTGGGCGTCGGGCAGCTCGCGGGGGTGTCCGCCGGTGGCGATCAGGACGGCGTCGGCGACGAGCGTCTCCTCGGTGCCGTCCCCGGCCCGCACCACGACCTTGCGCGAGCCGTCGAGCGCCTGCATGCCCTCCAGGCGCCCGCGCCCGCGCAGGACACGCGCGCCGGCGCGCGTCACGGAGGCGGTGATGTCGTGCGACTGGGCGAGGGCGAGCCGCTTCACACGACGGTTGACCTTGTCGAGGTCGACCCCGACCACCCGGGCGGCCTGCTCCATCGGCGGGGTGTCGTCGGCGACGATGATCCCCAGCTCCTGGTACGAGGAATCGAAGGTGGTCATCACCTCGGCCGTAGCGATAAGGGTCTTCGACGGCACGCAGTCGGTCAGCACCGACGCCCCGCCCAGACCGTCGCAGTCGACGACGGTCACCTCCGCGCCGAGCTGGGCGGCCACCAGGGCCGCCTCGTATCCGCCGGGTCCGCCACCGATGATCACGATCCGAGTCACGTACCCCATTGTCCCGCACGGTTCAAACCGGTACCGCCCCGGGGGGCGAGAGACGCGTCACCGCTGCCCGTGGGACGGGCGGGGCCGGCGGGGCGGCTGCCGTACCCTCGTCGCATGTCGCTCTACGCCGCGTACGCCGGCAACCTCGACGCGCGGCTGATGACCCGCCGCGCCCCGCACTCACCGCTGCGGGCCACCGGCTGGCTGAACGGGTGGCGGCTGACCTTCGGCGGCGAGCACCTGGGCTGGGAGGGCGCGCTCGCGACCCTCGTCGAGGCGCCGGACTCCCAGGTCTTCGTCGCCCTGTACGACATCGCACCGGCCGACGAGGAGTCGATGGACCGCTGGGAGGGCGTCGGCCTCGACATCTACCGCCGGATGCGGGTGCGCGTGCACACGCTGGACGGCCAGGAGCCGGCCTGGGTGTACGTCCTCAACGGCTACGAGGGCGGATTGCCGTCGGCGCGCTATCTGGGTGAGATCGCGGACGCCGCGGAGTCGGCGGGCGCACCGCACGACTACGTGATGGAACTGCGCAAAAGGCCCTGCTGAGGCGGCGGGCACGCGTCAGCGGACTTGCCGGGCCCCACCCGCCGCACTCTTGGTTGGAAACGACAAGACAACGATCGCCATCCCGTGAGCTCTGCCATCTACGCGCGTAGGACCTGACCGGCTACTCTCGACCGTGTGAACGCATCTCTTCTTCCGGACGACATCCAGGGCGCCGCCCCAGCAGATCCCAGGGTCGCCGCCGACGCCGCCGCCGCGCGCCTGCGCGAACTGACCGGCGCCGAGACCCACGACGTCGCCCTCGTGATGGGCTCCGGCTGGGCCCCGGCCGCGGACGCCCTCGGCGCTCCCGACGCCGAGTTCCAGGTCACCGAGCTGCCCGGCTTCCCGCCCCCGGCGGCGGAGGGACACGGCGGCAGGATCCGCTCGTACCGGATCGGCCACAAGCGCGCCCTCGTCTACCTGGGCCGTACGCACTACTACGAGGGCCGCGGGGTGGCCGCCGTCGCCCACGGCGTCCGTACGGCGGTCGCCGCCGGCAGCAAGACCATCGTGCTGACCAACGGCTGCGGCGGTCTGCGCGAGGGCATGCGGCCCGGCCAGCCGGTCCTGATCAGCGACCACATCAACCTGACCGCCACGTCCCCGATCGTCGGCGCCAACTTCGTCGACCTCACCGACCTCTACTCCCCGCGGCTGCGCGCCCTGTGCAAGGAGATCGACCCCACCCTGGAGGAGGGCGTCTACGCGCAGTTCCCCGGCCCGCACTACGAGACGCCGGCCGAGATCAGGATGGCCCGGGTCATCGGCGCGGACCTGGTGGGCATGTCGACGGTCCTCGAGGCGATCGCCGCGCGTGAGGCGGGCGCGGAGGTACTGGGCATCTCGCTGGTGACGAACCTCGCGGCCGGTATGACGGGTGAGCCGCTGAACCACGAAGAGGTGCTCCAGGCCGGCCGGGACTCGGCGAAGCGGATGGGGTCGCTGCTGAGGCAGGTACTGGGGCGGTTGTAGGCGTTACTTCCCGGCGCCGGGTCAGGTGGTTCAGCCCGTCCGGCGTTTGAGGACGAAGCCGTTCAGGCCGAAGAGGTCTGGGGGCGCGGCCCCAAGGTACCCGCACCACGAGACGACGAGAGGTTGACCCCAACGTGCACGCCGAACTCATCGCGCAGGCCAACGCATGGCTCGCCGAGGACCCCGACGCGGAAACCCGTGACGAACTCGCCAAGCTCATCGAAGCCGGGGACCACGCCGAGCTCGCCGCGCGCTTCGGCGGCACCCTCCAGTTCGGCACGGCCGGGCTCCGGGGCGAGCTCGGCGCCGGGCCCATGCGCATGAACCGCTCGGTCGTCATCCGTGCCGCCGCCGGCCTCGCCGCGTACCTGAGGAAGAACGGCGCCACCGACGGCCTCGTCGTCATCGGCTACGACGCCCGCCGCAAGTCCGCGGACTTCGCCCGCGACACCGCCGCGGTCATGACCGGCGCCGGCCTCCGCGCGGCCGTCCTCCCCCGCCCGCTCCCCACGCCCGTCCTGGCCTTCGCCATAAGGCACCTCGGCGCGGTCGCCGGCGTGGAGGTCACGGCCAGCCACAACCCGCCCCGGGACAACGGCTACAAGGTCTATCTCGGGGACGGCTCCCAGATCGTGCCGCCCGCCGACGCCGAGATCGCCGACGAGATCGCCGCGGTCCCGTCCCTCACGGTCGTCCCCCGCCCGACCGAGGGCTGGGAGACCCTCGACGACTCCGTCCTGGAGGCGTACCTGGCGCGCACGGACGCCGTCCTCGCGGCCGGCTCACCCCGTACCGCCCGCACCGTCCACACCGCGATGCACGGCGTCGGCAAGGACGTCCTCCTCGCCGCCTTCGCCCGGGCCGGCTTCCCCGAGCCCGTCCTCGTCGCCGAACAGGCCGAGCCCGACCCGGACTTCCCGACCGTCGCCTTTCCCAACCCGGAAGAGCCCGGCGCGATGGACCTCGCCTTCGCGAAGGCCCGCGAGACGGACCCGGACCTGGTCATCGCCAACGACCCGGACGCCGACCGCTGCGCCGTCGCCGTCAAGGACGCCGGCGAGTGGCGCATGCTCCGCGGTGACGAGGTCGGCGCCCTGCTCGCCGAGCACCTCGTCCGGCGCGGGGCGCACGGCACCTTCGCCGAGTCGATCGTCTCCTCGTCCCTCCTCGGCCGGATCGCCGAGAAGGCGGGTCTGCCGTACGAGGAGACCCTGACGGGCTTCAAGTGGATCGCCCGCGTCGAGGGCCTGCGCTACGGCTACGAGGAGGCGCTCGGCTACTGCGTCGACCCCGACGGCGTACGCGACAAGGACGGCATCACGGCGGCGCTCCTCGTCACGGAACTGGCCTCGGAACTCAAGGAGCAGAGCCGCACGCTCCTCGACCTCCTCGACGACATCGCGGTCGAGTACGGCCTGCACGCCACCGACCAGCTCTCGGTCCGGGTGAAGGACCTGTCGGTCATCGCGAACGCGATGCGGCGCCTGCGCGAGCAGCCCCCGACCGAGCTGGCGGGCCTGCCCATCACCAGGTCCGAGGACCTCACGCAGGGCACCGACACGCTCCCGCCCACCGACGGCCTGCGCTACACCCTCGACGGCGCCCGCGTCATCGTCCGCCCCAGCGGCACCGAGCCGAAGCTGAAGTGCTACCTGGAGGTGGTCGTCCCGGTCGCCACGCACGCCGCTCTGCCCGCGGCCCGCGCGAAGGCGGCCGAGCTGCTGGCGGCGATCAAGCGGGACCTGTCGGCGGCAGCCGGAATCTGACCGGCGGCGGACCTGCCCGCGGCCCGGCCGCCGCGGGCAGGCGGGTCGAGCCCGTAAAGATCTCCGGGGTCCTGCTCGCCGGTCGGGCCCGGCGTCTATGCTGCCCTGAGATTTCAAGATCACCTGCGGAAAACTCACGGGGACATGAACAAGTACACAGTGATGGCCGCCGGCCTCGTCCTTTCGCTCGGCCTGGTCGCGGGCTGCGGTTCCTCCGACGGCGACGACTCCGCCGCCAGGCCGAAGGACGGCAGCTCGGCAGGACCGGACGCCGCGACGCCCAAGGGACCCGCCTACCCCGGGCCCGCGATACCCGGCCTCGCCGCCAAGCCCGCGTGGAGCCTGCCGCCCGCCGACGCCATCGACCTCGGTGACACCCTCCTGTTCGTCAAGGACGCCCAGGGCGAGTACGCCCTCGACCACGGGTACGCATGGGAGCCCGTGGACGGCTCGGTCGGCACCCTCCACTTCACCGACGACCCCGGGCCGGCCACCTTGGAGTTCCGGGACGTGAAGACCGGCGAGGTGCGCAAGACCCTCAAGGTGACGACCGACCGCGTGGCCGCCACCACCTGGCACGACGGCGTCCGGGCGGTCGCGGTGTTCGCCCGTGCCACGACGGAGTCGGACGGCCTGAGCGAGGAGAAGACCACCACGACGGTCACCGTCTACGGCAGTGACGGCGCGGAGCTGGGCAAGGCCACCGGCGAGGGCGACCAGTTCGACGTCCACGAGGGCCACATCATCGAGCAGGACGGTGACGAGAGCCTGAAGCTCACGCCCATCGACGGCGGTGCGGCCCGCGAGGTCACCTGCACCGGACAGCTGGCGAGGTGCAGCTTCGACGCGCGCAACGGTGAGATCGACGGCGGGCAGGCCCATGCGCCCTTGATCACCGGCACGTACGCCTTCCACGTGGAGAACGCGTCCAACTACGAGGACGAGCGCGAACAGCTCGTCATGACGGACCTCGCCACGGGCAGGAAAGCCTGGAGCACCGCGGACGTCACCCCGCCCGCGGGCGTGGAGCTGGACGAGGACGGCAAGCGCACCAGCGGCGCCCTCCGGGTCCTCGACGTGCGCGACGGCCGCGTCCTCACGGCCTGGGGAGCGGGCGCCTTCTCTCCCGACACCTGGGTGACGGCGACGTACGACATCGCGAGCGGCAAGCAGGTCGGCGGCTCCTCGAAGTACTCGTACGAGGACAGCCCCACCGACACCGTCAACACCGAGGGCACCTCCGTCTTCACCCCCGACCGCACCCTGGCCGCCGCTCATACGGAGCAGGGCACCGCCGTGTGGCAGCCCGCCGACGGCAAGGAGGTCTGGGCGCAGAAGGAGGGCGAGAAGGCGATGGAGCCGCTGCGCTTCTCCCCGAACGGCGTCCTCTACGGCACGACGAAGGAGGACGACTTCAGCGAGAGCGTGTTCCTCGCCATCGACGGCCGCACCAAGAAGGTGCTCGCCAAGGACCTGCCCGAGCAGAACGTCCCGCTCTTCTCGCAGCCGTCGGGGTACGGCTACGTCAGCACGGACGAGGGCTTCTTCGTGTTCCCGGCCCAGGCCCAGGGCTAGGGCGTGTGCCGGGGTTCGACCCGTCGCGACGCCCGGCCCGCTCCCCCACTGCCTCAAGGGCGTGGGAGGTGCCCCCACCCGCCGCACAGGCCGAAACCCCGAGTACGTCCGGCACGAGGACTTCCGGCCGGCACGACGAGAGCAAGCACCGGACGCCGCTCCTCGACGGGCAAACCCCGGCCGACGCGGCACCGGCCGGCCCCGGCCCGAGCGCCCAGGCCGGGGCCCGCCCAGGGTGCGGGCACCGGCCGGGTGCGCGGCCCATCGGCCCCTTGCCGACAGCCGCTGGGCGGCCGCCGCCCCGCTCCGGACCCGCTCACCCGACCGCCACCAAGATCACCAGCAACAACGCGCCCGCCAGCGCCGGCCCCACTACCTCGTAGGCCCAGCGCACGGTCATGTCGCCCTGGGCCGTCGCCGCCTTGTCCCGCGCCTCCAGCAGCGCGCGCAGGTCATCCATGATCCTGTCGGTCTCGGCGCGCAGCGGCCCGTCGTCGACGGCGTGGGCGCCCGTGAGCCCGCCGCCGAGGCCGGCGCCCCAGGGGCCCTGGGCTCCCCTGCTCCGGCGGCCCTTGCCCTCCTTCTCGGCCTGCGCCCGCGTCTGCCGCCGCGCCGCCCGGCTGCGGGCGCGCAGCGAAACGGGAACGGCCCACAGCTGGAACTTCGCGCCCGACCTGGCGAGCACCTCGTTCGAGTAGCCGGACCGGAACGTCTCGACCTGCCCCCACGGGAGCACGATCACACGGAACGGGTTGCGGATCCGCAGCCGGTCCTCCCCCGCGAAGACGGCGGGCCGCAGCGTGAAGGCCGTGATCAACGGCACCACGAGGAGCAGCGTGGCGAGCGCCAGCCACGGCGTGCGCCCCTCTCCCATGATCAGCGCGTCGATGCCGAGCCAGAGAATGATGGCGAGCAGCAGCACACCGCCGACGAGCGCCATCGGCGACCGGTAGATCCGGTCCTTGGACACGGGTGCCGAGGGCTGCGGGGCTGGTGACTGATGCTCCGGGGTCGTCATGGTCCCGATTGTGCACGACGCCTGCGACGGCGCTGGTGCGCGTGCCGCCGTGCGGGATGAGCATCTGATCCGCCTGCCGGGGTGTACAGCCGCTACGCGCGTAGATATGCTCGTCTTGTGACCATGCCCACCACTGCACCCGCTGCACCCGCTCTCGCTGACGTCACCGCGTCCGACAGCACGCTGCGCCGCTTCCTCCACGGGCTGCCCGGCGTCGACGCGGTCGGCCTGGAGGCGCGCGCCGCCTCGCTCGGCACCCGTTCCATCAAGACGACCGCGAAGGCGTACGCCATCGACCTCGCCATCTCGATGGTCGACCTGACGACGCTGGAAGGCGCGGACACCCCGGGCAAGGTCCGGGCGCTCGGCGCCAAGGCGGTCCGCCCCGACCCGACCGACCGTACGACCCCCACCACGGCCGCGGTCTGCGTCTACCCCGACATGGTGACCGTCGCGAAGGAGGCCGTCGCCGGCTCCGGCGTCAAGGTCGCCTCGGTCGCCACCGCCTTCCCGGCCGGCCGCGCCGCCCTCGAAGTGAAGCTGGCCGACGTGCGCGACGCGGTCGCCGCGGGCGCCGACGAGATCGACATGGTCATCGACCGCGGTGCGTTCCTCGCGGGCAACTACCTGAAGGTGTACGACGAGATCGTCGCCGTGAAGGAGGCCTGTGCGGCGAGCGCCCGCCTGAAGGTCATCTTCGAGACGGGCGAGCTGTCGACGTACGACAACATCCGCCGGGCCAGCTGGCTCGGCATGCTGGCCGGGGCGGACTTCATCAAGACGTCCACCGGCAAGGTCGCGGTCAACGCCACGCCCGCGAACACGCTCCTGATGCTGCAGGCGGTCCGCGACTTCCGCGCCCAGACCGGGGTACAGGTCGGTGTGAAGCCGGCGGGCGGCATCCGCACCAGCAAGGACGCGATCAAGTACCTCGTCCTGGTCAACGAGACCGCCGGCGAGGACTGGCTGGACAACCACTGGTTCCGCTTCGGCGCCTCCTCGCTTCTGAACGACCTGCTGATGCAGCGGCAGAAGCTGGCCACCGGCCGCTACTCCGGCCCCGACTACGTGACGGTGGACTGAGACCCCATGAACATGGAAAAACTGGCATCCGCATTCGCATACGCGCCGGCCCCCGAGTCCCGCGCGATCGTCGACATCGCGCCCTCGTACGGCCTGTTCATCGACGGCGAGTTCACCGAGGCGGCCGACGGCAAGGTCTTCAAGACGGTCTCGCCGAGCACCGAGGAGGTCCTCTCCGAGATCGCGCAGGCCGGTACCGAAGACGTCGACCGCGCGGTCAGGGCCGCCCGCAAGGCCTTCGGGAAGTGGTCGGCGCTGCCCGGCTCCGAGCGCGCGAAGTACCTGTTCCGCATCGCCCGGATCATCCAGGAGCGCAGCCGCGAACTGGCCGTCCTGGAGACCCTGGACAACGGCAAGCCCATCAAGGAGACGAGGGACGCCGACCTGCCCCTCGTCGCCGCGCACTTCTTCTACTACGCGGGCTGGGCCGACAAGCTCGACCACGCCGGCTTCGGCACGAACCCGAAGCCGCTGGGCGTGGCCGGCCAGGTCATCCCGTGGAACTTCCCCCTGCTGATGCTGGCGTGGAAGATCGCCCCGGCCCTCGCGACCGGCAACACGGTCGTCCTGAAGCCGGCCGAGACCACCCCGCTCTCCGCCCTGTTCTTCGCGGACGTCTGCCGCCAGGCGGGCCTGCCCAAGGGCGTCGTCAACATCCTTCCCGGATACGGCGACACGGGCGCCGCGCTCGTCGCCCACCCGGACGTGAACAAGGTCGCCTTCACCGGCTCCACGGCCGTCGGCAAGGAGATCGCGCGCACGGTCGCGGGCTCCCGCAAGAAGCTCACTCTCGAACTCGGCGGCAAGGGTGCCAACATCGTCTTCGACGACGCCCCGATCGACCAGGCCGTCGAGGGCATCGTGAACGGCATCTTCTTCAACCAGGGCCAGGTCTGCTGCGCGGGCTCCCGCCTGCTGGTCCAGGAGTCGGTCCAGGACGAGCTCCTCGACTCCCTCAAGCGCCGCCTGTCCACCCTCCGCCTCGGCGACCCGCTGGACAAGAACACGGACATCGGTGCGATCAACTCCGCCGAGCAGCTCTCCCGCATCACCTCGCTCGTCGAGCAGGGCGAGGCGGAGGGCGCCGAGCGCTGGTCCGCAGCCTGCGAGCTCCCGGCCTCCGGCTACTGGTTCGCTCCGACGCTCTTCACGAACGTCACCCAGGCGCACACCGTCGCCCGCGACGAGATCTTCGGCCCGGTGCTGTCCGTGCTGACGTTCCGCACTCCGGACGAGGCCGTCGCCAAGGCCAACAACACGCCGTACGGCCTGTCGGCGGGCGTCTGGACGGAGAAGGGCTCCCGCATCCTCGCGGTGGCGAACAAGCTCCGGGCCGGCGTCGTCTGGTCCAACACGTTCAACAAGTTCGACCCGGCCTCGCCGTTCGGCGGCTACAAGGAGTCGGGCTTCGGCCGCGAGGGCGGCCGCCACGGCCTGGAGGCGTACCTCGATGTCTGAGAAGTCCGAAACGTTCGAGCGGCTTTCCGTCTTCAAGACCTACAAGCTGTACGTCGGCGGGAAGTTCCCGCGTTCCGAGAGCGGCCGGGTGTACGAGGTGACGGACTCGAAGGGCAAGTGGCTGGCGAACGCACCGCGGTCCTCCCGCAAGGACGCCCGGGACGCGGTGGTCGCCGCCCGGAAGGCGTTCGGCGGATGGTCCGGCGCGACGGCGTACAACCGCGGCCAGATCCTCTACCGCATCGCCGAGATGCTGGAGGGCCGCCGCGACCAGTTCGTCCGCGAGGTCGCCGACGCCGAGGGCCTGTCCAAGTCGAAGGCCGCGGCCCAGGTGGATGCGGCGATCGACCGCTGGGTCTGGTACGCGGGCTGGACCGACAAGATCGCCCAGGTGGTCGGCGGCGGCAACCCGGTGGCGGGACCGTTCTTCAACCTGTCCTCCCCCGAACCGACGGGCGTGGTCGCGGTCCTCGCCCCGCAGGAGCCGTCCTTCCTGGGCCTGGTCTCCGTCGTCGCCCCGGTGATCGCCACCGGCAACACGGCGGTCGTGATCGCGAGCGAGAAGTCCCCGCTCCCGGCCCTTTCCCTGGGCGAGGTGCTGGCCACCTCCGACCTGCCCGGCGGCGTCGTCAACGTCCTGTCGGGCCGTACGGCGGAGATCGCGGCCCCGCTGGCCGCGCACCAGGACGTCAACGCGATCGACCTGGCCGGCGCCGACGACGTACTGGCGAAGGAGCTGGAGACCGCCGCGGCGGACAACCTGAAGCGGGTTCTCCGTCCACAGCCTGTGGATTACGCGGCGGCGCCGGGCACGGAGCGCATGACGGCGTTCCTGGAGACGAAGACGGTCTGGCACCCGACGGGGTCGCTGGGGGCGTCGGGCTCCTCGTACTGAGCCCCACGAGACCGGAGAGCCGCGCTCCCCTTTTCTGGGGCTCGGTTCACCTCCGGGGCGCCTCAGCCGGTGTCGAGAGCCCGACCGTGCTCAGCCCTTCGGGCCTCCGCGCGCTCGGGCTCTCGACACCGGCGCGCCCCTTCGGCTCACTCGCCCCTGCCGCAATGTCAGCCGCCCAGCAGCCCCGTCACCTGCCCCACCACCGGCACGCTGCCGATCGACTGCGCCTGCGCGACCGGTCCGGTGAGGGACTGCGAGGACAGCGGCTGGAAGTCGGCGAGCTGGGTGGCCACGCCGTTGTCGAGCGGGTCGACGCCGGTGCCGGCCAGCGGGTTGGGCTTGAGGGCCGCGATCGGGCCCGTGGTGTACCCGACCGCGCCGGTCAGCGTCTGCAGGCCGGCCTGAGGGTCGACGTCTCCGAGCGAGGCGGGACTCGTACCCATCAGGTCCGCGACCGGATCGGTGTCCGCCGACGCGGTCGCCGCGCCTGCTCCCAGCGCCACGCCAGCGGTCGCGAGGGCGACCAGGGCGCGCTGGACGGTCGGAGTGCGGGGGAACGCGTGTCGGGCCATGTCTGCTGCCACCTTCTGCATGCACCGGGTAATCAGGTCGACACGAAGGGTAGTTGAGGTGTGACGCACGCTTCAAAGCCGACCCGCGGGGTCGTTCGGGCCCGGGCCGATGCTTCACACTGGTGTCCCGTGAGCTCCCATCCACCCATAGCGACGCGGGTCGTGCTGCTCTGCGGCCCCTCAGGCTCCGGCAAGTCCCTCCTCGCCGCCCGCTCCGGCCTCCCGGTCCTGCGGCTCGACGACTTCTACAAGGAGGGCGTCGACCCCACGCTGCCGCTGGTGGCCGGGAGCTCCGACATCGACTGGGACCACCCGGACTCGTGGGACGCCGACACGGCCGTCGCCTCGATCGTGGAGCTGTGCCGCACAGGCCGTACGAAGGTTCCCGTGTACGACATCTCGCTCAGCGCCCGCACCGGCACCGAGTCGGTCGACGTCGGGCGGACCCCGCTGTTCATCGCGGAGGGCATCTTCGCCGCCGAGATCGTCACCCGCTGCCAGGAGCTCGGCGTGCTGGCCGACGCGCTCTGCCTGAGCCGCGGCCCGGTCCGGACCTTCCGTCGGCGCTTCCTGCGGGACCTTAGGGAGGGCCGCAAGTCGGTGCCGTTCCTGCTGCGCCGCGGCTGGCGCCTGATGCGGCTCGAACGCTCGATCATCGCCCGCCAGACCGCGCTGGGCGCACACCCCTGCGACAGGGACGAGGCCCTCGGCCGCCTCGCCGCCGCGGGCCGCCGCCCGGCCGCGGCATCGGCGGGCTGAACGAGCCCCGACGTCGCCATCGCCGTGGGGAACTCGCCCACTGACGTGCGGTTCATGCGCGTGTACAAGCCCGTGCACACACCCTGACGCACACGGAAGCGGGACTGGACGGCCCCCCCGGCCGTTCAGTCCCGCTGCCTTTGTGCTCCCCCGTGGTGCTTCCCCCGTTGGTCCCCCGTGACCCCCGTTGGTCCCCCCCTGCTTACCCCCCGTTACTTGCTCCCCCCCAACCTTCAGGCCACGAGCTCGCCGAAGGCGTTCTCCTCGTCACGGCCGAAGCTGAGGACCTCGTCCTCGCGCAGCCGGCGGAGCGACCGCCAGATGCTGGACTTCACCGTGCCGACACTGATGCCGAGGATCTCCGCGATCTCCGGATCGGTCCGGCCCTCGTAGTAACGCAGGACCAGCATGGTGCGCTGGAGCTCGGGCAGCCGGGCCAGCGCCTGCCACAGGACCGCGCGCAGTTCGGTGCCGCGCATCGCGTCCGTGTCGCCGGGCGTCTCCGGCAGTTCCTCGGTCGGGTACTCGTTGAGCTTGCGGCGCCGCCAGGCGCTGATGTGCAGGTTGGTCATGGTGCGGCGGAGGTATCCGCCCACCGCCGCCTTGTCACTGATCCGGTCCCACGCCTTGTACGTCGAGAACAGCGCGCTCTGCAGCAGGTCCTCGGCCTCGAAGCGGTCACCGGTGAGGTGATAGGCGGTTGCGTACAGGGAGGCGCGGCGCTCCTGTACGTAGGCGGTGAACTCCGCCTCCGACAGGGAACGACGCTCCCCCGTGGCCTCCCCGTACACGGCTCCCCCGTGAGCCGTGGCGCTTCCCTCGTTGTGCGTGTCAACCACCGTCATGTACGCGGTGTGCTGACGCCCGGCGCCGCGAGCGCACCCCCGCCCGCTCACGGCACCGGACTTCTCGGAACCCCGGGTGACGTCGTGCAGACGCGTGATCACTGCGCTATTGCTGGTGCTGTGCAGCGTGTTCATCTCGCGCCCCCCGTCGTGGACTTCCCGGCGTTCTGCTTGGTTCGACTTGCTTCCTTGCCTGTGCCGAAAAGCTTGCCCGGGCGACTTCATGGCCGTGTCCGCCGACTGTCACAGACCTGTCACAGGGGTCCCTCTCAGACCCTTCACAGGGGGCTCACGGGCCGGTGCCGTAAGGACGGACGCAAGGGTCGGGCAACCGGTTGCACAGGTCCCTGCGGAGTCTTCGCGGACTGTTCGCCGCAGACAGAGCTCCCCCACAGGTCGAACCGCACCCCCTCCATGGGCCAGAATGAGCCCGTGCCTTCCCTGTTGCTGATCGAGGACGACGACGCCATCCGAACGGCCCTGGAGCTCTCACTGACGCGCCAGGGACACCGTGTGGCCACAGCTGCCACCGGTGAGGACGGCCTGAAACTGCTGCGTGAGCAGCGGCCGGATCTGATCGTGCTGGACGTGATGCTGCCCGGCATCGACGGGTTCGAGGTGTGCCGGCGCATCCGGCGCACGGACCAGTTGCCGATCATTCTGCTGACCGCGCGCAACGACGACATCGACGTGGTCGTCGGGCTGGAGTCCGGTGCCGACGACTACGTCGTCAAGCCGGTCCAGGGGCGGGTGCTGGACGCCCGGATCCGGGCCGTGCTGCGGCGCGGGGAGCGGGAGGCGAACGACTCGGCGACGTTCGGTTCGCTCGTCATCGACCGCGCGGCCATGACCGTCACCAAGAACGGGGAGGACCTGCAGCTCACGCCGACCGAGCTGCGGCTGCTGCTCGAGCTGAGCCGGCGGCCGGGGCAGGCCCTGTCGCGGCAGCAGCTGCTGCGACTGGTGTGGGAGCACGACTACCTGGGTGACTCGCGGCTCGTCGACGCGTGTGTGCAGCGGCTGCGCGCCAAGGTCGAGGACGTGCCCTCGTCCCCGACCCTGATCCGGACCGTGCGGGGCGTGGGCTACCGGCTGGACACGCCTCAGTGACCGAAACGCAAGGGGGACTCCGCGGCTGGGCCGCGACTCGTAAGGGAGTGTGGTCGCGGCTGCGGTTCACCAGTCTGCGGCTGCGGCTCGTCGTCGTGTTCGGCCTGGTGGCGCTCACCGCCGCCGTGTCCGCGTCCGGTATCGCCTACTGGCTCAACCGCGAGGCCGTGCTCACCCGCACCCAGGACGCCGTGCTGCGCGACTTCCAGCAGGAGATGCAGAACCGCGCGGGCGCCCTGCCCGAGAACCCGACGCAGGACGAGCTTCAGCACACCGCGGGTCAGATGGCCAACAGCAGCCAGCGCTTCAGCGTGCTGCTCGTCGCCCAGGACGCGAGCGGGCGGACGGTCTACGGCAACTCCGGTGCCCTCGACGGCTTCACCCTGGAGGACGTGCCCGCGTCGCTGCGGGCGGCCGTCGGCAAGGAGCAGCCGGTCAACTCCCACAACAAGTACGCCTACCACCTGTACTGGCAGCGGGTCGTCGACCACGACACCCCGTATCTCGTGGCCGGCACGAAGATGATCGGCGGCGGCCCGACCGGCTACATGCTCAAGTCGCTCGAGCCGGAGGCCAAGGACCTCAACTCGCTGGCCTGGTCCCTCGGCATCGCCACCGGCCTCGCGCTTATCGGCTCCGCGCTGCTCGCGCAGGCCGCCGCGACAACCGTACTGAAGCCGGTGCACCGGCTCGGCATCGCCGCCCGCCGTCTCGGCGAGGGCAAGCTGGACACCCGGCTGAGGGTTTCGGGAACCGATGAACTGGCCGACCTTTCCAGGACGTTCAACAAGACGGCCGAGGCGCTGGAGAAACGGGTGGCGGACATGGCCGCGCGCGACGATGCCTCCCGCCGCTTCGTCGCCGACATGTCCCATGAGCTGCGTACCCCGCTGACCGCCATCACCGCCGTGACCGAGGTGCTGGAGGAGGAGCTGGAGGCGGAGTCCGGGAGCATGGATCCGATGATCGAGCCCGCCGTACGGCTCGTCGTCAGCGAGACCCGGCGGCTGAACGACCTCGTCGGGAACCTCATGGAGGTCACCCGGTTCGACGCCGGCACCGCCCGGCTGGTGCTGGACGACGTGGACATCGCCGACCAGATCACCGCGTGCATCGACGCGCGCGCCTGGCTGGACGCGGTCGAGCTGGACGCCGAGCGGGGCATCCACACCCGGCTCGACCCGCGCCGCCTCGACGTGATCCTCGCGAACCTCATCGGCAACGCCCTCAAACACGGCGGCTCGCCGGTGCGGGTCGCGGTCCGCCTGGCCGAGGACGAACTCGTCATCGAGGTGCGGGATCACGGACCCGGCATCCCCGAGGACGTCCTGCCGCACGTCTTCGACCGGTTCTACAAGGCGAGCGCCTCGCGCCCGCGCTCCGAGGGCAGCGGACTCGGTCTGTCCATCGCCCTGGAGAACGCCCACATCCACGGCGGTGAGATCACCGCCGCCAACTCCCCGGAGGGCGGTGCGGTGTTCACCCTGCGGCTGCCGCGGGACGCGTCGGCGCTGACGGAGCAGCCCGCCGACGGCGACGAGGACACGAAGAAGGGCGACGCCTGATGAACGTACGTCAGCTGCTGGCGTTCCCCGTGCTCGCCGCCGTGCTCACCGGGTGCGGCATCCGGGCCACCGAGGTGCCGACCGACTTCGGCCCGGCGCCCTCCCGCGTGCGCTGCTCGCTGTCCGAGCCGGACGCCTCGACGCAGGACTCGCGCGGGCTGCCGGTGCAGGTGTTCCTGCTGTGCGGCTCGTCGCTGGTGGCCGTCGACCGGACCGTGCGCGTCCCGGACGGCACGGCGGACACCGAGCGGCGGGTGCTCGTGGCGCAGGGGCTGCTCGACGAGCTCGCCGCGACGCCGTCGCCCGCCGAGAAGGAGGCCGGGTACAGCACGGACGTCCGCGGCGGCATGACCGTGGGCGGGCCGCGCCCCAGGGACCCGGAGGACGCGCTGCGGCTGAGCACCCCGCCCGGCGAGCTCACCTCGTACGCTCTCGCCCAGGTCGTCTGCACGTTCTCCGACTCGGCGGCGGCCGAGGGCGACGGCTCCGTCATCCTCGGCGGCCCCGGCCCCCGTCCGCTGCGCCGCTACGAGTGCACCGACGAGGTACGGGCGCGACCGGGGAGCACTGAGCCGCCTTCGACGGAGGTGTGAGGCGAGGGCGCCGACGTACGAGGCGGGGGTGTCTTCCCCCGAGGTGCGAGACGAGTGAGCCGAAGGAGCGCGCCCCGGAGGTGAACCGAGCCACAGGAAAGTGGGGGAACCGATCGTGCCGGGAGACGCGTCTAGGGGGGCGTGCAGCGTCAAGGCTCCATCGGCGGCAGTTCCGCGATACGCATACGTGTGGCAGGGGGTGTCCTCCTCGTCGCCCATCTCGCGTTCGTCGCCTGGTTCACGTTGCGCCCGCTGGACGTCCCCTGGGTGATGCCGCCCAATGTGCATCCGCTCGCCGGTATCCGCGCCGATCTCGCGCTGGGCTGGCAGGAGGGCGCCCGGCGCATCGGCGAGGGGCTGGCTCTGCTCGCACCGCTGGGCGTCCTGCTCCCGATGGCCGACGGCAGACTCTGGGTCTTCCCGCTCGGCTCCCTGGTCCGTACGGTCGCCGCCGGTGCCCTGGTCTCACTGGGCATCGAGCTGTTGCAGACCAGCGTGCCCGGTCAGGTCGTGGACGTCGACTCGCTGCTCCTCAACACCGTGGGAGTGGCCCTCGCGCATGTCGCCGTCGTGCCCGCGTCCCGCGCCTGGCTCCGCCGCAGGTCCCCCTCACGGCGGCGGCCGGCCGTCACCCAGGAGGACACGTCTCAGGGTCGCACCCCGACGATTCCCAGGGTCGGCATCGCACCGTAGAGCGACGCTTTGTCCGCTTTGGCGCCGTAGCGTGGAAGGCAGATGGGCATTCATTCCGCCCACACCGACAAACGCCCACGGCCGCCCAAGGCCCCCTGCGCCAACGCGTCGGCCGCGAGTGAGCCGAAGGGGGCGCGCCGGTGCCGAGAGTGCGAACGCGCGGAGGCCCGAAGGGCTGAGCGCGATCGCCGTCTCGACACCGGCTGAGGCGCCCCCGTAGGCGAACGAGCCGAAAAATAGAGGAGCGTCGAGAATGACCGCCCTTGCACGCCCCACCAACGGCCGCATGATCGGCGGAGTCTGCGCCGCGCTGGCACGGGGCTTCGTCACCACCCCGACCACGGTGCGCGTGATCTTCCTTGTCTCCTGTCTGCTGCCGGGCCCGCAGTTCCTGCTCTACATAGCGCTGTGGATCCTGCTTCCCTCGGAGGACAAGGCGCGGTCGCCCTGGTAAGCCCCGTGCCGTACGTACGCCGGTGAGGCGCACCCCGTGTCCGAAGGGTGCGCCCCACCGGCGGGTTCACCGGGCGCCGCTCAGTCGATCGGCATGGTGTGCAGGAGGCCGTCCGAAGGCAGGTCGTTGCCGATCGGCATGGTGTGCAGGAGGCCCTCCGAGGGCAGGCCGTCCGTCGGCAGGCTGTGCGTGGGCAGGCCGTGCGTGGGCAGGCCGTGCGTCGGCAGGCCCTTGCCGGCCGGCAGTCCGCCGAGCAGCCCCTTGACCGGCGCGGCCGGGCCGTCGGTGAGCAGCTTCTGCGTGGCCGGCTGAGCGGCGGCGAGACCCACACCGGCCGCGTTCTGCCCCTGGGCCAGCGCCTGGCCGGCACCCGGCAGCGTGCCGGTGATGTTCTCCGCCGGGAGCGTCTGGTTGATGCCGTTGAGCGCCTGGGCGGCGTCGGGGCCGACCGGGGCGGCGTTCGCGGCGCCCGCACCGGCGGCGGCGAAGGCGGCACCGAGGGCGGCGACGCCGAGAGTCTTGGCAGCAGACTGCTTCATGAAAGTGCGTCCTCGAAATGGGATGACGGGGATGTGAGCGGTCCAAGACCGTAAACATGCCGAGCCGCCCGCCGCAAACATCGAAATGCGGAAGGACTGTGAAAATCCGCCCGCATTCCGTTTCTCCCGTTCCCCCCGATCAGTCCTCCACGTCCGCAGAACCGCTGGTGGAAGCGGTCTGCTGGAACAGCCATTCGGACTTCAGCTCGGCATATCCGGGCTTGATGACGTCATTGATCATGGCGAGTCGTTCATCGAAAGGAATGAACGCTGATTTCATCGCATTGACGGAGAACCACTGCATGTCGTCGAGCGTGTAACCGAATGCCTCGACAAGGTGCTCGAATTCCCGGCTCATGCTGGTGCCCGACATCAGGCGGTTGTCGGTGTTCACGGTCGCGCGGAAGTGCAGTCGGCGCAGCAGCCCGATGGGGTGCTCGGCGAACGAGGCAGCCGCCCCGGTCTGGAGGTTGGAGCTGGGGCACAGCTCCAGCGGGATCCGCTTGTCCCGGACGTACGAGGCGAGCCGCCCCAGTTTCACCGTGCCGTCCTCGTGAACCTGGATGTCGTCGATGATGCGCACGCCGTGCCCGAGCCGGTCGGCGCCGCACCACTGCAGGGCCTGCCAGATGGACGGCAGCCCGAAGGCCTCGCCCGCGTGGATGGTGAAGTGGTTGTTCTCGCGCTTCAGGTACTCGAAGGCGTCCAGGTGCCGGGTCGGCGGGTAGCCGGCCTCGGCGCCCGCGATGTCGAAGCCGACCACGCCCAGGTCGCGGTAGCGGTTGGCGAGTTCGGCGATCTCCAGGGCTCGGGCCGCGTGGCGCATGGCGGTGAGCAGGGCACCGACGCGAATGCGGTGGCCGTTCGCCCGGGCGAGCCGTTCTCCTTCCCGGAAGCCCTCGTTGACGGCCTCGACGACCTCTTCGAGGCTCAGCCCGCCGCCGAGGTGCTGCTCGGGGGCGTACCGCACCTCGGCGTAGACGACCCCGTCCTCGGCGAGGTCCTCGGCGCACTCGGCGGCGACGCGCACGAGGGCCTCGCGGGTCTGCATGACGCCGACCGTGTGGGAGAACGTCTCCAAGTACCGCTCCAGGGATCCCGAGTCGGCGGCCTCACGGAACCAGACGCCGAGCTTGTCCGGGTCGGTCTCGGGGAGGTGGGAGTAGCCCATATCGCGGGCGAGTTCGACGATGGTGCCGGGGCGCAGCCCGCCGTCGAGGTGGTCGTGCAGCAGAACCTTGGGCACCCGGCGGATCTGGTCCGAGCTCGGGGTGTTCCCCATCCGGTCAGTCTGGCTCGTCATTTCCGCACTCTACCTCCTACGCGCGTAGATCACCTGCTGTACGAATCCGTCGATACGTAACGGTGACCACGCGGACTGGTGGCGTACACCCTCGCTTCTGACACTGTTCTGTCATGGCACAGCAAGCGACACCGGTTCGCACGGCCCGGCTGGGGAGGGCGATCGGCCCGGAGCCGACGGCCGTGAGCGGGGTGGTGCTCCTGCTCCCGGGCGGCGACGTGGTCTCCGGCCGCAGGCCGTCCCCGATGATGGCGAACGTGTCCGTACGCGCGTTGGGGCGCCGTCTGGCCCGCGCGGGCCGGGACGAGGGCCTGGCCACGCATGTCGTGCACTACCGCTACCGCGGCTGGAACGGCACCGAGGCCCATCTGGCCGCCGACGCGTCCTGGGCCGCCGACGAGGCGGTACGGCGGTACGGCGACGTCCCCGTGTGTCTTGCCGGAATCGACATGGGCGGCCGCGCGGCGCTGCACTCGGCTGGGCACGAGGCCGTCAACTCCGTTCTGGCGATGGCCCCTTGGTTGCCAGAGGAGGACGCGGCCGCGCCACCCGAACCGGTGAAGCAGCTGGCCGGCCGACGGGTGCTGATCGTGCACGGCACCAACGACGAGCGCAGCGACCCCGAGCTGTCCTTCCGGTTCGCGGCGCGCGCGAAGAAGGCGAACCGGGACGTGTGCCGGTTCGAAGTCCACTCCGACGGCCACGCCTTGAACCAGCACCGCAACGAAGTCCACGCTCTCGCCGAGGACTTCGTCCTGGGGGTGCTGTTCGGGCGGGCCTTCTCCCGCCCGGTCGAGGACGCGCTCGCCGCACCACCGCCACTGGGCCTGCGGATGCCACTGGCGGCGGGCTTCGGACGGTCACTGCGGCGGTAGCTGCGACGCAGGCGCGCCCGCTGTGCCGTTGTCACCGCGTCCGGCCCGCGCCCCACGCCGAGCGGCGACTGGGACGCCGCCTCGGGCTGACGGTGGGGCCGGGCGGGCGCCGCCGGCAGGGGCGGCGGGCCACAGCGGGCAACGTCAGCCGACGCGGCCGGGCGGGCCTACCGGCGGACCGGGAGGCCCCAGCAGGCGCCGCCATGGGCGGCAGACCCCGGGAGGCGGTGCCAGCCGACGGGGCGGGC
>NZ_JBVIVK010000003.1:22657-90735 GCF_055595715.1 Streptomyces sp. NPDC040410
GGCGGACCAGCGGATCGGCAGGACCCCAGCGGGACGTCACAATGCGGCAGGCCCCAGCCGGCAGGGCCAGGCCGAGGGGGCGGCCGCGGCGGGCCTACCGGCGGACCGGGAGGCCCCAGCAGGCGCCGCCATGGGCGGCAGACCCCGGGAGGCGGTGCCAGCCGACGGGGCGGGCGGACCAGCGGATCGGCAGGACCCCAGCGGGACGTCACAATGCGGCAGGCCCCAGCCGGCAGGGCCAGGCCGAGGGGGCGGCCGCGGCGGGCCTGCCAGCGGACCGGCAGGCCCATGGGACGTCACATCCACGGCAGGCCCCGGCAGGCGTCGGCGGTCGACGCGGCGGGGGATCGGTCGCGCGGGTCAGTCGGAGAGCAGGCGGCCCCGCTGGGCCAGTAGGAACTTCTTGAAGGCTGCCACCGGTGGGGTGTCCAGATGGCCGTCGAGCCAGGCGACGCCGATCTCGCGGACGGCGCGCGGGGCGGTGACCGTCAGTTCGACGACCCCCGGGCGGGGCACGGTGGGCGGCGGCAGCAGGGCCACGCCGAGCCCTGCGGCGACCAGCCCGCGGAGTGTCTCGGCCTCCTCCCCCTCGAAGGCGATCCGGGGCTTGAAGCCGGCCTCCTTGCACAGGTCGTCGGTGATGCGGCGCAGGCCGTAGCCGGGTTCGAGGGTCACGAACGTCTCGTCGGCGGCCTCGGCGAGCCGGACGCGTCGGCGGGCGGCGAGGCGGTGGTCGGCCGGGACGACCAGGCGCAGCTTCTGCTCGTCGAGGCGGCGGCCGACGAGGTCCGGCGCGTCCGGCACGGGGGAGGTGAGGCAGAGGTCCAGCTCCCCTGCCCTGAGCCGCTCGATCATCGCCTCGCCGTAGTTCTGGACGAGGCTGAAGCGGACCCGCGGGTGGTCGGCGCGGAAGGCGCGGATGAGCCCGGGCACCGTCTCCCAGCCCATGGTGTGCAGGAAGCCGAAGGCGACCTTTCCGGTGGCCTGGTCGGCGTCGGCGCGCACCTCGTCGGCGGCCCGCTCGATCTCGGCGAGGGCACGTTCCACGGAGGCGAGGAAGGTGCGCCCCGCGGGCGTGAGCGAGACGGTCCGGCCGCGGCGGGCGAACAGGTCGACGCCCAGGTCCTGTTCGAGCCGGACCATCGCCCGCGACAGGGTCGACTGCGGGACCTGCATCTCCCGCGCGGCACGCGTGACGTGCTCGGTGCGGGCGACCCCGGCGAAGTACGCGAGCCGGGGAACCAGTAGCGCAACGATGTCTTCTGTGTCACTGAACGGTGACAGGTGATCCTGTGACCTCTGCTGATGCACCATGGGAACGATTATGACGAATCCGTGCATTGGACGGATGAGCGAGGGCGTACGTAGCTTCGAGGCATGTCTCCCGCCAGTACCGGGGCGTCCACCGTCGTGGGCGCCGCCTCCACCGTCCCTGTCACCGACTCCCGTCTGGCCCCGGGCGGCCCCGGCTACCGCCGGATGAGCTTCGCCCTCTTTCTCGCCGGTGTCGCGACCTTCGCGCTCCTCTACTCCACCCAGGCCCTGCTCCCGCTGATCTCCGACGAGTTCGGCGTGGCGGCGAGCGAGGCGAGCTGGACGGTGGCGGCGGCAACGGGCGGACTGGCGCTGTTCGTCCTGCCGATGAGCGCCCTGTCGGAGCGGTTCGGACGGCGCACGGTCATGACGGCGTCCCTGGGGGCCGCGGTGACGCTGGGGCTCCTGGTCCCCTTCGCCCCCTCGCTGACCGCGCTGGTCGCGCTGCGGGCACTGCAGGGCGCGGCCCTGGCCGGTCTGCCGGCGTCGGCGACCGCGTATCTCGCGGAGGAGGTCCGGCCCAGGGCCCTGATCACGGCGATCGGCCTGTTCGTCGCCGGGAACAGCGTCGGAGGGATGAGCGGCCGGGTCGTCACCGGCTGGGTCGCGCAGGAGTGGGGCTGGCGGATCGCGGTCGGCGTGGTCGGCGCGCTCGCGGTGGCGTGCGCGGTGGCGTTCCGGGTGCTGTTGCCGGCACCGAAGCACTTCACGCCGGGCTCCCTGCGCCCGCGCGTCCTGGTCCGCACGGTCCGCGACCATCTCTCCGACCCGCTGCTGCGCCGGCTGTACGCGATCGGCGCCCTGTTCATGACGGTGTTCGGCGGCGTCTACACCGTGATCGGCTACCGCCTGACCGACGCTCCCTTCGGCCTGCCCCAGGGCGTCATCGGTTCGATCTTCCTCGTCTACCTGGTCGGTACGGTGTCGGCGTCGGCGGCGGGCCGGCTGGTGGGCCGCCTGGGCCGCCGCGGGTCCCTGTACCTCGCGGGCGGTACGACGGCGACGGGCCTGCTCCTGTCCCTGGCGGACTCGCTCGCACCGGTACTCCTCGGCCTTGTCCTGATCACGGCCGGGTTCTTCGCGGGCCACGCGGTGGCGTCCTCGGCGGTCAGCAAGGCGGCGACACTTGGCCGGGCCCAGGCGTCGGCGCTGTACCAGTCGGCGTACTACATCGGCTCCAGCGCGGGCAGCACGGTCGGAGCGGTGGCCTTCCACGCGGGCGGCTGGGCCGGGACGGTCGGTGTCGGCGTGCTGGCGGTCCTGGGCGTCGTGACGATCACGGTGTTCGGGTCGCGTGCGGCACGGGTCGAGCGGCGACTGGCGGCGGCGTAGCCGCCGGGCCCGCCGACAGCCACCTGACCTGCGGCTTCCCTCACTCGAGGCGCCGTTGTCAGTCCCCTGCGGTAGCTTCCAAGTGCGGGGCGCGAAGGCGCGCACGACAGGAACGGCCACAGGGGTGGGTGGACCATGACCGACAGCACGGCGACGACGGACCTCGACGTCAGGCTGGAGCAGTACCGGACCGAGCTGACCGGCTACTGCTACCGCATGCTGGGCTCCTCCTTCGAGGCCGAGGACGCGGTGCAGGACACGATGGTCCGCGCCTGGCGCAGCTACGACAGGTTCGAGGGCCGCTCCAGCCTCCGTTCCTGGCTCTACCGCATCGCGACCAACGTCTGCCTGGACATGCTGACGGCGGGCAGCAAACGGGCCAGGCCCATGGATCTCTCGGAGTCCACGCCGCTCTCCCGGGCCGCCCTGTCCCCGCGCCCGGACGACACCTGGCTGGAGCCGATGCCGGATGCCCGTGTCCTGCCGAGGGTCGAGGACCCGGCGGAGGCGGCGATCGCCAAGGAGTCCGTGCGGCTCGCGTTCATGGCCGCCCTGCAGCAGCTCCCGCCCAAACAGCGGGCGGTACTGATCCTGCGCGAGGTGCTGGCCTGGAAGGCGAGTGAGGTCGCCGAGCTGCTCGACACCTCCGTCGCGTCGGTCAACAGCGCCCTGCAGCGGGCCCGGGCGACGCTCGCCGAGCGGGACGAGAAGGCTGCCGACGCGGCCGTGTCCGACCCGCTCGACGAGGAGCAGCAGAAGCTGCTCGAGCGTTATGTGGCGGCGTTCGAGGGCTACGACATGACCGCGCTGACGGCCCTGCTGCACGAGGACGCGGTCATGACGATGCCGCCGTTCGACCTGTGGCTGACCGGCCACGAGGACATCAGCGGCTTCATGACGACGCTCGGTGCCGCCTGCGAGGGCTCGCGTCTGCTGCCGGTGCAGGTCAACGGCCTGCCGGGGTTCGCCCAGTACAAGCCGGACCCGGAGGCGGGCGGCTTCACCCCGTGGGCGGTGCAGGTCCTGGAGATCTCAGACGGCCGGCTCACCGGGTTCCACTTCTTCCTCGACACCAAGCGCTGGTTCCCGCTGTTCGACCTGCCCCTCCATCTCGAAGCGGAGTCCGACGAGGTCGAGAAGGGCGGGTAGTCCGGGGTCCGGGTCGCACAGCCGTATCCGTCCCCCGGCCCGCCGGGCGGCGAGCTGAAGCCGCGCCAGCAGGTCGACGGCAGCGAGCCCCGGCGGCCCGAGCCCGGCGACGTCGCACACCACCACCCCGGCACCGGTGGCCTCCAGCAGCGCCCGCACGTCGTCGCTCAGCCCCGTCACCTCGTCCCGGGTGACAGGGCCGACCAGTACGAGCACGGCGGGTGTCATGGCGTCCACGACCGGTAGACCGGGCGAACGCCCACAACTCATCGGGCGCCGGACCCGGCCTCTCGACGGGACGGACCCGGCAAGGATCACGTTGACCGGCTCCCCTTCCTCCCCCGGGGGTTGCCTGTAGTCAGGAGATACGTTCCAGCACCACAGGCGACGCCGTGAACTCCGTCCCCGCCGCCCCGATGTCGTACGAGCCCTCGACCGCCTGCAGGGCGTACTCGAAGCGCTCCGGGGTGTCCGTGTGGAGGGTGAGCAGGGGCCGGCCCTCGGTCACCGTGTCGCCCGGCTTGGCGTGGAGCTCGACGCCCGCGCCCGCCTGCACCGGGTCCTCCTTGCGGGCGCGGCCCGCACCCAGGCGCCAGGCGGCCATACCGATGTCGTAGGCGTCCAGTCGGGTCAGGACACCGGACGACGGGGCCTTGACGACGTGCTGTTCCTTCGCGGTCGTCAGAGGCGCGTCCGGGTCACCGCCCTGGGCTGCGATCATGCGGCGCCAGACGTCCATCGCCGAGCCGTCGGCCAGGGCCTTCGCCGGGTCGGCGTCCTTGACGCCCGCCGCGTCCAGCATTTCCCGGGCCAGCGCGATCGTCAGCTCCACGACGTCCGCGGGGCCGCCGCCCGCCAGGACCTCCACCGACTCGCGGACCTCGAGCGCGTTGCCCGCGGTGAGGCCCAGCGGCGTCGACATGTCCGTCAGCAGGGCGACCGTCTTCACGCCGTGGTCCGTGCCCAGGCCCACCATGGTGGAGGCCAGCTCACGTGCGTCCTCGATGGTCTTCATGAAGGCGCCCGTGCCCACCTTCACGTCCAGGACCAGCGAGCCCGTGCCCTCCGCGATCTTCTTCGACATGATCGAGGAGGCGATCAGGGGGATCGCCTCGACCGTGCCGGTCACGTCACGGAGTGCGTAGAGCTTCTTGTCCGCCGGGGCCAGGCCGTCGCCCGCCGCGCAGATCACCGCGCCGGCGGTGTCCAGGACGTGCAGCATCTCCTCGTTGGACAGCAGCGCGCGCCAGCCGGGGATGGACTCCAGCTTGTCCAGGGTGCCGCCGGTGTGGCCGAGGCCGCGGCCGGACAGCTGGGGCACGGCGGCACCGCATGCGGCCACCAGGGGTGCCAGCGGAAGGGTGATCTTGTCGCCGACGCCGCCCGTGGAGTGCTTGTCGGCCGTCGGGCGGGTCAGCGACGAGAAGTCCATCCGCTCGCCGGAGGCGATCATGGCCGCGGTCCAGCGGGCGATCTCCCGGCGGTTCATGCCGTTGAGGAGGATCGCCATGTTGAGCGCGGCCATCTGGTAGTCGGCGACCTCCCCGCGGGTGTACGCGTCGATGACCCAGTCGATCTGATCGTCGCTGAGCTCACCGCGGTCCCGCTTGGTGCGGATGACGGAGATGGCGTCCATGGCCATGGCTTTCCTTCCCAACATTCGGAAACCGCGCGGCCCCCCGAGCCGGTCGGATCAGCGGGGCCGCACGGGAGTTACCTGGTGAGATGCCCGGGCCCGAAGGCCTGCGGCAGCATCTCCGACAGCGGCAGCACTCCCACCGGCGTCTCCAGGAGCAGGCCGGGGCCGCCGAACTCGAACAGCAGCTGCCGGCACCGCCCGCACGGGACGAGGATGTCGCCGTTGCCGTCGACGCAGGTGAAGTGCGTCAGCCTGCCACCGCCGGTGTTCCGCAGCTCCGACACCAGCCCGCACTCGGCACACAGACCGAGACCGTACGAGGCGTTCTCGACGTTGCAGCCGGAGACCGTGCGGCCGTCGTCGACCAGGGCCGCGACCCCGACCGGGTAGCCCGAGTAGGGGGCGTACGCCCGGGACATGGCGTCCCGGGCCACCGCACGCAGCATCTCCCAGTCGACGTCGGCGGCCGGCGTCACTTCCCTTGTCCCTTCCTGTACGGCAGGCCGTCCGCCTTCGGCATCCGCAGCCGCTGGGCCGACAGAGCGAGGACGACGAGCGTGACGACGTACGGCATGGCGGAGACGACCTGGTTCGGGACCTCGTTGGTGGTCGCGTACCAGGTGAACACCAGGGCGCCGATGAGCAGGGTGATCGAGGAGGCGGTGTACTTCTTCCGGAACGCCAGCCAGATCGCGCCGATGACCAGCAGGAGCGCACCGAGCAGCAGCAGCGCGTGGACGTTCTCGGAGCCGCCGCGCAGGTTGAGGCTGTCGGTGTAGCCGAACAGGCCCGCGCCGATGGCGAGTCCGCCCGGCATCCAGTTGCCGAAGATCATCGCGGCGAGACCGATGTATCCGCGGCCGCTGACCTGGCCTTCCAGGTAGAAGGGGTTGGCCACGATGGACAGGAACACGCCGCCGAGGCCGGCCAGACCACCGGAGATGATCACGGCCAGGTACTTGTACTTGTAGACGTTGACACCGAGCGACTCGGCCGCGACCGGGTTCTCCCCGCAGGAGCGCAGGCGCAGGCCGAACGCGGTGCGCCACAGGATCCACCAGGTGCCGGGGACCAGCGCGACGGCGATGAGGGTCAGCCAGGAGACGTTGGTGACCAGACCGCCGAGCAGACCGGCGATGTCCGAGATCAGGAACCAGCCCTGCTCGTTCAGGTCCCGGAGCGCGTCGGAGAGTCCGGGCACCGTGAAGTGGCCGAGGGACTCCACCGCCGGGGACTGCTTGGCGGAGCCGCCCGGGTGGCCCACGAAGGCGAGGGGTGCCAGGTAGCGGGTGGCGCCGAGGGCGAGGATGTTGATGGCCACGCCGGAGACGATGTGGTTGACGTTGAACGTGACGGTGACGAACGCGTGCAGCAGGCCGCCGATCGCGCCGCCGGCGACGCCGACCAGGACACCGGTCCACGGACCCCACTGGAATCCGGCCCAGGCGCCGAACCAGGTGCCGAGGATCATCATCCCCTCGAGGCCGATGTTGACGACGCCCGCGCGCTCGGCCCACAGGCCGCCGAGACCGGCGAGGCCGATCGGGACGGCGAGCTGGAGCGCGGTCGACATCTGGCTGACGTTGGTGATGCCGTCGGCACCGGTGATGATGCGGACGATCGAGGTCAGCGCCAGAGCACCGGCGATGACCAGGAGCAGGACGGGCCACGACATACGGCGGCCGGTCGGCGCCGTGGGCTGCAGCGTGGGCTGGTTGACATCGGTCGCGGTGGTCATCGGCCAGCCACCTCCTTGTCGGTGTTGTCGGTGGTGGCACCGAGGACGCGGCCGGCGGCCAGCTCCGCGCCGACCCGGCGCTGCTGGCGGCGCAGACCCCACTCGCGGACGGCCTCGTAGGAAACGACGACGGACAGCACGATCAGGCCCTGCATGATGACCGCGATCTCCTTGTCGTAGCCGTGGAAGTCCAGCTCGGGCGAGGCCTTGTCGAGCCAGGCCCACAGCAGGGCGGCGAAGGCGATGCCGACCGGGCTGTTGCGGCCGAGCAGCGCGATGCCGATGCCGAGGAAGCCGATGCCGGTGGGGAAGTTCAGGCTGTAGGTGTGGGTGTCGCCGAGCAGGATCGGCAGACCCGCGAGACCGGCGATGGCACCGGAGAGCAGCATGGCGGTCAGCACCATGCGCTTGGGGTCGACACCGCTGGCCGCCGCGGCCGACTCCGAGGCGCCGGAGGCGCGCAGGTCGAAGCCGAAGCGGGTGCGGTTGAGGACGACCCAGTAGCCGATGCCGAGCAGGACGGCGAGGAAGACCAGGCCGTAGATCTCGCCGGAGTCGCCCAGGTCGATGCCGGGCACCCAGCCGGACTCGTGCATCTCACCGGTGGTGTTGTTGTTGCCGACCTTGACGCCGAAGACGTCCGGCAGCCACAGGTAGGCGATGACGGCGGTCGCGATCGCGTTGAGCATGATCGTCGCGACGACCTCGCTGACCCCGCGGGTGACCTTGAGGACACCGGCGATGCCGGACCACAACGCGCCGGTGCACACCGCGGTGAGGATGAGCAGCGGGACCTGGAGCGCCGCCGGCAGGTTCGCGTGGGCGCCGACGATCGCGGCCATCATGGCGGCGAGCTGGTACTGGCCGTCGACGCCGATGTTGAACAGGTTCATCCGGAAGCCGATGGCCACCGCGAGCGCCGCGATGTAGTACATCGAGGCCTGGTTGATGATCAGGACCTGGATGTCGGAGAACGTGGCCTGCTCGAACATCAGCGAGAACGGCTCGACCGGGTTCTTGCCCGACGCGATCAGCACGATCGCGATCAGGACGAAGGCCACGGCGAGCGCGATGACCGGTCCGGCCACCGCGAGGAGCACGCGCTCCTTGTCGAACTTCTTCATCAGCGGGCCTCGTCTTCCGGACTCTCCGGGGCACCTTCCGGAGACTCAGGGGTCTGTTCGGGGGTCTCTTCGTGTTCGAGGTGCCCGGTCACGGCACCCGTCATGGCCGAGCCGAGCTCCTCCGGGGTGATGGTGGCCGGGTCGGCGTCGGCGACCAGCTTGCCGTTGTAGATCACGCGGAGGGTGTCGGACAGGCCGATCAGCTCGTCGAGGTCGGCGGAGATCAGCAGCACGGCCAGGCCCTCGCGGCGGGCGTCGCGGATGTGGTCCCAGATGGCGGCCTGGGCGCCGACGTCCACACCGCGGGTGGGGTGGGCGGCGATGAGGAAGCGCGGCTTGCTGCTCATCTCCCGGCCGACGATCAGCTTCTGCTGGTTGCCGCCGGACAGGGATGCGGCGGTGACGTCGATGCCGGGGGTGCGGACGTCGTACGCCTCGACGATCCGGCGTGTGTCCTCCTGGGCGGCCTTCGGGTCCAGCCACACACCCTTGGCGTTGGGCTTCTCGGTGACGTGGCCGAGGATGCGGTTCTCCCAGAGGGGGGCCTCCAGGAGCAGGCCGTGCCGGTGGCGGTCCTCGGGGATGTAGCCGATGCCCTGCTCGCGGCGCCTGCGGGTGGCCCAGCCGGTGATCTCCTCGTCGGCCAGCGCGATGCGGCCGGAGTCGGCGGCCTTGAGACCGATGAGCGCGTCGACCAGCTCGGTCTGGCCGTTGCCCTCGACTCCGGCGATGCCCAGGACCTCGCCCGCGTGGATGGTGAAGGTGATGTCGTCGAGGAGGGCCTTGCCGCCCGGCGCCTGCAGACGCAGCTTCTCGACGGCGATGACCGGGCGGTCGGTGACCGTGGACCCGGCGGTCTCGGGCGTGGGCAGTTCGCTGCCGACCATCATCTCGGCGAGCTGGCGCGGGGTGGTCTCGGCGGGCACGGCCGTGCCGACCGTCGTGCCGCGGCGGATGACGGTGATCTCGTCGGCGACCGAGAGGACCTCGCCCAGCTTGTGGGAGATGAAGATGACCGACAGACCCTCGGACTTGAGTTCCCGCAGGTTGTCGAAGAGCGCGTCCACCTCCTGCGGCACGAGTACGGCCGTCGGCTCGTCCAGGATCAGCGTGCGGGCGCCGCGGTAGAGGACCTTGAGGATCTCCACGCGCTGGCGGGCGGCGACGCCGAGCTCCTCGACCAGGACGTCGGGGCGCACCCCGAGGCCGTACCGGTCGGAGATCTCCTTGATCTTGCGGCGGGCCTTGGCGCCGATGCCGTACAGCTGCTCGCTGCCCAGCACCACGTTCTCGAGCACCGTGAGGTTGTCGGCGAGCATGAAGTGCTGGTGCACCATGCCGATGCCGCGGACGATGGCGTCCGCCGGCGACGAGAAGGCGACCTGCTCGCCGTCGATCGCGATGGTGCCCTCGTCCGGCTTCTGCATGCCGTAGAGGATCTTCATCAGCGTCGACTTGCCGGCGCCGTTCTCGCCGACGAGGGCATGGACGGTGCCCTTGCGGACGGTGAGATGGATGTCGTGGTTGGCCACGACGCCCGGGAAACGCTTGGTGATTCCGGCGAGTTCGACGGCGGTCACTTGACCGTTGACCGCCGCGCCGGCCGGAGGGCTGCTGGACGCGTTGATGGCGCACTCTCCTGGGGACGGGGGTCGTCTACGCGCGTAGCGCCCCTATGGCTCGAAACGGGCGGCGCACCGGGACAACGGGGTGCAGGGAGACCCTCCCCGTACCCCGTTGAGCGGACGCAACCCCGCGGTTACACGCTGCTCAGGGTGTAGAGGGTGCCGGTCAGGGCCCGCCTGATCCATGCGACACCCCCTGCTGCTCAGCTCGACTGGACCTTGATCTCGCCGCTGATGATCTTCTCCTTGGCCGTGTCGATGGCTTCCTGGAGCTCGGCGTTGTCCGCGAACTTCGGGTTGGAGTTGGACAGGCCGACCTCGCCGGTCTTCAGATCGCCCCTGACGATACCGGTCCCGGGCTTGCCGCCCTTGACCGACTTCGCCAGGTTGTAGACCGCCTTGGCGACGTCCTTCATCGCCGAGGTCAGGATGGAGTCCTTGCACTTGGCAAGGGCTTCCTGCTGGTACTGGTCGGAGTCGACGCCGATCGCCCAGACCTTGTCGGCGGCGGCGGCCTCGATCACTCCCTGGCCGGACAGACCGGCCGCCGCGTAGACGACGTCGGCCTTCTTCTCTATCTGCCCCTCGGCGGCCGTCTTGCCCTTGTCGGGGCTGGAGAAGCCGCCCTCCTCCGCCGTCTGCGTCAGGTACTGCGAGAGCACCCTGACCTTCGGGTCGGTGTCCTTGACGCCCTGCTCGAAGCCCGCCTGGAACTTGTGGATCAGCGGGATGTCCACACCGCCGACGAAGCCGACGACGTTGCTCTTGGTGCTCTTGGCGGCGGCGACACCGGCCAGGTACGAGGCCTGCTCCTCGGAGAAGACCAGGTCGGCCACGTTCTTCGCGTTGATCGTGGAGTCGTCCACGATGCCGAAGGTGGTGTCCGGGTACTTCTCCGCGGCGGCCTTGACGGCCGGCGCGTAGGCGTAGCCGACGCCGATCACCGGGTTGAAGCCCTGCTTGGCCAGGGAGGCCAGGCGCTGCTCCTTGTCGGCGTCCGTCTCACCCTCGGTGGGCTCGATGTCGGCCGTGTCGTAGCCGAACTCCTTCTTCGCCTGCTCCAGGCCCGCGAACGCGGCGTCGTTGAAGGACTGGTCGCCCTTGCCGCCGACGTCGTACGCGATGGCGAGACCCTTGTCGCCCTTCGACTCCGACGAGCTGGAGGTCGAGGTGCCGCCGCAGGCGGAGAGCGCGAGGGCCAGAGAGGCGGTCGCTGCGCCTGCGACCGTGATCCGGGAAATCCGGCGCATGGTGTGGTGCTCCTGTCGTAACAGCGCCTGACAGTTCAGCATCGGCGCTGGCTTCGCCGCAGAGTAACGCGCGTAGACCCGCCTGAAAACCCCTTCTGTCCACCTCGTTATCCGCCCGTGGCCAAGGCTGTTCGCCTCCGTGATCACAGGCTTGCCGGCCGCGGAGGAGGCGTGGCGGTGGGTGACCTCCGGCCGGAACGCCGAAGCGGGCGGGCACTCGGGGCGCCCGCCCGCTTCCTATGGATTCGCCGCGTTCGCCCGTTCAGGTGGAACAGGCTTCGGCCGTCCCTGCTCCTACTCGGTCTTGACCTTGATGGTGCCGTCGTTGATGCCTTCCTTGGCCTTGGCCACGGCAGCGGAGAGGCCCGCGATCTTCGCGAACTGGGGGTTGCTCTCGGCCAGGCCGACGCCGTTCACCTTCAGGTCGAAGGTCTGGACGCCGGTCAGCGGCTTGCCGTCCTTGACGGACTTGGACAGGGCGTACACCGCACCGCCGACGTCCTTCAGGGCGGAGGTCAGGATGTAGTTCTTGTACGACGCGAGGGCTGCCTGCTTGTACTGGTCGGAGTCGACGCCGATCGCCCAGATCTTCGCCTTGGCGGCGGCCTCGATCACACCCTGACCGGACAGGCCGGCGGCCGCGTAGATGACGTCCGCGCCCTTCTCGATCTGGCCCTCGGCGGCGGCCTTGCCCTTGTCCGGGCTGGAGAAGCCACCCTCCTCGGCCGTCTGGGTCAGGTACTGCGAGATGACCTTGACCTTCGGGTTGGTGTCCTGGACGCCCTGCTTGTAGCCGGCCTCGAACTTGTGGATCAGGGGGACGTCGACACCGCCCACGAAGCCGACGGTGTTGGACTTGGTGGCCTTGGCGGCGGCGACGCCGGCGAGGTACGAGGCCTCCTGCTCGGCGAAGACGAGGGACGCCACGTTGTCGCCCTCGACCACGGAGTCGACGATGCCGAAGGTGGTCTTCGGGTACTTCTTGGCCGCGGCCTCCATCGCGGGGCCGTAGGCGAAGCCGACGCCGATGACCGGGTTGTAGCCCTGCTTGGCGAGGGAGACCAGGCGCTGCTCCTTGTCGGCGTCGGTCTCGCCCTCGGTGGGCTCGATGTCGGCCGTCTTGTAGCCGAACTCCTTCTGGGCCTTCTGCAGACCGGAGTACGCGGCGTCGTTGAAGGACTGGTCGCCCTTGCCGCCGACGTCGTAGGCGATGGCGAGACCAAGATCCTGCTTGGTGCCGCTGTCGCCGCTGTCACCGCTGGTACCGCCACAGGCCGTTGCGGCGAGCGCGAGCGACGCGACCCCCACCGCGACGCGGGTCAGTTTGGATATCCGACGCATCTGAAGTTCCCCATTCTCCAAAGCCCCGCAGGTGGGTGCTCGGTTCGGCGCAGATTAACGCGCGTAGACACTCCTGGGAACGGGGTTTCGCGTTGCCGTTATCCATTCGTGCCGATGGCCGGTTACACCCTTGTGAACCACCGGACCGAAAGGTGTGCTTGGGGCACCGCGCCCGCCGGTCCCACAACTATCCGTATGTCTGGGGTGCCTCCAGCGTGATGGCGCAGCTGTCGGACGCCACGCGCCCAGACTCCCTCGGCCCCGCCCCGCTCGCAACCGGAGCGGAGCCGCGCCGCGTGCCGGGGCTGTCCTGCGGAGCAGGTCGGAGCAGTGCCGGGGCCGGGCGGGGGGGTGGACCGACGAGTACGCGGCGGATGCGCGTGCCGAGCCTCGCGGCTTCGGCATGATCCGCCGCAGGGGCCCTACAGGCCGCCGTCGATCAGTGCGGCCGCCGTGAAGAGTTCCACGCCCACCGTGATCGCCGACTCGTCGGCGTCGAAGTCTCCCTGGTGCAGGTCGCGCACCGTCCGCTCACCGGGCGTGCGCACGCCGAGCCGGGCCATGGCGCCGGGCACGTGCTGGAGGTACCAGGAGAAGTCCTCGCCGCCGAGGCTCTGCTCGGTGCCCTCCACGGCGTCGGGGCCGCGCCGGACGGCCATGGCTTCACGCAGCAGCTCGGTCACGATCTGGTCGTTGACCACGGGCGGCACTCCGCGCACATAGTTGATCTCCGACTTGGCCCGGTGCAGGTTGGCGATCTCGTCGATGGCCGCGACCACGATGTCGGGCGCCTGCCGCCATGCGTCGATGTCCAGGCACCGCACGGTGCCGGACAGCTCGGCGTGCTGCGGAATCACGTTCGGCGCGTGCCCGGACTCGATGCGTCCCCAGGTCACGGCCAGTCCCGCACGGGTGTCGACGCGGCGGGCGACGACCGCGGGCACGTCGGTGACGACCCGCGCGGCGGCGGTCACGAGGTCGGTGGTGAGGTGGGGCCGCGCGGTGTGCCCGCCGGGCCCGTCCAGGGCGACCTCTAGCCGGTCGCACGCGGAGGTGATCGCACCTGCCCGCAGCCCGATCCGCCCCGCGTCCACCCGGGGATCGCAGTGCACGCCGATGATGCGCCCCACGCCTTCGAGCACCCCGCAGTCGATGGCGTCGGCGGCGCCCCCGGGCAGCACCTCCTCCGCGGGCTGGAACAGCAGCCGCACGGGCCGGGGCAGCAGCCCCTGCTTGTGCAGCTCCGCGAGCACGAGGCCGGCGCCGAGCACCACGGTCGTGTGCACGTCGTGCCCGCAGGCGTGCGCCCGGTCCGGCACGGTCGACCGGTACGGGCACTCGCTCTTCGTGTCCGGAATGGGCAGGCCGTCGATGTCGGCGCGCAGGGCGAGCATCGGCCGCCCCCCGTCCCAGTCGCCGATGTCACAGATGAGCCCGGTCCCGACCGCGAGCACGCGGGGGCGCAGCCCGGCCTTCTCGAGCCTCGCCTTGATCGCCGCGGTGGTGCGGAACTCCTGGTTGCCGAGCTCGGGGTGCATGTGCAAGTCACGCCGGAACGCGACGAGTTCGGCACGCAGCTCGTCGCTCAGCGTGCCGGGAAGCAGCGCTTCCCCCGGAAGATCGACCTCGGACGCTTGGGACATCAGTTGCTTCACCCTCTGAAGGGTAGGACGCCGGGATGGCCTGCTGACCCACGATCAACAAAAGATCAGCCCGTTGGGGAAGAATATCTGCCCGCCCGACGCTTGGGATTCGGTCGGGATGGGTACACTCGCCGGACTTCCGGCCGAGCTGCCACCCATCCACACCTCCACGCATACCACGCCCCGCACGAACCAGGGTGATCTGTTCACCTGTCGGGACCACGCGGCGAAGGCACCGTGACGGACCGGCGAGGAGCGGATTCCCAGGACGCAGACGGAATTCGGCCTGGTGGGCGGGCCTGGCTCGGCGACCCCGGTCGTGATGCTTCTCACGGGTTGAATCACCCCCGATAGGGTGCCCCACCGTGAGCGCCGAAACCGAGACCCCGGACTTCGTCCAAACCACCCGCGCCTCGTACGACGCGATGGCCGCCTACGCGGAGGCCTTCCCCGACGGTCTGGGCGACAGGCCCATGGACCGCGCGCTGGTCACCGGGTTCGCCGAGCTGGTGCGGGCCGCCGGCACCGCTCCGGTGGCAGACGTCGGCAGCGGTCCCGGCCACGTCACCGCGAGACTCCACTCGCTCGGCGTCCCGGTCTTCGGGGTCGACGTCTCACCCCGGATGGTGGCCCTGGCCCGCCGGACGCACCCCGGGCTCCGCTTCCACGTCGGTTCGATGACGTCCCTGGACCTCCCGGACCAGACCCTGGGCGGCATCATCGCCCTCTACTCGATCATCCACGTCCCGGACGACCACCTGCCGGCGACGTTCGCCGGGTTCCACCGCGTGCTGGTGCCCGGCGGGCACGTCCTGCTCGCGTTCCAGTCCGGCGAGGAGGACGACCGGATGCGGCTCACGGAGCGCTTCGGCCACGAGATCTCGCTCGACTACTACTGGCGCACGCCGGACACGGTGGCCGCGCACCTCACGGAGGCGGGCCTGTGCCTCCAGGCCCGGGTCCTGCTGGAGCCCCCCAGGGACGCGAAGCGCCCCCGCGCCTTTCTCCTGGCCCGCAAGCCCGAGCAGACCCGCACGCCACACCAGGCATGACGACGGCCTAGACCGCGCTCACCGCCGACAGCCGGTGCACGTCCCGGGCCGTCCCCGTGACGCCGGAGAGGAACCCCTGCGCTCTCGGTGACGCGTTCTCCGTGAGCCAGGCGGGGTCGATGTCGCACACAGCGACCCGGACCTCCGTGCCCGCCAGGGCCAGCGGCAGGGTGTGGACCACGGTCGACGGGAAGCTGAGGATCGTGCGGCCGATGGGGCCCCGGCGGGCGATCAGTTCCAGCGGGAGCTCGGGGCGGACGATCTCCAGGCCGGTCTGCACCGCCAGCCGGTGGAGTTTCTCCGTGCTCTCGCGCCGGTGAGCGAAGTAACGGGTCGTCCCGTGCGCCTTGGCCAGGGCCTGGACGGCCTCCAGATACCGGTCGCCGTCGACGACGCCCGTCTCCACCAGTGACGTACCGACCATGTCGGCGCCCTTGGTGATCCGGGGCGGGCCGAAGCGGGAGCGGGTCCAGGCGAAGGCGTTCGCCGTCACCGTCACGCCTGCCGGGGTCTCCTCCATCGGCATGGCGGAGAAGATCTCCACCCGCCGCTTGTCGCCCGGCGTCAGCCGGCGCCGGGCCGAGGCCGACACCGGCGCGAAGACCAGGTCCCGCGCGCCTCTGCGGCCGCCCTTGCGGTGCCACCGCACGAGCCGTTCCCCGCGGGCGAGCTGGGCGACGAACTCCATCGTCGCCGTGCCGTCGTCGACGACGACCAGGTCGCGGGCGCGGGTGATCGTCAGCAGCAGCTGCACGTAGCGCGAGAACGGGTCCCCGAGGACGATGCGGTCCGCCCGGCGGAGCATCCCCGCCAGGCCCCCGATCGTCTGGAACGGGGCGGCCGGGCCGCCCCGCGCCTCCTCCCAGCGGACCTCGTGGTCCTCCTCGCGGGCCAGCTCGGCCATGCGGCGCAGCTGGCCGCGGGTCATGGGGTCGATCGGGGACAGGACCACGAGGGTGAGCCCCGCGCCGAGCGCGTGCTCGCGGGCATGCGCCCACTCCAGCACGTTCAGCAGCTGTACCGGACTCTCGACGAAGGCGAGAGTGTGGGGGCCGGCGGACCCGGCGCGGGGGCTCATCGACGTATGACCGTCCCGTGATTCGACGTATGACCGTCCCGTAAGGGGTTCAACCTCAGACCGCGACCGGCTCGCCCGCCGCCGCCGCGATCTCCGCCTCGGCGACGACACCGGAGACGCGGCGCAGCTTCTTCATCGGGCCGAGCTCGGACTCGTAGACCTTCTTCACGCCGTCGCCGAGCGAGGCCTCGATGGTGCGGATGTCCCGGACGAGGCGTGTCAGGCCCTGCGGCTCGACGGAGGCGGCCTGGTCCGAGCCCCACATGGCACGGTCGAGGGTGATGTGGCGCTCGACGAAGGCGGCGCCGAGGGCGACCGCGGCGAGCGTGGTCTGCAGGCCGGTCTCGTGGCCGGAGTAGCCGATCGGAACGTTCGGGTACTCGGCCTGGAGGGTGTTGATGACGCGGAGGTTCAGCTCCTCCGCCTTGGCCGGGTACGTCGACGTGGCGTGGCAGAGCAGGATGTTGTCGCTGCCGAGGACCTCGACGGCGTGGCGGATCTGCTTCGGGGTGGACATGCCGGTGGAGAGGACGACCGTGCGGCCGGTCGAGCGCAGGGCGCGCAGCAGCTCGTCGTCGGTGAGGGACGCGGACGCGACCTTGTGGGCCGGGAGGTCGAACTTCTCCAGGAAGGCGACGGCCTCGGTGTCCCACGGGGACGCGAACCAGTCGATGCCCTTCTCCTTGCAGTACTCGTCGATCCGGCGGTACTCGTCCTCGCCGAACTCCACGCGGTGGCGGTAGTCGATGTACGTCATCCGGCCCCAGGGGGTGTCGCGCTCGATGTCCCACTGGTCGCGCGGCGTGCAGATCTCGGGCGTGCGCTTCTGGAACTTGACGGCGTCGCAGCCGGCTTCGGCGGCCACGTCGATGAGCTTGAAGGCGTTCTCCAGCTCGCCGTTGTGGTTGATGCCGATCTCGCCGGTGATGTAGACGGGCTGCCCGGGGCCGGCGGTCTTCGAACCGAACGTGCGCAGACGGGAGTCGGTGCTCATGGCAGAACTTTCCTTAACTGGGGAGGGAATCGAGGGAGGGGCCGAGGATCCAGCCGGCGATCTCCCGGATCGCGCCGTCGCCACCGGGGACGGTGGTGACCGCGCGTGCGGCGCCGCGTACGACGTCGTGGGCGCTCGCGACCGCCACGGGCCAGCCGGCGAGGGCGAAGCACGGGAGGTCGTTGACGTCGTTGCCGACGTAGAGCACGCGCTCGGGCGCGATGCCCTGCTCCTCGCACCACTGCTTCAGCGCGAGGTCCTTCCGGTCGATGCCGTGCAGGACCGGGATCTTGAGCTTCCGGGCGCGGGCGGCGACGACCGGGTTCTGCTCCGTGGAAAGGATCAGCATCTTCAGGCCGCTCTCGCGCAGGGCCGCGATGCCGAGGCCGTCTCCGCGGTGCACGGAGACGAACTCCTTTCCATCGGCGTCGATCAGCACCCGGTCGTCGGTCTGGGTGCCGTCGAAGTCCAGTACCACCGCGTCGATGTCCTCGGCGGCCGGCAGCGAACCGATGGGGGTCCCCCCGCTCCGGCGAAGGCGAGAGTGGGGGAGGTCCGCGTCCAGGAGGGGGGCGAGGGCCCGTGCCCGCGCCAGGTCGTGCGGGTCGTCGATCTCCAGCACGCGGGACGGGTCGGTGCGCACGAGCTCGGTGCGGCCGAAGAAGCGGTGGCGGTGCTCGCGGAAGCCGGCCGCGTCCATCGCGTAGGCGGCGCCGGTCTCCAGCAGGTCCTGGGGACGGTCCTGGCGGCGGGGGCGGAAGGACTTGTCGTGGTTGACGCCGTGACCGCCGCTGTTCTCCTCGGAGTTCACCTCGTCCGTGCCGTCGCGCCAGATGAACCCGTGGAACGGCGCCACGGTCACCGCGGTGTCGGCACCGTTCCCGACGACGGCGGCGGCGACCGCTTCCACGTCCTCCCGGACGATGAACGGGCTGGTGCACTGGACCAGCAGGACCACGTCGACGGCCGCCCCGTGCAGGGCCTCGTGTGCCTCCATCGCGTGCAGGACGGCGGCCTCCGAGGTCGCCGTGTCCCCGGCGATGGCGGCCGGCCGCAGCACCACCTCGGCGCCCGCCGCACGCGCGGCCGCCGCGATGGCCTGGTCGTCGGTGGACACGACGACGTCCGTCACCAGCCGGGTGGCCCGGCACTCGCGCACGGCGCGGGCCACCAGCGGCACTCCGCCGACGGGGGCGAGGTTCTTCGCGGGCACGCCCTTGGAACCGCCGCGCGCGGGAATCACCGCGAGCACCCGGCGCACCGAAGTGCCCCGACCCGCTTCCGGGTTGGACATGGGTTCTGCTCCTTGACGTGGAATCGGGCGGCTCACAGCTCCCCCATCCGCCGGATGACGGGCGCGACACGCTGCACCCCGTGCCGGTAGGCACCCCGCGCCGCACGGCGCACGATCTGCCGCACCGGTCCCGGCTCCTTGCCGGCGGCGGGGGCGCCCGGCAGCGGTGTGCCGTCCGGGCCGAGGTGGTGGCGGGCGAGGATCCCCGGCAGATAGCCGGGCGCGGACGCCGGTGTGTAGTAGGGGACCAGGGGCGGCAGGCCGCCGGGCCGGTCCAGGAGCCTGGCGATCCGCTTGCGGGCGGTGTCGAAGGCCGTGGCGTACGAACCGTCCGCGGCGACTCCCTGGCGGGCCACCCACTCCTCGTCGGGCGCCGGCCGGTGTCCGGCGTCAAGCTGGTCCCAGGAGGCGAGGCAGCCGGAGCCGACGAAGTGGTGGTTGCCGAGCACCTCGCGCACTCCGAGGTCCGTCAGCACCACCGTCGGGACACGGCGGTGCAGCGCCTCCAGGGCGGCCGTGGAGCTGACCGTCACCAGAAGGTCGGTCCGGTCCAGGACCTCGCCCATGTGCCCGTACACCAGGCGGAAGTTGGGCGGCAGGTCGAGCCTCTGCGCCAGCTTCTGGTAGGGCAGCTCCTCGATGTGCGTGGTGTGTTCGCCGGGCTTGGAGCGCAGCTTGAGCTGCACCTCCCGGTCGGGGTGCAGCCGCGCGTGCTGGACGAGCCGGTTCAGCAGGTACGTACGGTCCTTGCGGCTGTCCGGCACGGACGGCTGGGCGGCGAACACGACCGTGTAGGGGTCGTGTTCCCCCGTGTGGGCGGCTCCGCCCAGGAACGGCAGCGCCACCTCGGTGACCGCCGAGGAGTCGGCGCCGACACCGTCGTACACCGCGCGGAAACGGTCCGCGTCCTGACGGGAGTTGGCGAGGACGAGGTCCGCGCCGTGCCGCAGCAGCAGGCCGTCGGCGAGCTTCTCGTAGACGACGCCGACGTAGCCTGTGACGACGACGGGCCGCTTCGCCCGGCCCTCCCAGACCCGCTTGAGGCCGTGCAGCATCGCCTGCACGCCGCCGCCGACGAGGGCGAGCACGACGATGTCGTACGACTCCTCGGCCATGGCGCGCAGGAACTCGACGGCCGTGACCTCGCGCAGGGAGTCGGCGCGTACGCCCACCTCCGCCAGCTGGCGGGCCGTGGGCGTGGCCCGGCCGCGCAGCAGGAATCCGCTCAGGGCGGGGCCGGGTTGCGCGTCGTGGCGCGGTCCGGCTTCCATGGACGGGACCGGAGCGATGCGGTCCGCGGTCAGCGCACCCCATTTCCAGCGGGTGTCGGAGTCCGCGAGGACGGCGATTCGCGGGGAGTTCTCTGTACTTGGCGGCACGTCGATGACGCTAGGAAGCAATTCCTAGGTATGGCCCAACCGTGAATCAACGAAAAGTTAACAACACCCCACCGAGAGCCGAACTGGCCGGCCGAAGACCGGGAAGTATGCGGGATGCACCGTTCCGACACATTGAGTTCACCCCCTGTACGTTCACCGGAAAGTTCCCCTGCCGGGGTGCCTTCTAGGATTTCGCAGGTGCCAAAGCTTTCCGTGATCGTGCCGTTCTACAACGTCCAGCAATACGCCCCGGACACCCTCAGAAGCCTTCGCCTAAACGCCCGCGGCGACTTCGAATTCGTCCTGGTCGACGACTTTTCGAAGGACGAGACCTGGGCCATTCTCGAACGCGCGGCCGAGGAGCTCTCGGACGTCGCCCGGGTGCGTCTCGTCCGCCATGAGAAGAACGGGGGGCTCGCCACCGCGCGCAACACCGGCCTGGACGCGGCGCAGGGCGAGTACCTGACGTTCCTGGACGGCGACGACTGGCTGGCCCCGGGCTACCTCGCCGAACTGGTGTCGGCGATCGAGGAGTTGGGCTGCGACTTCGTCCGCACCGACCATGTGCAGGCCACCGCCCGCGCCCGGACCGTGCACCGGGCCCCGGTCGGACCGCGGGGCGAGGTACTGAACCCGCGCGAGGCGATCCTCCCCGCCCACCGCACGACGTCGGTGGACTACGCCTACGCCTGGGCGGGCGCCTATCACCGCCGGCTCCTTGACAAGGATCTGCTGCACTTCACCGACGGACTGCGGACGGCCGAGGACCGGCCGTGGATCTGGAAGCTGCACCGCGAGGCGGAGTCGTTCGCCGTCGTGAGCCTGCTCGGCGTGTTCTACCGGCGCGGGGTCGCCTCCTCGCTCACCCAGATCGGCGACGTCCGCCAGCTCGACTTCATCCGTGCCTTCGACCAGGTCGTCGAGGAGACGGCGGCCGACCCCGACGCCGGCCGGCTGCTGCCCAAGGCGGTACGGACCTACTGCGCGATCATCGCCCACCACCTCGCCGACGAGGACAAGTTCGAACCGGCCGTCGCCAAGCGGCTGCGGACGATGAGCGCGGCGGCCATAAAGCGCATGCCTCAGGACATGCTCGGCGACGTGCTCGACTCCATGGACCTGCACCGCTCCTCCAGGCTGCGGCGGCTCAGGCGCCGGATCAGCTCAGCGAAGGCGGCCGCCTGATGTCCCGTACCACCCAGATCTTCTGCGCCTCGACGCTGTACGGCGCCGCCACCCTGGCCGCCGCGGTCGACTCCGGCCTCTTCGCCGAGCCGGACCGCCGCGTGCTGCTGGTGTTCAACAACTCCATGACCCCGGAGACCACCCCGGCCGTGGACGAGATGCCGGGCTTCGCGCCGCTGCGCGACCACTTCGACGACGTGCTGTCCTGGAACGACGCCATCCGCCCGTTCCACCCCGGCGCGTGGACCCCGCGCCCCGACGACGTCCCGCTGTTCGAGCGCTATCTGCGGCTGCTGTGGGGGCTGGGCGACGACCGCGTGCAGCTGGTCCTGGAGTCCATCCAGGTCACCCCCGCCCTGACGGTGGCGCAGCTGTTCACCGGCGCCCCGATCGACGTGTACGCCGACGGCCTGATGAGTTACGGCCCCACCCGCAACAAGCTCGATCCGCTGGTCGGGACCCGGGTGCGCAGACTGCTGCACCTGGATCTGGTGCCGGGACTGACGCCGATGCTGCTGACCGAGTTCGAGGTGCCCGCGCACGTCGTGCCGGCCCCGGCGTTCCTCAAGGTGATGAGCGAGCTCACCGAGGCGGTACCGGAGTTGCCCGTCCTGCCGGACGACGCGGCGCTGCTCCTCGGCCAGTACCTGTCGGCGCTGAACATCCTCTCCGCCAAGGAGGAGGAGGAGCTGCATGTGCGGATGATGCGGGGCGCGGTCGGGCGCGGGCACCGCACGATCGTGTTCAAGCCGCATCCCACCGCGCCGGCCCGTTACAGCCGCGCCCTGGAGGCCGAGGCCGAGAAGCTGGGCGTCGCGCTCACCGTCCTTGACACGCCCGTGCTCGCCGAGGTGCTGTTCGAGAAGGCGCGGCCGGGGCTGGTCGTCGGCTGTTTCTCGACGGCGCTGTTCACGGCCTCCGTGTTCTACGGGCTGCCGGTCGCCCGCGTCGGCACCGAACGGCTCCTGGACCGTCTGACGCCGTATCAGAACAGCAACCGGGTGCCCGTCGTCCTGGCCGACGCCGTGCTGCCGGACCTGGAGGGCAGGAGGGGCGAGGAGGCTGTTCCGGCCGACACGCTGAACGGCCTGGTCACCGCGGTCGGCTTCGTCATGCAGCCGCAGCTGTACACGGCCCTGCGCCCGGCCGCCGAACGCTACCTCTCCCAGCACCTCGGCCCGCGCACCCAGCGCTACGTCAGGCGCAAGAGGCTCACCTCGCTCGGGCTGCCCGGCGGCATCCCGGAGCGGCTGGCGTTCCTGCCCCGCAGCACCGCGGCCCGCCGGGTGGTCCGGCGGGCCCGGGCCGTGAAGAAGGCCATGCGGCGCTGAGCCAATCAGAGGTGAACAGGGGGATAAAGGTCAGGAAACACCGGACAATCAAGGTGACGACGGTGTACCGCGACCTCCGCCGACCACCGGGGTGAGCGGCGGGCCGGGTGCCGAGGGGGGGACCCTCGGCACCGTCGGCCGGGACGTCGCCGTCGCTCAGCCGCCCAGGACGGCCCGCAGGTCGGCGGCGTTCGCCTCGGTGACCTTCCACAGCTCCTGCTGCCGGCCGTGCACATCGGCGACGGTCGCGGTGTGGTCGGCGAGCAGGTCCCTGGACCGCTCGACGAGCCGGGCGGCGAGGTGGCGGTCGTGCACGGACACACCCCACTCGGGCCGCCCGATGTCCCGCAGGAAGTACGCCATCTTCGGGTGCGAGATCAGGCTGATGACGGGCGTGCCGCAGCCGAACGGGATCATTCCGGCGTGGCCGCGCATGCCGATCACCAGCTTGGTGCGGGCGTACAGATCGCGGATCCCGTCGTTCTCGAAGTCGTACATCGGGATGACGGGCAGCGATATGCCGTGTTCGCGGCGCAGGTCGAAGGCGATCTTCTCGTCGTCGAGCGAGTGCGCCGCGCACTTCACCTCGGCGAGCTCGCCGAGATCCCGCACCGCCTGGGCCATCTGGTTCAGGAAGTAGCCGTAGTCGTGGCCGAAGCGCAGGCCCGCGCGGTCGTAGGCGGCGTTGACCAGGATGGTGTCGTCGCGCCGGGCCGGGTCCTGCCAGCCGTCGACGAGTTGGCGGGTGACCGTGGTCGGGCAGGGCTGGAAGCGCACCTTGTCGTGCAGGCGGGCCGGGAGCATGGCGCGCACCTTCTCGATCGAGCCGTGGTTGCGCAGCCCGAAGAAGGAGGAGCGCTCGACGAGTTGGCGCAGGCTGGAGCGGAAGCGATCGGCGCGGTAGGACTGGCCGTCGAAGGCGTTGAAGCCGACGGCGTAGACCGCGATCGGCACGTCGATGCGGTTCAGCAGTTCGTCCGGGACGTTCCACTGCCAGGCGCTGTTGCCGTTGGGCATGGTGTCCGGGATGAACAGGCCGCCGCCGCCGACGACCAGGCCGCGCCGGGCGTTGACCCGCTGCAGGGCCGCCTCGTCGAACAGGCGGTGGGCGTGCACCGGGTGCCAGCGGCGGGATGTGGTGTCACGGTCGAAGGCGAGGCGGACGCTCTCCGGCAGCAGCTTGTCGCCCGCGTTGCCCTGTCGGTCCATGTAGAAGGCGACGTGCGCCAGCTGCTCCTGGGCGCTGCCCTGCTCCTGGGCCGGCACGGCGGCCGCGCGCTGCGCCCACAGGCGGCTGGGGCGGTGGGTGATGTCGACGGACATGCCGGCCGTGGCGTACCGCAGGGCCTCGGCGTTGTTGCCGTTCACCCAGGCGATCTGGGCGAGGCGGGCGTAGGCGGTGGCGGCCCGGTTGGGGGCGGCGGTGGCCAGCAGGAGCTGCGCCTTTGCCTCCTCGTAGCGGGAGACGCTCATCAGGGCGTGGCCGAGCACCTCGTGCGGCCAGGCCTCGTCGAGCGGGATGCGCACGCTGCTCAGGACGTCCACGGCGTCCTGGTAGTCGCCGGCCGCGATGTGGGCGGCGGCGACCTTGCGGGCGATCTCGACGTCCGAAGTGCGCTTGACGTGCGGGGTGCCGTAGTGGACCAGCAGGTCGTGGTGCAGGCCGCCGGAGGAGGCCAGGTAGGCCGCGTGGAAGTCGGCGTCGGACAGGTCGAACTCGCGCCAGCGGTCCTCGGCCTGGCTGTATCCGGCCTCGCCGCCCTGCCAGGGCTTGTGGCGGCCGGTGAAGTGCAGGATCGCGGTGTCCTCGGGGACCGGGAGGTCGCCGGACAGCCGCCGCTTGACGAAGTTGTAGCGCGGGTCGAGGCGCACGAAGTCGCCGTCGAGGACGGCGTTGAGGATGCCCTGGTCGTGCTTGTCGAGCTCGTAGTCGCCGCTGCGTCCGCAGCGGTCCAGCCTGGCGCAGAACTCGTCGCTCAGGTACTCGCGCTGGATGACCAGCAGTCCGGAGTTGAGCTTGTGCTGCCCGTAGAAGAACTGCGGGACGGCCGCGAGGCCCTCGCGCAGCTGGAGCAGTTCGCCCAGGTCGCCGAGGACGACCATGTCCGTGTCGAGGGTGATGACGGTGTCGTACTCGCGGAGCCTGAAGACGTCGAGGATGAAGTACGCCTTGCGGACCAGGTAGTTGTCCTGGTCGCCCTTCTTGTACGAGTCGTAGTGGCCGGCGTCGACGCGGCGCAGCACGATGCGCGGGTGCAGGGCGCGGATCTTGGCGATCGAACCGGGGCGCAGGTCGTCGTGGAGGACGACGAAGTCCTCGCACACGCTGGGGTTGGACAGGGCGAGGCTCTTCAGCAGGACGAGGAAGCCAGGCAGGTAGTTCTCGTCGACGAAGCTCGCGAAGGCTATGCGCCGCTTGCCGGTGAGGGCGTGCGCGTAGGTCGCCGGGGCCTGGGCGGCGGCGGCCGAGGCCGGGGAGGTCATGGTCATCGCAGGGAGATCCTCATGTCGGTCACGCTCTGGGCCCGCTCCATGACCCATGCCTTCTCGCTGGTGTATTCGTGCACGGAGGTGATGGCCAGCTTCATCGCCTCCTGGACGCGGTAGGCGCCGCTCTCGTAGAAGTCGAAGCCGATCAGGTCGAGGGTCGGGCTGACGTCCAGGAAGTCCAGCAGGAACAGCATGTTGAAGCCGGTGGTCGGGATGCCCGACCAGACGTCGGTGCCGAGCTTGCCGATGTTGCGGACGGGCCAGCGCAGCGACTCGTCACCGAGGTAGGTCTGTGCGCCGGGCACCAGGCGGTTGCGCAGCGAGTACTTCCAGTCGCCGGAGATGCCGCCGAACACCAGCCGGGTGGTGACCTGCTTGTCCCAGTTGAAGCCGTGCTTGTGGATGGTCGCGTGGATGTCGGTGCGGGTGCCGGTGTGCTTCGGATCGATCCTGTACGAGTTGAAGCGCACCACCAGGTCGTACGCGTCGATCTGGGCACCCATCGAACTGCTGCCGGCGCGGCCGGAGTTGGCTATCAGGCAGACGGACTTGCCGGCGATCTGGTTGCGGAACTCGCCCAGGGTGATCCACTGCACGCCGCCGATGGCGGGGTCGGCGACCGGCCCGCGCATCCGGCTGCGGCGCTGCTCGGCGTAGAGGGCGACGGCCTCGGTGTACGCGGGCAGGCCGGCGGCGTCTGCGTGGTCGATGGTGTCACCGCGCAGGTCCAGGTACTGGCTGAGCAGTTCTTGCCGGTCGTTCACCGGGGCGTCCTCGGCGGCCAGCGCCAGGAGCGCTCCCACGAGGCGGGGCTCGGCCTGGTCCCAGTCGCCGACGGCGTGGGCGGCGAGGCCCTCGGCCCACACGTCGGTGGCGGGGCCGCGGGCGAACTCCTGGGCGCGTGGGCACTGGCGGCCCAGCAGGGCGAGCAGTTCCCGCTCCATCTCCCCCGCGACGCGCAGTCCGGCGATCCGGGCGCGGACGCCGAACCCGTCCTCGTCGGTGAGTCCGAGGTAGCGCTCGTACGCCTCCAGGGCCTCGGTCTCCTCGCCGAGGGCCTCCAGGAGGCGGGCGCGCAGCCGCCAGCCGGCACGGGAGTTCTTGCGCTCGGCGAGGACGGTGTCGCTGATGACCAGGGCGAGGTTCAGCTCGTCGTCGTAACCGCACTCCAGCGCCTTGTTGGCGACGGCGAGCAGGGCGTCGAGCAGTTCGTTGCCGAGGCCGGAGGCGGGGGCCGCGGCGCCCTTGACGGCACGCTTGAGCAGAGCGGTGGCACCACCGGCCGGGGCGGGAGCGGGGGCGGCGGCCTGGGACGTGCCCCACACGACGAGCAGCTTTCTGAGCTGCTCGGCGAGTTCCACGCGACGGCGGTCGATGCTGCCGACGAGTTTGCCGCTGTGCACGGCACAGGCGCGCAGGCAGTCGTCCAGCTCCCCCCCACGTGCACGTGCCCTTCTGTTCTGGACCCTCGTCATGACGCTCCTGTTTTTGCCAAGCCAAATGCTGAGTTTGTTGCCGTTCAACTGGCCCTTAGGGGGATGTTGAGAAAAATTAGGAAGCCAAAACGACGTCCAGGTGAACTCGCCGGGACCACAGGGATAATCGTTGGCCGGCCCACGAAGACGTCCCTGTGATTCGGACTAACGTGCTGGGAAGCAGCCACAGGAGCGGCCCGTCGAGGGGATATTCGTGACCAGCATGACCGTGCGGCCGGTGACCGGCGTCCCCCGGCGGCCGGAACCGACGGCCCTCCGCGAAAACCGGCTGCGCGCCCTGGACGGGCTGCGGCTGATCGCAGCGCTGATGGTGGCCGCGTATCACTACGGCGGCCGCGGCGGCGAGGTCACCCGGGCCTGGGGAAGTCCGGCGGCGCATCAGTTTCCCGCCCTGCATTCGTATTTCGCGTACGGCTGCCTCGGCGTCCAGGTCTTTTTCGTGATCAGCGGGTTCGTGATCTGTATGAGCGGCTGGGGCCGGTCCCTGAAGTCGTTCTTCGCGTCCCGGGCCGCCCGGCTGCTGCCGGCCTATTGGGCGGCGGTCCTGATCGTGACGGCGGTGTTCGCGCTGCCTGCGGTCACCTACGAGGCGCTGTCGCCGAGCGACACCCTGGCCAACCTGACGATGCTTCAGCAACCGCTGGGCGTGGACCGGGCGCTCGGGGTGTGCTGGACGCTGTGGGCGGAGGTCCGCTTCTACGCGCTGTTCGCGCTGTGCGTGGTCCTGCCCGGGGCGAGCCGGCGGCGGGTGGTCCTGTTCTGCGCGGGCTGGACGCTGGTCGCGGCGATCGCGCGGGGCGCGCGAACGGAGGTGCTCGACATCGTGGTGATGCCCGAGCACGCCCCGTTCTTCGTCGGCGGCGTCGGCCTCTACCTCGTCCACCGCGACCGGCGCGACGTGTACGCCTGGGGCATCGTGGCCGTGAGCTTCCTGATCGGGCAGCACCACGCGGTGCGCAGCCTGTGGAACGCGTCGGACCCGAACGCGTTCGCCCACCGCTCGTCGCTCGGTATCGTCCTCGTCGTCGCCTTCGGCTTCGTCGCGGTCGCCGCGATCGCGCTGGGCGGGCTGAGCTGGGCGAACTGGCGCTGGCTGACGGTGGCCGGGGCGCTCACGTACCCGTTCTACCTGGTCCACGAGCACCTGGGCTGGGTGGTGATCCACGCCCTGCACATCGGCCTCGGCCTGCCGTCGGCGGTGACCTTCGCCCTGACGGTCGCGTCGATGCTGCTGCTGGCCCGGCTGCTGAACCGGTACGTCGAGAAGCCGCTGACCCCGAGGCTGCGCGCGGCGCTCGCCAGAGCGAGCTGAGGGTTTTTCACCCGGTTGTTGCCTCCCTCCCCAGGCGCGCCCTGTCCGCATTCATCGCAAAGTTATTGAAAATGCACGAATGCGATCATATTGGAGAAAGGCCGCGGTCACGGTGGTGCCGCTTCTCGGCCTCGCCGCACTCGCCGGCACCCCCGCCCAGGCTGACCAGTCGACGACCACCCGGCAAGTCGACTACCGCGGACACCGGTTCACCGTGCCGGCCTCCTGGCCGGTGGTGGACCTCGACCGGGATCCGACCGTCTGTGTGCGGTTCGACCGGCACGCGGTGTACCTCGGACGTCCCGGCGCCGGCCAGGACTGCCCCAGCCACGCGGTGGGACGCACCGAGGCCCTGCTCGTCGAACCCGACGACAACGCGGCCGCCGAGCAAGGCACCGAGGCCGAGCCCGTCGAGCGCCAGTACCGCGCCCGCACGGCCAGGGTGACCGTCACCGCCACCTACGACAAGAACCCGGAGCTCGTCCGCGCCATCCTGTCCAACGCCGAGGTCCTGTCGGCGACACCCCGCGTGCCGGTGGTGCCACCCGCACCCCCGGAGGCCGCAGCCGGCCTTCCGGCGAGCGCCACCGACCACACCGGCCACGGCTTCGACACGTGTACCGCCCCCTCCGCCGCCGCCATGCGCGCCTGGCGCAAGAGCTCGCCCTACCGTGCGGTCGGCATCTACATCGGCGGCTCGAAGCGCGCCTGCAGCCAGCCCAACCTGACGGCCTCCTGGGTGCGGCAACAGGCTGCCGACGGCTGGCGGTTCGTGCCGCTCTACGTCGGCAGGCAGGCCTCCGGCATCACCTCACCCGCGGTGCAGGGCGCGAGCGCGGCCCAGGACGCCATCGTCGACGCCGCCGCCCTCGGCTTCGGGAGCGGATCGGTCCTGTACTACGACATGGAGGCGTACCCGTCGACGTACACCTCCAGGGTGCTGGCCTTCCAGGAGGCCTGGACGGAGGAACTCCATGCCTGGGGCTACCTCTCCGGGTGGTACAGCAGCAGCAGTTCGGGCATCGCCGACCTGGTCGACAAGTACGGCGACCGCACCATGCCGGACGTCATCTACAACGGTCTGTGGAACGGCTTCGCGGACACGTTCGACCCGCTGGTGCCGAGCGCCTACTGGGGCAATCACCAGCGCATCCACCAGTACTCCGGCGGGCATCGCGAGACCTGGGGCGGCACCACGATCGAAATCGACCAGGACTACCTGGACGTCCGGCTCGCCACGGACCCCGTGCCCGGCGTTCAGTCGACCCGGTAGCGGGCCTCGATACCCGCGACGACCAGCGCCAGCCCCTCCTCGAAGTGCCGGTCGTAGTCCTGGAAGAGTTCCGCGCCCGCCTGGGCCGACAGCGGGAAGTCGGCCATCAGGCGGGCGCGTTCGTCGACGTCGAAGCCCTCGCGCCGCTCGCCGGGCAGGGGCTGGACGCCCTGTTCCTCGGTGACGAAGCCGAGGGTGTACAGGTACGTCGTCAACGTCGCGCGGACGGCCTGGGCGAGGGTGAAGCCGGCGGCCGTGAAGAGGCGGAGACTGTCCTCCATCTGCTCGGCGTGCACGAGGCCGGTGAAGCGTGAGCCGCTGAAGACCTTGGCACCGTCGCGGTAGCAGAGCAGGGCCGCGCGCAGTGCGCGGTTGGACTTCAGCAGCCGTTCCCGCCACGTGTCGCCGGGGTCGAGGGAGGCCCCGGCGACCATCCGCCGGTACATCTCCGTCGCCATCTCGTCGAGCAGCGCCTGCTTGTCCTTGAAGTGCCAGTAGAGGGCCGGCGCCTTGACGTCCAGCTCCTTGGCGATGGCGCGCAGGGTCAGCCCGTCCAGGCCGGCGTCGTTCAAAAGCCTCAGGGCGGCGTCCGCGACCCGTCGGCGGTCGAGGGGGGCGCGTCGTTCCGTACTCACGCCGGACAACCTAACAGCGTCCTTCCGCCTTCTCGCTTGACAACTTAACAGCGTTAAGGCCACTCTCGGAAACGGGCAGAGCTTAACAACGTTAAGGAATGTGGATCATGACTGTGCACACGGACGTACTGATCGTCGGCGCCGGCCCGACGGGCCTCGCCCTCGGGGTCGACCTCGCCCGGCGGGGCGTGGACGCCCTCGTCGTGGAGCGGGCCGACGGACTGTTCCCCGGCTCGCGCGGCAAGGGCATCCAGCCGCGCACTAGGGAGGTGTTCCACGACCTCGGCGTCCTCGACGCGGTCCACGCGGCCGGCGGCGGCTACCCGGTCGGGATGATCTGGCAGGACGGGGAGCGGGTGGGCGAGCACCAGATGTTCGACCCGGCGGAGACGAGCGAGGACTCGCCGTACACCGAGCCGTGGATGCTGCCGCAGTGGCGCACCCAGGAAATCCTGTACGCGCGGCTCGAGGAGCTGGGCGGGCGAGTGGCCTTCGGCCGGGAGGTCGTCGGCCTCACCCAGGACGCGGACGGCGTGACCGCGGAGTTCGCCACCGGCGCTCCCGTCCGCGCCCGCTACACCGTCGCCGCCGACGGGGGCCGCTCGGCCGTGCGGCGCGCGCTCGGCATCGGCATGGCCGGGGAGACCGTCGACCCCAACCCGATGCTGGTGGCGGACGTGCGGATCACCGGCCTGGACCGCGACAACTGGCACATCTTCCCGCCGCGCGGGGAAGGCGCCGGCTTCCTCGCGATCTGCCCGCTCGCCGGCACCAACGACTTCCAGCTCAGCGCCCAGTTCCCGGACGGCACCGAACCCGACCTGTCCCTCGACGGCATCCGCAAGGTCGTCGCCTCGCGTTCGCACCTCGCCCCCGAGGACGTGACCGAGGTGCGCTGGGCCTCGGACTTCCGGCCCCGGGCGGCCCTCGCGGACCGCTTCCGCGCCGGGCGGGTCTTCCTCGCCGGAGATGCGGCGCACATCCACTCGCCCGCCGGGGGGCAGGGCCTGAACACCAGCGTCCAGGACGCCTACAACCTGGGCTGGAAGCTGGGCGCGGTGCTGCGCGACGAGGCACCGTCCGGGCTCCTCGGCACATACGAGGAGGAGCGGCGGCCCGTCGCGGCCGACATGCTCGGTCTGTCCACGAGCGTCCACCGCGGCGAGACCCGACGCGGCGAGGCGACCCGGCAACTGGGGCTGGGCTACCGGGACTCGTCGCTCACGGAGGAGACCCGCACGGCTCCGGACGGCCCGGTACGGGCGGGCGACCGCGCGCCCGACGCCCAGGTGGCGGGTGTACGGCTCTTCGACGCGTTCCGCGGACCGCACTGGACGCTGCTCGCGCTGGGCGCTGAGGCACCGGACGCCGACAGGTCACTGCACGTCGTACACGGCCCCGCGCACGAGGCATACGGCACCGGCCTGTTCCTGGTCCGCCCGGACGGTTACGTGGGCTGGGCCGGACGGACGGCGGCGGGACTCGGGGTTTACCTCACCCGCTTCGGCCTGCGGACGAATCACCCAGGTCAGAACGCATCCGACGGCACGTAAGTCCCCCAAACCTCCCGGAGGGCATTGCACACCTCGCCCACCGTCGCCCGTGCCCGCAGCGCGTCCTTCATCGGGTACAGGACATTGTCCTCGCCCTCGGCCGCCGTCTTCAGGGCGGCCAGGGCCGAGTCCACCGCCGGCTGGTCGCGCTCCACGCGGAGCTTGGCCAGCCGCTCGGCCTGCTGCGCCTCGATCGCCGGGTCGACGCGCAGCGGCTCGTACGGCTCCTCCTCGTCCAGCTGGTAGCGGTTGACGCCGACCACGACCCGCTCGCCGGAGTCGGTCTCCTGGGCGATCCGGTACGCGCTGCGCTCGATCTCGCTCTTCTGGAAGCCGTGCTCGATCGCGCTGACCGCGCCGCCGAGCTCCTCGACCTTGGCCATCAGCTCGACGGCCGCCGTCTCGACGTCGTCGGTCAGCTTCTCGATGACGTAGGAGCCCGCGAAGGGGTCGACCGTCGCCGTCACGTCCGTCTCGTAGGCGAGGACCTGCTGCGTGCGCAGCGCCAGGCGGGCGGACTTGTCCGTCGGGAGGGCGATCGCCTCGTCGAAGGAGTTGGTGTGCAGGGACTGCGTGCCGCCCAGCACGGCCGCCAGGCCCTGGACGGCGACCCGGACCAGATTGACCTCGGGCTGCTGGGCCGTCAGCTGCACGCCCGCCGTCTGCGTGTGGAAGCGCAGCATCAGCGACTTGGGGTTCTTCGCGCCGAACTCCTCCTTCATCACCCGCGCCCAGATCCGGCGGGCGGCGCGGAACTTCGCGACCTCCTCCAGGATCGTCGTACGGGCCACGAAGAAGAAGGACAGGCGCGGGGCGAAGTCGTCGACGTCCATGCCCGCCGCAACCGCGGTACGCACGTACTCGATGCCGTCCGCCAGTGTGAACGCGATCTCCTGCGCGGGCGAGGCGCCGGCCTCCGCCATGTGGTATCCGGAGATCGAGATCGTGTTCCACTTCGGGATCTCGGCCCTGCAGTACTTGAAGATGTCCGCGATCAGGCGCAGGGACGGCTTCGGCGGGAAGATGTACGTCCCGCGCGCGATGTACTCCTTGAGCACGTCGTTCTGGATCGTGCCGGTCAGCTTGTCGGCGCTCACGCCCTGCTCCTCGGCCACCAGTTGGTAGAGGAGCAGCAGCAGGGCCGCCGGGGCGTTGATCGTCATCGACGTCGACACCTTGTCCAGCGGGATGCCGCCGAACAGCACGCGCATGTCGTCGACCGAGTCGATGGCGACGCCCACCTTGCCGACCTCGCCGTGCGCGATGGGGGCGTCGGAGTCGTGGCCCATCTGGGTGGGCAGGTCGAAGGCGACCGACAGGCCCATCGTGCCGTTGGCGATCAGCTGCTTGTAGCGGGCGTTGGACTCCACGGCCGTGCCGAAGCCGGCGTACTGGCGCATCGTCCACGGGCGGCCGGTGTACATCGACGGGTACACGCCTCGCGTGAAGGGATAGCCCCCGGGCTCGCCCAGCTTCTCGGCCGGGTCCCAGTCCTGCAGGGCGTCCGGTCCGTAGACCGGTTCGATGGGCAGTCCGGACTCCGACTCGCGCGCCATGGTGTGTTGCCTCCCACTGAGCAGATATCGCCGGTTACTCGCTGGTACAGACCGACGCTTCGACGGACTGTAGCGGTGGGCGTGCACCCGGTGGAGGGGCCCACGCTGGGACCTTGCTCACAGCCTCAAGGCGGTCCCGGACACAACAATGCCGCGCCGTTCGCAACCAGTCATCCGTGGGGAACATCTCAGGTGACACGACACCGGTGGGCGCGTGCACAGTGAGACGACGGGGGGCCGCGGTGCGGACTACGGGCATGGGGAAATCGATCGCCGTCCTGGTGGCGCTGGTGGCGGTGAGCGGCTGTACGGTCCAGGCCGCGGACGGCGAGCGGCACTCGCCGGTGCGCATAGACGTCCCCGGCCGGCCCGCCACCACCTCCCCCTCGGACGACAAACCGGGCCCTGCCCGCACGACACAGGCGGCCTCGGCGGTCCTGTGGTCCCGCGGCGACACCGGCCGGGACGTGCGCGAACTCCAGGCCCGGCTGCGCCAGATCGCCTGGCTCTTCGACGGGCCGACCGGGACGTACGACGACCTGACGGAGCAGGCGGTCAAGGGCTTCCAGGGCAAGCGGGGCCTGCCGGAGACGGGCAGGACCGACACCGTCACCTGGCGGCGGCTGCTGAAGATGACGCACGAACCGGGCAAGTGGGACCTGTACCTGATGGGCGGGCAGCCGGCCGCCGCGCCCGACCCGCGCTGCCTGAACGGCCGGGTGCTGTGCATCGACAAGTCGAGCCGCACCCTGCGCTGGATGATCGACGGGCGGACCGTCTCGACGATGCCGGTGCGCTTCGGCTCGCAGTACACGCCCACCCGTGAGGGCGTGTTCCAGGTCTACTGGAAGTCCCGCCACCACGTGTCGACGCTGTACGACTCGCCCATGCCGTACGCGATGTTCTTCAGCGGCGGCCAGGCCGTGCACTATTCGTACGACTTCGCGGCCCGCGGATACGCCGGTGCCTCGCACGGCTGCGTCAACGTACGGGACGAGGCGGCGATAGCGGCGCTGTACGCGCAGGTGAGGAACGGCGACAAGGTCGTCGTGCACTGGTGACGCCGACGGCGTGACGGGGAGATGTGCGGGGCGCGGGCGGGACCGGGGGAACGTGTCCCGCCCGCGCCAGATGCACGAGCCGAAGGTACGGGGGGAACCCCGGCTCTGTGCGACGGCCGATGACCAGTCGGCTCATTCATTACTGCGCCCGGGCTGCCAAAAACGTCACACCCCGCGCCGAAAAAATTCGACGAGTTGAGAAGGCGCAGGTCACAGGGTGCTGTACGGCGAAGACGGCGAGGTGGGCGAGGTGGGCGAGGTGGGCGAGGTCGGCGACTGGTACGGCGGGAGCGGCACTGCGGAGGCCGGCGTGTCGCCGACGCCGTCACCCAGGCGGTCACGGTAGTTACCGGTGCCGGGGCCCAGGCGGCGGCCGTCCTCGTCCTTGCGCTTGTCCGAGCCCCTGTCCGAGCCCCTGTCCTCACCCTTGCCCGAGCCGCCGCCGTCCTTGCCGTCCTCGTCCGCGGAGCTCTCGCCGACGGCGGACAGAACGCCCTTGCAGTACCTCCACACGCGTGCGGAGCCGCCGGCCGCGTCCTCCAGGGTGTGCCTGCGCCGGACGGTCAGCTCCCTGCCGTCGCGGACGTCACGGCAGGCCGACGCGGCTTCACGCCACCGGTCGGCCGGTTGGTTCGAGGGGGCGGAGCCGGTGGCAGGGCCGGTGGCCGAGCCGCCGCCACGCGCCGTGTCACGCGGAGCTCCCTGGCGGGGGGCGCCGGAGGTGGCGCCGTCGGGGGTGGGCTCGCCTCCCGGGGCGTTCGGCGAGGGCGAGACCGGCGGGCGGTCCGGTGTCACGGGCACCGAGACGGATGCGGCGGGGCCCGGTTCGGCGTCGTCGAACGGCGTCGGCAGGACTCCGGTTCCGGCCGCGGCCGCGACCCCGCCGACCATGCCGGCGGCCAGCGCGGCGGTCAGCCCGAGGCGCAGGGGGCGACCCCAGCGGGGGCGCGGGGCGCGCCTGTCCGGGCCGCCGATGCGCACCAGCCCGGCGTCGGAGGCATGGCCTCGCGCACGCCGGCCGGCAGCGGCCTGCCCGCCGCCGCGAAGCTCGCGTTCCTCGCGCGCCGTGCGGAAGGCGGCCAGTGCGGCTGCCTCGCCAGGGAGTTCCGTGCTGCTCAGCGGGGTTTCCACGGACAGCGAACCCAGCGTCTTGGCGAGCCGTTCGGCCTCGTCCCGGGCGGCGGCGTCGACAGCGTTGTCCAGTGGCTCCCCGCGCAGCAGACGCTCCGCCGTTTCACGGTCCAGCCACCTGTACTCGTCGGCCATCACATGTCCTTCTGCGTCCGCGAACGCATATGCGTCACACTCGCGGACGTCACCGCGCGGCCGCGCGGTTCTCGCTGGGGCGGCAGGGCGTCGAGCCCGCCCGCGGATTCCGGATCGTCGCCGAGGAGCTCGGCGAGCCGCCGCAGACCGCGGTGTGCGGCCGTCCGCACGGCACCCGGTCGCTTGCCGAGGGTCTCCGCGGCGGTCTTGGCGTCGAGGCCCACGACCACCCGCAGGACGACGGCCTCGGCCTGGTCCTGCGGCAGCCTGGAGATGAGGGAGAGCGTGCTGTCGGTGGCCAGGGCCTCGATGGCCTCGCCGGCCGTGTCGGACTCGGCGGCCTTCCCGGTCAGTTCGGTCTCGTCGCCGCCGATGGCGGGGCGGCGGCCGCGCATGCGTATGTGGTCCAGGGCGCGATTGCGGGCGATCCGGGCGGCCCAGCCGCGGAAGCGGTCCGCGTCCCCGCTGAACCGCTCCAGGTCACGGGCTATCTGCAGCCAGGCCTCGGACGTCACGTCCTCGGCGTCGGGATCGCCGACCAGCGTCCGTACGTATCCGAGCAGTCGTGGGTGCACCGCGCGGTACACAGTCCGGAACGCGGTCTCGTCCCCGTCCTGAGCCGCAAGCACCGCGGCGGTCAGCTCCGCGTCGTCCCCCAGCACGTGGTTCCTCAGTCGATGGTCGCGGCCCTCGGGCCGTCGATGGTTGCGGTGATCAGGGTGATCATCCGTCTTCCGCGCCCGGCGCGAAAGGCACGTTACGACCTGAAACCGCTCTTCGTCCATGTCCGTAGAGGATGCAACCAACCCGTGACGTGATGACGTGTGACAGAAACCGCACTCCTGGCGCTGTAGATAGTACGGGCCGCCGCGCGGCCCGTGCCGCGCGACGGCCGGGGCCTCTCCTGTGGGGGGTGGCGGCCCCGGCCGTTGCCTCGGCTACGAACTCGGTTGCCGAAGAGGCCAGTTGCCGAGAGGGCCGGTTGCCGAAGAGGCCAGTTGCCGAATTAGCCAGTCGCCGACAACGCCGGTTGCCGGAACGCGGTTGCCGAGGAACCCGGCTGCCGAAGGCGCCGGTTACTTCTTCTTCTCCTGGGCCGTGCCGGACTTCTCCTCGCCCGTGCCCGCGTTGTTCTCTTCGCTCGCGCCAGCGTTGTTCGTCTTCTCCGGCGTGGCCGGCCTGCCGTCCGCAGTCACCGTCGCCCTCGCCGTCGCCTCCGCTTTCGCCTTCGCCAGCACGTCGGCGCAGTACGCGGTGACGTTCTCCTCGCCGCCCGCGGCCGACAGCAGCCGCTGCCAGGCCGTGGAGCCGAGGGCCTCCCCCCGGTCGTTGACCCGCTCGTACGCACGGCAGTGCGCCTCGGCGTCCTGCGCGGTGACCGGCCGGCCCGGGCCCGCGGAGGCCGCACCGGACGTCGTGGGCGAGGGCTCGGCCGCCGGGCGGCGCGTGGCGCCCGCTGTCCGGCCGGGGCTTTCCCGGTCGTCGGCGGAGCCGTCGGAGGGCGTGCCGTACGAGCCGATCGCCGCGACCGCCACGCCGCCCAGGGTGAGGCTCGCGAGGAGCAGGGAGAGCGTGACCTTCATCGACCGAGCGACCCTCCGCTGCTCCCGGGGCCGCCAGTCGTCCCGGCGCCGGGTGCGCGACCGGTGCGCGCCCGTGTCCCGGGCGGTCCGGAAGGCGTTCACGGCCCGCTCCTCGGCTTCGGCGTCATGGCCGTGCCCGCGCATCGCGGCGGCGAGCAGCGCCTCGAGTTCCAGGGCGTCGCCTGGGTGCGCATGCCGACGGCCGGACTCCCCGCCGCTCTGCCGTTCACCCATGCCGTGTCCGTCCCTGTCCGACTCGTCCGGCCTGTGCGGCCTGTGCTGCCTGTTTCGACCGGTACGGCGGCCTGTGCCCGTCGCCCGTCATGTCGACTCCCCCAGCGTTCGGGGGCTCTCATCCGTCACACCTTCCCTGCCCAGCTGTTGCGCGAGCCGCTTCAGACCGCGGTACGCGGCCGTCCGCACGGCACCCGGCCGCTTGCCGAGGACGCGCGCGGCGGCGGGGCCGTCGAGGCCGACGAGGACCCGCAGCAGCACGGCCTCGGCCTGGTCCCGCGGCAGCCCGCGCACCAGCGCGAGGGCGGCCTCGGTGGAGAGGGACTCCAGGGCCTGCTCGTGCGTGCTGTGCCGGCCGGGCAGCTCCAGCACATCCTGTTCCAGCGTCGCCGAGCGGGGCCGTACCCGCTGCCGGCGCAGATGGTCCAGTGCCCGGTGCCTGGCGATGGTCGCGCTCCAGCCCCGGAACCCGGCCCCGTCGCCCTTGAACCGGCCCAGGTCCCGGGCGATCTCCAGCCAGGCGTCCGACGCGACGTCCTCCGCGTCGTCACCGACCAGCCCGCGCAGATACCCGAGCAGTCCGGGCTGCACCAGCCGGTAGGCGACCGCGAAGGCCGCCTCGTCACCTTCCTGGGCCCGCGCGACGGCCGCGCCCAGTTCGCCGTCGTACGCCTGTGCGCGCCGGGGTTCCCCTGCCTGGCCCAAGAACTGTCCTCGTCCGTACCGAGTCCGTGGCGGTTCCGCTCATCGGGACACGGCCGCCCCTGTCCCCGTCCCCCACGGTCAACAGCGTCGTCGCTCACAGAAGTGTCACAGTGCCTCACACACCTCCCACGTCAGGCCGCCCTTCGTGCCCGTCCGTGCAGGGTCAGGTAGAAGGTGCGCAGGGAGTCCTCGGGGTCGCCGGAGTCGAAGCGGTTGTGGATCTTGCCGAGCGGGTTCCAGACCCGGCCGTCCGGCATCCGCACACCGACCGGCTGCCCGAAGAAGGCCCGCTGATCGGCGTCGAAGTCCACCCACACGGCGCCGGCCCTGCGCACGAGCACTTCACCGACGTACGCCCCGAGCCCGAAGAGCGTGCCGTGGACCTGCTCCCGCTCCGCACCGCCCTTGCGCAGGCCGTCGACCAGGAAGTCGACGACGCGGAGACTGGCGACGGAGTAGTCGAGCGGGAGCCGGTTGCGGGCGGCCACGCGCGTGACGAACGCGTTCGCGTGCGACCGCATCGCGCTCGCGCACCGCTCGCGCTCATCGACTCCACCCATGGACCCAACCCTCCGCTCGGCTCGGGGAGGCCTGCGGTCCCCCCGTCACCCCAGCGGATGCCGTCCCGGAAACATCACCGGCCACCCCTGGCCCCGCCCGTCACATCCCGGCACAGCAGCCGCAGCGACCCGTTCCCGGCGAAGCAGCGGCGGGCCTCCTCGATCGGGTCCCACAGACGGCCGTCCGGCGTGCGGATCCAGTGGTCGCCGCCCGTCGCCCACCACTCCGCGCCGGTCAGACGGACGATCACCTCACCGCCGTAGGCGCCGAGACCGCGCAGCACGTTCTCCACAGCGGCGTACGGCACGCCCTCCTGCCGTATGTCCTCGATCATGCGGTCGACGCGCCACAGGCTCTGCGCCGAGTAGTCGAGGCGCAGCCGCGCTCCCTCGCGCATGGTGGCCACGGCGTCCGCCGCCCACCGCACGGGCTTCGTCGCAGCCGAGGGTCTGGTCTCCTGCCGAGTCGTCACATCCCGAAGAGCGTGCCGGCACGGTGTTTCGTCACCCGGTTCCGCAGGGGTCCCCGAGACCGGTGCAGCACCGCCCCACGAGGGCCACAGAACCCTCTCAAGGCGGAGAATCCGGGCAGGAGTCACGGCCGGGAGTGACGGTTCGGCCCTCCCGTGCGCTCCCTTCTCCGATGAGCGTGTACTTCCATCTGCGCGCGGTGCCGCCCTCGGCCCTGCGTAACAGCACGACCTGGCTGCGGAGACTGTTCGAGGACGACTGGGACTCCGTACGGGTACGCCTGGACCGGCATCGCGAGGAGATACTGGACAGGCGTTACCTCGACCACGAACTCCTCTATGCCGGCGCACCCCGCACCACACGAAGGCGGGGCCACGAGCCGACGTGGTCCTCGGCGGACAACCGCTCGCCCCTCCCGACCCGGACGAGCCGTCGTTCCTGCTGCTCACCGGGGCGCGGACGGCCCGGGTCGCCGAGTTCCTCACGACCGCGGACTTCGAGGCCCTGTGGCGGCTCACCCGCGACAAGCTGCTGCCCCGGTACTGCGGCCCCTGCTCGGAGCCGCAGACGCGGGGCGTGTTCGCGGCGGCGCACAGGGACCTGACCGCGTTCTACTCGCAGACCGCCCACTACGGGGACGCGGTGGTGAAGTGGCTGGTGCGGTGAGCGCGGACCGCCGAGCCTGCCCGCAGACCGCCGGGCTCGCCTTCAGCGCCGCCCGCGCGCCCGGCGGGACACCACCGCGCGCAGCACGCGCCGCCCCTCCGTCGACACCTCCAGTGCCGGGCGCAGCCCGCCCGCGCCGTGGCCGGCGAGCAGCTCCAGGATAGTGAGCTGGCGCCGCAGTTCGGCGGTGACGAGGGGCGACATGCCCTCCGTACGGCCCTCCCGGCGGGCGTCGACCGAGGACGCGTCGTCGTCCATGGGGTCGAGGAGCCGGTGGATCTGCAGCGCGGCGACGGAGCAGGCGTCGGCCCACACCCGCACCTCGGCGGCGGACAGGTCGGCCGGGGCGGCGGCGAGCATCCGGCGGGCCAGCAGGGCGGCCTCGTCCTCGGCCGCGTCGTGCCCGGCCAGTTTGTCCCTCGCCTGTTCCAGCCGCTCGCCCCACTCACCGCCGTCGTTCCCGGCGAGGCTCGCCCACAGTGGCCGCAGGATCTCGTCGTCACCGCCGAGCAGCGGCACGCACCGATCCAAACAAGCCAACCCGCTGGCGGCCAGTCCGCGTTCGTCGGCCTGAGCGATCAGTTCCACCAGGCTCATCCACGCCTCCTTACTGCGGGTCCCCTACGGGTCCTCTGTGGGCCTCTACCGGGCACCTTCCCTTACGGAGCCCGCACTTCCCCTTACTGCGTGCGACGGCTCCGGAGTGTCACAGAGGTACCACGCCGAGGCCTTCCAGGGAGGCGAAAGAAAGGATTTTCGGCCAACGAAGCAGAAACCCCTGCACACGGGCAGCGTCAGGCGTGCGCGGGGGCGGCCAGCAGGGCCACGGCCGCCCGCGCCCGCCCGGCTGACGCGCCACGGCGGTACCGCTTTCGTTGCGCACCCCGACCGCATTCGGTTCGCGCCGCCCGGCCGTCCACCCCCTTCGGTCCTGCCCGGCCCGCCGGCTCAGCCCAGCCGGTCCGCCAGCGCCTTGAACCGTGTCCACGACAGCTCCGGCTTTCCCGGGTCCCACAGTTTCTGGACCGTCGCCCGCAGAGGCATCCGGATGCCGGCCGCGACCTGGTCCTGGGTCTGGGAGTTCGCGAGGTCGCACCACACGGCGAAGGACCCGCCGAGGATCTGGGGGTCGTACTTCGCGGGCACGGGCTGCGTGCCGCGTACGACCAGCGGGGTCCACTGCTCGTAGATCCGCTGCCCGGTCGGATAGACGAAGGTGAGCGGCTCGCCGAGGACGTAGTACAGGAACTCGTCGTTGTAGTTGATCAGCTTGCGGCCCGTGCTCAGGTACTCGACCGGCAGGCGGGCGCCGATCTCCTTGCCGGTCCAGTAGGCGACCCGGAGGTCTCCGGCGGCCTTGACGGACGTACCGCGGAAGAAGCCGTCGTTCCAGACCCGCATGGTGCGGCCCTGGGCACGCATCGTGTCGGCCCGGTCGTTGAGCCAGCCGGTCGTCAGGTCCGCGACACTCGCGTCGGAACCGTAGGCCTCCCGCGCGGCGGCGGCGAGCTGCGGGTAGGACGCCTCCGGGTTGGCCACCACCAGCGCCTGGTACTCGTCGCCGCCGAGGTGCCACTGGCTGCCGGGGAACAGCTCGGCGTACTCCTCCAGCAGGTCGTCGACGATCGAGGCGGACTCGTCCTTGGAGATGTCGATCGCGCCGCGCGTCGGCACACCCTGCGCGTTGCGCAGCTGGAGGTCGGGGTGGGCGGCGATGACGGCCCCGAGGTGGCCGGGCGAGTCGATCTCGGGCACGACGGTGATGTGCCGGCTCGCCGCGAGATCGACGATCCTGCGCACCTCCGCCTTGGTGAGGTGGTCCCTGGACACGATCTCCGGATGTGTGTCGGACTCGATACGGAAGCCCTGGTCGTCGGAGAAGTGCAGCCCGAGCTGGTTGAACTTCAGGTCGCCGAGCTCGCGGACCCGGTCCTCGATCCAGGCCGCCGTGAAGTGCTTGCGGGCGATGTCCAGCATGAGCCCGCGCACCGGCTTGGCCGGCTCGTCGCGCACGACGCCCTCCGGCGCCGTACCACCGCCACGCACCTCCTGTTTCAGGGTGCGGGTGCCGTAGAACACGCCCGCGTCCGCGGGCCCGCTGATGCTCACGCGCCCGCCTCGGACGGTCATGGTGTACGACTCCGGGTCCGCGCCCTCGTCGTCGTTCAGCGCCAGCCGTACGTCCCCGGCCCGCATGTCGTCCTTCTCGCCCGCGTACGTGAGGCCCAGCTCGCCGGCGATCAGCCGCCCCTCGTCGGCGAGCTCCGCCTCGTCCACGACGACCCGGTGGCCGCTCGCCGGACGCCAGCCGGGGCCGCGGGCGGCGGTGTGGGAGCGCACCGCGGGGATCGTGCGCGGCGCCTGCGACAGCGGATACGAGCGGGTGGGCGTCGGAGTCGGACTGGGGCCCTTGGCCCGCGAGGCGGGGGACGAGGCCGCGGACCTGCCGTCAGAGGGGCTCAGCGCCGCCCCGGCAGGCCCGCTGTCGTCCCCGGAGGCCCACAGCCCGAGCCCCACACCGGCCGCGACGGTCACCGCGAACGCCGTGGCGACCACCACCCGCGTCCGCATTGCCTGCCGCGCCTTCTTCGCCGGCGCCCGGCGCCTGTGCTGACTCACCCAGCCAACCTACGACCCGACGACCGCCCAAATCGTCCACCACGCGTTCCGAGACTCTCCCGTGCGGGTGAAACTCGGGCATCTGTCGGACGAGTCATGTCCGCCCTCGATAACGTATAGCCACATCTCTCACGACTTCCCCTGCCGAAACACACGTGACGCCCACACACCCTCCCGGCCGACTGGCCATACCCGCGCTCCCCGAGCAGAGCCCCACCCCACCGTCCCGGAACAGGCTGGACCGGAACACCCTGGAGGGGTTCAACTCCGCACCCCCCGACGACGCGCACCGCATGCTCCTCACGTGCCTCCGCAGCCTCCGCTGGGCCCGCCGCATCGCCGCCCACCGGCCCTACCCCGACCTGGACTCCCTCCTCGCGGCCTCGGACGAGGCGGCCTACGACCTGACGGCCGGGGATCTGACGGAGGCACTGGCGGACGAGTCACTGCCGACACTGCCGGACGACGTGTACGGGGCCGCACACACGGCCCTGAGCGCCGCACACACGGCATACGCGGCCCGTTTCGGACACGCTTTTGTCATCTATTTGGGTGACACGGCCCCGGAGGAGACGCTGGACCGCACCCTCGAAGCCATCCGGTCACGATTGACGAACGATCCGGAGGACGAACGGGTGGTGGCGGCGGAACAACTCCGCCGCCTGGCGAGAGGCCGGCTGGGAAAGGCGCTCAGAGGCGCGAGGCTGTGACATCTGCGGCTCCGCCGCGGCACGACCAGCCACAATGACGCCACACCCGGCAGATAACAGGACACCCCGCCCCAGAAGCCGCCCCCGCTACCCCATCCGCGTGCCAGTTTGATCACACCGGCAGGCCCCCTGTAAGCCCAGCGGCAGCGCGTCGCTACGATGCTGGGGGCCGGTGGACCGTACCCGGCCGGGCCCGACCGACACCCCAAGCCGGCAGGCCCCAATCCCCGCTCCCGGAGGGTTCTTCCGTGCCGGCTGGAACGCTGTACCGCGGCCGGGAAGGAATGTGGTCCTGGGTGGCTCACCGAGTCACCGGCGTCCTCATCTTCTTCTTCCTGTTCGTTCATGTGCTGGACACCGCTCTCGTCCGTGTCTCCCCCGAGGACTACGACAAGGTCGTAGCCACCTACAAGACGCCGATCGTCGCCGTGCTGGAGTACGGCCTCGTCGCCGCCATCCTCTTCCACGCCCTCAACGGCCTGCGCGTCATCGCCGTCGACTTCTGGTCGAAGGGCCCGCGCTACCAGAAGCAGATGCTCTGGACCGTGGTCGGCGTGTGGATCGTGCTGATGGCCGGGGCGGTCTACCCCGTCCTCGGTCACGCCGCTCGTGAACTGTTCGGGAGCTGACGCGCATGTCCACCACTGAGAAGACCACCGCTTCCGGCGTCGGCCCCGTGGAGGGCGAGTCCCTCTACAACGTCGACAACCCGGCGCCCCTCATCGAGGCCCCGCGCAAGCGCACCAAGAAGTCCCCGAAGTCCACCCGGGGCAACTTCGAGATGGCCGCCTGGCTGTTCATGCGCCTGTCCGGCATCGTCCTGGTCGTGCTGGTCATCGGGCACCTGCTCATCCAGCTCGTCCTGGACGGCGGCGTCTCCAAGATCGGCTTCGCCTTCGTGGCCGGCCGCTGGGCCTCCCCGTTCTGGCAGGTCTGGGACCTGCTGATGCTGTGGCTCGCGATGCTGCACGGCGCCAACGGCCTGCGCACGGTCATCAACGACTACGCGGAGCGCGCGAACACCCGGCTGTGGCTGAAGGGCCTGCTCTACACCGCCACGGTGTTCACCATCCTGCTGGGCACGCTGGTGATCTTCACCTTCGACCCGAACATCCGCTAGGCACGGGGCTGAGGTAATCCACTCATGAAGATCCACAAGTACGACACCGTCATCGTCGGCGCCGGAGGCGCCGGTATGCGCGCCGCCATCGAGTCGACGAAGCGCAGCCGCACCGCCGTGCTGACCAAGCTCTACCCCACCCGCTCCCACACGGGTGCGGCGCAGGGCGGCATGGCCGCCGCGCTGGCCAACGTGGAGGAGGACAACTGGGAGTGGCACACCTTCGACACCGTCAAGGGCGGTGACTACCTGGTCGACCAGGACGCCGCCGAGATCCTGGCGAAGGAGGCCATCGACTCCGTCCTCGACCTGGAGAAGATGGGCCTGCCGTTCAACCGGACGCCGAACGGCACCATCGACCAGCGCCGCTTCGGCGGCCACAGCCGCAACCACGGCGAGGCCCCGGTCCGCCGCTCCTGCTACGCGGCCGACCGCACCGGCCACATGATCCTCCAGACGCTGTACCAGAACTGCGTGAAGGAGGGCGTGGAGTTCTTCAACGAGTTCTACGTCCTCGACCAGCTGATCACCGAGGTCGACGGCGTGAAGCGGTCGGCGGGCGTGGTCGCGTACGAACTCGCCACCGGCGAGATCCACGTCTTCCAGGCGAAGGCCGTGATCTACGCGTCCGGCGGCTGCGGCAAGTTCTTCAAGGTGACGTCCAACGCGCACACCCTGACCGGTGACGGTCAGGCTGCCGTGTACCGGCGCGGGCTGCCGCTGGAGGACATGGAGTTCTTCCAGTTCCACCCGACCGGCATCTGGCGCATGGGCATCCTCCTCACCGAGGGTGCGCGCGGTGAGGGCGGCATCCTCCGCAACAAGGACGGCGAGCGCTTCATGGAGAAGTACGCGCCGGTCATGAAGGACCTCGCGTCCCGTGACGTCGTCTCCCGCTCCATCTACACGGAGATCCGCGAGGGCCGGGGCTGCGGTCCCGAGGGCGACCACGTCTACCTGGACCTCACGCACCTCCCGCCGGAGCAGCTGGACGCCAAGCTCCCGGACATCACCGAGTTCGCGCGCACCTACCTGGGCATCGAGCCGTACACGGACCCGATCCCGATCCAGCCCACCGCTCACTACGCGATGGGCGGCATCCCGACGAACGTCGAGGGTGAGGTCCTGGCGGACAACACCACGGTGGTCCCGGGCCTTTACGCGGCCGGCGAGGTCGCCTGCGTCTCGGTCCACGGCGCGAACCGCCTCGGCACCAACAGCCTCCTGGACATCAACGTCTTCGGCCGCCGCGCCGGTATCTCCGCCGCCGAGTACTCGCAGAAGGCGGACTTCGTCGAGCTGCCCGAGGACCCGGCGCAGCAGGTGATCGACCAGGTCGAGCAGCTGCGGAGCTCCACGGGCACCGAGCGGGTGGCGACCCTCCGCAAGGAGCTGCAGGAGACCATGGACGCGAACGTCATGGTGTTCCGCACCGAGCAGACGATCAAGACGGCGGTGGAGAAGATCGCGGAGCTCCGCGAGCGCTACAAGAACGTCGCGGTCCAGGACAAGGGCAAGCGGTTCAACACGGACCTGCTGGAGGCCATCGAGCTGGGCAACCTGCTCGACCTGGCCGAGGTGATGGCGGTGTCGGCGCTGGCCCGCAAGGAGTCCCGCGGCGGTCACTACCGCGAGGACTACCCGAACCGCGACGACGTCAACTTCATGCGCCACACCATGGCGTACCGCGAGGTGGGCGACGACGGCACCGAGTCCATCCGTCTCGACTACAAGCCGGTCGTCCAGACCCGCTACCAGCCGATGGAGCGTAAGTACTGATGGCTACTCCTGTCATGGACAAGGTCGAGGCGGAGTCCGCGGCCTCCCCTTACATCACCGTCACCTTCCGGGTCCGCCGTTTCAACCCGGAGGTCTCGGCCGAGGCCGTGTGGGAAGACTTCCAGCTGGAGATCGACCCCAAGGAGCGCGTCCTCGACGGCCTCCACAAGATCAAGTGGGAGCTGGACGGCACGCTGACCTTCCGCCGCTCCTGCGCGCACGGCATCTGCGGCTCGGACGCCATGCGGATCAACGGCAAGAACCGTCTGGCCTGCAAGACGCTGATCAAGGACATCAACCCCGAGAAGCCGATCACGGTGGAGCCCATCAAGGGCCTCACTGTCCTGAAGGACCTCGTGGTCGACATGGAGCCGTTCTTCCAGGCGTACCGCGACGTCATGCCCTTCCTCATCACGAAGGACACGAACGAGCCGACGCGTGAGCGCCTCCAGTCGTCGGAGGACCGGGAACGCTTCGACGACACCACCAAGTGCATCCTGTGCGCGGCGTGCACGTCGTCCTGCCCGGTCTTCTGGAACGACGGCCAGTACTTCGGCCCGGCGGCCATCGTGAACGCCCACCGCTTCATCTTCGACAGCCGTGACGAGGCGGGCGAGCAGCGCCTGGAGATCCTCAACGACCGCGACGGTGTGTGGCGTTGCCGCACGACGTTCAACTGCACGGACGCCTGCCCGCGCGGCATCGAGGTCACCAAGGCGATCGCCGAGGTGAAGAAGGCGCTGATCACGCGCCGCTTCTGACCTTCTTTCGGGTACGTCGACGAAGGCCCCGTCTCCCGGGTTCGGGAGCGGGGCCTTCGTCGTCATGCGCCGGGGCGCCGGTTGATCGCCGTCAGATCGATCTCTATGTCGGAGGGCACGGAGATCTTGAGCGCGTCCGGCACCTATGGCCACAGGCACGCGGACGGCGGCGCGGACGGCCGCGGACGCCGGGGGCTCCACGCCGGCCGGAGGCCGCAAGGCGGTCGAGCCGTGACCCGACGTGGCGTGACGCACCCCTCACCCTCTCCCGCTCCATTGCGTTGAACGCGTTCAAAAACAGGTCTACAGTCTTCCCTGTCAGCATTTTGAACGTGTTCAAGAAAGGTGGGGGGAATGGACCGCACGGTCATCGCCTACGTCATCTACCTGCTGGTCAGCATCGCGCTGACCATCTGGGTGGCCCGGACGCTCAGCCGCAACGGGCGGATCTTTCTCGCCGACGTACTGCGCGGGAACGAGAAGCTCGCCGACGCCGTCAACCACCTCCTGGTGGTCGGCTTCTATCTCGTCAACCTCGGCTTCGTCGCGCTCTATCTGAGCGACGACGGGACCATCGACGACACGCGCGGTGTCTTCGAGGCCCTGTCGACCAAGATCGGCGTGGTGCTGCTGGTGCTCGGCATCATGCACCTGGCCAACGTGTACGTGCTCAACCGCATCCGGCGGCGCGGGGCCATGGAGCGGGAGCAGGTGCCGCCCGTCGCGCCGCAGGACTGGGCCCGGGCATGAGCACCGTGACGCCCCTTGGAGGCCGGGACACCTCGCGTGTCCCGGTCCGCCGGCTGACCGTCCTGTACGACGCCGAGTGCTCCCTGTGCCGCTTCCTGCGCGACTGGCTCGTACGGCAGCCGCAACTGGTGCCGATGGAGCTGGTGCCGGCCGGGTCGGAGGAGGCCCGGCGGCGCTTCGCCGGCCTCGACCACGGGGCCACTCTCGACGACATCACCGTCGTCGGCGACGCGGGGCAGGTGTACCGGGGAACCGCCGCCTGGATCGTCGTTCTCTGGGCCCTGCGCGAGCACCGGCCACTCGCCCACCGGCTGAGCACCCCGGCCGGGGCCCTGCTCGCCAAGGGGGCGACCCTGGCCGCCGCGAAGTGGCGCGGGGCCCAGTGGGGCGGGGCCCAGTGGGGCGGGGAGGTGTACCGCCGGGCGGACGGGTGGTCGTACGACCCCCGCCTGGGCTGGACCCACGGCCCGCAGGGCTGCGACGGCGGGGCCTGCCCGACTGGTTAGGCTCTTCGCGTGTCCGCGAACAACGACGGCCCCGGCGAGGGCGGTACCCCCAGCAAGTCCGAGCAGACCCGTGCGCTGATCCTGGAGACGGCGATGCGGCTGTTCCAGGAGCGGGGCTACGAGAAGACGACGATGCGGGCCATCGCCAAGGAGGCCGGGGTCTCCGTCGGCAACGCGTACTACTACTTCGACGGCAAGGAACACCTGATCCAGTTCTTCTACGACCGGATCGCCGCCGAACACCAGGAGGCGGTCCGGGAGATCCTGGACCGGGAGAGCGACCTGGAGGCGCGGCTCGCGGGCGTGCTGAAGGCATGGCTGGACATCGCCTCGCCGTACCACGAGTTCGCGGTGCAGTTCTTCAAGACCGCCGCCGACCCGGACAGCCCGCTCAGCCCCTTCTCCCCGCAATCGGAGCACGCGCGCGTGGAGGCCATCAGCGTCCACCGGGAGGTGCTGGCCGGTGCGACGAGGACCAAGGTCCCGGAGGAACTGCGGGACGTGCTCCCGGAGTTGATGTGGCTGTCCCAGATGGGGCTCGTCCTGTACTGGATCTTCGACCGGACGGAGGGGCGCGAGCGCAGCTACCGGCTCGCCGAGCGGGGCGCCCGGCTGACCGCGCGGGGCGTCGCGCTGGCCAGGTTCCGGGTGCTGCGGCCGTTGGTGCGGGAGGTGCACGAGCTGTTCACGGACTTCCTGCCGGGGATGACGAAGGCTCTGCCGGATCCGGCCGTCAAGGGCCGCACGGAGTGATCACTTTCGGGTGAAGCGGTTCGAGCGGGACACCCGGCTTCCTGCCTGCCTACGAAGATGTGCCCCTGCACTGCACAGCCGTGGGCGGGTCGCTCACGCCTGTTTCGACGCCAGTTCGATCACCGTGATGTCGGAGGGCGCACCCACGCGCGTGGGAGGCCCCCAGGCGCCCGCGCCCCGGCTGACGTACAGCTGGGTGTCGCCGTGACGCTCCAAGCCGGCCAGGGTCGGGTTCGCGGCCGCCGCGACGAGGTTGCCGGGCCAGAGCTGACCGCCGTGGGTGTGGCCGGAGAGCTGGAGGTCGACGCCGTGTTCGACGGCCTCGTGGATCTGGACCGGCTGGTGGGCGAGGAGCACGCACGCGCGTGCCGTGTCCCGGTCGCCGAGGGCCCGGGTGAAGTCGGGGCCCTGGCCCTCGCTCTCGCCCGCCACGTCGTTGACGCCGGCGAGGTCGAAGTGGGCCAGTTCGGTACGGGCGTTCTCCAGCGGGCGCAGGCCGAGCCGTCGTACCTCCTCGACCCACTGCTCGGCGCCGGAGAAATACTCGTGGTTTCCGGTGACGAAGAAGCTTCCGTGACGCGCGCTCAGCTGCGCCAGGGGCGCCGCCGCCGGGCCCAGGTCCTTCACACTGCCGTCCACCAGGTCACCGACGACCGCGATGAGGTCGGGCTGGGTCGCGTTGATCGTGTCGACGACCTTCTGCGCGAAGCCCCGGCCGAGGACCGGGCCCAGGTGGATGTCGCTGACCACGGCGATCCGGTAGCCGTGCGCCGCGCGCGGGAGCTTGGCCAGCGGGACGGTGACCCGCTTCACCCGCGGTCCGCTCAGCACGCCGTACGTGCCGTAGCCGACCGTTCCGACGGCTGCGGCGGCCGCGGCTCCGGCGACGACGCGGGAGACGAAGAGGCGGCGGGAGGGGGCGGCCACGAGGCTCGGCCGCTCGGCCTCCCGCGGCTCCTCGGGCGGTGCCCCCGCCGGCACGGGCTCCGGGTGCGGTACGGCGGCCACGGCGAGCGCCCGCCGCTGCGCCCGCCGCTCAAGGAAACGCCGCAGCAGGGGCCGTACGACTTCACCCGCCGCCACACCCAGCAGCAGGTAGACCGACAGCGCCAGCCACAGGAACCCGGGCCAGGCCAGCACGCGCTGGAGCCAGAAGGGCGCGCCCGCGCGTTCCGCGACGAGTGCTCCGAACGCCAGCAGCCAGCCACCGGCGACGACCGGCACGGCGGACCCGGCCCGGTCCCCGGGTCGTGTCGCGGAACAGGCGGCGCCACAGGTACCAGTTGCCCGCGACGAGGACACCCAGCGCGAGCAGTACGAAGACGAGAACCACTGAGCGGTATCCCCCTGCTGTCGGTTGTGCCGGTCATACCGATTGTGGCGGTTGCCGGTTATGACGTCCGGCGCAGCGCGCGCAGTCCGCGCAACCCGATGGCCCCGACGACCGTCCCCAATACGAAGGAGACGACGGCGAGCAGCAGGTGCACCCAGAAGTACGCGGTCGGGTCGCCGGCGTCGTCGAAGGCGAGACCGCTGCCGTCCTTGACGAGGTTCTTGACGAAAGTGATCCAGATGACCCAGCTCCACACCCCGAAGGCGAGCAGGAACCAGGAGACGGGGCGGCTGAGCTTCATGCCTTCAGTATCTCCGCCGGGTGTCCGGTTCCGTGCCCGGGGTGGGGAGGCAGGGGGGACTTCCCGTCCGACGGCATGTACGTTCTCGATCGTGCCCGCTCCCAAAAAAGCCGTCAGGCGATCCCTGACGGTCGCTTCCGCCGTCCTGTCGTCCGTGTCGTCGCTCGTTCTGACCGCCGTGCCCGCCCTCGCGGCTCCGAGCCCGACCGCGAATCCGTCCGCGAGTCCGTCGGCCGCTCCCCCGGCGTCGATGTCGACCGTGGGCGGCGCCCGCCTCGGGCAGGCCGGAACGCAGGTCAACCTGGCGAGCGGGGTCCCGGTGCTGCCGAAGGGCCTGACCGCGCGGTCGTGGATCGTCTCGGACGCCGAGTCCGGCGAGGTGCTGGCCGCGCACAACGCGCACTGGCGGCTGCCTCCGGCGAGCACGCTGAAGATGCTGTTCGCGGACACCGTGCTGCCGAAGTTCCAGAAGACCGAGAAGCACAAGGTCCTGCCCGCCGACCTGGCGGGCATCGGGGCCGGCTCCAGCATGGTCGGCATAAAGGAGAACGAGACCTACACCGTCCACGACCTGTGGCTCGGTGTCTTCCTGCGCTCCGGCAACGACGCCGTGCACGTCCTGTCCGCGATGAACGACGGCGTCGGGAACACCGTCAAGGAGATGAACGAGCACGCCGAGGAGCTCCAGGCCCTCGACACGCACGTGGTCAGCCCCGACGGCTACGACGAGCCGGGACAGGTCTCCTCCGCGTACGACCTGACGCTGTTCGCCCGCTCCGGACTGCAGAAGAAGGACTTCCGCGAGTACTGCTCGACGGTCGGCGCGAAGTTCCCGGGCGAGACGAAGAAGAACAAGAAGGGCAAGCGGGTCCGCGGGTCCTTCGAGATCCAGAACACCAACCGGCTGCTGACCGGCGACTCCGACGTGTCCGTCTACCAGGGCATAGCGGGCGTCAAGAACGGCAACACCACCAACGCGGGCGCCACCTTCACCGGCGTCGCCGAACGGAACGGCAAGGTGCTCCTGGTCACGGTCATGAACCCGGAGAAGAGCGAGCACAATGAGGTCTACAAGGAGACCGCCAAGCTCTTCGACTGGGGGTTCAAGGCGGCCGGGAAGGTTCAGCCGGTGGGTGAGCTCGTGCCGCCCAGGAGCGCCGCGCAGGCGAGCGCCCAGCCGGGCGCGACGGCCTCGGGCGAGGCGGGAGGCGCGGAGGCCGGTGGGGCCGGGAACTCCGAGAAGCCGGTGGCGAGCGCCCGGGCCGGGAGCGGCTCCGGCGGCATGGGCATCGCGCTCGCGATCACCGGCGGGCTGGTGGTGCTGCTCGCGGCGGCCGCGTTCCTGGTCAACCGCCGCTGGCCGCTGCCGGATCTGGTACGCCGTCGTCGCTGACGCCCGTGTCCTGCTTGCCCTCCTCGCTCTGCGTCGCCGTCCAGGCGGCGCAGAACAGCACCAGCTTCGCGGTGAAGTTGATCCACAGCAGCAGGGCGACGGGGACGCCGAACGCGCCGTACATGCTCTTCGCGGCCACGCCCTGCATATAGCCGCTCAGCAGCAGCTTCAGCAGTTCGAATCCGACCGCGCCGGTCAGCGCGGCCACCAGCAGGCGGCGGCGTTTCGGTTCGACGCCGGGCAGCAGGGTGAGGACGTACAGGAGCAGCAGGAAGTCGGCGAGTACGGCGACGGAGAACGCGGCGACCCGCAGCAGCACCCCGCCCCAGCCGCCCTCGTCGATGCCGAGCTGCCGGGTGATCCAGCCGACCATCGCCGAGGCGACGGTGGAGATCGCGAGCGTGACGAGCACCGCGCCGCCGAGCCCGACGAGAATGCCCAGGTCCTTGGCCTTGCGCAGGACGGGGTTCTCCTCGTCGTCGGGCAGCTCCCACACGGCCCTCAGGCACTCGCGCAACGAGCCGGCCCAGCTGATGCCGGTGAACAGCAGGGCGGCGCCCGCGATGAGGCCGACCGTGCCGGCGTTCTGGACCAGGCCGTCGATGTTCAGCTGCTCGGCGATGCCGGGCACCTGATCGGCGAGCTTGTCCTCCAGGGTGTTCTGCTGCTTCGTGTTGAGCGTGGCGGCGGCGATCGCGGCGGCCAGGGTGAGCAGCGGGAAGAGCGCGATGAAGCTGATGAACGTCATCGCGGCGGCCAGCCGGGTCCACTTCACCCGGTCCAGCCGATCGTACGACCGCCACGCGTGCGTGGCGCTCAGGCGCGTCACCAGCGGCCCGATGACGGGGAGCTTCTTCAGCCAGTCCATGATCCGACTCTGCCCTCGTTGGTCCGTGATTCCAACTCCGTCCTCGCGACGGAGCACACCTGTACGTCTGCCCCGAAAGTGCAGGACGGTGGCGATCGTCCGGGTCGTCCGTGCGGAGTCACGTGCACACCAAAGCCGCTGAAATCCGGCATTATTGGGCGACATCCCATTAATCACCCATTCCGGGTAAAGAACTACGTTTCAGAACTAATTGCCCATATAACGGCGATACGGTCGCCGACATGTTCGCCGACACCGTTTCCGTCACGGGATGGGGCCGCACCACTCCCGCAACCGCCCGCCTGATCCGCCCGCGGACGTACGAGGAGGCCGCGGCCGCCGTCCGGCACTGCGGCTCCCGTGGCGGCATCCCCAGGGGCCGGGGCGGGCGTACGGGGACGCGGCGCAGAACGCCGGCGGCGCGGTGTTCGGCATGACGGGCCTCGACCGCGTCCACGCGATCGACGCCGACGGCGGGATCGTGCTGTGCGACGCCGGGGTGTCCCTGCACCGGCTCATGCAAGTGCTGCTGCCGCTCGGCTGGTTCGTGCCGGTGACGCCCGGCACGCGCTATGTCACGGTCGGCGGCGCGACCGGCGCGGACGTCCACGACGGGAACCACCATGTGGCGGGCTCGTTCTCCCGCCACGTCCTGTCGCTGGAACTGCTCACCGCCGACGGCGGGATCCGCACGGTGAGCCGCGGCACGGCCCTGTTCGACGCGACCGCGGGCGGCATGGGCCTGACCGGCGTGATCCTCACCGCCACGGTCCAACTCCAGCCGGTGGAAACCTCCTTGATGTCGGTCGACACCGAGCGCGCGCGGGACCTCGACGACCTGCCGGCCCGCCTGACGGCCACCGACCACCTCTACCCGGCCCCGGCCGGCTGTCCTTCCCCGCCCCGGGCCGGACGCTCGCCCTGGACATCCCGGCCCAACTGCCCGGTCTCGGCGCCTTCCTCGACGTACTCGACGAGGAGGTGGCCGCGGCCGGGCGGCGTGTCGGCCTCGCCAGGGACTCGCGGCTGCGGCCCGGGCGGCTGGCCGCGATGTACCCGCGGCTGGGCTCCTTCCGCACGCTGCGCGCGGAGCTGGACCCGCGCGGGGTGTTCACGTCGGATCTGTCGCGCCGCCTCGGTCTCTGAAACTCGAACCCCGCATCACTGATCGCCTGTCGCTCACCGCTAGGAGCTGTCGTGAAGGACGCCTTCGGTCTCCCTCAGTCCCTGCTCGTCCTCGGCGGTACGTCCGAGATCGCGCTGGCCACGGCGCGCCGCCTCATCGCCCGCCGGACCCGTACGGTGTGGCTGGCGGGGCGCCCCTCCCCGGCCCTGGAGGCGGCCGCTTCGCACCTGCGCGCCCTGGGCGCCGACGTGCGCACCGTCGCCTTCGACGCGCTCGACCCCGAGTCCCACGAGACGGTGCTCGACAAGGTCTTCGCGGAAGGCGACGTCGACATGGTGCTGCTCGCCTTCGGGATCCTCGGCGACCAGGCGCACGACGAGCGCGAGCCGGTGAACGCGGTGCGCGTCGCCCAGACCAACTACACGGGCGCGGTGTCCGCGGGCCTGGTCAGCGGGCGGGCCCTGCAGGCCCAGGGCCACGGCTCCCTGGTCGTCCTCTCCTCGGTCGCCGGCGAGCGGGCCCGCCGCTCCGACTTCATCTACGGCTCCAGCAAGGCCGGCCTGGACGTCTTCGCCCAGGGCCTCGGGGACGCGCTGCACGGAACGGGCGCGCACGTCATGGTCGTACGGCCGGGCTTCGTCCGCTCGAAGATGACCGCCGGTCTGGAGGAGACGCCTCTGGCCACGACGCCCGAAGCCGTCGCCGCGGCGATCGAGCTGGGACTGCGAAGGCGCTCGGAGACGGTGTGGGTGCCGGGGACGCTCAGGCTGGTGATGTCGGCGCTGCGGCACATCCCGCGCGTGGTGTTCCGGCGGCTGCCGCTCTAGTGCCGCGTCAGCCAAGGTTTGCCCGTCAACCAGCGGCGTCCGGTCCGTGCTCTCGGCGTGCCGGCCGGAAGTCCTCGTACTGGACGGGGCAGGCAGGAATCTGACACCACGGCCTAGGCCCTGGTGTCGCCCGGCCCTCGGTGGGGGCTCAGCGCGTGGGGATCGAGCCGCGGTCGACGTGCCCCGCCTGCGGCGGCACCACCGGTCCCCCGAACGCGTACTCCCGCAGCTTGCGCCACACGCCGTCGGCGCCCTGTTCGTAGAGCGCGAAGCCGGTGCACGACCACTGGGCGTCGTAGTCGGCCAGCTCCGCGAAGGCGCGGTCCATCGCCTCGTCGTCGATGTTGTGCGCCACGGTGACATGGGGGTGGTACGGGAACTGCAGTTCGCGTGCCACGGGACCGGAGGCGTCGCGGACCTGCTTCTGCAGCCGGGTGCAGGCTTCGGCGCCCTCGACGACCCGGACGTAGACGACCGGCGACAGGGGCCGGAAGGTGCCGGTGCCGGACAGCCGCATGGGGAACGGCCGGCCCGCCGCGGCGACCTCGGTGAGGTGCGCCTCGACGGCCCGCAGATCGCAGTCCTCGACCTCTGTCGGCGGCAGCAGGGTGACGTGCGTGGGGATGCCGTGAGCCGCGGCGTCACCGAAGCCCCCGCGCAGCTGTTGGAGCAGGCTGCCGTGAGGCTCCGGGACCGCGATCGACACGCCGATCGTTACGGTCCCCACGTCGTCTCCTGTCGTCGTGACGGATTTGTTCTCGGCCGTCCGGCTATCGACTGTACGGCCACGGCCGTGTTGCGGGCAGGCGCAACCGTCGTGATGTGCAGCGCTCTGTCAGTGGTGTGTCTGTGCGCCGGTGCGCCTCAGTGCTTGGCGGGCAGGAAACCGACTCTGTCGTAGGCATGCGCCAGCGTCTCCGCGGCGACGGCGCGTGCCTTCTCCGCGCCCTTGGCCAGGATCGAGTCGAGCGTCTCGGGGTCGTCCAGATACTGCTGGGTGCGCTCCCGGAACGGCGTCACGAACTCGACCATGACCTCGGCGAGGTCCGTCTTGAGCGCACCGTAGCCCTTGCCGGCGTACTTCTCTTCCAGTTCGGTGATATCCGCCCCGGTGAGGGTCGAATAGATGGAGAGCAGGTTGCTGACACCCGGCTTGGTCTCCGGGTCGAACCGGATGACGGTGTCCGTGTCGGTGACCGCGCTCTTGACCTTCTTCGCCGTGGCCTTCGGCTCGTCGAGGAGGTTGACGAGGCCCTTCGGCGTGGACGCCGACTTGCTCATCTTGATCGACGGGTCCTGGAGGTCGTAGATCTTCGCCGTCTCCTTGAGGATGTACGGCTTGGGGACGGTGAAGGTCTGGCCGAAGCGGCCGTTGAAGCGTTCGGCGAGGTCGCGCGTGAGCTCGATGTGCTGGCGCTGGTCCTCGCCGACCGGGACCTCGTTGGCCTGGTAGAGCAGGATGTCGGCGACCTGGAGGACCGGGTACGTGAACAGGCCGACGCTGGCGCGGTCGGCGCCCTGCCTGGCGGACTTGTCCTTGAACTGGGTCATGCGGGACGCCTCGCCGAAGCCGGTCAGGCAGTTCATGATCCAGGCGAGCTGGGTGTGCTCGGGGACATGGCTCTGGACGAAGAGAGTGCAGCGCTCCGGGTCGAGGCCGGCCGCGAGCAGTTGGGCGGCGGCCAGGCGGGTGTTCGCGCGCAGCTCCGCCGGGTCCTGCGGGACCGTGATCGCGTGCAGGTCGACGACCATGTAGAACGCGTCGTGGGTCTCCTGCAGGGCTACCCACTGGCGGACGGCGCCGAGGTAGTTGCCGAGGTGGAACGAGCCCGCGGTGGGCTGGATTCCGGAGAGCACGCGAGGTCGATCAGAGGCCATGCCCACCATTCTCTCAGGTCTCGGGGGGCGGTCCGGAACTGGCCGGAAACAGGTGGGAACCGATTCGTCTCCGGCGGTGTAACAAGAGTGTGAGGACGCGTGAGGACGCGGGAGGGGGCCCGTCGTCGATGAGGCCGCGGTGATCGCACGCGTACGCGCCGGAGAGCCGGAGGCGGAGGCGGAGCGGTCCGGGCCCACACGGGCATCGCGCTGCGGGCGGCCGCGGCACTCGCGGCGGGTGCGGACGCGGATGACGTGGTGCAGCGGGCCTTCGTCAAGGCCTGCTGCCCGCTGGGGCGGTTCCGGGACGGCGTGGCGTTCGAGCCTGGCTGCCGGCGATCGTCGCCGATGAGACGAGGAACACAGTGCGCACGGCGGCGCGCCGGCGCACGCTCGCCGGCCGCGAGGCGGCGTTCGGCAGGGGCACGCGGGGGAAGCCGCCGCTTCCGGCGCGGCGACGGACACGGCGCGGGCCGGCGCCCGGGGGCGGGCGACGAGACCGACCGGTGGTGGGCGCTGCCGGGCGCCGCGGCGGGAGCCGTCCCGGCAACTGGTCCTGAGGCCGCCGGCCCTGCGGGTCCCGCTGGGAGAGCGACGGGGGTGGGTGCGGGAGCCCGGCCCTCGGCAGAAGCCGCGCGACCGATGAGGGGCAGAGACCGACTGGTCGTGGGACGGGTTCGCGGAGCGGGTCGGCGGCAGCCTGGCGGTACGCCGCGCGGCGGCCCGGCGGGAAGCCGGACCGCCGCGGGAGGGGCCATGACGGGAGCCGATCGGTCCGAGCGATCTCTGAGCACCGCCGCGGGGACGGGTCGGAGCATCGGCCGGGACGTCAGCCGAGGTCGACCTCCGGGTAGAGGGGGAAGCCTGCCACGAGGTCGGTGGCGCGGTGGGAGATCTCGTCCGCGATCTTCGGGTCGAGGACGTGCTGGGCCTTGGAGGGGGTGCCCTTGCTGGTGGTGCCGGCCTCCGTGGTGGTCAGGACGCGGTCGATGAGGCCCGCGACCTCGTCCATCTCGGCGGTGCCGAGACCGCGCGTGGTCAGGGCCGGGGTGCCGATGCGGATGCCGGAGGTGTACCAGGCGCCGTTGGGGTCGGCCGGGATGGCGTTGCGGTTGGTGACGATGCCGGACTCGAGGAGGGCGGCCTCGGCCTGGCGGCCGGTGAGGCCGTAGGAGGAGGTGACGTCGATCAGGTTGAGGTGGTTGTCGGTGCCGCCGGTGACAAGCGTGGCGCCGCGGCGCATCAGGCCGTCGGCGAGGGCACGCGAGTTGTCGACGATGCGTTGGGCGTAGTCGCGGAAGGAGTCCTGGCGGGCCTCCGCCAGGGCGACCGCCTTGGCGGCCATGACGTGCGGGAGCGGGCCGCCGAGGACCATCGGGCAGCCGCGGTCGACCTGGTCCTTGAGGGAGTCGTCGCACAGGACCATGCCGCCGCGCGGGCCGCGCAGCGACTTGTGGGTGGTGGTGGTGACGATCTGGGCGTGCGGGACCGGGTCGAAGTCGCCGGTGAGGACCTTGCCGGCGACGAGGCCCGCGAAGTGGGCCATGTCGACCATGAGCGTGGCGCCGACCTCGTCGGCGATCTCGCGCATGATGCGGAAGTTCACGAGACGGGGGTAGGCGGAGTAGCCGGCGACGATGATGAGCGGCTTGAACTCGCGGGCCGTGGCGCGCAGGGCCTCGTAGTCGAGGAGGCCGGTGGCGGGGTCGGTGCCGTAGGAGCGCTGGTCGAACATCTTGCCGGAGATGTTCGGGCGGAAGCCGTGGGTGAGGTGGCCGCCGGCGTCCAGGGACATGCCGAGCATGCGCTGGTTGCCGAAGGCCTGACGGAGCTCGGCCCAGTCGGCGTCGGAGAGATCGTTGACCTGGCGGACGCCGGCCTTCTCCAGGGCGGGGGTCTCCACGCGCTGGGCGAGGACGGACCAGAAGGCGACGAGGTTGGCGTCGATGCCGGAGTGCGGCTGGACGTAGGCGTGGCGGGCGCCGAACAGCGCCTTGGCGTGTTCGGCGGCGAGGGACTCGACGGTGTCGACGTTGCGGCAGCCGGCGTAGAAGCGGCGGCCGATGGTGCCCTCGGCGTACTTGTCGCTGAACCAGTTGCCCATCGCCAGGAGGGTGGCCGGGGAGGCGTAGTTCTCGGAGGCGATCAGCTTGAGCATCTCGCGCTGGTCGGCTACCTCCTGGCCGATGGCGTCGGCCACGCGCGGCTCGACGGCGCGGATCACGTCGAGGGCGGCGCGGAAGGCGGTGGACTCGTTGGAGAGGGGCGCGGCGTTGTCAGGCATCAGGGACCTCCGGACGTGGCATTCGGCGTTCACGGTACGGCCCAGGCGCACGGCACACATTCCAGCTCGGGCCGCTCCCCGATGGTCGGTCCCATCCCAGCGCGCCAGTCACGGCCCTGCGGTCAGCCTACCGGGCGCGCCGGACGGGCAAGGTCCCTCGTCCACCATGCGAGCGACGATAGGAAGGGGGTCGTCCCCACCTCTCGGCACCTTATGGAGATCCCGTGACCGCTACGGAGACATTCATCGCCGCGGCCGACGCGCACAGTGCGCACAACTACCACCCGTTGCCGGTCGTCGTGGCGACGGCGGACGGGGCGTGGATGACCGATGTGGAGGGGCGGCGGTACCTGGATCTGCTGGCCGGTTACTCGGCACTCAATTTCGGGCACCGCAACCGGCGGATCGTCCACGCGGCGAAGGCGCAGCTGGACCGGGTGACGCTGACGTCCCGGGCTTTCCATCACGACCGGTTCGCGGCGTTCTGCGGAGAGCTCGCCGAGCTGTGCGGGATGGAGACGGTGCTGCCGATGAACACGGGTGCGGAGGCGGTGGAGACCGCGGTGAAGACGGCCCGGAAGTGGGGGTACCGGGTCAAGGGCGTGCCCGCTGAGATGGCGAAGATCGTGGTCGCGGGCAACAACTTCCACGGCCGTACGACGACGATCATCAGCTTCTCCACCGACCCGGATGCGCGGGCGGACTTCGGGCCGTACACGCCGGGCTTCGAGATCGTGCCGTACGGGGATCTGACGGCGATGCGGGCGGCGCTCACCGAGAACACGGTCGCGGTGCTCCTCGAACCGATCCAGGGCGAGGCGGGAGTGCTGGTGCCGCCGCCCGGCTATCTGCCGGCGGTGCGCGAGCTGACGCGGGAGCGGAACGTGCTGTTCGTGGCGGACGAGATCCAGTCGGGGCTGGGGCGGACGGGGCGCACCTTCGCGTGCGAGCACGAGGGGGTGGTGCCCGACGCGTATGTGCTCGGGAAGGCGCTCGGGGGCGGGATCGTGCCCGTTTCCGCGGTGGTGTCCTCGGCAGAGGTGCTGGGGGTGTTCCGGCCCGGGGAGCACGGGTCGACGTTCGGCGGCAATCCGCTGGCCTGTGCGGTGGCGCTGGAGGTGATCGCCATGCTGCGGACGGGCGAGTACCAGGCACGGGCGGCGGAGCTCGGCGGGCATCTGCACCGGGAGCTGCGGGCGTTGGCCGGTACGGGGAGGGTGACGGCCGTGCGCGGCCGCGGGCTGTGGGCGGGCGTGGACATCGCCCCGGTGTACGGGACGGGACGGGAGGTCTCCGAGAAGCTGATGGACCGGGGCGTGCTGGTGAAGGACAGCCACGGGCCGACGATCCGGATCGCCCCGCCCCTGATGATCGGCAAGGAGGACCTGGACTGGGGGCTCGCCCGGCTGCGGGGCGTGCTCGGGATGTGAAGGCCGGTTCACCGGCCACCGCAGGCGCTGAGTCCGGCTGTCCGGACACAGCTCCCACAGGATCGCCGGCAGCACCTTGTTGCTCAGCGGCATCTTCCGGGCGGTCTCGATCCACAGGGTGCGGCCCGTGCCGCCGCAGTTGTCGAGGGTGTCGAGGACGTGGCCGGCGAAGCGGCCGGTGGTCGGCCGCTCCCAGGGGTGGAGCTTGAAGCAGTGCGGCGACGCCATGCACGCACTCTCGTCGCGGGGCCCGCCCTCCGGGCGGACGACGGGAATTCGGCGACAGGACCTAGAGTCGCTTTGTGCTCTTTGGAATGGTATGCGCGCTCGGTGCCGCGCTCTGCTTCGGTACGGCGACGGTGTTGCAGGCGATGGCGGCGCGGGCGGCGGCAGCGGCCGGGCCCGCCACGGGCCCGGCCCGAGAGGCAGTGCTGCTGGTGCGGGCGCTCAGACAGTGGCGGTTCCTCGCGGGGCTCGCGCTGGACGGACTGGGGTTCCTGCTGCAGATCGCGGCTCTGCGGTCGCTGCCGATCTACACGGTGGGGGCGGCGCTGGCCTCAAGTCTCGCGGTGACCGCGGTCGTTGCGGCACGGCTGCTGAAGGTGCACCTGAGCGGGAGCGAGTGGGCTGCGGTCGGGGTGGTGTGTGCCGGGCTCGCGATGCTGGGGCTGGCGTCCGGGACGGAGGGGGACCGGGGCGGGTCGGCCACGTTGAAGTACGCGATGCTGGGGACGGCCGTGGCCGTGCTGGTGCTCGGGATCGCGGGCGGGCGGCTGCCGGGGCGGGCGCGGGCCCTGGTGCTCGGGCTGGGGGCCGGGTTCGGGTTCGGTGTGGTGGAGGTGGCGGTGCGGCTGATCGACTCGCTCGCGCCCTCGGCACTGGTGACCAACCCCGCCACGTACGCGCTGCTGCTGGGGGGCGGGGCCGCGTTCGTCCTGCTCACTTCCGCCCTGCAACGGGGATCGGTGGCGACGGCCACCGCCGGCATGGTGATCGGGGAGACGATCGGGCCCGCCGCGGTGGGGGTGGTGTGGCTCGGGGACCGCACACGGGACGGGCTCGCATGGCTGGCCGTGCTGGGGTTCCTCGTCGGCGTGGCGGGGGCCCTGGCGCTGGCGCGGTTCGGCGAGGCGCCGGCCGAGGGAACGTGACGGCCGCACGGCACCGGAGCCCCGCCGCGGCCCTGCCCTTGGGTGCGGGCGGCGCCGGCGGTGCGCGCCCCGGAATGGCGGAACCGGAATGGCGGAAATGGCTGGACCACCTCATGGAGCCGCTGCCGGGCGGTGAATTCCCGGCCCTGAAGGTGCGCCGGATCGCGGCTATTCCGGCAACGCGGCGCACAACGCGTCCAGTGTCCCCGACCACGCGTGGTCCGGCGGCGTGCCGTACCCCACCACCAGCGCGTCACGCCGCTCGGCGGTGGACCGCGGGTGCCGGTAACGGCGCAGTCCGTGCACCGCCAGCCCCTGCCAGGCCGCCGCCCGCAGCGCCTCCTGCTCGGTGCCCGGTGGGAGCCGGAGCACCATGTGCAGTCCGGCGGCGATTCCGGTGGGGTGAACCGAGGGGGCCCGCCTGGCGAGTTCGGCCACCAGGGCGTCCCGGCGGCGCCGGTAGCGCAGGCGGGCCGACCTGACGTGGCGGTCGTACGCGCCCGAGGTGATGAACTCCGCGAGCGTCAGCTGGTCCAGTGCCCCGCACGACCAGTCCACCCCGCCCTTGGCCAGGGCGACCTCGGCGGCGATCGACGGCGGCACGACCAGCCAGCCCAGGCGCAGCCCCGGAGCCAGTGACTTGCTGGCGGTGCCCAGGTAGACCACGTGGTCGGGATCGAGGCCCTGCAGGGCGCCCACGGGCCGGCGGTCGTAGCGGAACTCCCCGTCGTAGTCGTCCTCCAGGAGCAGCCGGTCGCCGCGCCGCGCCCAGTCCACCACCGCGGCCCGCCGGTCGGGGTGCAGCGCACCGCCCATCGGGAACTGGTGTGCCGGCGTCAGGAGCACCGCCCCGGCGTCCGTGAGGGCGCCGGAAACCTCCGTCAACTCATCGGTGCGCGTGCCGAGTTCGTCCAGACCGAGCGGCATCGTCCGCAGTCCTGCCCGCTCCAGCAGCCTCCAGTGCGCGTCGAGGCCGTACGACTCCACGGCCAGCGACGTCAGCCCCCTGTCCCGCAGCACGCTGCCGAGCAGCATCAGACCGTGCGCGAAGCCGGAGCAGATGACGATGCCGTCCGGGTGCGTGCGGACGCCGCGTGCCCGCGCAAGGTAGCCGGCCAGAGCGGTGCGCAGTTCGACGCGGCCGCGGGGGTCGCCGTAGCCGAGGGCGTCGTACGGGGCGACGGACAGAGCGCGGCGGGATGCCTTCAGCCAATCCGTGCGTGGGAAGGCGGACAGATCAGGGGTGCCCGGGATCAGGTCGTACGCCGGCCGGGGCGGCGTACCACGGCCGGGTGCCGGTCCCGCCGACGGCGATGGCGGCGGGCTCCCCCACTGCCCGAAAGGCGTGGGAGGTACCCCCGCCGCCACGCGTGTGCCCGAGCCCACGCGGGCGGTGAGCCAGCCCTCGGCGACGAGGTCGGCGTACGCGTCGGCGACCGTGTTGCGGGCGATGCCCAGGTCGGCGGCGAGCGCGCGGGAGGAGGGCAGCCGGGTGCCGGGAGCCAGCCGGCCGGTGCGGACCGCCTCGCGCAGTGCGTCGGTCAGGCCCCGGCGCAGGCCCGGACCGGTCGGCTCCACGTGCAGGTCGATACCCAGAGTGGCCCACGGTTCTGCCATGGAAATGGACCATACCCGTGGGCTGCCTCGCTCCTAGGGTCGACATCATGACGACGAGCGACGACACCACGACGACCGGGGAGACCGCCGGGTACGCCCCCGAACAACCGCCCAGGATGCGCTGGGCCAAGCACGCCCCCGACGTCTACAAGGCGATGGTCCGCCTGGACGCGGCCGCCAGGCAGGGGCTCGACCCCCGGCTGGTGGAGCTGGTACGGCTGCGCGCCTCCTCGCTCAACCGCTGCGCGTTCTGCCTGGACATGCACACCAAGGACGCGCTCGCGGGCGGCGAGAGCGTCCACCGCATCGTGCAGCTGAGCGCGTGGGAGGAGTCGCGGCACTTCTACACGGAGAAGGAGCTCGCGGCGATCGAGCTCACGGAGGCCGTGACCGTCCTGACGGACGGGTTCGTGCCCGACGAGGTGTACGAGAAGGCGGCCGAGCACTTCGACGAGGCAGAGCTGGCCCAGCTCATCGCCACGATCGCGGTGATCAACGCGTGGAACCGGTTCGGCGTGTCCGCGCGCGCGGTGCCCGGCCACTACAAGGCGGGCGACTGCGGGTGACGGTGCGTACGAAACTCCTCGACCGCGAGGTCGGCCAGGCCATGTCCGCGCTCAGCGCGGCGGCGAAGAAGGGAGTCGGCGACCCCGCGCTCGCCGAGCTCGTCGTGATCCGGGCCTCGCAGCTCAACCACTGCGCCTTCTGCCTCGACATGCACCTCGCGGTCGCCCGTGGACTCGGGGTCTCTGAGCGGCAACTGGACCTCCTCAGCGCCTGGGAGGAGACCGAGGACGTCTACGACGAGCGGGAGCGGGCCGCGCTCGCGCTGACGGAGGCGGTCACGGTACTGACGGACGGGTTCGTGCCCGACGAGGTGTACGAGAAGGCGGCCAGGCACTTCGACGAGACCCGGCTCGCCCATCTCATCGCGCTGGTCGTCGCCATCAACAACTGGAACCGGGTGATGGTCAGCCGCCGGATCCCGCCGGGAGGTCACACACCATGAGCAAGGTCGACGTCTTCCGGGCACTGCACCGCGGGCGGGTCCATGGCGACCCCCTCGTCCTGCCCGGCCCCTGGGACGCCGCCAGCGCCCGTGTGCTCGCGGAGGCCGGCTTCCCGGCACTCGCCACACCCAGCGCGGGGGTCGCCGCCTCGCTCGGCTACGAGGACGGGGCGACCCCGGCCGACGAGATGTTCGCGGCGGTCGCCCGGATCGTACGGGCCGTGGACGTGCCGGTGTCCGCGGACGTGGAGGACGGGTACGGGCTGGCTCCGAAGGAGCTGGTGGAACGGCTGCTGGAGGCGGGCGCCGTGGGCTGCAACCTCGAGGACTCCAGCGGGGGTCTCCTCAAGGACCCGCAGGAGCACGCCGACTGGCTGGCGGAGGTGCGCGACGCGGCCGGCGGCCGGCTCTTCGTCAACGCGCGCATCGACACGTTCGCCCGCGGGGTGGCCGACCCCGGACGGGCCATCGAGCGGGCCGCGCTGTACGTCGCCGCCGGCGCCGACTGCGTGTATCCGATCGGCGCCCCGGCGAACATGGTGCCGCTGCTGCGGTCCGGGATCCAGGGCCCCGTCAACGTGTTCGCCCGCCTGGACGGCGAGGGCCCCTCGCCCACCGAACTCGGTGAACTCGGGGCCACGCGCGTCACGTTCGGGCCGGGGTTGCAGCGGCGGACGGCGCTGACGCTGCACGAGATCGCGGCAGACCTCGCGAAGTAGCGGTGTTCAGGACAGCCACGCCTTCCACGTGGACGTGTGGCTGTCCACCCACTTCTGCGCCGCCTGCTCCGGCGTCAGCTTCTGGTCGGCGATCATCAGGGAGACCTCGTTCTGGTCCTCGGTCGTCCACTTGAACTTCTTCAGCAGGGCCGCCGCCTTGCCGCCGCTCTTCGCGAAGCCGGCGTTGAGGTACTTCCGCAGCGGGGTGTGCGGGTAGGCGCAGGCGACCTTCTCCGGGTCGGCGTCGCTTGTACGCCGGCAGCCTCACCTCCGTCATGGGGACCTTCTCGAACAGCCACTGCGGCGCGTACCAGTAGGTCAGGAAGGGCTTTCGCTCCTTGGCGAACTGCCTGATCTGGGTGATCTGCGCGGCCTCCGAACCGGCGAACACCACCTGGTAGTCCAGCTTCAGGTTCTCCACCAGCGCCTTGTCGTTGGTGATGTAGGAGGGCGAGCCGTCCATCAGCTGGCCCTTGCCGCCGCTTTCCGCGGTCCGGAACCGCGACGCGTACTTGTTCAGGTTCTTCCAGTCGGTGACGTCGGGGTGCCGCTCGGCGAAGTACGTCGGCACGTACCAGCCGATGTGCCCGGTGACGCCGGGGTCGCCGCCCCGCGCGATCGTCTTCTTGTCGTCGACGTACTGCTTCTCCTGGTCGGGGTGGCCCCAGTCCTCCATGATCGCGTCGACCCGGTGAGACGAGGCCGACATCAGGGTGCTCGGCGAGCCGCGCGCCGACCGAGTGGCCGGGGCCGGTGACGATGTTGGCGACACCGGCGGGCAGGCCCGCCTCCACGAGCAGGTCGATGAGGGCGATCGTGGTCAGCGGGGTGATCTCGCTCGGCTTGACGACGAAGGTGTTGCCGGCGGCGAGCGCGGGGGCGATCTTCCAGCTGGCCTGGAGCAGTGGGTAGTTCCACGGGGTGATCAGCGCGCACACCCCGACGGGTTCGTGTACGACGACACTGTGGATGTCGGGCGAGCCCGCGTCGACGACCCGGCCGGGGGCCTCACCCGCGACGAGGTCGGCGTAGTAGCGGAAGGTGTCGGCGACGCAGTCGACGTCGGCGCGGCCCTCCTCCAGGGTCTTGCCCGCGTCACGGCTCTCCAGGAGACCGAGCCTCTCGCGGTCACGGGCGAGGAGGCCGGCGACACGGCGCAGCAGGGCGGCCCGCTCGGTGACGGCGGTGCGCGGCCAGTCGCCCGCGTCGAAGGCGCGCCGGGCGGCGTCGACCGCCAGATCGGTGTCCTTCTCGTCACCCTCCGCGACCACGGCGAAGGGCAGGGCGTCCGCGGGGTCGAGGATCTCGCGCGTGGCATCGGAGACCGCTTCCAGCCACTCGCCTCCCGCGTGAATCGTCCGGTGCGCCTGATGTTCCCCTCTGTCCGCCATGATCGGTCTTGCCTTCCGTTCCTGTTCAGTACCCCTGCGTCACATTCCCGTCACCCTCAGGGACCGTGTGCGCCTGCCCCCCGCCCCTCCGAAGCATGCGCAATCCATGGCCGAAAGTGCGCTGCGTCACTGAACATGCGGGCAAATGGGGCGAAACGTACGCTGAGTGGTGATCCGCACCACGGAGGTGACGCCATGGCCGGAAGATCACTGATCTGCGCGGCGGCGAGCGCGGCCCTCCTCCTCTGCCCGACGGCCCTCGCCTCGACGGCAGCGGCGCAGGACGGCGACGACCTCACCGCCCAGGAGCTGTCCCAGCAGGCGAAGGACAATCTGCTCGACGCCAAGTCCGTCCACCTGAAGCTGACGGACCGGAGCGCCGGTACCAAGACCAGCAAGACGCAGCCGACGTCGATGGATCTCGCGCTGGACCAGGCCGGCAACTGCGCCGGCTCGCTGAGGATGGGGGCGGCCGGCGGCAGCGTCGAGATCGTCAAACAGGGCGACGAGGTGTGGCTGAAGCCGGACACCGCGTTCTGGAAGTCCCAGGTGCCCGGCGCCCAGGGCGACGCGGCCGCCGAGCTCTTCAAGAACCGCTATATCCACGGCTCCACGCAGGACGCCCTGCTCAAGGGCATGGCCGACACCTGCAGCCTGACCAGCTTCCAGAAGGACATCGCCACCGACACGTCCGGCGACAACACCGTGACGAAGGGCGCCGAGACGACCGTCGACGGCACGAAGGTGATCCCGCTGAACGGCACGCAGGACGGCAAGCGGGCGGTCCTGTACGTCACCTCGGACTCCCCGCACCGCTTGGTCCGGGCCACGCAGAAGGGCGGCGGGACCGACGTGACACTGGCCTTCTCGGACTACGACAAGCCGGTCCCGTCGAAGACGCCCTCGGCGGCCGACTCGGTGGACGTCGGAAAGCTGCAGCAGGAACTGCAGAAGCTGTGAGTCAGGAGGGGTGTTGTCAGGTGGAGTGGTGTCAGGAGGAGTGGTCGGGACGAGTGGGCCACGTGTGGGTCAGTCCACCGCCGCCGGGTCGCAGCCCCCTAGCGGTGGGCAGAACCAGTCCAACGCGGTGGTGAGCAGCTCGAGTTCGTCGTCGCGGCCGTCCGCGTCGGGGCCGTACGCGGCGATCGCGTAGATGTTGCCGTCGGCGGCCACGAAACGCTCGTCGTAGACGTGCCAGGTGCCGACGTCGGGTTCACCCTTCATGGAGTCCGCCAGGTACTCCAGCCGGGAGCCCGTGAACCCGCCGTCGTCGAGGTTCTGCAGGTCCAGCTCCTCGAACCCCTTCGGCCTGGGGGTCTCGTCCGACAGGTACAGCTCGAACGAGGCGTCCGGCGACTCCTCCGCCACCTGGTACACCTGCAGCCGGTGTTCGCTGCCGGCGTCGCGGTAGTTGACCACCGCGATGCCGTACTGGGAGTCCACAGTGGAGCGCGTCCACCCCTCGGGGATCGCGATCCGGAAGCCCTCCTCGTCGTCGACCGACTCGTAGCCCGCGGGGAGTTCGGGGGTGGAGACGGAGGGCGAGGCCGTGGTTTCGGTGGGCGACTCGGTGACCTCCGTCTGCTGGGAGGGGCCGGGCGTCGGGGACGCGCTCGCCGAGAGCGGCCGGCCGTCCTTGCCGTCGTCCCCGGTGTCGACGACCAGCGTCAGCACCAGACTCACGGCGACGCCGACCGCGGCGGCCCCGATCAGCACGGACCAGACGAGCCGACGGCTCATGCCACCGGCGGGAGCGGGCACGGACGGCTGATCCGCGGGCGGCCAGGCCCCGGGTCCGGGCCAACTGCCGGGCACCTCCGAGGGAGGTGGCCAACTGCCGGGCACCTCCGAGGGAGGTGGCCAACTGCCGGGCACCTCCGAGGGAGGCCAGGCTCCCCCTCCACCGGTCGCCGCGGACACCTCCGTCGGCGACCATGCACCCCCTCCACCGCCCGTCGGCCCCGACACCTCCGTCGGCGACCATGCACCGCCGCCGGGCGGGGTCCCCGCGCCACCCGGCCCGTGCCAGCCGCTCTGCCCGCCGGCACCCGGCCATCCGGCGGGCGCCGGCGGCGCCGAGGCCACGTCGTCCGACGGAGCCGTGGTGGGCGTACCCGCATCGGGCGGATCGACGGGGGCCACCGCCCCGCCTTCCTCCGCCGAATCCGCCGCCGAGGACCCTGACCCGGGCCCTCCACGGGCGGACGGTCCCACGCCAGGCGCCCAGTCGCCCCGGGAGCCGTCGCCCGGAGCCACGCCGCCCCGCGAGGCGTTGTCAGGAGCCACGTCCGCCGGGGAGCCGTCGCCCCCCAAACCGTCGCCCGGCACGACATCGGCCGGGGAACCGTCGCCCCTCAAACCGTCGCCCGGCGGAGCCACCACGCCCCGCGAGGCGTCGTCAGGAGCCACGTCCGCCGGGGAGCC
>NZ_JBVIVK010000003.1:90832-97098 GCF_055595715.1 Streptomyces sp. NPDC040410
ACCGTCGCCCCCCAAACCGTCAGCCGGAGCCACATCGGCTGGGGAGCCGTCGCCCGGCGCCACCACGCCCCGCGAGCCGGCGCCCGGAGCCACGCCCGATGGGGAGCCGTCGCCCCGCGAGGCGTCGTCAGGAGCCACGTCCGCCGGGGAGCCGTCGCCCCCCAAACCGTCAGCCGGAGCCACATCGGCTGGGGAGCCGTCGCCCGGCGCCACCACGCCCCGCGAGCCGGCGCCCGGAGCCACGCCCAATGGGGAGCCGTCGCCCCGCGAGGCGTCGTCAGGAGCCACGTCCGCCGAGGAGCCGTCGCCCCCCAAACCATCGCCCGGCACCACATCGGTCGGCGAGCCGGCGCCCGGAGCCCCGTCGGACCGTGACCCGTCGCCGGGTGATCCAACGCCCGGGACGCCGTCAGCCGGGGACCGGTCGGCCGGCGACCCCGTCCCGGCAGGCCCATAGCCCGCCGAACCGTGTGTCGAAGCTCCGCCGTCCGCCGGCCCGGCCCCCGGCGCGCCCCCGGCCGTCGTCCACGCCGGGGCGAAGTCCGGGCGGGGCGGGGGTGGTGGGGTGGCCGGGGTCGTGCCGCGGGTTTCCTCGTCCTCCCAGCGCTGGGTCTCTTCGTTCCAGTGCCGCGCTCCCCCGCTCATCGCGTCCCTCTCACATCCCCAGCAGTCCGGCCACGGCCCCGGCCGAGGCGAGGACGCTCATGAGGGCCTGGGAGTCGGTGAGCAGCTCCCGCAGGCGCTCCCGGCGGGTGGGCGCGGCCTGGCCGGTGCGGGTGATCTCGTCCTCCGTCTCGGCGAGCGCGGTGTCCAGAGCGACCGTCTGTTCGCTGCCGCGCACCCGCGCCAGGTCGGCACGCAGCTCGCGCACCGCCTCCAACAGCTCCTCGGCGGCCTCGTCGCGCTGCGGGGCGGTGCCGTGGTGGCTCTCGGCCCGCGCGTGGCTGCCGATGGCGAACGTGCTGTGCGAGACGTCGCCGATCCTGACGTTCGGCTCATCCGTGGCCATCGGTGTCGGATCCCTTCTGCGGCGCGGCGCCGCCGGTGGTGGTGGAGGAGGTGGCGGAGGCGTGAGAGCCGACGGCGAAGGTGCTGCCCTCGATCCGGCCGATGTTCACGTCGCCGTTGCTGATGTTGACGATCTTCTGCACGAACTCGCCGGTCTCGAAACCGGATTCGGCGAGCGCGGTACGCACCCCGTTCGCCACCCGGTCCTGCACGCTCTTGAGGTAGCGGGCGACGTCCATCGCCTGGAAGAGGGACCCGGTGGTCACCGAGCCCAGTTCCCGCACCGACAGGGACGGACCGTCGGGCAGCGCACCCGCGTACCCGCCGGTCAGCAGCCGCCAGACGTACACCAGCCCCTTGCCCAGCGTGATCACGGAGCGGACCGCGGAGCCGGGGACCAGCGCGCCGGCCCAGGCCGCCTTGCCGAGCACGTTGTTGTTGCGGAAGCGGTGGGCGGTGCGGTCGGCGTTCTTGAAGTCCTCGCGCACCGGCGTCAGCACGTGCGGGGCGACCTCCAGCATGAGCATGCGGCCCTGGGTGTGGATGCGCACGAAGATCGTGACGGCCAGTTCCTCCTCCCAGCCGCCGACGCGGATGCGCAGGAAGTGCCGCCGCTTCTCGGCACCCTCCTCCACCGCACGCGCCCGGTGCTCCTCGAAGGCCTGCGGGTGGTACGGCGCCTCCTCGCGCCGCCGCAGCCCCTCGGCGGGCAGGAACACGCACTCGTCGATCTCCAGCCAGCGCAGTCGGTCGCGCCCCAGGTGGCCGGCGTACTCGGCGGGCAGCCGCAGCTGCTCTATCAGCGGCCGGATCTTCTCCAGGACGGCGCGGTTGCCGAGCGGCTGCTGCTTCTTCATGTCCTCCGGGCGCAGCTCCACGGCGAGGACCCATGTCTCGTAGGCCTCGCCGGCCCCGCAGAACGGGCGTGCCTCGTGATACATGATCAGCGGCGCGTGCTGTTCGAGCCGGATGCGGTCCTTCAGCCGCCGGAACCGCTCTCCCTCGGCCTGCTCGGCGGGGTCGCCGGCGGCGTCCGGGAAGCGCTGTGGGGACAGTTCGGCGGCGAGTACCCGGGCGAACTGGCCACGCTGTGCGGCGATGCACAGCGCGATCAGCACGAACATGACGAGCGTGGCCCAGCCCTGCCAGGGTTTGACCAGGTCGCTGAGGCTGTCGCCGGACGGGACCAGCAGGTCGCTCGCGCTCGACGGGTCGGAGAAGCCGTCGCCGTACAGGCCGGAGTCGTAGGAGTCGTAGGACGAGTCGTACGAGGAGTCTTCCTCCCCGGCGCCGAACGCGACGATCACCGTGAAGACCAGCAGCACCGCGAACATGACACGGCCCCACCAGCGCAGCAGGAAGGCGGGCACACGGCGGTACAGCGGCTGCGCGCCGCGGCCCCTGACCCAGGACGCGACCGCGAGGTACAGGCTGGGGCCCACGAAGAAGGCCAGCAGCCCCCCGGTCAGCAGCGCGCCGACCACCCACAGGCCCAGGATCGCCCCGGCCCACAGCAGCTCCTGGCGCCGGGCCCGGAGGGCGTGCGCGAGGACTCGGGCCGCGTCGAAGCCGAGCGAGGGCGCCACGATCCGCTGTTCGTTGAGGTGGAGTTCCTCGATGACCCGGTCGCGGTAGCCGGAGTCCAGATAGGTGCCCGCGCACAGCAGCCGGGTCGCCTCGCTGGCGTGCGGCGGTGTGGACGGCGGTGTCGGTGGTGCGTCGGTGTCGGCCGGCTGTGGTTGTTGCGGCACGTAGGCGGTGCTCACGCCACTCCCCCGATGCGTGGAAAGTCCTTTGTCAGACGTTCAGTTGACAAACCATCAGCATAGAGTGACCGATGGGACCGGGGAAAGCGGAATGGCGGTACGACGGTTCAACTGCTACAGGCTCCTCACAAGCACTGCGCACGCCGGGCAGAAGGAGGCCGGCGCGGTGTCGAGCGGTTCGCGCACGAGCGCGGGGGCGGCCGCCAGCGGTACCGCTTTTGAAGGTACCGGCGGAAAACGGAACGGGCCCCGTTCCGGCAGAAACCGGAACAGGGCCCGTGGGCGCTCGTGACAGAGCCGTCGAGACGGCTCAGATGAGGCCGAGGGAGCGGACCGCGTCGCGCTCCTCCGCGAGCTCCTTGACGGAGGCGTCGATACGGGTGCGGGAGAACTCGTTGATCTCCAGGCCCTGAACGATCTCGTACCGGCCGTCCTTGGTGGTGACCGGGAAGGAGGAGATCAGGCCCTCCGGGACGCCGTAGGAGCCGTCCGACGGGATGCCCATGGAGGCCCAGTCGCCGTCGGCCGTGCCGTTGACCCAGGTGTACACGTGGTCGATGGCGGCGTTGGCGGCGGAGGCGGCCGACGATGCGCCACGGGCCTCGATGATCGCGGCACCGCGCTTGGCGACGGTCGGGATGAAGTCCTCGGCCAGCCACTTCTCGTCGTTCACGGCCTCGGCGGCGTTCTTGCCGGCGACCGTGGCGTGGAAGATGTCCGGGTACTGGGTGGCGGAGTGGTTGCCCCAGATGGTCAGGCGCTTGATGTCGGCGACCGTCGAGCCAGTCTTCTTCGCGAGCTGGGTCAGCGCGCGGTTGTGGTCCAGGCGGGTCATCGCGGTGAAGCGCTCGGCCGGTACGTCCGGGGCGGCGGCCTGGGCGATGAGCGCGTTGGTGTTGGCCGGGTTGCCGACGACGAGGACCTTGATGTCGTCCGCGGCGTGGTCGTTGATGGCCTTGCCCTGCGGCTTGAAGATGCCGCCGTTGGCCTCCAGGAGGTCACCGCGCTCCATGCCCTTGGTGCGCGGGCGGGCGCCGACGAGGAGGGCGATGTTGGCGCCGTCGAAGGCGACGTTCGGGTCGTCGCTGATGTCGATGCCCTGAAGCAGCGGGAACGCGCAGTCGTCCAGCTCCATGGCCGTGCCCTCGGCGGCCTTCAGCGCCGGGGTGATCTCCAGGAGGCGCAGCCTGACCGGCACGTCCGCGCCGAGCAGCTGGCCGGAGGCGATGCGGAAGAGCAGGGCGTAACCGATCTGGCCGGCCGCGCCGGTGACGGTGACGTTCACGGGAGTGCGGGTCATGGCGTTCTCCGTATGACAGCTGGCGGTGGGGCGTCCCTGCCCCGGGTGGGACCTACAAATGATCGATCTCTTGGTATCAAGAGATCCATCCAGCGGTCAGGCTATCGCGCATCCGGCATCCCGGACGTCCGGGTCCGTGTGGCCCGTCCCACAGAGCCGCGAAAGGGAGCGGCCGCCCGGTCCGGGAGAGGGGGACATGGGCGGCCGCATTGTGGGGGTACCGATTGCCGGACTCCCGTGGGGGTACGGTTCGCGTGCCCACGACGGCGGCCGCCAATCCTGTCTTCCACCGACTACTTTGTGCACCCCTTCCGCCCCGAGGCCAGCGTCACGCACGCCTTCGCCTCGCCGGCGTCCTTCACCGCCACCATCGGCGTGTACGCGATGGTGTCCCCGGCCGTGGTGATGTTCCCGGACTGCACGGTCCCGCCGGCCGTCACGCGCACCTCGTCCCCCTGAGCGGCCTGCGTGATGCGCCCCCACGCCACCCGGCAGGTCTTGCTGTAGCGGACCTCTACCACGGTGGACCCCACGGTCGCGGTCTCGGCCGTGGTCACCAGATCACCGCTGCACCCCATGCTCTCCGCGTCCTTGCCGGTGCAGGAGGCACCGCCGCACTTCACCCCGGCCGGCAGCTCGACGTTCGTGCCGGCGGACGGCGGGGGTGTCCTGGCCGCGCCCTCGTCGCTCTGCCCGCCGCCGCCGTCCATCAGGAACAGCACCCCGGCGGCGACGACCAGCACACCGACGACACCCGCGAGGAACGTCGTCAGCCGCTGCTTGCCACCCGGCCCTCCGGAGGACCCGCCGACGGGCTCACCGGAAGTGCCCCCGCCCGACGGTGACGGTGACGGTGCAGCCGCAGCCGGAGCCGTCGGCCCCCGATGCCCGGCGACTCCCCAGGAGTTCCCGCTCTCCCTCCTGCCCCCGGCGGAGTCCTGCACCTCGGGCGCCGTCGGCTGCGGCGGCACCGTCGGCGCCACGCCCGCGGGCCCGGCGATCCCGGGAGTCGCGGTCGCGCTGCCGCCTCTGCGGGCCGCCGGGGCCGCCGCCTTGCCGCCCTGGGCGGCGGCCGACGGCGCGCCGGACTCCCCGAGCGCGGCACGCGCCTGGGAGATCCGTATCGCCTCCATGGTCAGGTCGTGACGCATCTCCGAGCGGCTCCAGGCACGCTCGGCGAGTTCCCACATCGTGGTCAGGTGGACGGGATTGGTGCCGGTGACCTCGGCCAGGGCCACGATCGCTCCCTTGGGCGCGAGCAGCCGGCCGTTGAGGTACCGCTCCCAGGACGTCTTGCTGTAGCCGGTGCGGTCGGCCACCGCTGCGATGCTGAGACCGCTGCGGTCCACCAGCCGTCGCAACTGGCCCGCGAACTCCCTGACCTGCGGATCGAGTTCGTCCGGCAAGGCCCTCCAACGAGGCATTGCTTCCCCCCTCTTTCCCCCGGTTTCCTGCTGACGGTCCCCCGGTTTGCTCCCGGTCTGCCCGTTCTGGCTACCCACAGGGATGCGTCCGGCCGGGATCCCAGTTCCCGGAAATGGGGCGCACAGGAGCGTGAGGCCGCAGGCGCGCACCGTCGCACGCCCTGGCATATGCGCGGGACATCCCAGACCGTCCCGATTTCCCACGCTAGCCGCGGCAGCGCACGACTTCCCCTCGCATGCGCGAACTCGTCAACACATCACCACGGCAGGCGCACACGGGCCGCGCCGCCCGTCACAGGAGTGCTCGGCTCACCCAAGGGCAACGGCGCCGACGACACCGGCCGACAGCAGGACGAGGAGCAGCACAACGGCGTACAGCAGCAGCGCGCCCGGCAGCCCGCTGCCGCGTTCGTTCTCCTCGGGGGGCGTGTCCCACCACAACAGGAGCGTGGGGCCGTCCTACGACCGCCTGCCGGGGCGGGGGCCGGTGTGCGGTCGTACCGTGGCAGAGCGCGGACAACGTGGCAGAACGGTCACACCCGTGCCACAGCGCACTGACAGCTGTTGAAGAGGCCCGTCACCTGCACCAGGGTTGGTCCCGGGGGGGGGGGGGGGGGTGGGGGGGGGGGGGGGGGAGGGGGGGGGGGGGGGGGGGGGGGGGGGGGATGGGGGGGGGGGGGGGGGGGAGGGGAAGGGCAGTGACGTGTTCGGACGTCGAAAGAAGACGGATGCCGACGAGGGCGCGGCCGGCGAGGAAGAGCAGGTCGT
>NZ_JBVIVK010000003.1:97108-187760 GCF_055595715.1 Streptomyces sp. NPDC040410
AGCAGGGAAAAAGGGGGACGGAGGGTGGGGGGAGGGCCCCGCGGGGGGGGGGGGGGTGGTGTGGGGGGGGTTTCTGTGTTGGGGGGGGGGGACCCCCCCCCGCCGCCGTGCGCGGGCGGTCAGCCGCTGCTGACGGTGAAGTGCAGCGTGTCCTTCAGGAACGGGATCTGCAGCCACGGGTGCGGCTGCGCCATCATCGCCAGCAGGACGATCACGGCGCCCAGCACGCCGTACGTGACGATGTCGGTGAAGCGGGAGCGTACGGCGAGCATGCCGACGTCCGGCAGGACCCACCGCAGAACGCCGCCGGCCAGCAGAGCGGCGCCGATCAGCAGCGTCCCGTAGCGGAACACGTCGAGCGCGGTCAGCAGCAGACCGAGGCCGACCGCGGTCAGCACCGCGAGGATCGGCCACTGCCGGGCGGGTGCCGGGGCGTCGCCGGGCGCGGCCCGGCCGCCGCCCTCGGGGCGGGCGGTGTCCCTGGTGAACAGCGGAAAGCGACGCGTCGTACGCCGCGGCCGCCCCTCGGCGTCGGGCGCGCTGACGGGGTCCCGTACCTCGATGTCCTCGGTCTCGCCGGGGGTGTCCTCAGCCGGCACTGCGCTCCGCCGCCTCGACCACGTTGACGAGCAGCTGCGCCCGGGTCATCGGGCCGACCCCGCCCGGGTTCGGGGAGATCCAGCCGGCGACCTCGGCGACGCCCGGGTGGACGTCTCCGACGATCCTGCCCTCGGCGCTGCGCGAGACGCCGACGTCGAGGACTGCCGCGCCCGGCTTCACGTCCTCCGGCCGGACAAGGTGGGCCGAACCGGCGGCCGCGACGATGATGTCCGCGCGCCTGAGGTGGGCGGAGAGGTCACGCGTCCCGGTGTGGCACTGGGTCACCGTCGCGTTCTCGCTGCGCCGGGTCAGCAGCAGCGGCATCGGCCGGCCGATGGTCACGCCGCGGCCGACGACCACGACCTCTGCGCCCTTGATCTCCACGCCGTAGCGGCGCAGCAGGGTGAGGACGCCGTTGGGCGTGCAGGGCAGGGGCGCCGGCTCGTTCAGGACCAGGCGGCCCAGGTTCATCGGGTGGAGCCCGTCGGCGTCCTTGTCCGGGTCCATCAGCTCCAGGATGCGGTTTTCGTCGATGCCCTTGGGGAGCGGCAGTTGCACGATGTAACCGGTGCAGGCCGGGTCCTCGTTGAGCTCCCGCACGGCTGCCTCGATCTCGTCCTGCGTCGCCGTCGCCGGCAGCTCACGCTGGATGGAGGCGATGCCGACCTCGGCGCAGTCGCGGTGCTTGCCGGCGACGTACTTCTGGCTGCCGGGGTCGTCCCCGACGAGGATCGTGCCGAGGCCGGGCGTGACGCCCTTCTCCTTCAGCGCCGCCACGCGGGCGGTCAGATCGGACTTGATCGCGGCTGCGGTGGCCTTGCCATCGAGAATCTGGGCGGTCATGGCTCCATCCTCGCCGATGGCGGGGTCCCGGTTCCAATCAGGGGGCCTGTGGGGAGCGCGGCATCCGTCCGCGCGCATCCGTTCATGATCAGAGATGTTGCACTTGCACAACACATTCGGATTACGGCTGGACAACGAAGTCCGGCGTGAAGAACGATGGCGGGAACAGTGCCGCGGGGCAGCTCATCGGGGGGACCAACCGCAATTGCAGAAAACCTTCCTCCGTGCAGTGCCACGCGTCGTCCCCGCACTTGGACAACGGAGGAAAGACCGCCATGAGTTTTGGCGACCCGAACAACCCCTACGGGCAGCCGCCCCAGCAGCCTCCGGCCGCTCCCGGTTACGGCTACCCCCAGGCCCCTCCCGGCGCCCCGCCGCAGGGTTACGGCTATCCGCAGCAGCCCGCCTACCCCGGGTACCCGGGCGGGAACCCGATGGTGCCGCAGTCGATGCCGGGCCTGCTGGTGACGGCCCGCGTCTTCCTCTTCATCATCTCGGCCGTGCAGATCCTGATGGGCATCGCCTGGTTGTACGCCGCGTCCATCGCCAGCGACATCTCGGACGCGGCGGACGACTTCAGCTCCTCCGACGACGACCCGTTCGGCGTGTTCAGCGACGGCAGTGACATGGCGGCCGGCGGCCTCGTGGTGCTCGCCCTGATCGCCCTGGGGTTCGCCGCGCTGTCCATCACGCTCGGCGTCAAGTTCGGCACGGGCGGCCAGGGCATCCGGATCACCACCGTGGTCTACGGCGCGCTCGGCACCATCATCGGCCTGATCATCCTGTTCGTCGCCCTCGACTCCGGCCTTGCCAGCGCGGTCATCTTCCCGCTGCTGTGGGTCGCCTTCGGCGCCATCATCACGGCGGCGCCGGTGGTGTCGAGCGGCACGGCGTGGTTCAGCCGCCCTCGCTACTGAACACTTCCCCGCGACTGAACAGTTCGCGCCATTCACGTCCAAGGGCCGTGTCTCACCCGTTCGAGGGGGACACGGCGCTGGTGCGTCGCCCTAGTCTGGCAGTGGTAGCTGTCAGGCACGGGGAGACGCACCTTGTACAGCATCATCGTGGTACCTCCACCGACCACGGAGGACGAGCGACACCGCTCCCAGCACCGCCTCGCACCGGGTGAACGACTCGCCTTCGGGCGGTCCGCACGGGAGAACGACCTGTGGATCGCGCACGACGGCGTCTCCCGCAGGGCCGGAGAGATCCGCGCGCAGGGCGCCTTCTGGACACTGAGCAACCTCTGCTCCCGCCAGACGTACGTCGTGGAGAACCCGGAGGGCGCGGGCGAGCACATCAAGGTGGGACCGGGCCGACTGGACGCGCCGGTGCCGTTCGAGTTCTCGCGGATCGTGCTCCCGGCCGCGGGCGACCTGCTGGCGGTCGAGGTGTGGGCACCGCGCCACGACTACCTGCGTACCGAGGGCGGACTCGACGGCGACACCACCGCGCCCGCCTTCTCCGTGGACCGCACCAAGCGGTACTTCGCGGTCCTCGCCGCCCTGTGCGAGCCCCGTCTGCGCGGCGCCCCGCACGCCCCGCTGCCCACCGTCGACCAGGTGGTCGAGCGCCTGCGTCCCGGCTGGCCGGCCGCCTCCCGCACCTCGGTGCAGTGGAACATCGACTACCTCGCCGTCAAGCTGCGCCTCAAACCCGGCCCGGAAACGGCGGAGCCGGGCCCGCGCCTGAACGGCAAGAAGGAGTCGCTGGTGTCCCTGGCGCTCCGCTTCGACCTGGTGCGGGAGGACGACCTCGTCGTCCTCGCCGAGCCGTCCGGCCGGGTCGCCCGGTGACCGAGCCCTACGCCGTGCCGGTCCCCAAGGGGTACCGGGTCGGCGACTGGGAGGTGCGGCGGCCCATCGCGACGGGCGCGTTCGGGAGCGTGTACGAGGCCAGGCGCACGGGCGGCGGTGATGCGGACCTGCCGGCGACAGCGGCCCTGAAGTTCCTGCCCACCGGCACCGGAACTCCCCGCCGGCTGACCCACCTGCGCGAGCTCGTCGACCGCGAGGTCCGGTTGCACCGCCGGCTCAGACGCCCGCGGCTGATCCGGATGTACGAGACCCTCACCGTCGACGACCCCGGGCGCCCCGGCCTCGACGGCGCCACCGTCCTCGTACTGGAGAAGGCGGAAGGCTCCCTGTCCGCGCTGCTCGCCGCGAGACCCCGGCCGGACGGCGGCCCCGTGCTGCTCGCGCAGATCTGCGAGGGGCTGGCGCAGCTGCACCGGGCGGGCTGGGTGCACGGGGACCTGAAGCCGGCCAACGTGCTGCTGATGAAGGACGGTTCGGCACGGCTGGCCGACTTCAACATGGCCGCGGAACTGGAGGGCACGCACGCGTACACACCGGCGTTCTCCACGCCCGACTACACCCCGCCGGAGCTGCTCTGGTCGGAGATCGGCGACCGCGGCCGCCGTATCCGCCCGTCTGCCGACGTATGGGCGTTCGGGGTCCTCGCCCACCTCGTGCTCACCGGCTCCTTCCCGCTGCCCGGCGGCACGTCGACGGCCCGCCGCGACGCGGCGGCCGCGTACGCCCGGGGCACTGAGGAGTTACGGCTGTCGCCGGAACTGCCCGACGCGTGGCGGGAGATCGTGCGGGACTGTCTGACCCGGACCTACGCGGACCGCATCGGCACCGAGGCGTTGCTGCGGCGGGTGGAGACGGCCGCCGACACCGCCCGGTCCACGCGGCTGCCCCGCCTGTTCGCCCGGCGCGGCCGCCGCTCACGGCCCCTGCTGGTCCTCGGCGCGACGGCGGCGACGGTCGCCGTCACGGCGCTCGGGTACGGCATCAGCGTCCGGGCGGGCGGGGCGGGCGCGACCGGCAACGGCACCGACAGCCGGAACGCCACCACCCCGTACGGCGCCGCCGAACTCCGCACCGACCGGGGCGTCCCGGCCGCCTACCGCCTGCTGATCGTGGAAACGGCGCACGACTGCGCGCAGGGGGAGGTCACCCCGCCCCTGATCGCCGCCATGCTGAAGGTGGAGAGCGACTTCGACCCGGACCTCGCCGACCCCGCCAAGGACGAGTACGGCATCGCCCGCTGGACCCCGAGCGTGCTGCGCTGGTGGATGCACGAGGACGGCACGCCCGGCGAGTCCGTCCCCAAGCCGCCCTTCCCTCCCGCCGAGTCCATCCCGGCGATGGGCCGGTACCTGTGCTGGATCGCGCCGCGTCTGGACGCCGACCTGCCGGGCGACCGCCGCGTGCTGATCGCCGCGGCCTACCGGACGTCGTACGCGAAGGTGAACGACGCGGCCGGGGTTCCCCCGAAGTACCGCGACTACGCCGACCGCGTCGCTCACTACCTCAAGGAGTACACGCCGCCGGGCGGGAAGTGACCCTGAGACTTCCGAGGTACCTTCCGCGGCCTGACACGGCCACGGTGGTCGTGTCCACCAACGGGGGTGGCACGACCGGAAGGACACCATGACCATGAAGCGGACACTCGCCTCACTCGGCGCGGCGGCGGTACTCGCCGCGGGCGCGGTCGCACTGACACCGGCGGGCGCGTCGGCGGCACCGAACGGCTGCTGGGGCAGCGGGCCGAACGACTCGCGCTACTGCCACAACTACGAGGGCGGCAACGTGATGATGAACGGCGATGTCGCGGGCTACCTCAACGCGGGCGACAACTGGTTCGTCTGCCAGAAGAAGTTCCCCGGCCAGGAGAACCCGCCGGTCGGCAACGCCCGCAACGACTGGTGGCTGTGGACCCAGGCCGACACCAACGTCAGCAACGGCGGCTGGGGCTGGTTCCCCGCCAACAAGATCTCCGGTGGCGTGAACTACGGAGAGATCCCGGGCCTGCGAGTCTGCTGACCGCCCGCGCCCGAGAGCGGCGGCCCCCGGTCCCCTCGGGGGAGGACCGGGGGCCGTCCGCCTGCTGCAAGGACTCGACGAACAGCGCCCAGGCGCGGGCGGGGAACACGAGATGCCGCGCGGGCGTACGGCCGCGACCTGACCAGAGCCCTCAGCCAACGCGGCTGATCCGCGATCCGCGGCGACAGGCCCGGCCCGTCGGCGACGCTCCGGTCCGACTCGGCAGTCGGCGTCGCGCCATCATGCGGCACCCTGGACGGAGTCGCCCAGCAGGAATCGGTCGACCTCGGCGGGTGTCTCCAAGGAGAGGTCTGCCCGTGCGAGGGTCAGAACGTCATTCCGGTAGTTCCGGATCTCCAGCCGGCTGCCGGGTATGGCCTCTGACAGCAGCCGCAGCATCCGTTCCAGTGCCGATCGCGGGTAGACCTTGAACTTCTCACCCCGTACGGACGACCTGCCGCCGAGTTCCGCGAAGCCCTTGCTGCTCCGCAGGTCGAACCTCAGGTCGATCACGGGAAAGGGATCACGATCCCAGGTGCTCCAGGGCATCGAGTCACGTCCCGTCAGCCGTGCCTCGACCAGCGTCTCGGTGTCTTCGTCGCCGATTTCGCAGTCGAGGACCGGGAAGGCCCTCCCGAGCCGTCCGCTGTAGCGGTAGTCGCACAGAGAAGGGGCGCAGAACAGCACGTGATCGAACTGGCCGACGGGTGACGGCAGGGCCACCTTGTGGTGGGACCGGCCGTCGAAGGCCAGTTCAAGGCGGGGGCGTACGAAGTCGAGGAAGGCTGAGACGTTCCTGGGGTCGTGACCGGGCTCCTTCACGATGAAGGACAGGCCCCGGCGCTCGTCCTCGCTCAGGACGAGGTAGTCGTGGAAGGGCCCGGGCCCGCGCTGGTAGCCGTGGCACTTCGCGAACACCCCGTCGTACCCCTCGACCGGTTCGTAGCCCGCCCAGTAGAAGTCCCAGGCCCCCTCGTACCGCCGCTTCTCCTGCTCCCGCATCACGTCGAGCAGCTTGGCGTCCGCCATGTCAGCGGCGGCCGCCTTTGCGGCAGCCCCGGCTTCGACGACGGCTTGGCTCGGAGGAACCTCGACATATCCCTCACGGGTCTTCTCGCGGATCTTCTCGTTCACATAGCGCTCGGCGTCCGCCTCGTCGTCGCGCGTCGCCGTCAGGCCCCGCATCACACCACCTTCCAGCCCCCAGCCCACGTGGCAGCGGATACCGGTGCGTCCGATCTGCCAACGGCGTACGGGCCCGCTGCCGCTCTTCTCGAAATACCGCGTCTCCACCATCTCCTCCATACGTCCCGGGTGACTGCGATCAGCATGACGGCGCGACCAACTCCGCTGCGCCTTCTCGTTCGATGACGGCTCGGCGGCGGCACAAGAACCGCCCGTACGCGGAGTTCACCACGTACGGGCGGAGGGGTGAGCCGTCGTACGAACCGTCAGTGGAAGAAGTGGCGCGTCCCCGTGAAGTACATCGTGACGCCCGCCTTCTTCGCGGCCTCGACGACCAGTTCGTCGCGGACCGAACCGCCGGGCTGGACCACGGCCTTGACGCCGGCCGCCGTCAGGATCTCCAGCCCGTCCGGGAAGGGGAAGAACGCGTCCGAGGCGGCGTACGAGCCCTGGGCGCGCTCGGCGCCGGCCCGTTCGACGGCCAGCTTCGCGGAGTCGACCCGGTTGACCTGGCCCATGCCGACGCCGACCGAGGCGCCGTCCTTGGCGAGCAGGATGGCGTTGGACTTCACGGCCCGGCACGCCTTCCAGGCGAAGGCCAGCTCGGCCAGTTCAGCGGCGGTGAGCGCCTCGCCCGTCGCCAGGGTCCAGCTGGCCGGGTCGTCGCCCTCGGCCTGGAGGCGGTCGGTCACCTGGAGCAGCGCACCGCCGTCGATCGCCTTGAGCTCGACGGGGTTGGACGGGCCGTTCGGGGCCTTCAGCACCCGGATGTTCTTCTTCTTGGCGAGGGCCTCCAGCGCGCCGTCCTCGTAGTCGGGCGCCACGATGACCTCGGTGAAGATCTCCGCGACCTGCTCCGCCATCTCCTTCGACACCGGGCGGTTGACCGCGATCACACCGCCGAACGCCGACAGCGGGTCGCAGGCGTGCGCCTTGCGGTGCGCCTCGGCGACATCCGCGCCGACGGCGATGCCGCACGGGTTGGCGTGCTTGATGATCGCGACACACGGCTCGTCGTGGTCGTATGCGGCACGGCGGGCGGCGTCCGTGTCCGTGTAGTTGTTGTACGACATCTCCTTGCCGTGCAGCTGCTCGGCCTGGGCCAGTCCGCCACGGGTGCCGTCGACGTACAGCGCGGCCGGCTGGTGCGGGTTCTCGCCGTAGCGCAGGGTGCTCTCGCGCTCCCACGTCGCGCCGAGGAAGTCGGGGAACTGTGACTCGTCGACCGGGGCGTAAGAGGACGCGAACCAGCTAGCCACCGCCACGTCGTACGCCGCCGTGTGCTGGAAGGCCTCCGCGGCGAGCCGCTTGCGGGTGGCGAGGTCGAAGCCGCCGTCCTGCACGGCGGCGAGGACGTCGGCGTACCGCGCGGGGCTGGTGACGACTGCGACGGACGGGTGGTTCTTGGCGGCGGCGCGCACCATCGACGGACCGCCGATGTCGATCTGCTCGACGCACTCGTCGGGCGACGCGCCCGAGGCGACGGTCTCGCGGAACGGGTAGAGGTTGACGACGACGAGGTCGAACGGCTCGACGCCCAGCTCGGCGAGCTGCCGCCGGTGGTCCTCCAGGCGCAGGTCGGCGAGGATGCCGGCGTGGACCTTGGGGTGCAGGGTCTTGACGCGGCCGTCCAGGCACTCGGGGAAGCCGGTGAGCTCCTCGACCTTGGTGACGGGGACGCCGGCGCCGGCGATACGGCCGGCGGTGGAGCCGGTGGAGACGAGTTCCACGCCCGCCTCGTGGAGCCCGCGAGCGAGCTCCTCGAGCCCGGTCTTGTCGTAGACGCTGACGAGCGCCCGGCGAAGGGGCCGCTTGTTGCTCTCGGCGGTCACTGGATAACTACCTTTCGTCCCTCAATGCGATAGCCGTTGCGGGCGATCCGCCCCACGACATCGACGAGCAGCCTTCGCTCGACTTCCTTGATGCGCTCGTGCAGAGCGCTCTCGTCGTCCTCGTCCCGGACCTCCACCACGCCCTGGGCGATGATGGGGCCGGTGTCGACGCCGTCGTCGACGAAGTGGACGGTGCAGCCGGTGACCCTGGCGCCGTACGCGAGCGCGTCCCGCACGCCGTGGGCTCCCGGGAAACTGGGCAGGAGGGCGGGGTGCGTGTTCACGAACCGCCCGCCGTAGCGGGCCAGGAACTCCTTGCCCACGATCTTCATGAACCCGGCGGACACCACGAGATCGGGCTCGTACGCGGCGGTCGCCTCGGCAAGCGCCTTGTCCCACTCGTCCCGGGTCGCGTGGTCCTTCACCTTGCACACGAACGTGGGCAGCCCCGCTCGCTCGGCGCGGGCGAGCCCCTCGATGCCGTCGCGGTCGGCCCCGACGGCCACGATCTCGGCTCCGTACGCCTCGGCACCGTCGGTCGCGATGGCGTCGAGGAGCGCCTGGAGGTTCGTTCCGGATCCGGATACCAGCACGACGAGGCGCTTGGCCACGGGCTTGGCGGCCACGGCGGTGCCCTTTCTCGGGGAAGCGTTTGTGCGGTCGTACGAATGCTTCGCGCCCCCGGATACGGGGAAGGCTACGAAGCGGCCGACCGCCAGCAACGATACCGGCACCGGGGGGCGGCCCCCACGGGACGGGGGCGTGGCCGGAAGGTAGCGTCTGGGGGGAGTGTCCTCGGGAACGTGGTAGTCATGCGCTGCGTTCACCAAGTGACAGCTCACGCCAGCTCACGCCAGACAGGCGTATTCACCAAGGGGAAGACGCTCACTTGATGCCGGACCGCAGCCTGCGACTCCTCACGCTCCCCCCGCAGTCGGTGCCGGGAGGGGAGCGCGGCATGCTCCTGCGGGAGCGCCCCGCCTCACCGCCGGACGCGCCCTCCGGCGAGAAGAACGGCGACGAGCGGGGCGGCCAGGCCGAGGACGACAACCCGTTCGCTCCGCCCCCGGAGGGCACGCCGGACCGCCCGTGGCAGCCCCGCCGCCCGGCCGGCGGCGAGGGCTCCGACGGCGGCTCGCAGGACGACCAGGGCAGGCAGGGCCCCGAGGACAGCCACTCCCCGTGGGGCAGCCAGTGGAGCGACCAGCAGCCCGGCCGCTCCCCCGGCGGTTTCGGCGACCGCCCGGGCGGTCCGGGTACCGGCCCCGAGAGACCAGGTGGCGGCGGCCCCGGCACGGGCGGCCTGCGCTGGGACCCCACGGACCCCTCTCAGCGCCGTGCGCGCTTCGCCCTCCTGAGCGGCATGTGGGCCTTCTTCTTCGCCCTCTTCAGCTGGCCGTACGTGGCCCTGCTGCTCGGCGCCCTGGCCATGTACTGGGGTATCACGTCCCTGCGCACCAAGCCCCGCACTCCCGACCCGGACACCCCGGCCCCCGACCCGAACGCCCGCCCGCAGACGACGGCCGCGGTGAGCGGCCTGGTCACCGCGTCGCTGGCGATCATGCTGGTCGCCGCGGGCTTCGCCGCGAAGATGGTCTACAGCGACTACTACACCTGCACCAGCGACGCCCTCACCAACGAGTCGAAGCAGGCCTGCAACGACCTCCTGCCGAAGGAGCTGCGGGGACTGCTGGGAACGAACAGCTGACCGCCGTCCCGCCCGACGGGGGCGGGACGCCGGACTCACCTCAGGGAGCGCCGGGCGCCTTCGGCTCGTCGGGCGACCCGGGCAGGATGTCCGGCGACGCAGGCGGGACATCGGGCGACGCCGGCAGGAAGTCGTACGGCTCGAAGGGGTCGTCGTACGTGGCCTCGTACGTGTCGTCGCGCCCATCCAGCAGGTACGCCGCCAGGCTCGAGTCCGTCGTCGCGTCCAAGCCGGGGTGCATCGGCGCCGGGCCCTGTCTACCTGCGTCCTTCACACGAGAGGTTCCCGTACGGGAGTTCTCCGGACGGGGGCTCCTCATACAACGGCTCTTCGTAATACGACGGCTCTTCGTACGGGAGAACCACCCGCCCACTGACCGCGGCGACACCCGGAACCGGCCCCGGCCGGACTGTTTCTCCGCCGGCAGCTCCACCCGCGGCGTGCCGATCCTCGCCACCACCGGCTCCCCGCGCCCCCGCTGTTTCCGGCGCCGCCACGCCCGTACCCCCGCTGCCGTCGGCACGCCCACCGCCGTGATCCACATCAGCGCCGTCCCCCCGGTCTGCCACCACACCGGCCCGAAGCGGGCGAGCGCGGCGCCACCGAGCGGCCCGCCCGCCAGCGCGGCGAGAGCGGTGACCCCGGCCGCGCAGAGGAGGGCCGCGAGCCCGGCCGTGGTGGCGGTCCGCCCGGGCGGCCGGCCCGCCAACCGGCCGTCGGGCGACGCCGTCCTGCCCGTGAACCACCCCACCGTCACCCCGGCCGCCACCGGAACCACCCCTGCCGCCCAGTTCAGCGGCGTCCCGGTTCCCGCGTCCGGCACTGCCGCGAGCAGCGGGAACGGTGGCAGCAGCGGGGCGGGCGCCGAGGACAGGGGCCCCACGACATGGCCGGCGCCGAGCGCGAAGCCCGGCCCGAGGCTGTAGGCCGTTCCCCACACGGCCGCGTTCGGCGCCAGCGCCAGACACAGCAGCAGGACGGCGAACCGCCCGGACCACCCCTCCGTCAGCTGCAGGAACGCCTCCCGCACCCCATCGCAGTGCCACACCAGCGACGCTGCGACCAGCAGCGCCCCGCCGCCCGCGAGCACGGCCGTCCCGGCGGCGGCGGCCCGCGCGGCGGTACCGAGGTGTGCCCGGGTGTCCGGGCCGAGGGCGAGACGCCGGCCCCCCGCCGGCAAGAGCGCCGGCACGCTGCGCACCGCCGCGCCGGGACGGCCGTACGCCGTCCACACCCCCGCCCCGGCCGCCGTCAGGGCGACCAGCGGCACGCACACCGCCGTCCAGCCCCATGAGGGCCGCAGCTCGCCGCCCGACGCGTAGAGCGCGGCGGCCGCGCCGACGGCGAGGTAACCGAGGACGACCCCCGCCCACGCCGTGCGTGCGGGGACTTCCGGGCTGCCGTCGTCCTCGCCGCCCCCGTCCGTGGCGTCGCGCGCCGCCCGGTGCAGCAGCCACACCGGCAGCGCGAGCAGCAGCAGCGGGGTGACGCCCACGGGAGCGGGGACGCCGGAGAGCGTGTCGGTGCGGACCAGCTCGGCGCCGTGCGCCAGCAGCCACAGTGCCGCGGCGACGTGCAGCGCGCCGCCGGGCCCGCTGTCGGGGTACGGCGAGCTGATCCACAGCACCATCACGAGCGCGGCGAACACCCCTAGCCCGAGTCCCGCCGCGACGGCGCCGCCGAAGAGGCTCGCGGCCAGTCCGGGCGATCGGTCGCGCATCCGGGTGAGCAGGGACGACGTCGGCGGTCGGCGAACGGTCATCGGGATCACGACCGTCATGGTCCCAATGTCACACGCTTTCTTCGTGTAAGAGGCGAACCTCCGATGTGTCGCTCAATATACGTTTATGTGCTTTTTCGTACGAAGGGGTGCCTCGTGACGCAGAGCCCTGCGACCCCGCTTCCCCCGCCCGAGGAACGCCGACGCCTCCGCGAGGCCGGGTCGTTGACGCAGGCTCAGGTCGCGTCGAGGGTGGGCGTCAGCCGCGAGACGGTCCGCTCCTGGGAGAGCGGCCGGACCAGTCCGCGCGGCCGCAAACGGGAGGCGTACGCGAAGCTGCTGGCCGAGTCGGCAGAACCGGTCGTCCGGCAGCCTCCGACGGAACCGGCCGTGACGGAACGCAAGGAAGAGCAGCTGCCGCTCGGACCCGAACCGGTGGTGTCCCGGGCCGTCCTGACCCCCGCACAGGCGTTCGACGCGCTCTACGCGTTCTGCGCCCCCGCCCTCGTACGGCAGACGTACGTGCTGACCGGCCGGCGCGAGCTGGCACGCGAGTCGGTCGAGCGGGCCTTCCAACTCGCCTGGCAGCGCTGGCCCGAGGTGGCCGTCGACCCCGATCCGGCCGGCTGGGTGCGGGCGTCGGCGTACGAGTACGCGCTCTCCCCCTGGCACCGGTTCCGCCCGCGCTACCGCCACCTCGAACCGCCGCCCGCCGACGCCTCCGACCGCGCACTGATGGACGTACTCCTGACGCTTCCGCCGCACTACCGGCGCACCCTTCTGCTGTACGACGGTGTGGGGCTCGACCTGCCGGAGACGGCGGCGGAGACGGAGGCGAGCACGCGGGCGGCGGCGAACCGGCTGCTGCGCGCGCGGGAGGCGATCGCCGAGCACCTGCCGGAGCTGTCCGACCCGGCGGAACTGCACCGGCGGCTGGCGGAACTGGCCTCGGCGGAGCGGCTGCGCGCCCCCGACCCGCCCGAGGTCCGCGGCGGAGGCGAACGCCGGGCGCGCTTCTGGACCCGGGCCGCCATCGCGTTCACCGTCGCCCTCATCGGCACCACGGCCCTCACGGTGTGGACGGCGCCGACACGCTACGAACCGCCGGTGGCACCGGGAGCGGACGTCAAAGGTGTACCGCCGCGGGTGGCGCCGGGACCCCTGTCGGAGGCGGAGGCGGAACTTCGGGAGAAACTGCGGGAGGAGACGGTGAGCGGGCCGGACAGGCTCGTGCCGCAGTCCCGCTGAGGACGGGAAGGGCCCGCACCCCCGGGGGTGCGGGCCCTTGCCTGCTGCTTGAGCTCCAGGCTCTGCCTCAGCTTCAGCCGGCGAGGATCTCGCGGGCCAGCTTGGCGGTCTCGGTCGGCGTCTTGCCGACCTTGACGCCGGCGGCCTCGAGGGCCTCCTTCTTCGCGGCGGCCGTGCCGGATGAGCCGGAGACGATGGCGCCGGCGTGGCCCATGGTCTTGCCCTCGGGCGCGGTGAAGCCCGCGACGTAGCCGACGACCGGCTTCTTCACGTTCTCCTTGATGAAGGCCGCGGCCCGCTCCTCGGCGTCGCCGCCGATCTCACCGATCATGACGATCAGGTCGGTGTCGGGGTCGGCCTCGAACGCGGCGAGCGCGTCGATGTGCGTCGTACCGATGACCGGGTCGCCACCGATGCCGACGGCGGAGGAGAAGCCGATGTCACGCAGCTCGTACATCATCTGGTACGTCAGCGTGCCCGACTTCGAGACCAGGCCGATGCGGCCCGGCTTGGTGATGTCGCCCGGGATGATGCCGGCGTTCGACTGGCCCGGGGTGATGAGGCCGGGGCAGTTGGGGCCGATGATCCGGGTCTTGTTGCCCTGCGCGACCGCGTACGCGTAGAACGCGGCCGAGTCGTGGACCGCGATGCCCTCGGTGATGACGACCGCGAGCGGGATCTCGGCGTCGATCGCCTCGACGACGGCGGCCTTGGCGAAGGCCGGCGGGACGAAGAGGACGGATACGTTCGCGCCCGTCTTCTCCATCGCCTCGGCGACCGTGCCGAAGACCGGGATCTCGGTGCCGTCGATGTCGACGGACGTGCCCGCCTTGCGGGGGTTCACGCCACCGACGACGTTCGTGCCGTCGGCCAGCATGAGCTTGGTGTGCTTCATGCCCGTGGCACCGGTCATGCCCTGGACGATGACCTTGGAGTCCTTGTTGAGGAAGATAGCCATGGCTGTCTGTGTCCCTCTTCCCTTACTTCGCAGCCGCGAGCTCGGCGGCCTTGTCGGCCGCGCCGTCCATGGTGTCCACGCGCTGCACCAGCGGGTGGTTGGCGTCGGAGAGGATCTGACGACCCAGTTCGGCGTTGTTGCCGTCCAGCCGGACGACCAGCGGCTTGGTGACTTCCTCGCCCTTGCCCTCAAGGAGCTTGAGGGCCTGCACGATGCCGTTGGCGACCTCGTCGCAGGCGGTGATGCCACCGAAGACGTTGACGAAGACGGACTTGACGTCCGGGTCGCCGAGGATGATCTCCAGGCCGTTCGCCATGACCGCGGCGGAGGCGCCGCCGCCGATGTCGAGGAAGTTGGCGGGCTTGACGCCACCGTGGTTCTCACCGGCGTACGCGACGACGTCCAGGGTGCTCATGACGAGACCCGCGCCGTTGCCGATGATGCCGACCTCGCCGTCGAGCTTGACGTAGTTGAGGTTCTTCTCCTTGGCGGCGGCCTCGAGCGGGTTGGCCGACTCCTTGTCCTGGAGAGCCTCGTGCTCCGGCTGACGGAACTCGGCGTTCTCGTCCAGGGAGACCTTGCCGTCCAGGGCGATGACGTCACCGGAGGCGACCTTGGCCAGCGGGTTGACCTCGACGAGGAGCGCGTCCTCGGCGATGAAGGTCTTCCACAGCGTGACGAGGACGTCGGCGACCTTGTCGGCGACCTCGGCCGGGAAGTTCGCGGCCTCGACGATCTCACGCGCCTTCTGAGGGGTCACACCCTCGTTGGCGTCGATCGGCGTCTTGGCGACGGCCTCCGGACGGGTGGCCGCCACCTCCTCGATCTCCATGCCGCCCTCGACGGACGCGATGGAGAGGAAGGTGCGGTTGGCACGGTCGAGGAGGAAGGAGACGTAGTACTCCTCCAGGATCTCCGGGGCCGTCTCGGCGATCATCACCTTGTGGACCGTGTGGCCCTTGATGTCCATGCCGAGGATGTCCGTCGCGCGGGCGACGGCCTCGTCCGGGGTGGCGGCGAGCTTCACGCCACCGGCCTTGCCACGGCCGCCGACCTTCACCTGGGCCTTGACGACGGACTTGCCACCGAGACGCTCGGTGGCTGCGCGGGCCGCCTCAGGCGTGTCGATGACTTCACCGGCCAGCACCGGTACATCGTGCTTGGCGAAGAGGTCCCTCGCCTGGTACTCGAACAGGTCCACGCGCTTCCGTCCCTATCAGTGATCTCGCGGTTCGTTGGATGCGTGGGCGTGCCGCGAAGGGCAACGTGACGTCCGCCGTCTGTCACAAGGGAGGCGCACACGGTGTCCGAGCGCGCGGCATGTCCGTCTCGCAGGTTATCTCTGCTTGCAGGGGGCCTCTAAATCGCGGGTCACATCTGAGCGGTGATACCTGTCACATGATGTAGGGTTCCCCGGCACGGCGTGCCGGGGGTGAGAGGCCTCACCGGGCCGGTGTCGACCCGGTGAGGGCCCGTGAACAGCCCCTGTGCGGGGCGCGGGGCTGGTGATCCGCACCCCGATGGGGACCGCCCGGCCCCATCCACGAGGTTTCGCCCGGACGAAACCGACGGCTTTCGGCCGTCCGGGTCTGCCGCCTCGCGGAGCCGGTCGTGCGCGACGGTCAGATGCCGTAGGCGCTGCCGTAGTGCGCGTTCCGCACGTCCTGCACATAGCCGGGGGTGATCGACTCGGCGACGCCGTCGACACCGGTCACGGCGTGGCCGGCCAGCGGGCCGCCGGTCGCCTCGGCGGTCCCCGTCAGGTTCTGCGCGAAGGGCGCGGCCTGGCCGACGACACCGTGGGCGAACGGGCCGACCTCGCCGACGACACCGCCGGCGAAGGGCCGCATCTCGTGCGCGACGCCGTACGCCAGCGTCGTGGCACTGCCGCCCACCCCCTGCACGACGGGCCGGACGGCCTCGGCGACGGTGTCGGCCACGGGCCGGACCGCACCGGTGGCCCCGCCGGCGAACGGCGGCACCTCGCCGGCAACGCCCTCGGCGAAGGGGACCGCGTGCCCGGCCACGCCGTGCGCGAGCGGCGGTACGGCACCGGCGACACCGCCCGCGAAGGGCCGCACCTCGTGCGCTACGCCGTACGCCGGTCCGCTCGCGTCCGCGACTGCCTGCCCGGCGACGGGCCGCACGCCGTGCACCGCGGTGTTCGCGAGGGGCGGCAGTGCGGCGCCCGTGGCGTCACCACCGGCCTGGGCGGCCAGGCCGGTGGCGCAGGGAACCGCGTCGCCGACGACACCGCCGGCGTACGCCGGCACCCCGGCGGCGACACCGGTCGCGTATCCGGGCACGTCCGCGGCGACGCCCCCGACGACCGACTGCACGCCCTGCACGACCCCGCCCGCGACGGGGTGCGCGCCCCGGGCGGCTCCGGCGGCGATCGGCTGGACGTCGGCGGCGACGCCGTACGCCAGCGCGGTCGCGGAGTCGACGGTGTGCCCGACGGTCCGGTGGACCCCGGCCGCGGCGCCCGTGGCGACCGGCGTCACTCCGCCCACGGCGCCGGTGGCGACCGGCGTCACCCCGTCCACCGCGTGGCCGGCGACGGGCGCGGCCCCGGCCACCGCCTGCCCGGCGACCGGCACGACGCCGGCGACCGCGTGACCGGCGACCGGCAGCACGCCGTCCACGGCGGCGGTCGCCACCGGCGGGACGGCCGCGGCCGACGTCTGCTCGACGACCGGGGTGACCGTCCCGGGCACGCTCGTGACCGTGCCGACGACCTGCTGCTTCACCCCGCCGACCGTGCCCGTGACGTGGCTCGGCACGGACGAGACGGAGGTCTTGGCCGCCGTCGTGACGGCGGTGGCCTCGCCCTGGGCGGTGGCGACCACGCCGACGGCACGGCCCTGGGCACCGGCGGCCGCGGTCTGGCCGGCATCGGTCACTCCGGCCGCGGAACGGCCCGCGCCGGCGACCGTGTGCTGCGCCTTCGTCCGTACGACGCCGTCGACGCCCTGGGCCTGGGCGCGGGCGGCCGACTGGACCCCCGGGAGCTTCGTCCGGGCGCCGGCGAGGGCCTGCTCCAGCTCGGGCGCGAAGGCGGAGAGGGGGCCGAAGAGGTAGTCGATGGCGCCCCGGCCGTCCTGCGGGACGTCCGGCGTGGACGGCGCCTTCACTCCGGCGGCGGCCGAGGCAGCGCCGGCCTCGGCCTTCTTCACGGCCTTCTCGGCGCGGGCGGCCTCGGCGCCCCGGATGACCTGGGCGGCCTTGGCCTCGGCCCCGTGCGGCACGGTGACCTTGGCGTCTACGTACCGGCGGGCCTGGTCCGCGGTGTCGGCGGGGACCGTCTGCTCGGCGTCGTCGGCGGTACCGAGGGCGTCGGCTGCGGCGTCCGTGACCTTCGAGGGCGCGCCACTGGCGACGGTGTCCCGCACGTCGGAGACGACACGGTCGGCGGAGTCGGTGACCGCGCCGACCGTGTCGGTGACGTCGGTGCCGTCGGGGATGTCGGTGGTCGCGTCCGGCGTGGACACGGAGGGGGCCGGCAGCTCGTCGGCGCTGGCCACGGTGGAACCGAGCGCCCACGCGCCGGTGACACCGGCGGCCATGACGATGGAGCGGCGGATGTTCTTGTTCATGTGTGCGTCAGATCCTTAGATCCTTGAGTTCCGAAGCTCCTTGGGAGTTCCGGGACTTCGGAAGGCTTGGGGACATTCCGGCGCCGGTTCCGGTCGCGGTCCGGGGAGTTGGGGACCAGCGGAATCGGATACGGCCCCGGTGGGCTTCCGTCCGGAGCTCGCAGGGGTGTCCGGACGGGCGGGCAGACCTGTTCCGCCCCCGCGCGGCAGGTCTACGGCGGGGGGAAGCGGTCTGCTCTAGGCGGGGGAAACGGGAATGTCCCGGTGCCTGTCCCGGATCTCGGGCGGGTCGACGCCCACGGCGACACCGGGCGCGAGCCGCAGCGGCGCGCGGCGGTTCGGAGTGACGGCGTGCGCGTCGCCGTACCGCGACGTGCCGCCGTCGACGGCCGGCTTGCCGTCCAGCGCGCCGCCCGGACCGGTGGGGGCCGGGTGCTCGGGCGCGTGGCCTACGGCGGGTGCGATCCGGTGCCGGTCGGCGGGCGCCGAGGCATGGACTGCGGTGGTTCCGGTGGTTCCGGTGGCGAGGTACGGCCCGTACACGACGCCTTCCGCCTCGTGCGCGCCCCCCGGCGAGGTCACCGGGGAGGCCGACGACGGCTGCGGCACGGTGACCGGCGCCGGGAGCGTCTGACCCGGGAGCGCGGGCAGGCCGGGTGGACCTGGGATGGCGGGGAGGCAGGGCAAGGCGGGGAGGGCGGGAAGGGCCGGCAGTTGCGGCGCCTTCGCCCGCGCCCAGAACAATTCCTCGGACAGTTCCTCGGACAGATCCTCGGACCGTTCCTCGGACAGATCCTCGGACCGTTCCTCGGACGGTTCCTCGGACAGTCCCTCGGACGGTTCCTCGGTCACAGTCTCGACCAGGTCCCCGACCGGCTGCACGACATGGTCCACCGAGTGGGGCATGGAAGGCACGACCGTGGCCGCCGAGTTGTGGACCGCCGGCTCGGCCGACGGCGGGGGGTCCTGCCGAGGTGGCTCGGCCGACGGCGGGGGGTCCTGCCGCGGCGGCTCGGCCGACGGCGTGGGGTCCGGCCGAGGCGGCTCGGCCGGAGATGCCGCGTCGTGGCGTGCCGTCTCAGCCGGGGCGTTCACCAGCCGTCCGGCCGAGTTCTTCGCCAACGACCGGACGCCGTCCGCCGAAGCCGAGGAGACCGCCTCGGCCGAGGGCGCGGAGGCCTCCGACGTCGTCGCGGTCACCGACGGCACGCCGTCCGCCGCATGCGCCTGCTCCCCGCAGAGGAACCCGAGCGCGAACAACCCGCCCACCAGCAGTGCCACTTGCAGCGCACGCCGTCCGGCCGCCGTGCGCATCACGCGCAAAGCGGCCACGGGCAGAGCTGCCGGCCAGGTCAAGTAGGGAGGGTCCTCCCGTGCGGCGGAACGGGGCTGCGTGAGCGGAGCGGCGACACACCGCTGACGGGCGTCGATCCTCGCACGGGACTCGGGAGGTTGCGCAAGCCCTCCGTTACCGATGGGTAGTCATGTCCGTTTTGCTGGCCGGAGCCGGACGCCACCGGGTCGACAAATCGTCAGCGAGCCCCCCGGACCCCAGGCTTCTCACGCGGTGTCCGGTATCGGAAGCGGACGCTTCTCGATCGCCGCCGCCATCACCTCCGGGAACAGGTCGGGCGTACAGGCGAAGGCCGGCGCGCCCAGCGCGGCGAGCGCTGCCGCGTGCTCGCGGTCGTACGCGGGCGCCCCCTCGTCCGACAGTGCGAGCAGCGCGACGAACTGGACCCCCGACGCCTTCATCGCCGCGACCCGCTTGAGCATCTCGTCCCGGATTCCCCCTTCATAGAGGTCGCTGATCAGCACGACGACCGTCTCCGCGGGCCGGGTGATCTGCGACTGGCAGTACGCGAGTGCCCGGTTGATGTCCGTACCGCCGCCCAGTTGCGTACCGAAGAGGACGTCGACCGGGTCGTCGATCTGGTCGGTCAGGTCGACGACGGCCGTGTCGAACACGACGAGCCGCGTGCCGATCGACCGCATGGACGCCAGCACCGCCCCGAACACGGACGCGTACACGACGGACGCCGCCATGGACCCCGACTGGTCGATGCAGAGGACGACTTCCTTCTTCACGGACTGGGACGCCCGCCCGTAGCCGATGAGCCGCTCCGGCACGATCGTCCGGTACTCGGGCAGGTAGTGCTTGAGGTTGGCCGCGATCGTGCGGTTCCAGTCGATGTCGTGATGGCGCGGCCGGTTGATGCGGGCGCTGCGGTCGAGGGCACCGGTGAGCGTCGCGCGGGTGCGGGTGGCGAGCCGCTTCTCCAGGTCCTCGACGACCTTGCGCACGACGGCCCGCGCCGTCTCCTTCGTGGTCTCCGGCATCGCCTTGTGGAGGGAGAGCAGCGTGCCGACGAGGTGCACGTCGGCCTCCACCGCCTCCAGCATCTCCGGCTCGAGGAGCAGCGTGGACAGCCCGAGCCGGTCGATGGCGTCGCGCTGCATGACCTGCACGACGGAGGAGGGGAAGTACGTCCGGATGTCACCGAGCCAGCGCGCCACGGACGGCGCCGACGCTCCGAGCCCCGCCGAACGGTCCCGCCCCGCCCTCCCTGTGGGCGGTTTGTCCCCCTTTCCGTAGAGCGCGGCGAGCGCTCCGTCCATCGCGGCGTCCTGCCCGGAGAGAGCGCACCCGGTGCCGTCGGCCGCGTCGCCCCCGAGCACGAGCCGCCACCGCCGCAGCCGCTCCTGCGTCGGGTCCATCGGCACGGTCGTCGTCATCTGCCCACCCCCACCGGGTTGTTGTCCTCGGCGGCCTCGTCGTTGTCGTTGTCGTTGCCGCTGTCTCCGCCCAGGCCCAGCAGCAGCCGCACCACCGGCAGTACGGCGTCCGCGCGGCCGGGATCGAGGCCGGTCGCGAAGCCGGGTATGCCGGAACCGGCGGTCGTCGCGCTGCCCCGCGCCTCCGGTCCCCGCCGGACCAGCTCGCCCAGGGTCCGGCGCACCCCCGGTTCGTACGCGGAGAAGGTGCGCCGCAACAGGGGCAGCACATCCGTGAACGCTTCCGCCGGCACGCCGGTCAGCCAGGCGTCGACCAGGCCGAGCAGCCGCTCGTCGTGGACGAGGAGCATCCCGCCCCCGGAGCCGCCGCCGACGAAGCCCTCGATCCACGCGGCCCCGTCCTGGGGAGGCGTCCCCGGCGACAGCACGAGACCCATCAGCCGCGCCGCCTCGCCCTGCGCCAGCTCCCCGTCGTCCAGCAGCAGCCGCACTGCCCGCCCCCGAATGACGCCGGGCACACGGTCCCGGCCGGACAGCGCCCGTAGCACCGCGCACCAGCGACCGCGGAGGTTGCCGTGCCCGAGTGCGGCGGCCTCGGCGGCCGGTCCCGCCTCCCTGTGTCCCGGGGCGAGAACGCGACCCGCCGGCCCCGCCTCCCCGGGGCCGGGGACGTGACCCGACGGCCCCGCCGCCACCAGCCCCGGTGCCGAACCGGTGCCCGGCAGGGCCTCCGGACGGTGTCCCCCTGCGGGAACGTCGCCCAGCAGCCCCACCGCTCCGTGCACCGCGTCCACATGGCGTCGCATCTCGTCGGCCGCGTCGGCGTCGAGCGCGGTGCAGGCAGGGGGCAGGCCGACGAAGATCCGTTCGGCGATGCCCGCGGCGACCTCCGCCAGCGCGTGCGTGTCCGTGCCGCGTACATCGCCGTAGCGCAGGGAGCGGACCAGGGCCGGCAGGGCCTGGGCGAGGTGGCCGACGTCCGCGTCGAGCGCCGCCCGGTCGGCGAGGACCCGCATCACCACCGGCAGGGCGTCCGGCAGTTCGGCCAGCAGACAGCGCTCGGCCAGCGCGGTGACCTCGGCGAGCCCTGGCGCGGCGACGGCGTCGGCCTCGGCCTTGGCGGTCGCGGCGGCCAGCACGGTCGTACCCCACACGCCCGCCTCGGCGACCCGCACCGACAGCTCGGGCTCCCACCGCAGCCGCCACGTCTCGCGGAACGTGCCGGTGCTGCCGCGCGAGGCGACCGGCTCGCCCCAGGCGACGCCGAGCAGTCGCAGCCGGTGCAGCAGCCTGCTGCGCCCTGCGTCGGTCTCCTTGCGCAGGTCGAGCTCCAACTCGCGCTCCAGCGCCTCCGGTTTGAGCCGCAGTCCGCGCTGGATCCGGTCGAGGTCGCGCTGCAACGGCACCGCGGGCGCCGTCCGCGGCACCTCCCCCAACACATCTCCCACGACCAGCCGGTCGTGCACCAGCGCCAGCGGCACGTCCGAGCCCTCGCACATCACCGCCCGCACGGCGTCGGTGGTCTCGCTCAGGCCGGGCAGCGGGCGGCCGCGCATCGCGGCGAGCGTCTCGGCCAGCCGCACCGCCTCGATGACGTGCGCCGAGGAGACGATCCGGTCCTCGGCCCGCAGCAGCCCGGCCACCTTGGTCAGCCACCGCTCGACGGGCCGGTCCGGTGCACCGAACAGATGCCCGTACCAGCCCGGCGAGTCGATGCCCGCGCCGTAGCCGCTGATCCTGGAGAGCCTGCGGTACGTCCACGGCACCCATGTCATGTCCGCCTTGACCTTGGGCAGCCCCTTCAACAGCGCCCGGTCCGCCGCGACAGTGGTCTTCTGCCGCAGTGCGGGCACGTGCCAGGCACCGCAGACCACGGCCACGGCGTCCCCGACCTCGCGCTGTGCGGCCCGCACCTGGAGCCGCATGTACGCCTCCCGCACGAGATCCCGGTCGTGCCCCCCGCTGCCGTACGTCTCCCGCAGCGCCCCCATGGCCTCCTCGAGCACACCGAACGGCGCGAACGCGTCCCCATCGCCCGGGCCGCGGTGCTCGACGACGTCCTCCCACCAGCGTTCGGGATCGTCGTAGCCGGCGGTCTCCGCGAGCACGGCGAGCGGATCGACCCGGACGTCGAGGCGGGTCGCGTGCGCGTCGTCGTCTTCACGTGCGCCCATGGGCTCGTCGGAGCTCTCCCCCGCACCCGCGGGCTTGTCGGCGCCACGCGCGGGTCCCCCGGCTTCCTCCCCCTCAGGCGGGTCTCCCGCTTCCCTCTCCCATGCCAGCGTGTGCGTGGCCGGGAGATCGATGAAGCGGGCCGGGACACCGTGTTCCAGGGCCCAGCGGATCGCGACCCATTCCGGGGAGAACTCGGCCAGCGGCCAGAACGCCGAGCGGCCGGGCTCGTCCACGGCGTGGGCGAGGAGGGCGACCGGCGGTCGCATGTCCTCGTCGGCGGCCAGCGGGATCAGGGCGTCGGCCTCGGGCGGCCCCTCGATCAGCACGGCCTGTGGCCGGGCCGCGGCCAGCGCCGCCCGCACGGCCCGCGCCGACCCCGGCCCGTGGTGCCGCACGCCGAGCAGCAGCGGTCCCTCGCCGGGCCACCAGTTCCCGGACTCGTCAGCACCTGTCACGCCGTCCCCCTCTTCCTCCGGGACCAAGTGGAGTCGTCCCCGAGCGCGTTCCTGACCTCGCCGTACACCACGACATCGCGGCCGTCCTCCGCGGGACGCCCGAAGCGGAACCCCCATCCGCGGTCGGTCACGCGCTCACCTCCCGGCAGGCCCGGTAGAAGTCCTTCCAGCCGTCGCGCTCGCGGACGACCGCCTCCAGGTACTCGTGCCAGACGACGCGGTCGGCCGCCGGGTCGCGCACGACGGCGCCCAGGATGCCCGCTGCGACGTCACCGGCCCGCAGCACGCCGTCGCCGAAGTGGGCGGCGAGCGCGAGGCCGTTGGTGACGACGGAGATGGCCTCGGCGGTGGACAGCGTGCCGCTGGGCGACTTCACCTTCGTACGGCCGTCGGAGGTGACGCCGTCGCGCAGCTCCCGGAAGACGGTCACCACGCGGCGGATCTCGTCGATGCCGTCCGGTGCGGCCGGCAGGTCGAGGGAGCGGCCGATCTGGTCGACGCGCCGGGAGACGATGTCGACCTCGGCCTCGACGCTCTCCGGCAGCGGCAGCACCACTGTGTTGAAGCGGCGGCGCAGGGCGCTGGAGAGGTCGTTGACCCCGCGGTCGCGGTCGTTGGCGGTCGCGATCAGGTTGAAGCCGCGGACCGCCTGTACCTCCTGCCCCAGCTCCGGTATCGGCAGTGTCTTCTCCGACAGGATCGTGATGAGGGTGTCCTGCACGTCGGCCGGGATGCGGGTCAGCTCCTCGACGCGGGCCGTCATGCCCTCCGCCATGGCCCGCATGACCGGGCTGGGCACGAGGGCGTCACGGCTCGGACCGTGCGCGAGCAGCCGGGCGTAGTTCCACCCGTACCGGATCGCCTCCTCCGGGGTGCCGGCCGTGCCCTGCACGAGCAGCGTCGAGTCGCCGCTGACCGCTGCGGCCAGGTGCTCGGACACCCAGGTCTTGGCCGTGCCGGGGACGCCGAGCAGGAGCAGGGCGCGGTCGGTGGCGAGGGTGGTGACGGCGACCTCGACGATGCGGCGCGGTCCCACGTACTTCGGTGTGATCACCGTGCCGTCGGGCAGGGTGCCGCCGAGCAGGTAGGTGGCGACGGCCCACGGCGACAGCTTCCAGCGGGCCGGGCGCGGCCGGTCGTCCTGCGCGGCCAGCGCGGTGAGTTCGCCGGCGAAGGCGTCCTCTGCGTGCGGCCGCAACGCTTCGGCCTGCTCCCTCTCGCGCGATTCCACGGACATCGGATCTACGGACACAGACATGGCTGAGGCCCCCTCCAGCTCGGCCGGTTCGGATCTGGTGTCCACCGTGCACCACGGCACTGACAATGCGCCCTGACCTGCGAAAACGCTGTGGCGGGGTCGTGGACGGGACCGATTGTCAGTGGTGGGGTCTACCTTCGATGACATGACTCAGCAGGGGGTGCGCTGGACGGCGGATCAGGTGCTGGCACTGGCGCCTGACGCCGCGTCACGCAAAGCGGGAAGCAAACTCGGCGCGGCGGGTCCGTGGTCCGAGGCGGGCAGTTCTGACGAGGGGACGCTGTGGGGGCTGTGCAAGGGCAGTGGCAGCAAGCCGTATCAGACGGTCATCGACATCGCGGACGCGGCCGGTCCCGCGTACAAGTGCAGTTGCCCGAGCCGCAAGTTCCCGTGCAAGCACGCACTCGGACTGCTGCTGCTCTGGGCGGGCGGGGACGGCGCGGTGCCGTCGGCCCAGCCTCCGGAGTGGGCGGAGCAGTGGATAGGGGGAAGGCGGAAGCGTGCGGAGGAGAAACGGACGGCGGGGGCGTCCGGTTCCGCCTCCGGCTCGGGTGATCCGGAGGCGGCGCGGCGCAGGGCTCAGCGGCGGGCCGAGCGGATCACCGCGGGGGCGGCGGAGCTGGAGCAGCGGCTGACGGATCTGCTGCGGGGCGGGCTGGCCGGCGCGGAGCAGGCGGGGTACGGGCTGTGGGAGGAGACCGCGGCCCGCATGGTCGACGCCCAGGCTTCCGGACTGGCCGCGCGGGTGAGGGAGTTGGGGGCGATACCGTCGTCCGGTCCCGGCTGGCCGGTGCGCCTGCTGGAGGAGTGCGCGCTGCTGCACCTCCTGGACCAGGGCTGGCTGCGCCGCGAGCGGCTCCCGGACGGCCTGGCGGCGACGGTCCGTTCACGCGTCGGCCTGCCCGGCTCGGCTGACGGCCCTCCGCTGAGGGACCGCTGGCTGGTCCTCGCCCAGTACGACACGTCGGACGCGCGTCTGACGACCCGCCGGATCTGGCTGTACGGCGCGGAGTCGGACCGTACGGCACTGCTCCTCTCCTATGGAGCGGCCGGCCGCGCGCCGGAACTCGCGCTGCCGGTGGGGCTCGCCCTGGAGGCTCAGGTGTCCGCGTATCCGGGTACCGGGCAGCTGCGGGCGTCCCTGGGCGAGCAGTTCGCGCCGCCCGCACCGGCGGCCATACGGCCGAGGGGGGTGACGGCGGCCCGTGCGGCGGCACGCTACGGCGAAGCTCTGCGGGGCGACCCGTGGCTGGACTCGGTCCCGGTGACGCTGGACGACGTCATACCGACCCCGGACGGCAGCTCGTGGCAGCTGGCGGACGCCGAGGGCGACTCGGCGCTGCCGCTCACTCCCTCGGCCTGCTCCCGGCCCGGCCTGTGGCGCCTGGTCGCCCTCTCGGGCGGCACCCCGGTCAAGGTGTTCGGCGAGTGCGGCCATCGGGGCTTCACCCCGCTGACGGCCTGGCCGGCGGGCGCCGGTGAGGCGGTGCCGCTGTGCTGAGCACCGTACGGCGAACCGCCCTTTCCCACGCGCTCCGCGCCTTCGTCCGGCCTCGCGGGACACCCGTCACCGATGAGCCTCCGACCACTCCGCGGCACGGACTCCGCGGAACCCGGCCGAAAGGAACCACATGAACAGGGCCCCCGCTCCGGCGGACGAGACGGCTTCGGTGGATTCGCCCGCACCGGGTGCCTGGGAGGAGCTCGTCACCGCGGCCCTGCTCGGGACGGAGCGGCGTACGCCGCCGGGCTGTGAGCCGGGCCGGGAGGCTCCGGTGGCGCTGCTGGACGCGGCGGCCGTGGAGACCGTACGACGGCGGGCCGGGCTGCGGGCGGCGCGGGCGGCGCAGCGTCCGCAGCCGGCTCCCGAGGACCCGCGTCCGCCGCTGCCCGCTGAGGCGGCCCGCAGGCTGTCGATGCTGCTGTCCGACCGGCCGGGCACGGGCGGCGGCCGCAGAGGCACCACACCGGACCTCATGGAGCTGCTCCCGCAGTGGCTGGCGGCCGCGAACGCCCGTGGCTACGCACCGCCCCCGCAGACGCTGCCCGCGCTGCTGGACGCGGCCCGCGGTCGTACGGACCTGCGGCCGGCGGCGCTGATGTTCGCGGGGCCGCGCGCCGTGTGGCTCGCCCGGCTGAACCCGGACTGGCGGTTCGCGCTGCGCGCGACACCCGGCGGGGGCGCGGCGCCGCCGCCCGCAGAGGAGCCGGACCGGGTGCGGCAGCTGTGGCAGGAGGGGCTGTTCGCGGAACGGGTCGCCCTTCTCGCGGCGATCCGCGCCCGTGAGCCCGGCGCCGCGCGCGAGCTGCTCGCGACGACGTGGGCGACGGAGCGGGCGGAGGACCGGCTGATGTTCCTCGACTCCCTGCGCACGGGCCTGGGCCCGGAGGACGAGCCGTTCCTGGAGCAGACGCTGGCCGACCGAAGCCGCAACGTGAGGACGACGGCCGCTGAGTTGCTGTCGGCGCTGCCGGATTCGGCGCTCGCCGGGCGGATGGCGGTCCGGGCCGGGGCGTGCGTGTCCGTCGACCGCACGCAAGGCGCGCCGGTCCTCACCGTCGAAGCACCGCACGAGTGCGACGCGGGCATGGAGCGCGACGGTGTCGTGGCCAAGGCGCCCGCGGGACGGGGCGAACGGTCTTGGTGGCTGGGTCAGTTGGTGGAGGCGGCCCCGCTCGGCACGTGGCCAGGGCGGCTCGGCGGACGCACGCCCCGGGAGATAGTGGCGCTGCCGGTGACGGACGACTGGCGGAGTGAACTGCACGCGGCATGGTGCCGGGCCGCGGTGCGGCAGCGGGACGCCGAATGGGCGCGGGCGCTCCTCGGGGCACCCTCGGCGCCCGAGGCCGGCGGCCCCGGAGCGGTGTCCCTGGCCGAGCGCGCCAAGCTGCTCGGCACGCTCGACGGCGCCGAACGCGCCGCGTGGGTGGCCGGGTTCATCGCGGCGCACGGCCTGTCCGAGGCGTTTCAGCTGCTGGGCGTCTGTGCGGTGCCATGGGCTGCGCCGCTCGGGCGGGCAGTGGTGGACGCACTCAACATCGCGCGGGACGCGGGGAGTTATCCATGGAGCTTCAGTGGAGTGATGGGGCTGGCCGAGCGGTGCCTCGACCCGTCCGAAGCGGCCCGCCTCGACGGGCTGCTCGCGGTACCGGACGAGCGGGAGGATGCGTCACCGGGAGCCGGGGGGTACTGGGCGGAGGCCTTCCAACGGCTCGTCACCACGCTGAGGTTGCGCGCGGCGATGGCCGACGAACTGGGTTCGGCGCGGGTCGGCTGAAGTCTGGCCGGTGATGCCCTGACCGGCTCACCGCCGGAGGCCCTACGCCCCGGCAGGCTGCCGTACGTTCGCGCGCACCCACTCCACGATCGACGCCGTGGTCGCACCGGGCGTGAAGATCTCCGCGACGCCCTTCTCCTTCAGCGGAGCGATGTCCGCCTCGGGGATGATCCCGCCGCCGAAGACCAGGATGTCCTCCGCGTCCCGTTCCCGGAGCAGCTCGATCACCGCCGCGAAAAGCGTGTTGTGGGCGCCCGAGAGGATGGAGAGGCCGATCGCGTCGGCGTCCTCCTGGATCGCGGTGTCGACGATCTGCTCGGGGGTCTGGTGAAGCCCGGTGTAGATGACCTCCATACCGGCGTCGCGCAGCGCCCGCGCGATCACCTTCGCGCCGCGATCGTGGCCGTCGAGCCCTGGCTTGGCCACCACCACGCGGATCGGACCGGCTGCCACACCCATCACTGCCTCCATGAACCGACTGCCTTCATCCCTACCGACGGGTACCGCGGTACGCAAACCGGCCGGGAAGAGTGAACGAACGTTATCGCCAGCATCCCGCAACCGGCAGTTTCGCGGCGCATACCGAGGGGGAAATCACACGATGGGACACATCGGCAGCGCACCGTTCCGAGTCTCTGCGACACGCGCGACGCAGACGCCTGTGGCACATTGGTCACAGGCGTCTGCGGCACACATGCCACAGCGGGAACACGCGCAACGGGAGCCGCAACGAGGTCGCCGCGCCACCGCGCCGCACACCGCGCGACGTGGCGGAGCGGCGCTTCGACGATGGCACGAAGGGCACGTAGGGCAGGTAAGGCACGACAGCGGGGAGCCTCGTCGCCACACCGGCAGGGAGCCTCGCCCACGTCAGTGGCGCACCACGAGCACGACGCGCCACAGGCCGCACTCACCCCGCATGCCCCGCTCGCGCATCGTCGATCGCCCTCGGCGCGACTTCCCATGAGGGCACACGGGGGACAGAGCCGTCCCCCAGCGTGCCGACAGGAGGTCGGCCATGAAGGTCACCAAGGCAGCGTTGCCTTTTCTTCCGCTCTGCCAGCGCCTTTTCCCCACCAAGCTGGCGGGTCTTTCCCTGGCCCTCCTGAAGGCGACCGCCCTGGAGATCGCGATCCTCGCCGGCCACCTCCTGCTCTATCCCTCCGGCATCATCCAGGAGCGCCGGGGTCCGGCGCCGCTCCCCTCACCGGACGGCGCGGCACAGCTGCCCACGGAGGCCAAGCCACCGGTCGTCCTGCTGCACGGCTTCATAGACAACCGCTCGGTCTTCGTCCTGCTGCGCCGCAGCCTCGCCCAGCACGGCAGGCAGCAGGTCGAGTCACTCAACTACTCACCGCTGACCTGCGACATCCGCACCGCGGCGGAGCTGCTCGGGCGCCACATAGAGGAGATCTGCGAGCGCACGGGAAACAGCCAGGTCGACATCGTGGGCCACAGCCTCGGCGGGTTGATCGCGCGCTACTACGCCCAGCGCCTGGGCGGAGACCTCCGGGTGCGGACGCTGGTGACGCTCGGTACACCGCACTCCGGAACGAAGGTGGCGCCGCTGGCGAACGCGCACCCGATCGTGCGCCAGATGCGCCCCGGCTCGGAGCTGATCGAAGAGCTGGCCCTGCCGGCCCCTGGCTGCCGTACGCACTTCGTCAGCTTCTGGAGCGACCTCGACCACCTGATGGACCCGCTGGAGGCCGCCTGCATCGAGCATCCCGACCTGCTGGGGCAGAACGTCCGGGTGAGCGGGGTCGGACACCTCGCCCTGCCCGTGCACCCGGCGGTGGCGACGGGGATACGGCAGGCCCTCGACCTGGCGTGGACCGAGGCCGAGGCGGGCACCCACGCGGGCGGCCTGACGGTGGCGTGACGGCCGTGGCGGCGGTCCAGCGCCCGCGAACGGCGCGTGAACCACGAGGGGCGTAACAGAACGTAACGGACCCGTCACGGTTCATCCCGGGCTGGGCGGCCGATCAGCGTCGAACACTCATCGAACATAGAGCCAAACTCGCGTCCGTGATCCCCGAAACACGGCCGAATGCCCGTTTCCTGCTCGCACGAAACCTGGCGAAGATTGTCGTGCCCGCGAACCGCCGGGTACAGTCACCGCACTGCTCTGGCAGCCCCTGTTGTCGAGGCGAAAGAGAAGTTGGTGAACGACCGTCACCCGCCGGGGACCATGCACACCCCGGCTCCGGCCTCCGACGCCGCCCCGGCGCAGTACGCGTCCTACGGCGGACAGGAAGCCCAGTACGGCGACTTCACCACGTACGGCAGCTACTCCGCCGACGGTTTCGCCACCGCCGGTTTCGACACAGCCGGCCACGCCACCACGACCTTCGAGACCGACCCCCTCTTCGGCAACCTCCCGTCGGACGGCCACGGCACCGCCGCGTACGACACGACGGCATGGACCACGGGCAGTCACCAGGCCCTGAACTACGACGCGTACGCGGCCCAGCACCACGCCGCCTACGACACCGGAGCGTACGACTCCACCGCCTGGACCACCGGCCACCAGCAGTTCCCCGGCATCCCGCCGCAGGCCACCGGCCACGACGTCAGCGGCCAGTGGGACGCGAGCGCCTGGCTCCAGCCCGACCCGTCCGCCGGCCCGGCCGACCAGACCCAGCAGTGGGAATGGGGCACGCAGGCCTTCGACACCGGCGCCTACGACGCCACGCAGTGGAACACAGACGGCGCCATCGGTGACGCGACGCAGACGACGGGCGACTACGGTCAGCACGCCGAAACCTTCGAGCAGCAGGAAACGGCCGCCTTCGACCAGTCGGCGACCGAGACCTTCGAGCAGGTCTCCCACACCGAACACGCCCCTGACGGCGACGAGTTGAGCGCCACCGGTGAGATGCCCGCCGTCTCCCCGCTCCTCGACGACCAGGAGGAGTCCGCTCCGGCCCCGGCCACCCGTGCCGCCGCCCGCGCGGCCCGCTCCCGCCGCCGTACGCCCCCCAAGCGCTCGGCGTTCCTGACGGTGGCCGTGCCCTCGGCGTGCGTCATGGGCGTCGCCGGGATCGCCGCCGCCTCCGTCGGCACGCTGACCGATGACGGCAAGGACACCTCCGCCGCCGGGTCCGACGCGACCGCGGTGAAGCCGTCCGCCGCGAACAACAAGCTGGACACCCAGCTCGAGAGCCTCTCCGCGGGCGCCGACGACTTCGCCGACCGGGCCAGCCGTACTCAGGAACGTATCGACCTCAAGGCCCAACAGCTGGCCGAGAAGAAGAGGGCTGCTGCGGAGGCCGCACGCAAGGAGCGGTTGCGCCCGAAGTACGCGCTGCCGGTGGCCCGGCACGGGCTCAGCGCCTACTACGGCCAGGCCGGCATCAACTGGATGTCCGTGCACACCGGCATCGACTTCCCTGTCTCCTACGGCACGACCGTGATGGCCGCGACCGACGGCACCGTCCGTACGGAGTGGAACAGCGCGTACGGCAACATGATGATCGTGACCGCCAAGGACGGCACGGAGACCTGGTACTGCCACCTCTCCACCTACCGGGTCGCCTCCGGCACGACGGTCAAGGCCGGCGACCCGATCGCCTACTCCGGGAACTCCGGCAACTCGACCGGCCCGCACCTGCACTTCGAGGTACGGCCGGGTGGCGGCTCGGCGATAGACCCGCTCCCGTGGCTGCGCAGCCACGGCCTCGACCCAGCGTGAGCGACGTGGACGACTCTTTGTGAGCCCCCGCCCTCCGGCGGGGGCTCACCGCATGAGAGCTACAGCTTCTCCACCGGCGCGTAGCGCAGCAGCAGCCGCTTCGGCTTGGTGTCCCCGAAGTCGATCGTCGCCTCGGCGTTGGCACCCGTGCCCTTCACCGCCACGACCGTCCCGAGCCCGAACTGGTCGTGCGTCACCCGGTCCCCGACGGAAAGCGAGACGACCGGCTTCTCCGAGGCCCTGCGCGTGGCGAAACCGGAGGCGCCCGACGCCGAGGAGCGGGAGCGGGACGACGACAGCGAGGCCGCCACGCCTGATGCCGGACCGGACGACGTGGGTGCCGTGGCACCGGTGCGCTTCCAGTCCACGTGCTGCGCCGGGATCTCTTCCAGGAAGCGCGACGGCGGGTTGTACGACGGCTGTCCCCAAGCACTCCGCAGCGACGACCGGGTCAGGTACAGCCGTTCACGCGCGCGCGTGATGCCGACGTACGCCAGGCGCCGCTCCTCCTCAAGCTCCTTGGTCTGGCCGAGGGCACGCATGTGCGGGAAGACGCCGTCCTCCATGCCGGTCAGGAAGACGACCGGGAACTCCAGGCCCTTGGCGGTGTGCAGGGTCATCAGGGTGATGACGCCGGAGCCGTCCTCGTCCTCGTCGGGGATCTGGTCGGAGTCGGCGACCAGGGCCACCTGCTCCAGGAAGTCGGACAGGGCCACCGACTCGCCCTCCCCGCGCTCCTGCTCGAACTCCAGGGCGACGGCGGCGAGTTCCTGGAGGTTCTCGATCCGGGTCTCGTCCTGCGGGTCGGTCGACGCCTGCAACTCGGCGAGGTAGCCGGTGCGCTCGAGGACGGCCTCCAGGACGGTCGCCGGCCCCGCGCCGGACTCGACGATCGTGCGGAGGTCCTCCATCAGCGTGTTGAACCGCTTGACGGCGTTGGTGGAGCGCGCGGCCATGCCGTACGCCTCGTCCACGCGCCGCAGCGCCTGCGGGAAGCTGATCTTCTCGCGCTGGGCGAGGGCGTCGATCATCGCCTCCGCGCGGTCGCCGATGCCCCGCTTGGGCACGTTGAGGATGCGGCGCAGCGGGACCGAGTCCTCCGGGTTGGCCAGCACCCGCAGGTAGGCCAGGACGTCCCGGACCTCCTTGCGCTCGTAGAAGCGGACGCCGCCGACGACCTTGTAGGGCAGGCCGACGCGGATGAAGACCTCTTCGAAGACACGGGACTGGGCGTTGGTGCGGTAGAAGACGGCGACGTCGCCGGCCTTCGCGTCACCCGCGTCCGTGAGACGGTCTATCTCGTCGGCGACGAACTGCGCCTCGTCGTGCTCGGTGTCCGCGACGTAGCCGGTGATGCGCGCGCCCGAGCCCGCGTTGGTCCACAGGTTCTTCGGGCGGCGGGACTCGTTGCGTTCGATGACGGCGTTGGCCGCGCTCAGGATCGTCTGGGTGGAGCGGTAGTTCTGTTCGAGCAGGATCGTCGTCGCGTCCGGGTAGTCCTCCTCGAACTGGAGGATGTTGCGGATCGTCGCCCCGCGGAAGGCGTAGATCGACTGGTCGGCGTCGCCCACGACGCACAGTTCGGCGGGCGGGACGTCGTACTCGCTGGGCGGTACGTCGACGGGGTGCTCGGCGGTGCCGACGAGTTCCCGGACGAGGGCGTACTGGGCGTGGTTGGTGTCCTGGTACTCGTCGACGAGAACGTGCCGGAAGCGGCGGCGGTAGTGCTCGGCGACGTCCGGGAAGGCGCGCAGCAGGTTGACCGTCGTCATGATCAGGTCGTCGAAGTCGAGGGCGTTGGCCTCGCGCAGCCGCGACTGGTACAGGGCGTAGGCCTGGGCGAGGGTCTTCTCGAAGCCGTCGGTGGCCTGGGCGGCGAAGTCCTCCTCGTCGATCAGCTCGTTCTTCAGGTTGGAGATCTTGGCGCTGAAGGACTTCGGCGGGTAGCGCTTGGGGTCGAGGTCCAGGTCACGGCAGACCAGGGCCATCAGGCGCTTGGAGTCTGCGGCGTCGTAGATCGAGAAGGACGAGGTGAAGCCGAGTTTCTTGCTCTCACGGCGCAGGATGCGCACGCACGCGCTGTGGAAGGTCATCACCCACATCGCGTTCGCGCGCGGGCCGACGAGCTGCTCGACGCGCTCCTTCATCTCGCCGGCGGCCTTGTTGGTGAAGGTGATCGCGAGGATCTGGCCGGGGTGGACGTTCCGCTCGCCGAGAAGGTACGCGATGCGGTGGGTGAGCACGCGGGTCTTGCCGGAGCCGGCGCCGGCCACGATGAGGAGCGGGGTGCCCAAGTGGACGACCGCCGCGCGCTGGTTCTCGTTCAGCCCTTCCAGCAGTGCGGCCGGGTCCACCGCGGGGCGCGGGGCGCCGTCGCGGTAGTACCCGTCCCGGTCCGGCGGCACGTCGAACTTCCCGCCGAACAGATCGTCCGGAACCGGCTCCGGTACGTGATCGTCCTCGGGCGGCGGCGGGTGTTCTTCCTCGTGGGCCCGGGGGGCCCGGAGATCCGCCAGGAAGCTGTCGTCAAAGAGGCTGCTCATCGCTCTCCGAGTCTAGGGGGCGCCGGTGACACCCCGCCGCCGCCCTGAGAACATCACCCGTCCCAGGGTCCGGTTTCAGAAGCCGAGGAGCTTTCCGATCCGGCCGCCGGGCGTCTTCTCGCCCTCCAGGACCGTCCCGTCACGGTCCGCGACCGACCAGGCGGCGACGCGGACCTTGCCGTCCCACGGGTCGACGGCCACGCCCGCCGGGAACGGGAGCCTCACGCTCGTGCGCCTGCCGTACGAGACCTTGGTCACCTGACCGGCGAAGAGCCGGCCTACGTACAAGACCGATAAGGGAACTGGCCTTGCCAAGGGGCGCTACGACGACGAGGTCCTTGCCGGCCGCGTAAGCGACGATCTTGCGGCCGTCGGGAGGGGCGAGCACGGCGTACGGGTTCGACTCGACCGCCGCCAACGCCGTCGCGACCGGTGGCGAAGAGCGTGACCGCGGACGTGAGCCCGATGCACGCCGGGCCGCCAGAAGCGGAGGGACATCGTCACTCCGGTAAAAATACGTACAAGTCGCCGTAGATCACCCCCGATTGACCACCGTCAGCGGCACCCTGGGCCAAGGTCACGAAAATGTATCGGGCATATCACCCAGCAACCTTCACAGGCGCCCCACGAGTTGGCTACCGTGCCCGGCAGGCCGTACGACCCCCACCGGCGAACGTCGCCGGGCCGCGCGGCCTCCGCCGAGTCCGGTGCGCCCCCGGGGCAGCCGGAGCCGGGGACCCACACCGACCTTGGGGTGAATCGGCCCAACTCCCTTTCGGGGAAAGGCCGTAGGGCAACCCTTCCGAACCACCCGCCCGAACCCGACAGCTAACTCGGTAGGCGGAACGTTGGAAGGAGTCGCCTCCCTTGGCGTCGCACCGCAAGCCGCGTCCCGCAGGTACGCGCGTAGCAGGTATACGGACCCCCGCCCTCGCAACGGCGGCCCTCACCTCCGTGGCCCTGCTGTCCCAGGCGGCCAACGCCGCTCCCTCGGCCGACGACAAGCCGAGCCTCGAAGAGGTCGAGAAGAAGGTCGATGACCTGTACCGCCAGGCGGAGTCGGCGACCGAGAAGTACAACGCGGCCAAGGAGAAGACCGCGAAGCAGCGCAAGCACGTCGACACCCTGCTCGACGACGTGGCCAAGCGCACCCAGAAGCTCAACGAGGCGCGGGAGGAGCTGGGTTCCTTCGCCGCGGCCCAGTACCGGACCGGCGCCTCCGCGCCGGACACCGCGACCTTCCTGCTCGCCGACTCCCCGCAGGACTACTTCGACCAGACCCAGCTGATGGGCCGGCTGACCAGCCGCCAGAAGGGCGCGGTCGACGACTACGTCTCGGAGCAGTCCGCGACGATGAAGAAGCGTCAGGAGGCCGCCCAGAGCCTCGAGACGCTCACCGAGTCGCAGGGCGACCTGAAGACGGCCAAGGCCACCGTCCAGAAGAAGCTCTCCGACGCGCGCGAGCTGCTGTCGAAGCTGACGGCGGAGGAGAAGGCGCGGCTCGCGGCGATCGAGGAGAAGAAGCAGCAGGAGGCCGCGCGCAAGGCCGCGGAGCTCGCGCAGCAGCAGGCGGCCGAGCAGAAGGCGGCGGAGGAGGCGGCCCAGCAGGAGGCGGCCCAGCAGGAGAGCAGTTCGTCGGGCTCGTCCTCCTCCGATTCGTCGTCCGACTCCTCGTCCGACTCCTCGTCCGACTCCTCGTACGCCACCAAGGCCGAGAAGGCCCTGGCCTTCGCCCGTGCCCAGATAGGCAAGCCCTACGTATGGGGCGCCACCGGCCCCGACTCCTACGACTGCTCCGGCCTGACCCAGGCCGCCTGGAAGGCCGCCGGCGTCACCCTCCCCCGCACCACCTACGACCAGGTCAACGCGGGCACCACGGTCTCCCTCTCCAACGCCCAGCCCGGTGACCTGGTCTTCTTCTACGACGACATCAGCCACGTCGGCATCTACATCGGCAACGGCATGATGATCCACGCCCCGAAGCCCGGCGCGTACGTCCGCGAGGAGTCCATCTACTACGACGGCGAGTCGGCGATCCACAGCCTGGTACGCCCGGCCTGACGGCCCCAGGCGCGGACGCACACCCAGTCCCCTTGCCCTGCGCCCGCGCGTTTTTCGGAGCGCCCGCGCGCGTGCCCCGCCCTCGACGCGCGCGGCGCTCCTTAGCATCGCCCCATGGCCGGCACCTCCTCCCGCTCCCCCTTCCGCGCCTGGTGGGCGCAGCGTCCGCCGGCGGCCGGTGCCGCCGCGCTGGCGACCGGCATCATGTCGGTCGGTCTGCACCTGACGGGGTACGAGGTCCTGTCCCGCATCGCGCTGGCGGTGGCCTGCGCCGCCTGGCTGGGGCTGGCCGCCGACTTCGTCGTACGGCTGCTGCGGGACCGTGGGAGACGGGTTGCGGAGGCGGCACCGGGCGCGCTCACGGCCGTCGCCGCGACCGCCGTGCTCGGCACCCGTTTCTCCGCCCTGGGCCGGCAGGTCCTGGCCGAGACGCTGCTGGCACTGGCCGTGCTGGTGTGGCCGGGGCCGCTCGTCCTCGCCGTACGGAACTGGGAGCGCCGTATGCCGGGGACGGTGTTCCTGGGCTGCGTGGCCACACAGGGTCTCGCCGTCCTCGCCGCCACGCTCGCCGCGGCCGAGGAGTCGGCCTGGCTCGCGCACGCGGCGCTCGTCCTGTTCGGGCTCGGGCTCGCGCTCTACGGCCTCGCGCTGGCCTGTTTCGACCCGCGGCAGGTGACCGGGGGTGCCGGGGACCACTGGGTGGCCGGCGGTGCGCTCGCCATCTCGGCGCTCGCCGGAGCGACGCTGGTCGCCGCCGACAGCGCGAGCCTGTACCTGTGGAACGTCGACGACAACGGCGTCCTGCGTGCGGTGACCGGCGCACTGCTGGTGCTCGACCTCGCCTGGTACGCCGTACTGCTCGCCGCCGAGCTGGGCCGGCCCCGGCTGCGCTACGACGCACTGCGGTGGGCGACCGTGTTCCCGATGGGGCTGACGGCCACCGCGACGCTGTCGGTCGCCGCCGCGCTCGACGTCTCGTGGCTCGATGTGCCGGGGGAGGTGCTGCTGTGGATCTCGGTGGCGGTGTGGCTGGCCGTCGCCGCGGGGGCGGTGGCGGACGTCCGCGCAGCCCTGAAGGCCGCGCCCGGGGACCTCAGGTCCACAGCACCGCGATGAAGATGTTCGCCGTGGTCAGCAGGCCCACCAGGCCGAACAGGCGCTTGTCCACACTCTCGTCGTCCCGCTTCACATAGACGAGGCCGAGGATGACGATCAGCAGGGCCAGCTTCACGCCGATCTTGACGTTGTTGACGGACTGGTCGTCGGCCTGGTTGAGGCCGACCAGGATCACGCCGGTGACCAGCATCGTCAGCGCGCCGTGCAGCATCGCCGGGACGAAACGGGCGGTGCCCCGACCCATCGCCTTCATCTGGGTGAGGAAGCCGCCGAGGAGCGAGGCGATGCCGATGATGTGCAGGCCGACGAAGAGATGGATGAGTACGTCCATGAGGCCGGAGCCTAATCAGGGGCGACCCGTAGCACTCCGGCGCCCCCGGGACGTCCGGAATCGTCACATCGGTCATCACGCAGCGTGAAGTCGCCGGTGGGGGAAGGGGATCACGGTCACATACGGTCGCGCCTCGGTCGGCACCCGGCACTTCTGCACAACGCGTTACCGCACCGACACAATGAGGCCTAGCGTCCTCCCCCAGGTGACCGGCTCCCCACCGCCGCCCGGGCCAGGGGCGGCAGTCGGCCACCACCGCCGAGAAGGTCCGGCGGCGGACCGCTCCCCCTGTGCGGGCCGTCGCCGGACGCGTAAAACCGCCCCTGGGCGGCCGTACGTCCGCTCCGCTTGGCGTTCGTACGCACGAGGCGGTCGTACGAAAGGACGTGCAGTCCACGTGGCAGCGCACCGCAAGCCCCGTCAGCGGCCGGCCGGCGGCAATACGGCCCGTACGGCGGCGACGATCGCCCTGGCGGGCGCGGCGACGGCGACGGGCTTCGACGGGATCGGACACGCCGCGCCGAATCCGACGCCCGCGCAGGTCAGGGCGAAGGTGGACAGGCTGTACCAGGAGGCGGAGGCCGCCACCGAGAAGTACAACGGCGCGCAGGAGAAGGCGGAGGCGGCCGAGGCGCGGCTGAGGACCCTGCGGGACGAGGCGGCACGCAAGACGGACAACCTCAACTCCGCACGGGACGCGCTGGGTTCGATCGCGTCCGCCCAGTACCGCGACGGGGGCCTCGACCCCTCGCTGCAGCTCGTGCTCTCCGACGACCCCGACCGGTACCTCGACGGCGCCGAGTTCGTCGAACGCGCGGGCAGCCGGCAGACCGCCGCCGTCTCCCGCGTCCGCACGCAGCTGAGGGAGATCGAGCAGCTGCGCGGGGCGGCCCACATCGAGCTGACCTCGCTCAAGTCGCGTCAGTCGGAGCTGAAACGGTACAAGAACACGATCACCGGGAAGCTGGGCGCCGCCCGGCAGTTGCTGTCCCGGCTGTCCGCCGACGAGCGCACGAGGTTCGCGGACGGCTCGGGCCGCGCCTCGCGTTCCACGACGGGTGTGCGGGACGGCCTCCAGGCGCCCGGTTCCGCCGCGGCCCAGGCGCCGAACTCCCGTGCGGCGGCGGCCGTCGCGTACGCGTACCAGAAGCTCGGCAGCCCCTATGTGTGGGGCGCGACCGGCCCGGACGCCTTCGACTGCTCGGGCCTGGTCCAGGCCGCGTACCGCTCCGCGGGCCTCTCCCTTCCCCGCACGACCTACGCGCAGATCGACGCCGGCCGCCGGGTCTCCCGCTCCGAACTGCTCCCGGGGGACCTGGTGTTCTTCTACTCCGGCATCAGTCACGTCGGCATCTATGTGGGCGACGGACAGATGATCCACGCTCCGAACCCGTCAGCCCCGGTGCGGGTCGCACCGATCAGCCAGATGCCGTTCGCGGGAGCGACGCGGGTGGCCTGAGGGGTTCCCGGCGACGCGGCGGCCGACGGGACCCTCACCGCCCGTGGCTCACACCAGCCGCCGCGCCGTCGCCCAGCGTGTCAGCTCGTGCCGGTTGGACAGCTGGAGCTTCCTCAGGACCGCGGAGACGTGGGACTCGACCGTCTTCACCGAGATGAAGAGCTGCTTGGCGATCTCCTTGTAGGCGTAACCCCGGGCGATGAGCCGCAGTACCTCGCGCTCGCGCTGCGTGAGGCGGTCCAGGTCCTCGTCGACCGGCGGGGCGTCCGTGGAGGCGAAGGCGTCGAGGACGAAGCCGGCCAGACGTGGGGAGAAGACGGCGTCGCCGTCCTGGACACGGAAGATCGAGTCGACCAGGTCCCTGCCCGTGATCGTCTTCGTCACATAACCTCGCGCGCCGCCGCGGATCACGCCGATGACGTCCTCCGCCGCGTCCGAGACGGACAGGGCGAGGAAGCGGACGGGCTGCTCGGCGTCGGCCATCAACGGGGCGCAGCGGCGCAGCACTTCGACACCGCCGCCGCCCGGGAGGTGGACGTCCAGGAGGACCACCTCGGGCCGGGTCGCGGTGATGACCGTGACCGCCTGGTCGACGTCCGCCGCCTCGCCGACGACCTCGACGCCGGTCTGCTCGGTCTGTCCGATCTCGGCCTGGACTCCCGTACGGAACATGCGGTGGTCGTCGACGAGGACCACGCGCACGTGACGCTCGGCGCCGCCGTCTGCGGCCTGAACGGGTTCGGCCTCCGCCGCTCCCGCCGTACCGTTTGCCTCGGTCGGGTCGCTCATGACGTCTTCTCCGCCCTCTCCATCTCCAGCTCGACCTCCGTGCCGCCACCGGGCACCGCGCGCAGCCGCGCCGTGCCGCCGTTGCGCTCCATGCGGCCGATGATCGATTCTCTGACGCCCATGCGGTCGGCGGGTATCGAGTCGAGGTCGAAGCCGGGACCGCGGTCGCGCACGGACACGAAGACCGTCCTCTCCTCGACTTCGGCGTAGACCTGTACGGCGCCGCCCTCGCCACCGTACTTGGCGGCGTTCACCATCGCCTCACGCCCGGCCTGCATCTGTGCACCGATTCTCTCGTCGAGCGGGCAGTCCCCTACGACGACGACCTCTATGGGGACGCCGTGCTTGTCCTCGACCTCGGCGGCGTTGCGGCGCACGGCGTCGGCGACGCTCGTGGGTTCGTCGGCCTCGTCCTTGCCGGTGCCCTCCGGCTTGTAGAGCCAGGTGCGCAGGTCACGTTCCTGGGCGCGGGCGAGGCGGCGCACCTCCGCGGCGTTCTCCGCGTTCCGCTGGATCAGGGTCAGGGTGTGCAGCACCGAGTCGTGGACATGGGCGGCGACCTCCGCCCGCTCCTGGGCGCGGATGCGCATCAGGCGCTCCTCGGAGAGGTCCTGGGTCATGCGCACCAGGTAGGGGCCGGCGAGGAGCGTTATACCGACGAGGACCGCGAGGGCGGCCTGGAGGACCGAGCCGAGATGGGCGGCGGAGCCCTGCAGGACGAAGATGCCGGAGACGCCCGCCGCCACCAGCAGCACGCCGCCCACGGACCTGAGCAGGGTCACCGTGCGACGGCGGCGGCCGACCTCGGCCCAGCGGGCCCGGCGTGCGTTGTCGGCCTGGCGCCAGACCAGGGCGACGCCCGCGCCGACGAGGACGGCCGGCAGGAGGTACGCCTTGGCGCCACTGCCCAGATTGACGCTGCTGACGAAGACCATGGCCACGACGACCATGAGGAGCAGGGCCACGATCTGGCCCTTGTCCGGCTTGCGGGCCACGAGTCTGCGGCGGCCGTCGGGTGAGGTCTCCGCGGTGACCAGGGACGGGAACCGGTGGTCGCCGACGCCGCCCACGCCGAGCGGTACGAAGAACCAGAACGCGGCATACAGCAGTGCGCCGAGGCCGTCCGCCAGGAACAGGCCGACGAAGACGAGCCGCACCCAGATCACGGGCAGCCCGAGATGCCCGGCGAGCCCCCGCGCCACGCCACCGAGCCAGCGTCCGTCACTGCTGCGGTAGAGCTTGCGCGGCGGCCGCGGTTCGACGAGTAGCGCTGCTGCGGCTTCCGGCATGTCATCGATGTTCACACGGCCGGGGGCCCGGAGCATCAGGGTCGACCCCGGAGACTCCCCGGATCTTCGCACGGCGGCCCCGTCGAACACCTCACCGGCGCCGGCTCAGGGCGATATCAGGGTCCGACCAGGGTCATTCCGACTGCCGCGGCGGCGATGCGCCCGTCACCATGGACACATGACAGAGCACCAGCACGCCGCGACGGGTCCGGGACCCGGCTCCGGCCCGCACCCGGCAGCCCCGGGCGGCGGGCCGCAGGATGCCGCGCCCGCCGCGGACCCGGTGTCCGGCGAGACCGGTGTGGCCGAGCCGCCCCACAAGTTCCGGCGCGACCGCCGGCACAAGACGCTCGCCGGGGTGTGCGCCGGGCTCGGGCGCCAGTGCGACATGGACCCGGTGATCTTCCGGATCACGCTCGCCGTGCTCGCCGCGACCGGCGGCATCGGTCTCATCTTCTACGGGTTCGCCTGGCTCCTCGTCCCGTACGACGACGAGGAGCAGAACGAGGTGCGCAAGCTGCTGACCGGCCGCGTCGACGGACAGGCCCTGGCGGCGGTGCTGTTCGCGCTGGTCGGCTGCGGAGTGTTCCTGACGATGCTGAGCAACGGCGGGGTGCTGGCCTTCGCCGTCGTCCTCTCCGTTCTGCTCGCGGGCGCCGGGTACTGGTCGCGGCAGCGCGGCGCTCCCGACCCCGACCCGCTGGCCGCGCAGGCCGCCGCCGACGCCCCGCCCGAGGCCCAGGCGCCGCCCGTTCCCGCCGCGTATCCGTCGTGGTGGCGCGACACCATCGTCAAGGACGGCACACACGACGGGCGGACGGGCTATCTGTGGGGCCCGAGGGACTCCCGGGACCGCGACATCGCGGCGGCCGTCAGTATCGGCCTCGGCGGCTACGGAAGCGGCCGCTGGGACAAACGCACCCCGCCCGCCCGGCCGCCGAAGCAGCGCGGCGCGCGCTGGATCGGCGGCTGGGTCTTCCTGCTGGCCCTGCTCGCGGGCGGCCTGGGCACGGGCCTGACGTGGCACGACCACGCGCTCGGCACCAGCCTGCAGACCGGCCTGGCCTGCGCGCTCGCCGTCTTCGGCCTGGGCATCGCGGTCAGCGCGTTCCTGGGGCGTACGGGGGCGGGGTCGGTGTTCCTGGCGATCATCACGGCGGCCCTGCTCGCCGGTTCGGCGGCGCTGCCCAAGAACATCGGCACCGACTGGGTGCGTACCACCTGGCGGCCGGCCGCTGTGGCCGACGTCCAGCGGAAGTACGACCTCGGCACCGGTGTCGGCACCCTGGATCTGACCCGGCTGAACCCGGCGAAGGGGCAGACGGTGGAGTCGGAGGTCGAGGTGGGTGTCGGCCGGGCGAGAGTGATCGTGCCGCCGGACATGACGGTGAAGCTGCACATCGACGTGAGGGTGGGCGACATCCAGTTGCCGGGCGACAAGGAGAAGGACGTGGACGTGAAGCCCGGCAGGTACAAGGAGGTGACCCTGGCGCCGGCCTCGGGTGCCAGGAGCAAGGGCACGCTCGACGTGGACATCCGGGTGGGCCTCGGGCAGGCGGAGGTGAGCCGTGCTGCGTCATGAGTTCCAGCCCGGGAAGCTGGTCGCCGGTGTCTTCCTCACCCTCGCGGGCGGCATCTACGCCGGTGACGCGGGCGGCCTGTGGGACACCCCCTGGTTCGTGGTGATCCCCCTCGTCACGGGCGGCCTCTGCCTCGCGGGCGTGGTCGGAGTCCTGACCCGGGGCATACGCCGACGCCGCGGGTCGGGTCGTACTTGCGGCGCCGCGGAGGCTCAGCCGAACGCGAGAGGCTGAGCCTCGCCTCGGACGGCACCGCACCCGCCACCGGCAGCAGCCACCGAATCAGCGCGCGCCGGCAGCGGAACTACCGGTAGCCTCCCGCGCGCTGCCGTCGTCGGTTACGCAGTGCGGCGTCCACGGAGAACAGAGAGGCGCCCGTGAGGATGAGGGGGATCCAGGACATCAGGTAGGGCAGGTCGTTGCCGAAGTAGTAAGGGTCGGAGGCCCAGCTGACCGTCAGCCACAGGCTCAGGGAGATCAGCGCACCGCCGAGCGCGGCCAGGCGGGCGAGCAGGCCGATCAACGTGCCGATGCCGACGGCGAGCTCACCGAAGGCGATGGCATAGCCGAAGCCGACGGGGCTCTTCAGCGCCAGGTCGACCAGGGCCGGGATGGCCGAGGAGTCACGGACCCCGCGCATCGTCTCGCCGATCGAACCGGCGCCGGAGCTCTTCATGAAGGCGCTGTCGGTGAGTTTGTCCAGGCCCGCGTAGGTGAAGGTGACGCCGAGGAAGATGCGGAGCGGGAGCAGGGCGTAGCGGGATGCGGTGTCCCGCCAGTCCCGGCGGCCGTCCAGATGGGAAGCGTGCGTGTCCGTACGAATGCCATGAGTCATCGTTCCCAGCCGCCTCTCGCCGCCGTGCCGTGACCCCCCGCAAAACGATACGTACGACGGAGAGGCTCCGCTCAATCCTGTCCGGGCGGGTTTTTCGGCTTGGTCCGCTTCGGCTCCGCGCTTCGCGCCCGCGCCGGGAGGCGGTCGGTCGGTCAGTCGGTCACGTCGATCGCGTACCGGTTCGTCTCGACGCCGGCCGCCGTGACCACCTGCACGTCCACCCGCCCGGGCTCCACGTCCGCCGGTACCGGCAGGGTCAGCACCGCGTCCGTGGGGTTGCTGAAGCCCCCGGTCACCGGCACGAGCGGGACATGTACGTGAACGGTGCCGATGCGTACGACCATTCGGGACAGGCGGTCGGCGCTCTGGGCGCCCGGCGGGACGAACCCCGCCCCGCGGATCTCGATGTCGTCGCCGGTGCGGATCGGCGCGTCCAGGTCGCCGGCCTCCCTCGACCGCACCACGGAGAGGATCACCGGCCGGCCGCCCTCGGCATACTTGCCGGCCACGTATGTCGCCGCCGACACCAGCACCACCACGGCCAGCCCCCACGGCAGATCCGGCAGCTGCTCCGGCCGCCGGGCCAGCCGTACGGCCGCGAACAGCAGGGCGACGGCGCTGATCACGACATACTGGATGTCGGCGAAGGCCCCGCGGCCCGCGTCGTCGGTCAGCAGGTCGGCGGCTCGCGGCCGGTCCGCGCGTACCTTCTGCAGCCGCTGCCCCAGCACCCGCAGCCCGACCACCCGCCGTACCAGCACCGCGATCCCGCACACCACGGCGAGCACGGTCACCACGCCCGCGCCGCGGGCGAGTTCGAGCCCGGAGATCAACGTGTCGCGCTCCGCGTGTCCGGATGCCGCGGCGAGACGCCCCGCCAGCACGAGCACGGCGTACGCGACGAACAGGACCCAGGCCGCGGCCACCGCACGCGATGTGGACAGTCGGTTGTCCTCGCCGATCACGGGCGCTACCGCGCCGCCTCGCGCGCGATGGAACCACGAGGCCGCAGTCAGCGCGCCGGCCACGGCCAGGGCCGCCAGCAGTCCGGCCGTGCGCGCCGTCGTCCAGCCCGCGCCGATCGCCGTGAGCGACTGCACCAGGAGCAGCAGGACGACCGCCGACCACACCGCGCACAACGTACGGCGCCACAGTCGTGCCAGCCATGTCTCGCCCTCGGCCCGGCCGCGCTCGGCGACGAGTTCGGCGGACTGTGTGAGTTCCTCCGAGACCCACTGCCGGGAGGCCGAGGCCGAGTGGGCCACCGCCGCCGGCAACCCCTGCCCGGCCGCGAAGCCGTCCCGTTTCAGCAGGAACTCGGCGATCGCCCGCCGGTGCCCCGCTCGCGCCCCGTGCGGGCAGTCCCCGCAGGTGCAGCCGCCCTCGTGGGCGCCCGCGTCCGCGCTCTGTCTCGCCTCCTGCACCGCCACGCCCGACGCCCGCCTTCCCCGCGATCTCATGATCGGCGGCCCTTGATGAGTCCGGCCACCGTGCTGTGAACAACTCCCCGAACAACGCCCCCGTGGACAGCGAATTGTGCCCTATGGCACACCATCCGTGTTTGCCGGGTCCGGTCAGCGCCGGTGAAGCCGGGACCGTCGTGTTGACCGGGCTGCGAGAATTCCCTTATGGCCGAGATCATCCAGCGTGACGGGACCTGGGCCTTCGACGGCAGCACGGTAAGGATCACGCCGGGACTGCACCGCTCCGTGCCGCTCTTCCGGCAGACGTACGGAGAGGTCGCCGTGCCGCTGGAGGCCGTCTCCGGGGTCGCCTTCGAGCCGGAGCGCAAGCGCGGACGGCTGCGGATGCGGCTGCGCGAGGGCTCCGACCCCCTCCTCCAGGCGACCGGCGGGCGGCTGCCCGGCCCGGCGGACCCGTATCAGCTGGTGGTGGACGTCGACCGGGCCGGGGTCGCCGAGTACGTGGCCGAGGAGATCCGCCACGCCCTGCTCCTCGACCAGATCCCCAAGGATCCCACCAGGACCTATCTGCTGCCGGGCCCGCCGGTGCCCGTCTCGGTCCGCTCCTCCGACGGCACGGTCTCCTTCGACGGCACTCATGTGCGGATCGACTGGGCCGACACGTCCGACCGGGTCAAACGCGCGACCGGCCCGCGGATCATCTCCGTCGCCGACCTCGTCCAGGTCGAGTGGCTGCCCAACTCCGGCTACGAGGACGGCTTCCTGCGCTTCGTGACCCGCGAGACCGCGTTCTCCAAGCTGCCGCCCGAGAAGGACCCGTACGCCCTGGACCTGTGGGGCAGCACCCGCCGCGACCTGCTCACGGCCCTGGTCGCCACCGCGGTCACCGCCCGGCTGCCGCACCCGTCCGTCCAGGCGGGTGACCCCGCGGACCTGCCCCGCGCGGCGGCCTCCCTCCCGCCCTCGGCCGACCATCACGACGTCCTCCTGCGCCGCCTGCGCGAGTTGGGCGAGCTGCACCGCGACGGGGTGCTCACGGACGAGGAGTTCGCGATGACGAAGGCGGTCGTGCTGCGCGGGTTCTGACGCGTCAGGAGGGGTCCTCAGCTGAGCAGATCCGGCTCGCTGCGGCTGATGTCCTGCCACAGGGGCTGGTAGTTGATCCACGCGACCAGGTCCCCGCCCAGCTGCTCCCGGGTCGCCACGGCCGCCTTGTGGTCGATGAGCAGGGGACGGCCGGCCGCCTTCGCCATCAGCTGCACCTGGCAGGAGCGTTCCATGGACAGGAACCACCAGGCCGCGGCGTCCACCGAGTCGCCGACCGTCAGCAGCCCGTGGTTGCGCAGCACGACCGCCTTGCGCGAGCCGAGCGCCGCCGCGATCCGCCGGCCCTCGTCGGCGTCGACGGCGACGCCGGTGTATGCGTCGTAGAGAGCGTGATCCTCGTAGAAGGCGCAGCTCTCCTGGGTGAGGGGGTCCAGCAGGTCGCCGAGCGCGGACAGGGCCCGCCCGTGCACCGAATGGCAGTGGGCGACCGCGACGACGTCGGGACGGGCGGCGTGGACCTGGACGTGCACGGTGAACGCCGCCTGGTTGACGTGGTAGCGGCCGTCGATCACCTGCCCGTCCGCGTTGGCGAGGACCAGGTCGCTGAGGGTGACGTGCCTGAACGGCAGGCCGAACGGATTGACCCAGAAGCAGTCGCTGAACTCCGGGTCGCGCGCGGTGATGTGCCCCGAGACCCCGTCCTCGAAGCCGAGCCGCCCGAAGATCCGCAGCGCGCCGGCGAGCCGCTCCTTGCGGTGCCGGCGCTCGTCGTCGAGCGACTCGTGCATGGGCGGCATGGCGAACCGCAGCCGGTCGGTGGGCAGGGGCAGCGGCGGAGTGGGCCCGGCCGCGGGCGTCCCGTGCATGTGTCCTCCAGCACTGGGTTGCTTCACGGGGCGGAAGCTACCGTCGGTCAGCCCGAAAGGGCAGAGCTGATTGCCGAGCTGTTTTGTGAAGATGACGCGTGCGACCGTTCCGAGGGCTCGCGGGCCCGGGATGCGGAACCAGATGCTCCTGGTCAGTACAGCAATACCCGACAACAGATACCCGACAGCAGATGTCAGGTATAAGCGCCACACTCGCCGTATGACAGCTCATACAGCAGCGAACTGGGCAGCCTTCGCCACCGCCGCACCTGATCTCGCCAATACCGTCGAAGAGCGCTTCGGCGCCTTCACCCACCACGTCCTCGCGACCCTCCGCAAGGACGGCTCGCCCCGCACCACCGGACTCGAGGTGCGCTTCCTGGACGGTGAGCTGTGGCTCGGCATGATGCCGGACTCGCTCAAGGCGCTCGACCTGCGCCGCGACCCGCGCTTCGCGCTCCAGGCGAACCCCGGGGAGGGCACCGGCATGGGCGGCGGAGACGCGCGGATCAGCGGGCGGGCGGTCGAGGTGACGGACGCGCGGGCGAAGGCCTCTTACACGGAAGAGGTGGAACCGCCGGAGCCGTTCCACCTCTTCCGCACCGAGCTGACGGAGGTCGTACGGACCTTCGTCGAGGACGACAAGTACCTCGTCGTCGAGGTCTGGAAGCCCGGAGCGCCGGTGCGCACGCTCAAGCGGACCTGAGCCCGGAAGGGCTCACTCCCACTCGATGGTCCCCGGCGGCTTCGAGGTCACGTCGAGGACGACCCGGTTGACGTCGGCGACCTCGTTCGTGATCCGGGTCGAGATCTTCGCGAGGACGTCGTACGGCAGGCGCGACCAGTCGGCCGTCATGGCGTCCTCGGAGGAGACCGGGCGCAGGACGATCGGGTGGCCGTAGGTGCGGCCGTCGCCCTGGACGCCGACGCTGCGGACGTCCGCGAGCAGGACCACCGGGCACTGCCAGATGTCGCGGTCGAGGCCCGCCGCCGTCAGCTCCTCGCGGGCGATGGCGTCGGCCTCACGCAGCAGGTCGAGGCGGTCCTTGGTGACCTCGCCGACGATACGGATGCCGAGGCCGGGACCGGGGAACGGCTGGCGCTGGACGATCTCCTCCGGCAGGCCGAGCTCCTGGCCGACCATGCGGACCTCGTCCTTGAACAGCTGGCGCAGCGGCTCGATCAGCTGGAACTCGAGGTCCTCGGGGAGCCCGCCGACGTTGTGGTGGGACTTGATGTTGGCGGTGCCGGTGCCGCCACCGGACTCGACCACGTCCGGGTAGAGCGTGCCCTGGACGAGGAAGGCCACCTCCGGACCCTCGTCCGCGATGATCTCCGCCTGCGCCTGCTCGAAGACCCGGATGAACTCCCGGCCGATGATCTTCCGCTTCTCCTCGGGGTCACTGACCCCCTTGAGCGCGGTGAGGAACCGCTCCTCCGCGTCGACGACCTTCAGCTGCACGCCGGTCGCCGCGACGAAGTCCTTCTCGACCTGCTCGGTCTCGCCCTTGCGCATCAGGCCGTGGTCGACGTACACGCAGGTCAGCTGGGACCCGATGGCCCGCTGGACGAGGGCGGCGGCGACCGCGGAGTCCACACCGCCGGACAGACCGCAGATCGCGCGCTTTCCGCCGACCTGCTCGCGGATGGACGCGACCTGCTCCTCGATCACGTTGCCCGTGGTCCAGGAGGGAGTGAGGCCGGCGCCACGGTAGAGGAAGTGCTCCAGGACCTGCTGGCCGTGCGTGGAGTGCATGACCTCGGGGTGGTACTGGACGCCGTAGAGCTTCTTCTCGTCGTTCTCGAAGGCGGCGACCGGGACGACGTCCGTGGAGGCCGTGACGGTGAAGCCTTCGGGGGCTGCGGAGCAGGCGTCGCCGTGCGACATCCACACCGACTGCTCGTCCGGGGTGCCCTCGAAGAGGGTGGAGCCCGACTTGGAGACGTGCAGCGGAGTACGGCCGTACTCTCGGGCGCCGGTGTTGTCGACGGTGCCGCCCAGGGTCTGCGCCATCAGCTGGAAGCCGTAGCACATGCCGAAGACCGGGACACCGGCCTCGAAGAGCGCGCGGTCGAGGCGGGGGGCGCCCTCGGCGTAGACCGACGAAGGGCCGCCGGAGAGGATGATCGCCGCCGGGTTCCTGGCGAGCATCTCGGCGACCGGCATGGTGCTCGGCACGATCTCGCTGTAGACCCGGGCCTCGCGGACGCGACGGGCGATGAGCTGGGCGTACTGCGCGCCGAAGTCGACGACCAGGACGGTGTCGGGGGCGGCGGCAGCGTTAGTCGCTGATGACACGGGTTGCCTTCCGGCGGCTGGGCGGATCTCTGTGCTTGCCGATTCTACCGAGGTGGGCGGGGGTGACGTCCCGCCGCTTCCGGGGGTGCGCTCGTCTCACCATCCGAACCGTGTTGGACGCAGTCCGTGAGCGCGGCATACTGACCGCATGCTCACGCAAGCGACCTTCCTCTTTACCTATGGCACCCGGCCCGCCGGCTGCCATGGTCGTGCTGCTTGAGCAACCGACAAGCGACTTCCCAGGCGCCCCGGGCCGACAAGGCCCGGGGCGCCTGTCGTTTTCCGGGTCCTGCCGCTCCGGGGCACCGCATCCGACCCGATCCGATGAGGAGACCCCGACATGACCGCCACCACGACGGAGAAGACCGGCGCGCACACCCCCGAGGCCGCCGAGGTCATCAGCGACGCCCGTGAGCGCATCGACGCTCTCGACGACCGGATCATCGGCCTCGTCCAGGAACGGATTGCCGTCTCGGCCGTCATCCAGGACGCCCGGATCGCCTCAGGCGGCCGGCGTGTGAACCTCTCCCGCGAGATGGAGGTCCTCGGCCACTACAGGGAGGCGCTGGGCAAGCCCGGTACGTCCCTCGCGATGACGCTCCTCGAACTGTGCCGTGGTCGCATCTGAGTTCGGTCCGCGTCTCACCCGTACGGCGCGTGACGGCGCGCGGACCCCTTCGTTGGTCCCGGTGTCCGTGCCAGCCAGGGGCGGGCCCGAAAGAACCACGCGTGGCTCACTGGGGCGATGAGACGCACGGATCGTGCTGTGCGTCGTGGGACCTCGCTCCAGTCACGTGACCGGACGGCAGGGGACAGCAGCCCGGTCACACAAGAGAACGGCCGGCTCCGGGGACGCCCGGGGCCGACCGGCGGAAAACACAGGAACATGTACGGGGCTGGGCGAAACGGGTGCGGAGGCCAGGCCCATCCAGCACGACGCGTAGAAGCCCCCAAGTCCCGCCGCAGACAACCGCATTGCACTGTCCTGCGATGCCCCGCTGCCAGAGGTCGAGCCCATCCGCGCGCCCCGAATGCGCCGGGGCGCCGACCGAGGGGCACTCAGGCCAGCGGCGCAACCCCCCGGCGCCGCTCCCAGGCACCGGCGCTGCCCTGACGTCGGTGCTGACGAAAGAAGGGCCCCGCGGCTCCGTCCCGCGGGGCCCTTCGCATGCCCGTTCGGGGAGGGTCGGGCCCGTACCGGAGAGCACACGTGTGTGACCCGGGCCACTTGGAAAATCCGTGAACGTCGGCGCAACCATTCCCAGGCGTCGCGGATCAAACCAGGCGAACCAAGGGCCACACAGGCGCGCACCACACGCGGAGGCCCCACCCCAGCGTGCCAGCCGCAGCGCGCAGGACGTGGAGAAGGACCCGCACTCGGAGGGGGGGTGCGGGTCCTTCTCTCTGTGTGTGCGGAGCTCGCGTGGGCGGGGCTTGCTGTTCTGTGCGCGGGGCTCGCGCTCTCTGTCCGCCCGGCCCGCGGACCTACGTCCTCGGCGGCACCGCCGGCATCCCCAGGAACGGCAGCCTGAGTGCGCCGAACGCCTCCGCGGGCACCGCCGGTGTCCTCGGCTCGACCGGCTTCAGGCGCTCGTACGCCTCCCCCTGCGCCGGCCTCGGGTCCGTCTCGCCCTCGTTGGGCCAGTACGACATGGCCCGCTCGGCCTGGGCGGTGATCGTCAGGGAGGGGTTCACTCCCAGGTTGGCCGAGACCGCGGCGCCGTCGACGACCGAGATGCCGGGGTGGCCGTAGAGGCGGTGGTACGGGTCGATCACCCCGGTCTCGCGCGAGGAGCCGATCGGGCAGCCGCCGAGGAAGTGCGCGGTGAGCGGTGTGCCCATCAGTTCGCCGACGTTCGAGCCGGCGAAGCCGTTGATCTCGGCGGCGATGGCCGAGGCACCCTCCGAAGCCGCCCTGATCTGCTTGGGGTTCGGGGAACCGTGGCCCTGGCGGGCCGTCAGCAGCCCCTTCCCCACTCCGTCCGGTTTCAGGTACGTCGTCAGGGAGTTGTCCAGGGACTGCATCACCAGGCCGATGATGGTCCGCTCCGACCAGCGGCGGTTGGAGAGGGAGCGCAGCACCAGCAGCGGGTGCCGGGCGGCGTTCCGCAGCCACGCGGCGAGCCTCGACGTGCCCTCCGCGTACGGGACCTGCAGGATCGACAGGCCGCCCATGGAGTTGGAGCCCTTGCCGTAGCGGACGGGCTCGATATGGGTGTCCTCGTCGGGGTGGATCGAGGACGTGATGGCGACGCCGCGCGTGAAGTCGACCTTCGGCTCGCCCGTGACCCTGCGGTAGCGCCGGTTGTCGGTCTGCGCGCCGACCAGCGCCTCGGAGTTGGTACGGGTCAGCTCGCCCAGCCTGTCGGAGATGTACGGCAGCCGGCCGGTCGCCTTCATGCGGTGCAGCAGGGTCTGCGTGCCGTACGTCCCGGCGGCGAGGACCACCCGGCGGGCCCTGAAGACCCTGCCCTTCGACTTGCGGCGGTCGTCGGTGGGGAGGGTGGCGACCGCGTAGCCGCCCTGCGAGTCGTCCGTGATCGACACCACGGTGGTCAGCGGGTGCACGACGGCGCCCGCCTTCTCGGCGAGATACAGGTAGTTCTCGTTGAGGGTGTTCTTCGCGCCGTGCCGGCAGCCGGTCATGCACTCCCCGCACTCGGTGCAGGCCTTGCGGGCCGGCCCGGCGCCGCCGAAGTAGGGGTCCGCCACCTGCTCGCCGGGGCGCGCCTTCGCCGTCCCGTCGGAGTCGTTGCCGTCGCCGAAGAAGACGCCGACCGGTGCCATGTGGAAGGTGTCGCCGACGCCCATCCGCTCGGCGGCCGCCTTGAGGTGAACGTCGGACGGGGTCATGGTCGGGTTGAGCCGCACGCCGAGCATGCGCCGCGCCTGGTCGTAGTACGGCTTCAGTTCCTCCTGCCAGTCGGTGATGTCACGCCACTGCGGGTCCTCGAAGAACGGCTTCGGCGGTACGTAGAGGGTGTTGGCGTAGTTGAGGGAGCCGCCGCCCACGCCCGCGCCGGCCAGGACCATGACGTTGCCCAGCAGGTGGATCCGCTGGATGCCGTACATGCCGAGTTTCGGCGCCCAGAGGTAGTTCCTCAGGTCCCAGGAGTTCTTGGGGAGCGACTCCCGGGTGAAGCGGCGGCCGGCTTCCAGGACGCCTACGCGGTAGCCCTTCTCCGTCAGGCGCAGGGCGGTCACCGAGCCGCCGAAGCCCGATCCGACGACGATGACGTCGTAGTCGTAAGCGTCCTGTGGCACGTGCGGTCTCCCCTTTGAGTGTGCAGTGCGGGTGCTGTGTGGCTGATCGCGCGGTTCTCCGCGTTCACCTGAACCGGAACGCCTTCATGAGCCGCAGGCTCCTGCTCATGAACTGCGCGTACTTCTCGTCGTCCATGCCCAGTGACGGGGCCATCGGGAGCAGGCGCTGCCGGGCCACCGTCTGCGCCTCCGTGTACTTGAGGATGCCCTCGGAGCCGTGGCGGCGGCCGAGGCCGGAGTCCTTCATGCCGCCCATGGGCGACTGGACGCTGCCGTACGCCGGGGCATAGCCCTCGTTGACGTTGACCGTGCCGGTGCGCAGGCGGGCGGCGACCCCACGGCCGCGTCGGCCGTCCTTCGTCCACACCGAGGAGTTCAGGCCGTACGGCGTGGAGTTGGCGAGCCCGACGGCCTCGTCGTCGGTCTTGAAGCGGTAGATCGAGACGACCGGGCCGAAGGTCTCCTCGGAGCAGACGGACATGGGGGACTCCACGCCGTCGAGGATGGTCGGCTCGAAGAAGTACGGGCCGATGTCGGGGCGGGCGACACCGCCCGCGACGACCTCGGCGCCCTTCGCGACCGCCTCGTCGACGTGCCGGGTGACCGTCTCCAGCTGGCGCTCCCCGACCAGGGAGCCCATGTCGGCGCCGTAGGCCAGGGACGTGCCGAGCCGCATCGCGCGCGTGCGGGCGGCGAAGCGCTCGAGGAAGGCGTCCGCGATGGACTCGTGGACGTACAACCGCTCGATGGAGATGCAGAGTTGGCCCGCGGAGGAGAAGCAGGCGCGGACCGCGCCCGCGGCAGCCTTCTCGATGTCGGCGTCCTCGAGCACCAGCATGGCGTTCTTGCCGCCGAGTTCGAGCGAGACGCCGATCAGACGGGCGGCTGCGCCCTGCGCGACCTCGCGGCCGGTGCGGGTGGAGCCGGTGAAGGAGACGTAGTCGGCGCGCTTGACGACCTCGGGACCGACGACGGGGCCCTCGCCGAGCACGATCTGGAAGACGTCGGCGGGCAGCCCGGCCTCGACAAGGAGGTCGCGCGCCCACAGGGCCGTCAGGCAGGTCTCGGTGTCCGGCTTCATGACGACCGCGTTGCCCGCGACGAAGGCGGGGAGCGCGTCGCCGACCGACAACTCCAGGGGGTAGTTCCAGGGGGCGATCTGGCCGACGACCCCGCGGGGGTGGCGCAGTTCGGTGACGCGGGTGAGGGTCGGCATCGCGCCCGCGTGCCGCTTCGGCTTCAGGTAGGCGGCGGCCCTGCGGCCGTAGTGGCGGGCCGCGATCGCGACGGCCTGGACCTCCTCGTGAGCGTGCAGACGGGCCTTGCCGGTCTCCAGCTGGATCAGGTCGAGGACCTCGGCCTGGCGTTCCAGCACCAGGTCGTGGAAGCGGAGGAGGACGGCTGCGCGCTGCCGTACGGGGGTCTGCGCCCAGACGGCCTGAGCGGCCCGGGCCCCGTCGAAGGCCTTCTGTACGTCCTCGGGCGTGGACTCGGGCAGGTCGGCCAGCTTCTCGCCGGTGAACGGCGTGTGGTTGGCGGTACGGCCCGAGCCGACGACGCCCTTGGTCAGCTGGGCGACCAGCTCCGGCGTCACCACGTCGGCGGCGGTACGGGCGCCCACCGGGGCGGGGGCGAGAGGATTCGTGCCGGTCTTGGCCGGGGCCTGCGCGTCCGTCATGAGCCGCAGGGTATGCCGGGGCGGAGACTTTGGGTACCCGTCGGTAACAGGGATTCACCGACCGCACACACGGCGCCAGTGGTCACTGGCAAGGAATGCGCTGATCAGGGCGTTGTGTGACGGCGGCCGGCGCGGAGGGACCTCAACCGATCACAAGTCGGCCCCGGGCGCCCTTGAGACCGGCCCCGCCCTGCCAGGTCGTGGGTGGTGTCGGCGAGGACCGCCTCGTGGCCGTAGAAGCCGGTGGACGTCGTCCGGCGGTCACCGCTCCTCGACTTCCAGGTTCGCGATCGCCGTCTTCGCCACCTCGCGGCCTCGTTCCGTGAAGTCGCCCTTGCCCGGATAGCTCACCGTGAGCTTCAGCATGTCGCCGCCTGAGGTCTTGTAGTAGAAGATCTTCAGTTCGCGGGGGCGTGGGTTCTCACTGTCGTCGGTGGAGATGTATCCGACCGTGTTCTGGGCGGCCGGCCTGCCGTGGAAGGTTGCCTCGCCGTCGGTCTCGGTCTTCGGATTCTCGGGCATGCCGAGGCCGTAGTTGCCGCTCTCCTTGAACTCGGCGTTGTCGTCGTACATTTCGGCGGGCGCCGAGTCCGCGATCTCGTTGTTCGTGTCCTCGGACTTCTTGTCGCGGGTCACGCCGATCCAGATGCTGCCGCTCCAGTCGGTGTACGTGACCCAGTGGGTCTCGTCCGTCTCCCGGTCGGGCACGGCCCGCCGGTAGCCGTCGGGCACCGCCAGCGTGGCGGCGACGTCCTTCTCCTCGCGCAGCTTCCACCCGTCCGGCAGCGGTCCCGCGAACGGGTCCGCGATCACCAGGTACGCGGCGACCGCCGCCGCGACGACCGTGGCGCCGACGGCGATCCAGGCCTTGCGTCCGAGCCGCAGCCCTTGCCGCGGGGCCTCCGTGTGCCCCTCCGTGTGCTGCACGACCTGCGTCGGCTGGAGGGCGGGCGGATTCGCGGCCGTGTCCAGGAGGGCGCGCACCTGGGCGGCGTTCGGGCGGCGCGCCGGGTCCTTCTCCAGCAGGCCGTTGATGGCCTCGGCGAGCGGGCCCCGGGCGGAAGCGGGCGGCGCGGGCGTGGCGTTGAGGATGGACTGGAGGGTGGCGGGGGTGTTGCTGCGGCGGAAGGGGGAGACGCCCTCCGTGGCCGCGTAGAGGACCACGCCGAGGGACCAGAGGTCGCTCGCCGGGCCGGGGCGCTGGCCCAGCACCCGCTCCGGTGCGATGTACTCCGGCGAGCCGACGAAGCCGCCGGTGTCGGTGAGGCTCGTCTCACCCTCGATCTGAGCGATGCCGAAGTCGGTGAGGACGACCCGGTCGTGCCGGCCGAGGAGCACGTTGTCCGGCTTGACGTCCCGGTGCAGGATGCCCGCCGCGTGCGCCGCCTCCAGCGCGGCGAGCACCTCCAGGCCGACTCGGGCCGCCTCCCGGCCGCCGAGAGTGCCTTCCTGCAACGCGTCGCCCAGCGAACGGCCCTGCACCAGCTCCATCACGATCCACGGCTGCCCGTCCACGACCGCCACATCGTGCACGTTGACCACCGAAGGGTGGTCCAGCCGGGCCGCGGCCCGCGCCTCACGGCGCATCCGCTCGAAGGCGTTGGCGCGTTCACGCTCGGGAAGGTGGTCCGGGACGCGGGGCTCCTTGACGGCGACTTCGCGGTCCACCGTCTCGTCCTTGGCACGCCACACCGTGCCCATGCCCCCGTGCCCGAGCTTGGTGAGCAGCCGGTAACGGCCTGCGATGAGCCGCCCGGCGCCCGGGTCCTGTGCGGGCTGGGACCGCTGCGGAACGACCTGGGTGGGCGCCGTGTAGGGATTCCCGGGGTGCGGCACCGCCGCGGGCTGCTGCGGCGGACGCGGTGGTTGCAGACCAAAACTCGTCGGCTCGTCGGACCCGTAGCGGGCTCCCCCGTTGCTGCTCATGGGTCCATCCATATCGCGCCAAGCGGTCCGGTATCCACCTCGAACGCCTTCCGGTCACAGACCCGTGACCCAGCGGGCGGGCTATGTCCCCTTTGTGAAGGTGTCCACGGCGACGTCGAAGTACTCCTTCGCCTCCCGTACCTGGCCGACCGGCGCCGACACCCACACGTCGTACAGCTGCCCGTCCTCCTCCCAGCACAGGTCGTAGGTGTGCCGGGGGCCCTCCGCCGCGGTGAAGCCGTTCCAGGTGAACTCCCAGAGGGCGGCGGGGTGTCCGCGGTGCGTCGTCGCGGTGACCCGGGCGTCGTGGTAACCGGGATTGGTCGACGGCCCCCTGGCGTCCGCGCGCCGCATCACCGCGAGCGGGCCGCCCGGTTCTGGGCCGGTGACCTTGATGCCGAGGCGGACGGTCTCCCCCGGCGACATGTAGAAGACGCGCTCCCCCTGCGGCTTGCGGGTGAAGCCGTCGGGCACGGCGAGGGTGAAGCCGGCCGGGTCCTCGGCGGTGCGGTAGCCCGAGGGAGCGTGGGACTTGGGGGCGGAGGCACCGGTCGGGGATGGCGTGTTCCCGTCGGTCGGTGACGACGGACTCGTCGGACTCGTCGTGCCCGATGTACCCGATGTACCCGATGGACCGGACGTATTCGACTGCGAAGGGCTCACGGACGTCCGCGGCGCCGAACTCGCCGGCGCACGGCCCCCGCCGCCGTCCCCCTTCACCAGCAGCGCCGCCGCGGACACGCCCGCTCCCGCCATCGCGGCGACCAGCAGCGCGGCCACCAGCACACCCCGCGTGGAATGCGTCGTACGGACCGGAGCCGTGGCGGCAGCGGGGGCCGGGGCCGGAAGCGGGGCGGAAACCGAGGCGGGTGGCGCGGGCCGGCTCCGGGGCACGTCCAGCTGTGTCGGCGGGTACCCGGCCGGCGGCGTCGGCGTCCGGCCCGTGTCCCGGAACGCGCGCAGCATCCGCTCCGCCTGCGCTGCGTCCAGCCGCCGGTCCGGATCGCGCTCAAGGAGCCCTCGCACCACGGGGAGCAGAGGGGCGGCCTGCGCGGGCGGGCGGATCTCGTCGAAGACCACCGCGTGCAGGATGCCGCCCAGCGAGTCGCGCCGGAACGGCGACTCGCCGCTCAGGGCCGTGCACAACAGCGCGCCCAGCGACCACAGGTCGGACTCCGGGCCGGTCCGGGCCCCCGACATCCGCTCGGGCGCGGTGTACTCGGGCGAGCCGACGAAGGACCCGGTCTCGGTGAGCGTCGTGGCGCCGGCGACCTGGGCGATGCCGAAGTCGGTGAGGACGACCCGGCCGGTGCCGGCCTCCAGCAGGACGTTCGCAGGCTTGATGTCGCGGTGCAGCACCCCGGCCGCGTGCGCCGTGCGCAGCGCGCTCAGCAGGCCGATGCCGATACGGGCGGCCTCGGCGGCGTCCAGGGGGCCGCCCGCGGAGATGCGGTCCGCGAGCGAGCCGCCGTCGATCAGCTCCATGACGATGTACGGGCGTTCGTCGTGCTCGACGACGTCGTGGACCACGATGATGTGCGGGTGCTGCAACTGCGCGACCGCGCGCGCCTCGCGCAGGGTGCGGTCGCGCTGCCGCAGGGTCTCGTCCGCGGAGAGCGTGTCGTCGAGGGCGAGTTCCTTGACCGCCACGTGCCGGCCGAGCAGTTCGTCGGTGGCCCGCCACACCACGCCCATGCCGCCGCGCCCGAGCCGCGCCCGCAGCCGGTAGCGCCCGGCGATGACACGCGCGTCGTCCCCCTCGGTCCCCATGAGCCCCATCATGCCGCACCGGACGAACCCCTTCCGGGTCGCAGGCGACGGACGGCCCACGAGTGGCCGACAACCGACGGGCCGTACGACCGTCAGGAGGCCGGCGGCGTCCAGCCCTGAAGGACCGCCTCGAACTGCTTGCGCGTGGTCGCCCAGTCCTCGGCGGGCGAGGACATGTAGATCGCGTACTCGACGCCGTCCCGGCCCACGTACGTCTCCTCGACGGCGCGGCGCGGCCCCGGGAAGTCCGCGTCCTTCGCGAGCGCGGTCCAGGTGTACTCCCACCGGGAGCCCTCGCGGTCCCGGTAGATGTTCTTCTCCAGGACCACCCGCTTGTAGTCGAGCAGCCGCCGCAACTGCGCTTCCAGGTCGCTCTGGTGGTCGATCGGGTGGGCGAAGTCCGGTGAGGGGTCGACGGCGATGCGGACGAAGTGCTCGCCGCCGTCGGGTGTGTAGTCGATCTGCTCGATGCCGCCTTCGGTGCTGTAGACCTGCCGTTCCCAGCCCTTGGGCAGGTAGAGACTGAATCCCTCGGGGTCGTCCTTGCGTACCCAGTCGGCGGGAACACCGCCTCCGGCTTCGGGAGTCGGCGTGCTCGCACTCGGCGAGGCAGCCGTGGGGCCCTTCTGCTGCCGTCCCGCGTCCCACTTCTGCAGGCCCAGCACCGTGCCCCCGCCGACGAGTGCGGCGAGGAGGACCACGCAGGCGAGGGTGCGCACCCGGCGCCGCTTGGACGGCGAGGAGGGCCCGACGCCGGTCGAGGCGGTGACCGTGCCGTACGGGGTGCCGGTGGCCGCGTGGTAGGGGGCGCTGGTGGCCGAGGCGTACGCCGTGGAGCTCCCCGAGGAGTACGGCGCGGCCGTCCCCGACGGATACGGCGCGGCCGTCCCGGACGGATACGGCGCGACCGCCACGTGCGGGGTGTGTTCCGTACGGGACACAGACTCGCGGTAAGGGCCCCCGTACTGCGTCGGCACGAACGCCTGCGCCGCGTGCGGCCGCCGCCCCTCCGCCGCCTCCGCGAGCAGCTGCCCGGCCGCGGACGCGTCGGGACGCAGGGCGGGATCCTTGTGCAGCAGCGCGGCGATGACGGGCGCCAGCGGCCCGGCGTGGCGCGGCTCGGCGGCCTCCTCCTCGACCACCGCCTGCAGGGTGCTCAGCGGCGAGGTGCGGCGGAAGGGCGACCTGCCCTCGACCGCCGTGTACAGCGTTGCGCCGAGCGCCCACAGGTCGGAGGCCGGTCCCGGATCCTGGCCGCGGACCTGCTCGGGGGCGAGGTAGTCGACCGAACCGACGACCTCTCCGGTACGGGTGATGGTGGTGTCGCCCTCGATCTGCGCGATGCCGAAGTCGGTGAGGAGAACCCGCCCGTCGTGCCCGATGAGCACGTTGCCGGGCTTCACGTCGCGGTGGAGTACGCCGGCGGCATGGGCGGCGCGCAGCGCACGCAGCACCCACAGCCCGATGCGCGCGGCCTCCGTCGGCTCGACGCGCCCCTGGTCCTTGACCGCGTCGGCCAGCGAGTGGCCCTCGACCAGCTCCATCACGATCCAGGGCCGGCCGTCGTGTTCGAGCACGTCGTGCACGGTGACGACGGCTGAGTGGTTGATCCGCGCGGCAGCGCGGGCTTCCGCCCGGGTGCGGGCCAGCAGCCTGGGCCGGTCGCTTTCGGACACGTAGAGTGCGGCGGTCAACTCCTTGATGGCGACGGACCGGTGCAGCACCTCATCGTGCGCACGCCAAACTCGGCCCATGCCGCCGCTGCCGATCGCGTCGGCGAGCCTATAGCGCCCCGCGAGGAGCAGGCCCTGCATCTGATTCACGTTGCCCCGCAATGCTCTTGACAGGGTCAGATTAAGTACCGTCCCGCTCCCAGGGGAACACGGGGCACGCCAAGGAGACCGCACTGTGACGGTTGTCGCTTTCCGTGACGGAAGTGAACCGTCGAGCCGTCAACGGCGTACGGTCACTCGCTGTTGGGGCCGGTCGTCACCCGGTGACCTGATACGTAGCCGACGCCTGTTCGAACAGCCGCGTCACCTCGTCTCTTTCGGCCTCCGGGCCGCGCACCTGCACCACGTGGTACTTGCCGTCGACGAGCAGCGCCAGGTTGCGCACGAACAGCTCCCGGCCGTCGTCGCCGGTCCAGGTGAACTGCCCCTCGGCCATGGTCCGCCCGCCCACCTGGATCGTCTTCAGGCCGGTGGCGGTGGCCCAGCTGGAGTCGCGGTACGGCTTCAGCTCGGGCTCCTTCTCCCGCTGGTACACCATGGGATCGCTGCCGTTCGCGTCCGCGCCGTCCCGCCCCGGTACGACGATGAGCTCGAAGTTCCCGTGCGAGTACACGACCTGACCGCGCCCGTTCTCCGGCGTACGGTCCCAGCCCTTGGCGACGGCGACGCGGAAACCCGCAGCGTCGTCGCGCAGGGTGAAACCATCGGCTACGTCGGGACCTGTGGTCTGGGTTTCGGCCGAACCACTTGAACCGGCCGAACCACTTGAACCGGTTGAACCGGTTGAACCGGTCGGCTGGGAGGGACTGTTCTCCGCCGGCGACGTCTGGTCCGGGCGCGGCTCACTGCTCGCCTCCGGGGACTGTCCGGGCAACCGCCCGGCCTCACCGGCGGCACCGGTCCGGTCCGCGCCGCCCGTGTCGTCCGGGTCGGCCTTCGGCATGAAGAGCATGGCGTACGCGATCGCCGCGGCCAGCGCGACCAGGATCAGCAGCAGCAGGGTGCGGCCGAGACTGCGCGGCGAGCGGGCCTCCTCCCGGGCCCGCTTGTGCCGGCCGTGCGCACCGGCCGCGGGCAGCCCGGCGCGCCGCCTGCGCACCAGCTCGCCGCGGCGGCGTACGACGGGCAGCCGGCTCGCGTCGACGGGCGGCGCCGCGACGACGTGCGCGCCGGCCTCCGGCTCGGGCGCCGACCGCACCAGGGAACGCAGCCAGCCGCGCAGCTCCTCGAAGTCCAGGCGCTCGGTGGGGTCCTGGCGCAGCAGCGACTCCACCACCGGCCTCAGCGGGCCGCACTCCTCGGCGAACGCGGGCGGCTCCGCACACACCAGCTGCACCAGCTCGGCCGTCGACTCCTCCGGGTACGGCGCATGCCCTTGTACGGCCCGGAAGAGCAGCGCGCCGAGCGCCCACAGGTCGGTCGCGGGCCCGATCGGCGCGGCCAGCTGCCAGTTCTCGTGCACGGACCCCGCCTGCTCGGGCGCCCACCGCTCGGTCACGGGCCCGACGACAGCCATCCGCGCCTGCCGGGCCCGCTCAGCTGCCAAGGCGGTGGCCGGGCCCCGGCCCACGGGGGCAACGGCCGCCAGGTCGTCCCAGCGGGCGCGGGGGGCGGGAGTCGCGCCGAGGCCGCGGACGGGGGTCGCGCCGAGGCCTGGGGCCGGGGTGCCGGCGATGGGCGTTGCGCCGGGGCCCGGCGTCGCGGTGTGGCCGGAGCCTCGCGTCGCGGTGTGGCCGGGGTCTGGCGTGGGGTCAAGGCCCGGCGTTGACGTGTGACCGGGCGCTGATGTGGCGCCGGGGCCCGGACTCGTTGCGCCGAGTCCCGGCGATGACGGATGCCCCGGCGATGACGTTCGGCCCTGGTCCGGCACTGCCGTATGACCCGGCGTCACGACGCCGTCGTCTCCGAGAGGGAGGGCCCTACGCCCCGGGGTGCCCTGGCCGTCGGGCCCGGTCGGCGGTGTGCCGTCGGTTCCGCCGCGGGGCGCGGCACCGTGCCAGGGGGTGGCGCCCACGCCGTAGGGGTCGGCTATCCGGCCCGGGGGCGTGGTGCCAGGCGCGCGCTCCACACCGGTTCCCGGGGTGTACGACGACTGTGCCGACCCGTCGGCGCCTTCGGAGGCGGGGCGGGCTCCAGGCAGGGCCGCCCGGCCGTTCTGCTGCGCCTCCTGGACCCGGGCCGCGGCCCGCGCCCCCGCGCGATACGCGGCGATCGCTCCGGCCCGCGCGGCCCTGATGTCCCCTCCGCCGTCGGGGGCCCTGCGGGCAAGCGCGGCCGAAGACGACGCCGCCCCCGTCGCCGTGTCCGCCCCCGGAGCCGGCAGCCCCCCGGCCGCACGCGCGTCGATGGCGGCCCGCCGGGCAGCCTCGGGATCCACAGCACCGGGGCCGGGTGTCGCCCCCGGTCCGGAACCGAGGGCGACACCGGAGCCGGACGCACCGCCGATGCCCGGCCCACGGGAGGCGCCGGCACCGGTCACATCCGTCGTTCCACGAGAAGCCGCACCGCGCCCGTCACCGAGCTCCGCGGCCCCGAGACCCGCGTCCGCGCCCCACTCACCCTCCTGGGCCGGCACCGGGTCATACCCGCACAGCGCCTCCTCCGCCGCCCCGACCGCCAGGCCGGTCAGCATCACCCGGCCGTCGTCGCACACGAGCACCGTGCGCGCGGTGACATTCCGGTGCACCCAGCCGTGGGCGTGCAGCACCCGCAGCGCCATGAGGACGTCGGAGGCGACCTCGGCCGCCCGGTACGGCGTCAGCGGCTTCTCGGCGAGCAGCGTCGCCAGCGGCCGCGCGGACACCAACTCGCTGACGATCCACAGCGAACCGCCCTCGGCGAACACGTCGAAGACCTGGTCGAGCCGGGGGTGGTCGGGGATCCGCGCCGCGGCCCGCGCGGCCTCGACCGCCCGCCGGACAGCCGGGTCGGCGGGCCGCCGCGTGCTCGTGCGCGACGCGACGGGTCCCCGCGCCCCGCGGTCCCGTGGTACGCGTGCGGTGAAACCGTCCGGCAGGCCCTCCGCGTCGAGCACCTCCGCCTCGACGACCTCCGGCAACGGCACCTGCCTGACCAGGACTTCCTGCCCGCTGTAGGTGTCGAAGGCCCGGGATTCGGTGAGTTCGTACTCGTCGGAGGGCGGCGGCGGCAGGCGGTAGCGGTCGGCGAGTATCCGGCCCGCATAGTCGTCCACGTTGCCTCCCCCGGCAGCCTGGTTGGTCAATTCCGTTCGCCCTGCGACCCGTTGTGCACACCCACCTGGATGCGTACGGTCCGCAACCACTCACGATACGTGCCGGAGGCAACCCGCAAAGAGGGGATGCCAGATCTCACGTCCCAAACGCGGAAGCGCTCATCTCACGACTTCGGTTCGAAGGTCCCGGTCAGGGTCTTCCATGTGTTCTTGCGCAGCTCAGTGCCCCATTTGGCGGCTTTGGCGGTGTACATCAGCGCATATCCGAGATGGTCGTCGACGACGAAGCCGCGGTCGATCGTCCGGTACTTCGTCCCGCTCTCCACATAGGTGAACTCCCAGTCGGCCGTGTCCCAGCCCCGGTACTTCACCTCCTCTATGCGGATCTTCCGGTACTGCGAGCGGGTCATGTACTGCTCCTGGTCCTTCCAGTCCGCCACCGGGTCGCCCTTCGGCGTGGTCGTCCAGGCGACGAGCAGCTTCTGCCCGTCGGGCCCGGTGAAGCGGTCCCCCGCCGCGTCGGTGGACTGGTACTTCCACCCCGCGGGCAGCCCGATCGAGTACCCCTGACTGCCCTGGTGCGTCGACGCCACCGCGCTGTCGCCACCGGAGGAGCCGTCTGCCGACGAGCCGCTGCCGCTGCCGCCGGGCGGGCTCACCTCGGAGTCCGGAGTGCTCCCGGACTCCGAACCGGCCGGGGCGGACTCGGCCGCGCCGGCCCCGTCCGTCCGGGCGCTGTCGCTCTTGTCCTCCTTGGTGGCGGCACTCGCGCTCGCCCCGGCCGTGACCTTGGCACCGCCCCCGCTGCTCTTGGCTCCGTTCGAGTCGTCGTCTCCGCCGAACGTGAAGGCCAGCACCGTGCCGATCACGGCGAGCACCACGGCCACCGCGATGATCAGCAGCGTGCGCCGCGGCACCACATCGGTGAGCGGCGCTCTGGGCGCGGGGCGCGGCGGCAGGTCCGGCGGCGTCATCACGGGCCATCCCGAACTCCGCCCGCTCGTCGACGCGTTCGCGGTGCCGGATGGCTTGGCCGCCCCTTGTGCCTCCCGCTCACGAGCACCGGGCACCCGCCCCGAGGCAGACGCGCCCGCCCCTGCTGACGTACTGGACACATGGGTCGTGGCCGACCCCGCGGCCGCACCCTTTTCCTCCGCCGCATCGGGCTTGCCGGCCTTCGTGGCCCCGGGCGAGCCGGCGTCGGGCGAACCCGGAACGGCCGTACCGCTCCCGGCCCCGGCGCGGGCCGCGGTCGCCGAAGTGGCCGCCGCTCCGGCGGCCTTCCGCACGGACCGCAGCGCCCCGCGGAAGCGCTCGGCGGCTTCCTCGCTGCGCTTGCTCCCGGTGCCCGTCGTTGCCTTGCCGGCTCGCTCGCCCGGCTGCGCCGGCAGCGGCACGACCTTCGTCGCATCCGCCGGCTCGGGCTCCGCCGCCTTGGGCGCGGGGGCATGGAGTACCGCGTCGAGCATCGCCCGCGCACCGGCGTCGTCGAGCCGCTTCTCGGGGTCCTTGGTGAGCAGCCCGTAGATGACGTCCTTCAGCGGTCCCGCGTTCTTCGGCTCCCCGAGCGGCTCGGTCATCACCGCGGTGAGCGTCGCGATCGCGGAGCCCTTGTCGTACGGCGGCACCCCCTCGACCGCCGCGTACAGCAGCCCGCCGAGCGACCACAGGTCGGCCGCCGGCCCCGGCTTGTGGCCGCGGGCTCGCTCCGGGGAGATGTAGGAGGGCGCGCCGACGAGCATGCCGGTCGAGGTGATGGACGGGTCGCCCTCGACCTGCGCGATGCCGAAGTCGGTGAGCACGACCCGGCCGTCCTCGGCGATCAGCACGTTCGACGGCTTCACGTCGCGGTGCAGGATGCCCTCGCGGTGCGCGGACCGCAGCACGTCGAGGATCGCGAGCCCGACCTCGGCCGCGCGCCTGGGCTCCAGGAGGCCGTCCTCCCGGATGGCCTCGGCGAGCGACTTGCCCTCGACGAGCTCCATCACGATCCAGGGCCGGTCGTCCTCGTCGACCACGTCGAAGACCGTCACCGCACTGTTGTTGCGGATCCGTGCGATCGCCTTGGCCTCACGCAGTGTGCGCGTGATCAGCCGCCGTTTCTCGTCCTCGTCGATGCTGGACGGGAACCGCAGCTCCTTCACGGCCACCGTGCGGCCCAAGGTCTCGTCCTCGGCACGCCACACAGTGCCCATGCCGCCGCGGCCGAGCACCTCTCCCAGCCGGTACCGCCCGGCGAGGAGACGCTCGCTCTTGTCCTGCCGGGATGCCCCCGCCCGCTCCGCCTCCGACATGCGTCCCCTCATGCAACCCGCCCTGACAGAGGCTCCATTGTCTCTCACCCGACAAGTGCCCGACGCCCAGGGTGTCTCTCACGGCACCGGGACCGCCTCAACAGCCCTGAACCCGTCCCCGCCTTCGGCGCTCACAAACCCGGGGGGACCGGGTGCGGCGCGCCTTTCGCGGCCCTGCATGATGGGCCGCGAGAAGGAAGGACCCCGCGATGCCGCCGCTTCGGACGCTCCTGGCCGTCCCCATGGCCCTGGCGCTCCTCGGCCTGGCCGGGACCGGCTCGCAGGCGGCGCATTCAACACCGCCCACGGACGCCGTCCTTCCGCTGCTGGTCACGCGGGGCAGCGCCCCCGCCGCGGCTTTGCTGGCCCGTGAGGAGACCGGCACCCGCTACGCCCACGCGGGTCAGGGCATCGCCCTCGCCGATCACTTCCGCGGCGGCAGCATAACCAAGACCTTCATCGCCACCGTGGTCCTGCAACTGGCGGCCGAACACCGGCTGTCGCTGTCCGACACGGTGGAACAGCACCTGCCGGGCCTGGTGCACGGAGCGGGCAACGACGGCCGCGCGCTTACCCTGCGCGCCCTGCTCACCCACACCAGCGGCCTGTACGACTTCACCGCGGACACCGAGGGGGTCGTCCCCGTGCCCCCTCTTCAGGCCGTGCGCATAGCCCTCACCCACCCTCCGGCCGTCCCCGGCCACTACTCCTACTCGAACACCAACTACGTTCTGCTCGGCCTGGTCGTCGAACAGGTCACCGGCCGCTCCTACGCCGCCGAGGCCGAGCGCCGCATCATCGCTCCCCTGCGTCTGACGGGCACCTCCTTTCCCGGATCCCGCACCGCGCTTCCCTCCCCGCACGGCCGCGCCTACGCCGCCGACGGATCCGACGTCACCGAGCTCGACCCCCGGGTGGCCGGCGCCGCGGGCGAGCTGGTGACCACGCTCGCCGACCTGGACCGCTTCTACTCGGCACTGCTCGGCGGCGAACTGCTGCCCCCGCGCCGGCTGCGCGAGATGCTCGACACCCGCACCGCACACGGCTCGTACGGCATGGGCCTGTTTCCGGTGGAGCTGCCGTGCGGCACCACGGTGTGGGGGCACAACGGCCGCATCACCGGCAGCTACGTGCGCACCGCAGCCACCATCGACGGCCGTCGTGTCCTCACCTTCCGGGTGAACACGGACACGGTGACAGATCCCGGACTCGAACCCCGGCTGCTCGCCGCCGAGTTCTGCCCCCGCACCTCCTAGAACGAGCCGGTTCCGAACGAAGATCCCGGTTTACGCACTCGTTCGAGTGATCCCGGGAGGGATGCACGCGGGGGCGGAACCGAGAGGTTCTACAAGGGCACGATGTCCGGCGCCCCCAGCCGCGCCGCGTCCGCCGTCAGGTCGTCGGGCTGCCGCTGCGACTCCCGCTCGGCCTCCACCCGCTTCTCGTAGTGCTCGATCTCCCGGTCGATGTGGTCCTTGTCCCAGCCGAGCACCGGCGCCATCAGTTCGGCGGCCTCCCGCGCGCTGCGCGTCCCGCGATCGAACGTCTCGATCGAGATGCGCGTGCGCCGGGTCAGCACGTCGTCCAGGTGCCGGGCGCCCTCGTGCGAGGCGGCGTACACGATCTCGGCGCGCAGATAGTCGTCGGCCCCCTGCAGGGGCGCGCCCAGCGAGGCATCCGCGGCGATGAGCTCGAGGATCTCCTCGGTCAGCGTTCCGTACCGGTTCAGGAGGTGCTCCACGCGCACCACGTGGATACCGGTCCGGGCGGCGATCCGCGCTCGCGCGTTCCACAGCGCCGGGTACCCCTCGGCGCCGAGCAGCGGCACGTCCTCGGTGACGCTGTCGGCGACCCGCATGTCGAGCCCGTGCACCGCCTCGTCCACCGCGTCCTTGGCCATCACACGGTACGTGGTGTACTTGCCGCCCGCCACGACGACGAGCCCGGGCACCGGATGCGCCACGGTGTGCTCGCGCGACAGTTTGCTGGTGGCGTCCGACTCCCCGGCGAGCAGCGGGCGCAGACCCGCGTACACCCCCTGTACGTCGTCCCGGGTCAGCGGTACCGCGAGCACCGAGTTCACATGCTCCAGGAGGTAGTCGATGTCCGCGCTGGACGCGGCGGGGTGCGCCTTGTCGAGGTCCCAGCCGGTGTCCGTCGTCCCGACGATCCAGTGGCGGCCCCACGGGATGACGAACAGCACGGACTTCTCCGTGCGCAGGATCAGCCCGGTCGAGGAGTGGATGCGGTCCTTGGGCACGACGAGGTGGATGCCCTTGGACGCCCGGACGTGGAACTGTCCCCGCTCTCCCACCATCGCCTGGGTGTCGTCGGTCCACACGCCGGTCGCGTTCACGACCTGTTTGGCGCGGATCTCGTACTCGCCGCCCCCCTCCACGTCCTGCACGCGGGCGCCGACCACGCGTTCGCCCTCGCGCAGGAACCCGGTCACGCGTGCACGGTTGGCCACGCTCGCGCCGTACGACGCCGCCGTGCGCACGAGCGTCGCCACATATCGGGCGTCGTCCATCTGTGCGTCGTAGTACTGGAGGGCGCCGACCAGCGCGTCCTTCTTCAAGGCGGGTGCGACACGCAGGGCGTGACGGCGGGTCAGGTGGCGGTGGACGGGCAGCCCGCGGCCGTGACCACGGGCCATCGACATGGCGTCGTAGAGAGCGACGCCCGCTCCGGCGTACAGACGCTCCCAGCCCTGGTGCTGGAGCGGGTAGAGGAACGGCACCGGCTTCACCAGATGCGGGGCGAGCCGCTCCAGCAGCAGGCCGCGTTCCTTCAACGCCTCCCGCACAAGCGCGAAGTCGAGCATCTCCAGATAGCGCAGGCCGCCGTGGATGAGCTTGCTGGACCTGCTCGACGTGCCCGACGCCCAGTCACGCGCCTCGACCAGGCCCGTGGACAGACCGCGGGTGACGGCATCGAGCGCGGTGCCCGCACCGACCACGCCCGCGCCCACGACCAGCACGTCCAGCTCCCGCTCGGCCATTGCTGCGAGTGACTCGGCGCGTCGCGCCGGCCCCAGTGTCGCTGTCCTCACCGCTGCCTCCCGCTGTCAGTCGTGCCGGCCGCACCCGTCGGGGATGAGGCCCGGTCCGAATCCCCCATGACCAGATTCTGACCGGCTTGCCCGACTTCAGCCACCACTCACCCCCAGCCTGTGGACAACCCTCGACGACCGGCCGGAACACACAGTCAGCCAATCCCGCATGTCGGTCATATTTACTCCTAGTCTGACATTGCGCTCGCCCGTCCTGTCCACACGGCTTGCGCACCTGTCCCGCTTCGGCTATTGGGAAGGACGGCCCACTCCATGCCCGCAGATCTCGCCGTCATCGGACTCGGCCCCTACGGCCTGCCCCTGGCCCAGGCCGCCGTCGCCGCCGGCATCCCCACGCTCGGCTACAAGACGGGACCCGAGGCCGGCTCCCTCAGCGCCGCCGAACTGCGCCGGATGCTCTCGGGGGGCTTCCGGACGGCCGTCGGCCCGGCCGAGCTCGGCCGGGTGCGCACCGCGGTCATCTGCGCCCCGACCCCGCGGGGCGCGGACGGCGGACTCGATCTGAGCCAGGTGGAGACGGCCGCCCGCACCCTGGCCGCGCGGCTGCGCCCGCACACCACGGTGATCCTGGAGTCACCCGTGTACCCAGGCACCACGGAGGAATTCCTGCGCCCGCTCCTCGAAGAGGGCTCGGGGCTGCGCGCGGGCCGCGACTTCCATCTCGCGTACTCACCCAGCCGCGTCGACCCCGGCAACCGCGACTTCACCCCCGCCAACACCCCGAAGGTCATCGGCGGCCTCACCCCCGCCTGCACCGAGTCGGCCGCCGCCTTCTACGGCCGTCTCACCGACAAGGTGGTACGCGCGCGTGGACCACGCGAAGCGGAAACCGTGCAGCTGCTGGAGACCAACTACCGGCACGTCAACATCGCCCTCGTCAACGAGATGGCCGTCCTGTGCCACGGCCTGGGCGTCGACCTGTGGGACGTCATCCGCTGCGCGGAGACCAAGCCGTTCGGCTTCCAGGCCTTCCGCCCCGGCCCCGGCGTCGGCGGCCATGCCGTCCCACAGGACCTGACCGGGCACGCGGGCCGCACGCTGCGGATGGTCGAACTTGCCCAGCAGGTCAACAGCCAGATGCCCCGCTACGTCATCCAGCGCGCCGCGGCCCTCCTCAACGAGCACGGAAAGTCCGCGCGCGGGGCCCGCGTACTGCTCCTCGGCGTCGCCTACAAGCCCGACCTCGCCGACCAACAGGCCACTCCCGCCCACGAGATCGCGATCCGGCTGATGGAGCTGGGCGCCTCCGTCAGCTACCACGACCCGCACATCCCGTCCTGGAGCGTCCTGGACCGTCCGGTCCCGCGCGCCGACTCCCTCTACGAAGCCGCCGCGGACGCCGACCTGACGATCCTGCTCCAGCACCACCGCACCTACGACCTCCAGGGCCTGTCGGTGAAGGCCCAGCTCCTGCTGGACACGCGGGGGGCGACGCCGACCGGGGCCGCACACCGGCTCTGAGTACCGGCCTCCCCCTGAATTCCCTGGTGGAGCGGGCCGGTGTCTTTGCTACTCTTCGGCGACTCGTCGCACTGTCGTGCGCACACCACACCGCTCGTTCACCAGTCCCGTGGGGGGATCCCTGTCATGACCCAGCCAGTTCCGCCGCAGCCCGGCGACGGCAACCCGTACGCCCAGCAGCCCGTCGGCGGCAACCCGTACGCCGCCCAGCAGCCGGGCGACGGCAACCCGTACGCCCAGCAGCCCGGCGCCGTGCCGCCGCCCCCGGTGGTGGCCGCGCCGGTGCGCAACAACATCGCCCTCGGCCTTGTCGCCGCCGTGGTCGCGGCCCTGGTCACCGCCGGGATCTACGGCGGCATCGTCGGCGCCACCGAGTACGAGATCGGCTACGCGGCGATCGGCGTCGGCTTCGTCATCGGCTTCGCCGCGGGCAAGCTCGGCGGCCCCAACCCGGTGCTGCCCGTGGTGAGCGCCGTCCTCTCGCTGGGCGCCGTCTACCTCGGCCAGCTCATCGGCATCGCGATGATCGGCGCCGACGAGCTGGGCGTCTCCGCGACCACGCTGTTCACCGAGCACTTCGACCTGCTGACCGAGGGATGGAGCGAGACCGCCGACGCGATGACCTTCCTGTTCCTCGCCATCGGCGCGTTCGCCGCTTTCTCCGGCGCCAAGAAGGCAGCCACGGCGTAACGGCGTACCTCGAAAAGGGCCCGCCCACCTCCCGGTGGACGGGCCCTTTCACGTCGTACGGCTCACCGCTTGTGCTGTGAGTCCGCCACCGTCACCTCGACCCGCTGGAACTCCTTGAGCTCGCTGTAGCCGGTGGTGGCCATGGCGCGGCGCAGGGCGCCGAAGAAGTTCATCGAGCCGTCCGGCGTGTGGGACGGGCCGGTGAGAACCTCCTCGATGGTGCCGACCGTGCCCAGGTCGACCTTCTTGCCGCGCGGCAGCTCCTCGTTGACCGCCTCCATGCCCCAGTGGTGGCCCCTGCCCGGCGCGTCGGTCGCGCGCGCGAGCGGGGAGCCCATCATCACCGAGTCGGCGCCGCAGGCGATCGCCTTGGGCAGGTCGCCTGACCAGCCGACGCCGCCGTCCGCGATCACGTGCACGTACCGGCCGCCGGACTCGTCCATGTAGTCGCGGCGGGCGGCGGCCACGTCGGCCACGGCCGTGGCCATGGGGACCTGGATGCCCAGGACGTTGCGCGTGGTGTGGGCCGCGCCGCCGCCGAAACCGACCAGGACGCCGGCCGCGCCCGTACGCATCAGGTGCAGGGCCGCGGTGTACGTGGCGCAGCCGCCGACGATCACCGGGACGTCGAGCTCGTAGATGAACTGCTTCAGGTTCAGCGGCTCGTGCGAGCCGGAGACGTGCTCCGCCGAGACCGTCGTACCGCGGATGACGAAGATGTCCACGCCCGCGTCGACGACCGCCTTGGAGAACTGCGCGGTGCGCTGCGGGGACAGCGCTGCAGCGGTGACCACGCCCGAGTCGCGCACCTCCTTGAGGCGCGCACCGATCAGCTCCTCCTTGATGGGGGCGGAGTAGATCTCCTGGATGCGGCGGGTGGCCGTGTCCGCGTCCAGCTCGGCGATCTCGTCGAGCAGCGGCTGCGGGTCCTCGTACCGCGTCCACAGGCCCTCGAGGTTCAGCACGCCGAGGCCGCCGAGCTCGCCGATGCGGATCGCGGTGGCCGGGGAGACGACGGAGTCCATGGGAGCTGCCAGGAAGGGCAGCTCGAAGCGGTAGGCGTCGATCTGCCAGGCGATCGAGACCTCCTTCGGGTCCCGCGTACGGCGGCTGGGGACGACGGCGATGTCGTCGAAGGCGTACGCCCGGCGGCCGCGCTTGCCGCGCCCGATCTCGATCTCAGTCACGTCTGTGGCCTTTCCCTCTGCGTTTCAGCGTCTCCAGTATCGCCGACGGGTACGACAAGGGCGGCCCCGGAGCCTCCGGAGCCGCCCTCGGCATGCCTCACGCGTGCGTGAAGGTCATTTACGGCTGTAGTTCGGCGCCTCGACCGTCATCTGGATGTCGTGCGGGTGGCTCTCCTTCAGGCCCGCGGAGGTGATCCGGACGAAGCGGCCCTTCTCCTGGAGCTCCGGCACCGTCTGGCCGCCGACGTAGAACATCGACTGGCGCAGGCCGCCGACCAGCTGGTGGACGACGGAGGACAGCGGGCCGCGGTAGGGCACCTGGCCCTCGATGCCCTCGGGGACCAGCTGCTCGTCGGAGGCGACGCCCTCCTGGAAATAGCGGTCCTTGGAGAACGACTTGCGGTCGCCGCGGGACTGCATGGCGCCCAGCGAGCCCATGCCGCGGTACGACTTGAACTGCTTGCCGTTGATGAACATCAGCTCGCCCGGCGATTCCTCGCAGCCGGCCAGCAGCGAGCCGAGCATCACCGTGTCGGCGCCCGCGACCAGGGCCTTCGCGATGTCGCCGGAGTACTGCAGACCACCGTCGCCGATGACCGGGATGCCGGCCGCCTTGGCGGCGAGGGACGCCTCGTAGATGGCCGTGACCTGCGGTACGCCGATGCCGGCGACCACGCGGGTGGTACAGATCGAGCCGGGGCCGACGCCGACCTTGATGCCGTCGACACCGGAGTCGATGAGGGCCTGGGCGCCGTCGCGGGTGGCGATGTTGCCGCCGATGACGTCGACACCCGAAGAGTTGGACTTGATCTTGGCGACCATGTCGCCGACCAGCCTGGAGTGGCCGTGCGCGGTGTCGACGACGATGAAGTCGACACCGGCCTCGATCAGGGCCTGGGCGCGCTCGAAGGCGTCACCGGCGACACCGACCGCGGCACCGACGAGGAGCCGGCCCTCGCCGTCCTTCGCGGCGTTCGGGTACTTCTCCGCCTTGACGAAGTCCTTGACGGTGATCAGGCCCTTGAGGACGCCCTCGTCGTCGACCAGCGGAAGCTTCTCGATCTTGTGCTTGCGCAGCAGCTCCATGGCCTCGACACCGGAGATGCCGACCTTGCCGGTGACCAGCGGCATCGGCGTCATGACCTCGCGCACCCGGCGCGAGCGGTCGGTCTCGAAGGCCATGTCGCGGTTGGTGACGATGCCGAGCAGCTTCTTGTTGCCGTCGGTGACCGGGACTCCGCTGATGCGGAACTTGCCGCACAGCGCGTCGGCCTCGGCGAGCGTGGCGTCCGGGTGGATCGTGATGGGGTCCGTGACCATGCCGGACTCGGAGCGCTTCACCAGGTCCACCTGGTTGGCCTGGTCCTCGATGGAGAGGTTGCGGTGCAGTACACCGACGCCGCCCTGGCGGGCCATCGCGATCGCCATGCGCGACTCGGTGACCTTGTCCATGGCGGCGGACAGGAGCGGGATGTTGACCCGCACGTTCTTTGAGACGTGCGAGGCGGTGTCGATCTCGTCGGGCGCCATGTCCGACGCGCCCGGCAGCAGCAGCACGTCGTCGTAGGTCAGCCCGAGTGTCGCGAATTTACCGGGCACTCCGTCGACGTTGGCAGTCATGACACCTTCCCCAAATGGCCCTGATCGGTGCGGATGTCCATGCTAACGGGAAGCACGGCTCTCAAATTCCACGGTTCGAGGTGACTCCGGGCTTCGTATGTTCGTACGGAATCCGGGGAGCGCCTGTTCACTTGAAGGCGGGGCCTGGCACTTCCTATTGCTCGGCGAGCGCCCGCAGCCGGCTCAGCGCCCTGTGCTGTGCCACCCGGACGGCTCCCGGTGACATTCCCAACATCTGACCCGTCTCCTCGGCCGTGAGGCCCACCGCGATACGGAGCAGGAGCAGCTCGCGCTGGTTCTCGGGGAGGTTGGCGAGCAGTTTCTTGGCCCATTCGGCGTCGCTGCTCAGCAGGGCCCGCTCCTCGGGGCCAAGCGAGTCGTCCGGGCGCTCGGGCATCTCGTCCGACGGGACCGCCGTCGAGCCCGGATGGCGCATGGCCGCCCGCTGCAGATCGGCGACCTTGTGCGCGGCGATGGCGAAGACGAACGCCTCGAAGGGGCGGCCGGTGTCCTTGTAGCGCGGCAGGGCGAGGAGGACCGCGACGCAGACCTCCTGGGCCAGGTCCTCGACGAAGTGCCGCGCGTCGCCCGGTAGCCGGGACAGACGGGTGCGGCAATAGCGCAGCGCCAGGGGGTGGACATGGGCGAGCAGGTCGTGCGTGGCCTGCTCGTCCCCGTCGACTGCGCGGTGGACGAGCGCACCGATCGCCCCTTGGGCAGTGGCCGCATCGTCGTCACGCATCGGTCCATCGTGCCTTGGCGGCGTCCGATGCGTGGTACCACGCCCATTGTTGTGCACCGAAGCGTTATGAGCAGGTGCGCCGGAACTCATCCCCTGCGCCCTCCCCTTCCGCTCGACCGACTTGTCCCCGAGGAACTCCACACCTCAAGGATGCGGCATCCGCGGCGAAACGAGCAGCGGGCACCCGGCGGCCCCGTTTGCCATCCGCGCCCACCGTGCGGTAGGCGGGGATCCCCGGACGCTTCATGCCCCCCGCTACAACACACCCGACGCCCTGAGGATCTGTCCGGCGGATCTTGCCGGAGACGCGGGGTCCGGCACGCCATCCCCCACGCTCGGCTTCGCTCGGGCGGGAGGTGCCCCCACCGGCGTTGCCATCGGTTGCCGGCTCCCCCACGCTCGGCTTCGCTCGAGCGGGGGGACCGCCATGACCCCGCTCACCCGTGTTGTCCACATGCCGCCGCCTTCCTCCGACCTGATCGCCGGGCAGGCCCTGGGTCTCGTCACATTCCCGTCGTCCGCCCGGAGCGCGGGCCCCGCGGCGTCAGGTGCGTGCTCTCGGCGTGCCTGGCCCTGGCCCTCGTGCTGGATGCACTTGGGCAAAGGCCCGATGCGGCGAGTGGGGGCACCTCCCACGCCTTTTTAGGGCAGTGGGGGGAGCGTGCACGGCGTCGCGGGGCAGGCGGGAATGTGACGACAGGGCCTAGTGCCGGGTCAGCCAAGGTTTGCCCGTCAAGGAGCGGCGTCCGGTGCGTGCTCTCGGCGTGCCGGCCGGAAGTCCTCGTACTGGACGTACGCGGGCTTTCGGCCGGTGCGGCGAGAGGGCGTGCCGGGCGTCGCGACGGGGCGGACCTTGGCTGACCCGGCACTAGCGAACCAGGCCCCACCGGAAGCCGAGTGCCACGGCGTGCGCCCGGTCCGAGGCGCCGAGCTTCTTGAAGAGCCGCCGGGCGTGGGTCTTGACGGTGTCCTCGGAGAGGAACAGCTCGCGGCCGATCTCCGCGTTGGAGCGGCCGTGGCTCATGCCCTCGAGGACCTGGATCTCGCGCGCGGTGAGGGTGGGCGCGGCGCCCATCTCCGCGGAGCGCAGCCGGCGCGGGGCGAGCCGCCAGGTGGGGTCGGCGAGGGCCTGGGTGACGGTCGCCCGCAACTCCGCGCGGGAGGCGTCCTTGTGCAGATACCCGCGCGCGCCGGCGGCGACCGCGAGCGCCACGCCGTCGAGGTCCTCGGCGACGGTGAGCATGATGATGCGGGCACCGGGGTCGGCGGACAGCAGCCGGCGGACGGTCTCGACGCCGCCCAGCCCGGGCATGCGTACGTCCATAAGGATCAGGTCCGAGCGGTCGGCTCCCCAGCGGCGGAGGACTTCCTCGCCGTTGGCAGCCGTCGTCACGCGCTCGACGCCGGGCACGGTCGCGACCGCGCGGCGGAGCGCCTCTCGGGCAAGCGGGGAGTCGTCGCAGACGAGGACGGATGTCATGGCCGCCCTCCGCAGCTGATGCACGTCACCTTGAGCCTCCAGGCTGGTACGAATCGTCACCTGTGCGGTCGACCGGCTCGGACGCCTGCCCGAGCACTTGTTGTTTCAACCGCCTCCGCCCTCTCAACGACGGTCACTCGAAAGAGTTACGGGGCCGTATGCCATCTTCGGCACTCTACGTGAGGGCGCGGATACGGCGCAGACATGCGCGACGGACCCCCAATCTTTCATCACAACCCATGCCCCATTCAGCCTCTTTTCTTCCCATTTACTGGCGCGTGAGGCTAGATTCGCAATGAGTCATATTTTCATCTCCTTAGATAGTAGATGTACCGTCGTTGTCACCGTATCCGCACAGAACGGCTGCAAGGGGTCACGCAATGGCAGATTTCTCCCGCCTTCCCGGACCGAACGCGGACCTGTGGGACTGGCAGCTCCTGGCCGCCTGTCGCGGGGTGGACAGCTCGCTCTTCTTCCATCCGGAGGGCGAGCGCGGTGCGGCCCGGAGCGCTCGTGAGAACTCGGCCAAGGAGGTCTGCATGAGATGCCCCGTGCGCGCGCAGTGCGCGGCGCACGCGCTGGCGGTGCGCGAGCCGTACGGCGTGTGGGGCGGACTGACCGAGGACGAGCGCGAAGAACTCATGGGGCGGGCGCGCAACCGGCTGGTGTCGGCGTCGGCCCCCGGCGGCGGCGATACCGCGAGCCACTGAAACGTTTCTGCACCTCGGGCACGCGTCTGCGTGCCCTTACTTCTGCTCCGAGGCATGCCCTACGGGGACGCCGCGACGGACCTCATCTCGCCGCCGCCAGCACCAGCTGCTCCAGCGTCGCCGCCACCGCCGGCACCTGCGCAAGGTCGGGCAGCGTGAGCCCGACGATCTCCCGCCGCACCGCGGGCTCCAATGTCACCGTGCGTACACCCCGCGGCCGTACGGACTCGACGGCGAGCTGGGGCAGGACGGCGACGCCGAGACCCGCGCGCACCAGGCCCACGACCGCCGGATAGTCGTCGGTCGCGAAGTCGATGCGGGGCGTGAAGCCCGCTCCTTCGCACACCTCGACCAACTGGCCGCGACAGCGCGGGCAGCCCGCGATCCACGGCTCTTCCGCGAGTTCCACGATGGCGACGGACTCCGCGCCCGCGAGCCGGTGCCGTTCGGGGACGAGGGCGACCAGCCGGTCGGTCAGCAGCGGTCGTACGACGAGGTCTTCCCACTCCTCCGCCGATGCCCGCTCGTAGCGGAAGGCGAGTGCCACGTCGCAGTCGCCCTCGCGCAGCAGCTCGACGGAGGCCGGCGGCTCGGCCTCCTCCAGGGAGACGCGGGTGCCGGGGTGCGCGGCGCGCAGGGCGGCGAGGGCCGTGGGGACGAGGGTGGAGCTGCCGCTGGGGAAGGAGACGAGCCGTACCCTCCCGGCGCGCAGCCCCGCGATGGCGGCCACCTCCTCCTCCGCCGCGGTGAGTCCGGCGAGGATCCCCGCGGCGTGCCGGACCAGCGCCTCACCGGCCTGCGTCAGCCGCATCTCGCGCCCGCTGCGGATCAGCAGGGGCGTGCCCACCGAGGCCTCCAGGGCCTTCATCTGCTGGCTGACGGCGGGCTGGGTGCAGCCGAGCTCGCGGCCCGCGGCCGAGAAGGAGCCGGTGGTGGCCACGGCGCGCAGCACGCGGAGATGACGGGCTTCGATCATCCTTCGAGAATAAGTGATTCTTTGGTACGCCGCCGAATATTCCGTAGACGCTTTGACTCCTGGGCACCTACCGTGCGGCCATGAAGCTTCTGTCTGTGAACCTGGGCCGCGCGAAGTCCGTGCCGTACACGGACCAGCCGGAGGGACTGACCGGTATCGACAAGCGGCCGGCCGACGGGCCGGTGCGGGTGTCGGCTCCCGGGCCCAAGGGGGTCGGGGCGAGCGGACTGGCCGGGGACGCGGTGTGCCACACACGCCATCACGGCGGCGACGACCAGGCGGTGTACGCGGTGGCGCGCGAGGACCTGGACGACTGGGAGCGCGAGCTGGGGCGGCCGCTGGCGAGCGGTGCGTTCGGCGAGAACCTCACGACCGTGGGCCTGGACGTGTCGGGCGCCCGGATCGGGGAGCGCTGGCGCGTCGGGCCGGAGGTGGTCCTCGAGGTCACCAGCGGGCGGATTCCGTGCCGGACCTTCCAGGGCCATCTCGCTGAGAAGGGGTGGGTGAAGCGATTCACGCGCAAGGGTGCGCCGGGGGCGTATCTGCGGGTGATCGAACCCGGTGAGATACGCGCCGGGGACCCGGTCGAGATCGTGCACCGTCCGGATCACGACGTGACGGTGGCGGTGCAGTTCCGGGCGGTGACCACCGAGCGGGCGCTGCTGCCCGGGCTGCTCGCGGCGGGTGCGGCGCTGCACCCGGAGTCGCTGGAGGCGGCACGGAAGTACGTGGAGAAGTACGGGTCGTGACGGGGTCTCACCGGACGGTTACCGCCGTACCTCCACTGATCGGGAGGGTGCGGGCAGGAACCGGACGTGCTCGGTCGTGTCACTAATGTTGCGCCATGACAACGGCTTTGATTACGGGATCGACCGCGGGCATCGGTGCCGCGTTCGCGCGGCGGCTCGCGGCTGACGGACACGACCTGGTCCTGGTGGCACGGGACACCAAACGGCTGCGGGAGCAGGCGACCGAACTGCACGACCGGCACGGCATCGAGGCGGAGGTGCTGACGGCGGACCTGGCGGCGGACGGCGGCATCGAGGCGGTGGCGGCCAGGCTCTCCGACCGCAGGAATCCCGTCGACCTGCTGATCAACAACGCCGGCTTCGGCAACAAGGGCCGCTATCTCGACGTGTCCATGGCCGACGAGCTGAAGATGCTCAAGGTGCACTGCGAGGCGGTGCTGCGGCTGACGTCGGCGGCCACGGAGGCCATGCGGGAGCGAGGCCGCGGCGGCGTCGTCAACGTCGCCTCGGTCGCGGCGTTCGTGCCGCGCGGGACGTACGGGGCGTCCAAGGCGTGGGTCGTGCAGTTCACGCAGGGAGCGGCGCGGGATCTGGCGGGCAGCGGGGTGCGTCTGATGGCGCTGTGCCCCGGGTTCGTGCGCACGGAGTTCCATGAGCGGGCCGGGATGGGCACGGACAACATCCCCGGCTGGATGTGGCTGGACGCGGACAAACTTGTGGCGGCGGCGCTCGGGGATCTGGCGCGCGGCAAGTCGGTGTCCATCCCGGATGCGCGGTACAAGGCGTTGATGGGCGTCGCGAAGGTGGTGCCGAGGGGCCTGCTCGGGGGGATCAGTTCCCGGACCGGGCGCAAGTACGGGCCGCAGTGAGCCTTCCGCCGACCGGGTGACGTCGGCCCTCTGGTGAGAAAATGGGCGGGACAACAGCGGGCCCAGGGGGGCTGGAGGCTGCGTCATGACGTTCGTACAGCTCATCGACTGCAAGACCAGCCGGTTCGACGAGTTGAACCAGCTGATGGACAGGTGGGTCGAGCAGACTCATGGGAAGCGGACCGCGACACACGACCTGGTCGGCAGGGACCGGTCCGACGCGTCGCACTTCGTGGAGATCGTGGAGTTTCCGTCGTACGAGGAGGCGATGCGGAACTCGAACCTGCCCGAGACCGACAGGATCTTCCAGGAGATGGTCGCTCTCTGCGACGAGATGCCCACGTTCACCGATCTGGACGTGGTGCGCGACGAGCAGTTGTACGCGGCGAACGCGCGGCGGCTGTTCGAGACCGCCGCGACCAGGGGCGACCTGCCGCCGCTCGACGGGCTGATGGCCGAGGACTACCACGACCACGATCCCGCCAACGAGCAGGACACCATCGGCATGGACGCCATGCGGCGCGAGATGGAGATGTGGCGCGGCGGCTTCGACTTCGCGTTCACGATCGAGGACCAGATCTCCGAAGGTGACAGGGTGTGCACCCGTTGGACCTGGCAGGGCACCCACAAGGGCGACTTCATGGGGATTCCGGCCAGCCGGAAGCAGGTCACGATGACCGGGACGACCACCTTCCGGTGCCGCGAGGACGGGAAGATCGCCGAGGGCTGGTGGCAGTACGACCGGCTGGGGCTGATGGCCCAGCTGGGGGCGCTGGAAGCGCTGGAGAAGTAGCACGCCGGTGAGGCCCGGCACCCGAACGCCGGTGGGGCCCGGCACCCCCGTGGGTGCCGGGCCTCACTCGCTGCTCGAACGGCTCGCGTCAGTGCGCGTGGCCGTGACCGTGGCCCGCGGCGGACGGCTCTTCCTCTTCCTTCTTCTCGACGACCAGGGTCTCGGTCGTCAGCAGGAGGGAGGCGATGGAGGCGGCGTTCTCCAGGGCGGAGCGGGTGACCTTGACCGGGTCGATGACGCCCTGCTTCACCAGGTCGCCGTACTCGCCGGTCGCGGCGTTGAAGCCCTGGCCCTTCTCGAGCTCGGCGACCTTGGAGGTGATGACGTAGCCCTCGAGGCCGGCGTTCTCGGCGATCCAGCGCAGCGGCTCGACGGCGGCGCGACGGACGACCGCGACACCCGTGGCCTCGTCGCCGGTCTTGCCGAGGTTGCCCTCGAGGACCTTCACGGCGTGGACCAGAGCGGAGCCACCACCGGAGACGATGCCCTCCTCGACCGCGGCGCGGGTCGCGGAGATGGCGTCCTCCAGACGGTGCTTCTTCTCCTTCAGCTCCACCTCGGTGGCGGCGCCGACCTTGATCACGCACACGCCGCCGGCCAGCTTCGCAAGGCGCTCCTGGAGCTTCTCGCGGTCCCAGTCGGAGTCCGTGTTCTCGATCTCGGCCTTGATCTGCGCGACGCGGCCGTGGACGTCCTCGGACTTGCCGGCGCCGTCGACCAGCGTCGTGTCGTCCTTGGTGACCGTGACACGGCGGGCGGAGCCGAGCACGTCCAGGCCGACCTGGTCGAGCTTGAGGCCGACCTCCTCGGAGACGACCGTGGCGCCGGTGAGGATCGCCATGTCCTGCAGCATCGCCTTGCGGCGGTCACCGAAGCCGGGGGCCTTGACCGCGACCGCGTTGAAGGTGCCGCGGATCTTGTTCACGACGAGGGTGGAGAGGGCCTCGCCCTCCACGTCCTCGGCGATGATCAGCAGCGGCTTGGAGGAGTTGGTCTGGATGACCTTCTCCAGCAGCGGCAGCAGGTCCTGGATCGAGGAGATCTTGCCCTGGTTGATGAGGATGTACGGCTCGTCGAGGACGGCCTCCATGCGCTCCTGGTCCGTCACGAAGTACGGCGACAGGTAGCCCTTGTCGAAGGCCATGCCCTCGGTGAAGTCCAGCTCCAGACCGAAGGTGTTGGACTCCTCGACGGTGATGACACCGTCCTTGCCGACCTTGTCCATCGCCTCGGCGATGAGCTCGCCGACCTGCGTGTCCTGGGCGGACAGACCGGCGACGGCGGCGATGTCGGACTTCTCGTCGATCGGGCGGGCGGTCGCGAGGAGCTCCTCGGAGACCGCGGCGACGGCGGCGTCGATGCCCTTCTTCAGGGCGGCCGGGGAGGCACCCGCGGCGACGTTCCTCAGGCCCTCGCGCACCAGCGCCTGGGCGAGCACGGTGGCGGTGGTGGTGCCGTCACCCGCGATGTCGTTGGTCTTGGTCGCCACCTCCTTCACCAGCTGGGCGCCGAGGTTCTCGTACGGGTCCTCGACCTCGACCTCGCGGGCGATGGTGACACCGTCGTTGGTGATGGTGGGAGCGCCGAACTTCTTGTCGATGACGACGTTGCGGCCCTTCGGGCCGATCGTCACCTTGACCGTGTCGGCAAGCTTGTTGACGCCGCGCTCGAGGGCGCGACGGGCGTCCTCGTCGAACTTCAGGATCTTCGCCATGGGAGCGTGAGCCCTCTCGGAAATCTAGGTGAAAAGAGACTGCGCCCCGGGCGCCCGGCTAGTTATTGGTCGCGGGGGCCAGGGGCGCAGCTCAAAGCAAATGCTTCAGGGTGAATTACTTCTCGATGATCGCGAGCACGTCGCGAGCCGAGAGGACGAGGTACTCCTCGCCGTTGTACTTCACCTCGGTGCCGCCGTACTTGCTGTACAGCACGATGTCGCCGGTCTTGACGTCGAGCGGAAGACGCTCGCCGTTCTCGAAGCGGCCCGGGCCCACGGCCAGGACGACGCCCTCCTGGGGCTTCTCCTTGGCGGTGTCCGGGATGACCAGGCCAGAGGCGGTGGTCTGCTCGGCGTCGAGCGGCTGGACCACGATGCGGTCCTCGAGCGGCTTGATGGCAACCTTGGAGCTGGTGGTCGTCACGATCCGACCTCCCCCTTCGGAGATCTCACGGGGTTAACTGTCTGAGGTGGCGACCAGGTCGATCCGTCGTCGCGGGTGCCGGACCTGCCCGTCGCTTGGTTGGCACTCTCCAGGGGGGAGTGCCAGTGCCGAGACTATGACCGCGATTAGCACTCGGTCAAGCGGAGTGCCAATGCCCACGGCGTGGCGGCGGGTTTTCGGCGGGCGTTCCCGTGTTGTTGCCCTGTGCCGGCGTGTCTGGGGCTGCCGCCCCCAGGCCCCCGCTTTCGGCCTGAACGGCCTCGTCCGCAAACGCCGGACGGGCCGGCACGCCGCGGCCGGCGCCGAGAAGAGCGTTACAGGTAGTCCTCCAGCCGACCCACCGTCAGCCCCGCCCCCCGCGCCTCCCGCAGCAGCCGAGCCGTCCGTTCCCTCAGTGTCGTGCCGGTCGGCTCCCTCGACGGGAGCGACACGATGTCGCCGGGGCGCAGGCGGTGCTCGCCCTCGGCGTAGGTGAGGGTGCCGTCGCCTTCCATGGACGAGCGCCACAGGACGACCGCCGAGAGACCGCAGTCGGCGGCGGCGCGGAGGGTGGTCGTGTCGTACGTGCCGTAGGGAGGCCGGAAGAGACGGGGGCGGATGCCGAAGCGGGACTTGAGTTTGTCCTGCTGGCCGCAGATCTCGGCGCGCTGGCCGGCATAGGGCAGGCCGCGCAGGGCGGCGTGGTCGAGGGTGTGGTTCTGGACGCCCGCGCCGACCGACTGGAGGCGGGCGAAGTGGCCGTAGCCCGGTCCGACGACGCTGTCCGTGAGGAACAGGCTGATGGGGAGCCGCAGTTCACGGACCATGTCAACGAACCGCGGGTCCTTCTCGGCGCCGTCGTCGTAGGTCAGGAAGACCACCCGGTCGCGGGTGCGGACGCGGTCCACGACGGGCGGGAGGCCCGAGCCCGCCGTGCGCGCGCCGGCGGGCCGGTCGGGCGGGTGCGGGGCCGGGAGCACGGGGGCGGTGAGGCCCCACCGGCGGTACGCGGGCTTCCCGGCCGGCCCGTGCGTTCCCACCTTCCGGGCCGCCTTCTTGCCGAGCCGTTCGATGGGATCGACGGACTGGGCGCAGCCGCCGAGGAGTGCGGCCGCCAGCGCCGCGGCCGCCAGCGCCCGCAGCCTCACAGGTAGTCCTCCAGCCGGGCCACCGCGTACCCCTTGGCCGTGATCTTGTCCATGAAGCGGCGGATCATGTCGGGCATCGTGCCCTTCCACAGCTCCCTGCCGCGGAAGTGGCTGAGGACGATGTCGCCGGGGTGGATGTCCCGGTCCCACTCGCGGTACTCCCAGCGGTCGACGAAGACCTCCTGGTCCCACAGCGGGGCGTACTTGATGCCGCAGCTCTTCGCGGCGCGCAGGGTGTCCTGGTTGTAGCTGCCGAAGGGCGGGCGGAAGAGGGCCGGCCGTGTGCCGTAGCGCTTCTCGATCACGTCCTGCATGCCGCAGATCTCGCGCTTCTGGCGGGCGTACGACAGCCCTGGCAGGTACGGGTGGTGCAGGGTGTGGTTGTCCAGCACCACCCCCCTGTCCTGCATCCGTTTGAAGTAGCCGTAGTCCTCCTTGATCAGGTAGTCGCTGAGGAAGGCGGTGTACGGGATCTTCAGGTCGCTCATCATGCGCAGGAAGGCCCGGTCCTTCTCGGCGCCGTCGTCGATGGTGAGGAAGACGACCTTCTGCTTGGTGGGGACGGTGGTGAAGACCGGGGGGAGGCCGAGTTCCTCGTGGTCGTCCACCTCGAAGCCCTTGCGGGTCTTGATGACCGGCTTCTTCGCGGGGGGCGGCGGTGCCGGCAGCGGGACCTTCGCCAGACCCCAGCGCTTCGTGGCGGCGACCCGGGCGGCCTGCGCGGCGCGCAGTTGGGCGGCGTACTGCTGGAGGGCGCGGGCCGGGGGCGCCTTCAGGGGCTGCTGTCCGGAGGCCGGTTGCACTTCCTCGGAGCCGCTCGGGGCGCAGCCCGAGGCGAGGGCGGCCACGGCGAGCACGGCGACTGCGCCGCGGACCCGCGCCACCACAGAAGTCCGGTATTTGTCATTTTTTCGTACTGCTCGCATGGGCCCGGATCTTCGCAGGACACCACCGCCGCCCCCGGCCGACACCCCGGCCCGCCCCGTCTCCGGAGGCGCACCATCCACCGACTGGCCCACAATGAGCCGGTGAACGACCTCGACGCCCTCCTCACCCCCGAAGGCCGCGCCCTCCTCGACGAGGTGCGCGGCACCGACCCCGCGCGGGAACTCGCCGTCGCCACCCGGCTGCGGCGCGAGCACCCCGCCGAACTGGTGTCGGCCGCGCTCGGGCAGGCGCGGCTGCGGCAGCGGGCGGCGGCGAAGTTCGGGGCCGAGGACGCGGGGCGGATGTTCTTCACACCGAACGGGGTCGAGCAGTCGACCCGGGCGAGCGTGGCGACGTACCGGGCCGGACGTCTGAAGGCGCTGGGGGTCACCTCCGTCGCGGACCTGTGCTGCGGGATCGGCGGGGACGCGATCGCGCTGGCCCGTGCCGGGATCCGGGTCCTCGCAGTGGACCGGGACCCGCTGACGGCGGCGGCGGCGCGCGCGAACGCGGAGGCGCTGGGCCTCGCCGGCCTGATCGAGGTACGGGAGGCGGACGTCACGGACGTGGACACGGCCGGCTACGACGCCGTGTTCGTCGACCCCGCCCGGCGCGGCGGCAGGCCGGGAGGGGCCGCGCGAGGCGCGTCACCGAGGGGCGGTGGCCGGGCGACGGGCGGGAGGATCTTCGACCCGGAGGCGTACTCACCGCCGCTGTCGTGGGCGGTGGAAGCGGCCCGCAGGGCGCCGCACGCCGCTCTGAAGATCGCCCCCGGCATCCCGCACGAGACGGTGCCCGCCGAGGCCGAGGCGGAGTGGATCTCCGACGGCGGGGACGTGAAGGAGGCGGTGCTGTGGTTCGGCACCGCGCCGGGGGCGGTGCGCGCCACCCTGCTGCCGGGGCCGCGCACGCTGCTCGGACGCGGCCTGCCGGACCCTCGGGTACGCCCTGTCGGACGCTACCTGTACGAGCCCGACGGCGCCGTCATCCGGGCCCATCTGGTCGCGGACGTGGCCGAGGAACTCGACGGCGGGCTGATCGACGAGACCATCGCGTACATCACCGCGGACGGGCTGCGGCCGACGCCGTACGCCTCGGCCTACGAGATCACCGACCAACTGCCCTTCAACGTGAAGAGGTTGAAGGCTCTGTTGCGGGAGCGCGAGGTCGGGGTCCTGACGGTGAAGAAGCGGGGATCGGCGGTCGAGCCGGAGGAACTGCGGCGCAAGGCGCTTCCCAGGTCGCACGGCCCCAACTCGGCCACCGTGTTCCTGACACGCGTCGCGGGGGCCCCGACCATGCTGGTCGGAGCTCCCGCGGGGGCGCCTGCCGCCGCTCCTGACCGGCCGTCGTCCGCAGCACCGTGAGATCCGGCGCCGTGGCGTCCGGGCGGGCCGGAGCGGAGGAACCGGCCGTCGCCGGGGCGAACGAACTCGCCGTCGGCTCCGGGCCGTTGCAGAAGGGCGTGCAGCCCCACTGGCTGCTGCTCGCGCTGATCGCGGTGCCCGGGAGTCCAGCGCCGTGGTCGAGACCGAGCCGGTGCCGCCGAACGCCACCGGGAAGTTGATGCCCGCGGCCCCGTTGACCAGGGGCGGCCACGCCGGCTGTCCGGACACGCCGTTCAGGTGGCTGCGGGGCGCGCGATGGCGTCACTCCCGTTACGGCAGCTGCGCAAGGGCCATCATGTCTGGCCCAGCTCCCGCACGCGGGCCGCCAGCAGGTCCCGTTCCCGCTCGTTGCGCGTCAGCCGCGCGGCCCGTTCGAACTCGGCTGCCGCTTCCGCCGTACGCCCCAGCCGCGCCAGCAGATCGCCTCGCACACTCGGCAGCAGGTGGTAGTCCCGCAGGGCGGGGTCGGCGGCGAGGGCTTCGACGATCTCCAGGGCCGGGCCGGGGCCCTCGGCCATCGAGACGGCGACCGCGAGGTTGAGTTCGACGACGGGGGACGGGGCGCGGGCGGCGAGCAGACCGTAGAGGGTGGCGATCTTCTGCCAGTCGGTCTCCTCGTAGGAGTACGCGAACGCGTGGCAGGCGGCGATCGCGGCCTGGAGGGCGTACGGGCCCGGGGCGCCGGTTGCGGTGGCGGTGGCGCGGTCCAGGGCGGTGATGCCGCGGGCGATGAGCATGCGGTTCCAGCGGCGGCGGTTCTGGTCCCTGAGGAGGACGGGCTCGCCGTGCGGGCCGGTGCGGGAGGCGGCGCGGGACGCCTGGAACTCCAGGAGGGAGGCCAGGCCGTGCACCTCCGGCTCCTTGGGCATCAGACCCGCCAGCACGCGGGCCAGGCGCAGGGCGTCCTCGCACAGGGCCGGGCGCAGCCAGTCGTCGCCGGCCGTCGCGGCGTACCCCTCGTTGAAGATCAGGTAGATGACGTCGAGGACGGAGCCGAGGCGGGCCTCGCGGTCGGGACCGTACGGCACCTCGAAGGCGACGTTCCTCGTCGCCAGGGTGCGCTTGGCGCGCACGATGCGCTGGGCGACCGTCGGCTCCGGTACCAGGAACGCCCGGGCGATCTCGGCCGTGGTCAGGCCGCCGAGCAGCCGCAGCGTGAGGGCGATGCGGGCCTCGGCGGAGAGGACCGGGTGGCAGGCGGTGAAGACCAGCCGGAGCAGGTCGTCGTCGATGTCGTCGGGGTCGGCAGGCTCGTCCGGCGGCGCTTCGGCCGAAAGGTCCCGCCCGATCTCCTGCAGCTTGCGGGCGTAGTTCTCCCGGCGCCGGATCAGGTCGACCGCGCGGTGCCGGGCGGCCGCCATGAGCCAGGCGCCCGGGTTGTCCGGCACCCCGTCCCGGGGCCACTGCTCCAGGGCGGCCACCAGCGCGTCCTGCGCCAGTTCCTCGGCGATACCGACGTCCCGCACGATGCGGGCGACGCCGGCGATGATGCGCGGGGACTCGATCCGGAAGACGGTCTCGACGGTGCCGCGCGGGTCGGCGGACGGCGGGACCGTGGAGGGCTGTGAGCTCACAACCCTCCATGCAACACCCGCGGCCGCCCGACGCCAAGGAAGGCTCAGCCCTCCGCGATCTCCCGCACCTCGCAGGTCACCGTCCAGTGAGCCTCGTGGATCTTCAGGAACCGCTTGGTCCACTCGAGGGCCTCGGCCTTGTCCTTGCACTGCATGATCGCGTAGCCGCCCACAACCTCCTTGGACTCGGTGAAGGGCCCGTCCGTGACGGACAGCTCCCCGCCCTCCCAGCGCACCCGGGTGCCCTGCGCCGACGGTGTGAGCCCCTGGGTGTCGAGCATCACGCCCGCCTTGGTGACCTCCTCGATCAGCTCGCCCATCCTCTGCATCAGCTCGGGGCTGGGGCCCTCGGCCGGCGCGGTCTTCTCGTCGATCTGCACGAGCGACAGGTAACGCGGCATGGTGACTCCTCGTGTCGGTGGGGCCGGGACCTTTCCGGCCTCTCACCCCTGCGTCGATCGGGAGGCACCGGGATCGACACGCGGGCCGAATTTTCTCCGAAGATTCTTCCGCGGTCCCGTTTTCGCTGGTCAGCGCAGCGACTCCCACAGCTCGCTCAGCTCCGGCTCGTCCTGAGGGAGTCGATGCCGGTGTCCGTGGTCAGGCTGCCGGTCACCGCGTCGGCGACGTCGTACAGCTTGGGCGGGTCGGAGAGGAGGTTCGTCGAGGAGCCGTTCCAGCAGGTGCTTCACCAGCTTCTGCCAGTGCGACACGGAGGTGTCGCAGGCGTCCTGACCCTTCCGTTCAGCCGGCGCCCACCGACTCGAACCGCCACCGATGCACCGGACGGCCCGCCAGCTCCCCGGTCGGCTCCGGAAGTTCGGGCAGTTCGGCGTCGTACGCCGCGTCCCACCACGTGATGACCAGCACCCGGTCCTGCGGGGCCCGGAAGGTCTCCCGGCGCAGGGGCTGCCGCGGCAGCTCCTGCGCGCGGGCCCAGGCCAGCAGTTCCCCGCCGCGTCCGGAGACCGCCCGCGCCTCCCACATCAACGCGACCGTCACGAGTACAGGTTCTCCTTGCTCATCTCGTGGACGTGGTCGTGTCCGGGCACGTGCGGGTCGGTCACCGGCAGAGACGAGTCCGCCGACAGGTCCCAGCTCGACGCGGCACGGCCCCGGGCCACCATCTCCGCACCCAGCGCCGCGACCATCGCCCCGTTGTCGGTGCACAGCTTGGGCCGCGGGACGCGCAGCCGGATCCCGGCCGCCTCGCAGCGCTCCTGGGCCAGCACCCGCAGCCGGGAGTTGGCCGCGACTCCACCGCCGATCATCAGGTGGTCGACGCCCTCGTCCTTGCAGGCCCGCACGGCCTTCCGCGTCAGCACGTCGACGACGGCCTCCTGGAAGGAGGCCGCCACATCGCGCACCGGTACCTCCTCGCCCGCCGCCCGCTTCGCCTCGATCCAGCGGGCCACGGCCGTCTTCAGACCGGAGAAGGAGAAGTCGTACGCCGGGTCGCGCGGGCCGGTCAGACCGCGCGGGAACGCGATCGCCGACGGGTCGCCCTCCTTCGCGTACCGGTCGATCACCGGGCCGCCCGGGAAGCCCAGGTTCAGGACGCGTGCGATCTTGTCGAAGGCCTCGCCGGCCGCGTCGTCGATCGTCGCGCCCATCGGTTGTACGTCCGAGGTGATGTCCGAGGACAGCAGCAGGGAGGAGTGCCCGCCGGACACCAGCAACGCCATCGTCGGCTCCGGCAGCGCTCCGTGCTCCAGCTGGTCGACGCAGATGTGGGAGGCGAGGTGGTTGACGCCGTACAGGGGCTTGCCGAGCGCGTAGGCGTACGCCTTCGCCGCCGAGACGCCGACCAGCAGCGCACCGGCCAGTCCGGGGCCGGCGGTCACCGCGACGCCGTCCAGGTCCCGCGCGCTCACCCCCGCTTCCTTCAGCGCGCGGTCGATGGTCGGCACCATCGCCTCCAGGTGCGCCCGCGAGGCGACCTCGGGCACCACCCCGCCGAAGCGGGCGTGCTCGTCGACGCTGGAGGCGACGGCGTCGGCCAGCAGGGTGGTGCCGCGGACGATGCCGACACCGGTCTCGTCGCAGGAGGTCTCGATGCCGAGTACGAGAGGCTCGTCGCGTGAGTCAGCCATTGATCTCGGTTCCTTGTTCGGAGGTTGCGCCCGCGGCGGAGCCGCTGCCGGATGCCGTGGTCAGTCGCATCACCAGGGCGTCGACGTTGCCCGGCTGGTAGTAGCCGCGCCGGAACCCGATGGCTTCGAAGCCGAAGCGCTCGTACAGCTTCCGGGCGCGGGTGTTGTCGATCCGGCACTCGAGCATCACCTCGGCGCACTCGAAGTCGCTCGCGGCCACGAGCAGTTCGGTCAGCAGCTGTCCGCCGAGCCCCGTCCCCCACTGGTCGCGGGCCACGGCGATGGTCTGGATGTCTGCGAGGTCTCCCGAGGCGGCGAGGCCGGCGTAGCCGACGATGCGGTCGGCGCGTTCGGCGACGAGGTACCGCCGGGTCGCCCCGGGCCCTCGCGAATGGGCCAGTTCGGACCAGAACATCCCCCGCGACCAGGCGTCCTCGGGGAAGAGGTCCCTCTCCAGCCCGAGCACGGGGTCGATGTCCCACCAGCGCATCTCGCGCAGTCGAGAGGTCATGGCGTCGGTCACTTGGGGGTGACCACCTTGTAGTTCTTGGGGACCTGGGCGTCCGGGCGGCGCAGATACAGCGGCCGGGGGGCCGGGAGCTCCTGGCCCGCGGCCAGCTTCTCGGCGGCCAGGGAGGCGAGGGCGGCGGCGGACACGTGCTCGGGCTCGTGCGTGTTCGGGAAGGTGTCCGGATACAGCAGCGCGCCGGCGCCGACGGCGGGCAGTCCTGCCACCCGGTCGGCGATGTCGGCTGGACGGTCCACGGCGGGGTCGGTCAGACGCGTACGGGAGTCGGCGTACCGCGCCCAGTAGACCTCCTTGCGGCGGGCGTCGGTCGCCACGACGAAGGGGCCCTTCTCGATGTCGGCCGCGTAGGCGAGGCCGTCGAGCGTGCACACGCCGTGCACGGGGACGCCCAGCGCGAGCCCGAAGGTGTCCGCGGTCATCAGGCCGACGCGCAGCCCCGTGTAGGGGCCGGGGCCGATGCCGACGACGATGCCGGTGACGGCGTCGAGCCTGAGCCCGGCCTCGGCGAGCACGCGGTCCACGGCCGGCAGCAGCAGCTCTCCGTGCCGGCGCGCGTCCACCTGGCTGGAGGAGGCGATGACGGCCGTGCCGTCGTGCAGGGCGACGGTGACGGCGGGGGTGGCGGTATCCAGAGCGAGCAAGAGCACGCAAACAGCCTACGGCTCCCCGGGGTCCGTGTCGGACGCCGCGGGACAACAGGGATTCCGACACGGGCCGCGCACCCCGCAACGGCCGCCCCGGTCGGGCGGGCGCCTGCTGCTACCGTCGCCACGAAGCGCGACGTACGAGACGACCGAGGTGGGCGACGGTGGCAACAGGCAGCGCCGGATTCGTGGCCGGGCTCACCATGGCCGCGCTCGCGACGGTCGGCGTCCTCGCCTACCAGGCCTCGGCGAGCGTCCCGGACGGCCTGGGCGGGGCGAACGCGCACACCTCCCCCGCCGCGGCCGCCTCGAAGGCGCCACGGGACAAGAGGAACCCGGCCGCCCTGCCCGCCGCGTCCGGCACGGGCCGGCGGGTCGTGTACTCGGTGGACGACGACCGGGTGTGGCTGGTCGGAGCGGGCAACAAGGTAAGGCGTACGTTCAAGGTCACCCCCGGTTCGGTCGACCCGGCCCCGGGCGTCTACCGGGTCACGTCCCGCTCCGGGGCGATCACCGGCACCGACGGCACCCCCATCGAGCACGTCGTGCGGTTCACCAGCAGGGACGGGGTGTCCATCGGCTTCAGCGCGGCCGTGGAGGGCCCGCGGACGCCGGTCGATCCGAAGGTGCGCACGGGCGGCATCCGGGAGTCCCGCGCGGACGGCGACGCGATGTGGAGGTTCGCGACGGTCGGCGAGCCGGTCGTCGTCATCCGTTAGGTCTCCGCCAGGTGCTGTCCGCGGCTCAGTCGCCCGTTCGGGCTACGCGGCCTCGCGGTGGTCCTTGACGGGTGCCGGCCGCTGCGGCTCGGGCTCGCGCGGCGGCGTCGAGATCACGTCCGCCGCCGCACATGCCGCCAGCAGATCACGCATGGACACCACGCGGGGCAGCGCCTCGTCTCGTTCCGTGGCCGGCATGTACGCCTCCTGAGGTCCCGGGGGGCGAACGTAGTTAGGCACACCTAACTACGGACTGGGTAACCATGTGACCACGCGCAAGACGCCGAACGCAACATCTTGCCGACGTCTTGTCGGAACGTTCATCGCACTCATCGGGTCGGCCGGCCCCGCAGGCCGCGGCGCCGCAGCGCTCGGATTCACGGCGGCGGGGGCCCGCCGCGCCACGAACCGCGGACCGCCGCTCGGGCCAAGGACCCACCCGCAGCTCACGCGGAAAGCACGCTCAGACCCACCAGCCCGCCGCTTCACGCGGAAAGCACGCTCAGACCAGCCCGCAGCTCACGCG